>QUDE01000001.1 GCA_003477405.1 Ruminococcaceae bacterium AM07-15
GAGCAGGTGCTGCGGCCGGTGCCGGAGCGGGTGCTGCCGGAGCGGCGGCTACCACCACGGGAGCGTCGGTGACGCTTTCCAGAATGGCCTCGCCCTTTTCCACCAGGACTTCATAATTCTTGCCGTTGAGTGTGACGATGTATTTCATTTGCTCTTGTTCCTCCCTTAGTCGATGGGCCGGATGGAGATGAACCGCAGGGTGTTCAGCGGCTCGCCCCTCTGGTCGGCTACGATGGCCCTGATCATGGCAGCGTCTTTGTCGTCCACAGTGGTCAGGTCACATTCCCCGCGGGACTGCGTAACGGGGATGGGTTTGCCCTGGGGCTTGGGGGGCTCCTGGGGCTTGGGAGCCGGGGCGGGGGCCGCAGGCTCTGCCTTGGCGGGGGCGTTGTCCTCCTGGGAAATGCGGGCCACGATCTTGGACATGATGGCGATGATCACGGCCAGAAGGGCCAGAACAGCCATAACCACTACAATGCCCAGACCAGCGGTGACCAGAGCTTCGCCCACCGACATTTCCGTGATGGCCAAAACGATGTTTGTCATACCGCTGCCTCCTTAGTCCACTTTGCGGATCTGATAGGAGACGGTGTTGTGTTCCCGCTCCTCGCGCTCTTTGAAGAACTTCTCGGCGATCTGGGGGAAGGCCACATAGGACAGCACATCCTCATCGCTGCGGGCCAGGTCACCGATCTCCTTCTTGGCCTTTTCAAAGCCGGGCTCCAGGGTGTCGGCAAAGCGGCACTCCAGGGGCTTTTCATCCCCCAGCACCTTCTTGACCAGCTCGGCGTTCAGTTCGCCGGGAGCTCTGCCGTATTCGCCGCGGATGTAGGCCTTGATCTCTTTGGTGATGTTCTTATACCGCTGGCCGGAGAGCACATTGTTGGCCGCCTGCACGCCCACCATCTGGCTGGAGGGGGTGACCAGGGGCGGATAACCCAGGTCAGCACGGACTCTGGGGGTTTCTTCCAGAACCTCCTGGAGACGGTCCAGAGCGTTCTGAGCCTTCAGCTGAGCGATCAGGTTGGACAGCATGCCGCCGGGCACCTGATAGGTCAGGGAGTCGGGATCGGTGCCCATGACCACCGGGTTGAGCAGGCCGGTTTCCAGAGCCTTGTCCCGGATGGGGCGGAAGAAGTCGTTGATCTCTTTCAGCACATCCTCATTCAGGCCGGCGTCATAGCCAAACTGCTTGAGGGTGTAGTTCATGGACTCTGTGGGGGGCTGAGAAGTGCCGCCGGACATGCAGGCGATGGCGCAGTCGATGGTGGTAGCGCCGGCTTCGATGGCCTTCAGATAGGTCATGGGGCCCAGGCCGGTGGTGCAGTGGGTGTGAACCACGATGGGCAGCTTGACGGCTTCCTTCACCGCCTTGACCAGGTCATAGGCCTCCTTGGGAGACATGATGCCGGCCATATCCTTGATGCAGATGCTGTGGCAGCCCATCTTCTCCAGCTGACGGGCCAGGTTCACGAAGTTTTCCGGGGTGTGGATGGGGCTGGTGGTGTAGCACAGGGTGCCCTGGACATGGGCGCCGGCCTTGATGGCCTCGTCCACCGCCACTTCGATGTTCCGCAGGTCATTGAGGGCGTCGAAGATGCGGATGATGTCGATGCCATTTTCCACGCTCTTGCGCACAAAAGCCCGGACGATGTCATCGGGATAGTGCTTGTAGCCCAGCAGGTTCTGGCCACGCAGCAACATCTGCAACTTGGTGTTCTTTACCACTTTGCGGATCTTGCGCAGGCGCTCCCAGGGATCTTCATGCAGGTAGCGCAGGCAGGAATCGAAGGTGGCGCCGCCCCAGCACTCCAGGGCATAGTAGCCGGCCTTGTCCATGGTCTCCAGGATGGGCTCAAAGTCGCTCATGGGCATGCGGGTGGCGATCAGCGACTGGTTGGCGTCCCGAAGTACCGTTTCGGTGATGTTGATTTTCATCTGCTTTTCCTCCATCTGATTAAAAGTGACAGATCAAAATTTCCGTTATTTTCATAGTACCATAAAATTGCTTAAAATCAAAGAACATTGTTATTTTCTAAACGGATTCTAAAGAAAATGTAAAAAGGGGCCAAAGGGACTTTTTTTTCTTTTTTCTTTTTTCCCATGCTTTTCTTTCAAAAGAAAAATATGATATAATAAAAAATTATGAATATATATGACAGAAAATGGATTTCAAGACAACTTATTCCTGTTTGCCTGCTTGGAGCGATGGGAGAAAGTGCATAAAATAGCGGATGAATATCAAATAGATTTGCGCAATATAACCATGTTGGTTTGAAACAAACTGTGCAGGCCGCCAATGGAATCCATGGGAAATTATGCTATAATAAAGGATAAGAAAGTGATATAATCTGTCAGTCTATGTGATGAAACTTCAACCTTTTCCCTTTTGGAGAAGGATTGAAAGGTGGAAGGAGGCTTTGTGATGAAAAGGCAAGTGAAACGATGGCTCAGTGTGATGATGGTGGCCCTGTTGGCCTTTGTCAATATGGGAGCGGTGATGGTAGAGCCAGTTCCCATGGAAGAAGCCGAAAAAGAGGGCCTGGTGGAATTCCGGAACAACAGCTTTTTGTGCGACACCGGCTGCGGCGGCTATTATATGCAGCAGGGTGAGGCGGTGCTGGCCCGGGGGCTTGACCGGACAGAGGGAAATGTCCCCGCCATCATTTGCTCCTATCCCCTGGTGTGCACAACTTGCCAGAAGCACATCTGGCACCATGAACAGATCAAACTGTATCCCACAGAAATGCGGGATGGCAGCATGATGTGTGATACCGGCTGCGGCGGCCACTATGCCCAGTACGGACAAGCGGTGCTGGCTCAGGGCTTCGACCGGACGCAAAACAACGCCCCTGTGGTGTTCTGCTCCTATCCCCTGGCTTGCGAAACCTGCGGTAAGCACATATGGAGCCATACCCAGGTGGAGTTGCCTGCGGAGCTGGTGGAAGAGGCCGCAGAGCTGATCTGGTGAGCAAAAACAAACAGTAAAAAATGCATCGTTCAGGGCCCCGAATCTTTCGGGGCCCTGACTGTCAAAAAACCGATATAATGCAAAGAAACCGTTTGCCCTGCCCCTCATCAATTCGCAAAAACCGGCGACCGGTGCGTCGGTTTTTGCACTTCTCAAGGGGCCAGTGTGGCCGAACGGCTGCACGCAGACCCTTGCAAAACTCGAAAAAGTGGCCTGAGCCACTTTTTCGACACGGAGAGTCCCGAATCTTTCGGGGCTCTTTTTTCCTTTGACCTTTGCCGTAGTTGACAGGATATGATACAATAACATATTGTCAGTATCTATAAAAAGCCGCCTTTGGCGGGAGAGGAGGAGCGGGATGAGTCGGGATGTGACGATTTTCCTCCGCAGCAGTCAGCGCTATCCCCAGCAGGAGCCGGAAGAGATGGAGCTGACGGTACATGGCAAACTCTATTTCCGGGGCGGCTCTTTCTTTGTTTCCTATGAAGAAAGCGCCATGACCGGTATGGAGGACACCCGAACCACTTTGAAAGTGGAACCAGGACGGGTGGAGATCATCCGCACGGGAAAAAACCACAGCCGTCTGTGCTTTCAGCAAGGACAGCGGCACGAAAGCCCCTACCGCACCCCTTACGGCCTTTTGCAGCTGGCCACTGTCACCCATAGCCTTACATCCCGGATGGGAGAGGACGGCGGCGCTTTGTCCATCCGCTATCAGGTGGAGCTGGACGGGCAGCTTGCCTCAGAAAATCATTTGCAGATCGAAGTGCGCCCCTAGACACAGGGGAAGAATAAATTTGGAGGTTTGACCTTATGAATCATGTGCTCAACGCAAAGGAGCAGGCCCAGAGCCTGATCCTCAAAGCCTATCGGCAGGCGGCGGAAGAAGGACTGCTGCCCTCCCATCCTTTTGAGACCGCTCCGGTGGAGATCCCCAAGGATGTGAAGAACGGCGATTTCGCATCCACCTTTGCCATGCAGGCGGCAAAGCCTCTGGGCATGAATCCCCGGAAGATCGCCGAGGCCATCTGTGAGAAAGCCCAGCTGGAGGGAACCATCTTCTCCGGCCTGGAGATCGCCGGCCCTGGCTTCCTCAATCTGCGCCTGGGCCACGGTTATTTTGAAAATGTGCTGCGGGATATCCAGGAGGAAGGGAAAAATTACGGCCGCAGCCAAAATGAGAAAAAGGAAAAGATCATGGTGGAATTCGTCTCCGCCAACCCCACCGGCCCTATGCACATGGGCAATGCCCGGGGCGGCGTTCTGGGCGACAGCCTGGCGGAGGTTCTGTCCCGGGCTGGCAACGATGTGTCCCGGGAGTTCTATGTGAATGACGCTGGCAACCAGATCGAAAAATTCGCTCAGTCCCTGGAAGCCCGGTATTTTCAGATCCTGGACGGGGAAGATAATGTTCCCTTCCCCGAGGACGGCTATCACGGCGACGATATCCGGGAGCTGGCCAAGATCTTTTATGAGCAGCATGGGGATTCCTACCGGAATGTATCCCAGAAGGAGCGCCATGACGCGCTGGTGCAGTTCGGCCTGGAAAAGAACCTGGCCAAAATGCGCCGGGATCTGGAAAAGTACCGGATCACCTATGACACCTGGTTCTTTGAATCCACCCTTCATGACTCCGGCTATGTAAAGGAGACGGTGGATCTGCTCACCCAGAAGGGCGCCACCTATGAAAGCGAAGGGGCTTTGTGGCTGCGCACCAGCGACTACGGCTGCGAAAAGGACGATGTGCTCCGCCGGGCCAACGGCTTCTATACCTATTTTGCCGCTGACATCGCCTACCATCGGAACAAGTTTGAGCAACGGGGCTTTGATCGGGTCATCAACATCTGGGGCGCCGATCACCACGGTCATGTGGCCCGTCTGAAGGCCGCGCTGGATATCCTGGGCCTGGATGGCTCTCACCGGCTGGAGATCGTGCTGATGCAGCTGGTGCGGCTGATGCGGGACGGCGAAGTGGTGCGTATGAGCAAGCGTACCGGCAAGGCCATCACCCTGTCCGACCTGCTGGATGAAATCTCCTGCGATGCCGCCCGTTACTTCTTCAATTCCCGGGCCGCCGACACCCACCTGGAGTTTGATCTGGGCCTGGCCGTGCGGGAGGACAACGAAAACCCGGTGTATTATGTCCAGTATGCCCACGCCCGGGTCAAGAGCATCCTGCGGAACCTGGAGCAGGAAGGGGTGCAGTGCAGTGAGAATCCCGACCTGTCCCTGCTGAAAAGCGAAGAGGAGCTGGAACTCATCCGGGAACTGGCTCGTCTGCCCGAAGAGATCCGCCTGGCCGCCCGGGATCGGGAGCCTTCCCGCATCAACCGGTATGTGAACAATGTGGCCGCTGCTTTCCACCGGTTCTACACCGTCAGCCGCATCCGGGATGCGGAGACAGAGGCCCTGCGGGATGCCCGGGTCTATCTGATCCGCCAGGTGGCCACCGTCATCGAAAATGGTCTGTCGGTCTTTGGCGTCACCGCTCCCGACAAGATGTAATGTAACTGTTGTTTGCCCTCTTTTGGCTTCGCCCCAGGAAAGGAAAGAAAGATGAAAACCGCGAGAAAACTCACAGCGCTTTTGTGCGCTTTGGTCCTTTGTGTTTCCCTGAGCGTGCCGGCGTCGGCCTTCACGGCGGAGGAACAGTATGACAACCTGATGGCCATTGTGGATCTGATCCGCCAGGTGGCGGTGGACTCCTCCATGAGCGACGATCCGCTGGCTCGGGGCCTCAAGACCCTCTTTGAGGAAGATCCCCAGGCTTACGAAAAGCTGATGAGCAGCATGCTCAGCAGCTATGACCGGTATTCCAACTATGTGCCTGCCGGTCAGTATGATGTGAGCTATCCCTCAAACTCCAGCTATGTGGGCGTGGGTGTCACTCTGGAGCAGTACGGAGAAGATGTGCGCATCGCCGCAGTCACCCAAGGGAGCAGCGCCCAGAAGGCCGGCATCCAGCCGGGGGATATCCTGGTGTCGGTGAACGGCACCTATACCCACGGCATGACGCTGGATCAGGTCTCTCCCCTGCTGCGGGGTGAAGAGGGCACCAAGGTCACCGTCAGCGTCCGGCGGGCCACCGGCGGCTATACCTATGTGCTGGAGCGGAAATACATCGACATTTCCAACTTCTCTTCCCGGGTGCTGGAGGACGGCATCTATTATATGAAGTGGACCCGCTTTGCCGAGACCACTTCCTATCTCCAGTTCGTCTTTGCCATTAAAGATCTGGTGGAAAACCAGTGCGGCGTGCTCATTCTGGATCTGCGGGGCAATCCCGGCGGCGAAGTGAACATGGCCCTCAACGCCCTCAACCGGTTGATCCCCGATGAGGGAAAGAACTTCTTTGCCATCTCCAGCCGTCAGGGAGAGGACAAGAATATCGAGGTCTATAAATCCGAGGGCATGGGTCCCCGGCTCAACAAGATCCTCATTCTGCAGGACGAAGGCAGCGCCAGCGCTTCGGAGATCGTCATCAGTTCTCTGTGCGATCTGGGTTATGCCGAAAGCGTGGGCACCACCACCTATGGCAAGGCCCGTGGCCAGTATCATCTGGTGTTTGACGACGGTTCCGCCGTGGTCATCACCGGTCTGGAGCTGATCGCTCCCTCTACCCCGGACTATGACGGTGTGGGCCTGGCCCCCGATCATGAGGTGGAAAATACGGTAGAGCCCCACCCTGCTGCCCAGTGCGACAAGGTGCCCGAGCGGTTCCTCAACATCACCAACTGGTCGGAGGATACCTATAAGCTCAACTGCGCTCTGGTGGCGCTGGGCCTTCTGGACGAGAGCCAGAAAGCCGATATGTATGAGTTCGATCAGCTCACCGCCGATGCTCTGAACGCCTTCCGCGGCTATCGGGGCATTGCACCCCAGAATTATCTGGACGCCCAGACAGCGGCCCTTATCAACCAGCAGCTCACCGACATGGCCTCTCAGCAGGTGGTGGCGGACAAGCAGCTTCAGTATGCTTTGGAGCTGGCCCGGGAATATGCCAAGCAGCCGCTGCAATACACCGTAGATGAATACGGTAACTTTACCAATCTGACACAGACAGAGGAGACCCCTGCGCCGGAGGAAAACCAGGGCCAGGAGACTCCTGCTGCTTAAAAAGGAGAGCGAATGATGAAACCACTTCCCTTTTCCCTTCCGGCCCTGCTGTGCCCTCAGCCTTCTGCTGAGGGCGAGGGCGAAGATCTGCCCTGGCCGTTGCAGCGGCCCGACCGCTTGCTCTTTTCCCTGCCGGAGCAGGAGGAGGAAGGCACCCAGCAATGGGTGGAGCAGTTCAAAGCCATCATCGGGGATGCCCAGGGGTTTGTCATGGCCGATTGCGGCATGCCGGTTCCTCAGCAGCGGGCTGCCTTGCTGGCCTGCCAGGAGAGCCCCGGGAAGCCGGCTTTTGTGGCCTGTCTCACCCTGGACGAAGAAAGTCACACCCCCGACGGCTGGGATGGGGATGCATCCCTGGTTCTGCTGCAAAGCATGGGCTGTGCAGCGGTGCTCTTCACCGCCGGCGATAAAGAGGTGATGGAAGAGCTGCCCCGCCTGTTCAGCACCTTGTGGGAGGATGCCCGGATTCCAGTGGGGGTTATTTTGCCCAAGGAAAGCGATCAGCAGCTGGTGGCCGCCTTCCCCCGGTCCTGTCTGATGATGGGCCCGGACGAAAGCGCCTGCGGCCATTTGGGAAAGCTGGGAGAAAAAACAGGGTTTTGGAAGCGGGAGCTGGTCATAGCCGACCCACCGGAGGAGGACTGGTTCATCGCTGTGTCCAATGGCCGGGATCATCTGCTGGACCCTGCCTTTGACATCGATGGGGAGCTGGAGTGCCAGGGGGACTTTACCCAGCAGCTGCTGGATCTGGAAAGCGACGGCTGCACCGCTTTGCGTCTGTTGCTGCCCGATGAAGATGCAGTGGATCTTTTTGCCGCCGAGCAGTATATGGTCAAGATGCCCATCAGTTTGTGTGCGCAGGACCCGGTGCTGCTGGAGCGGGCGCTGCGGGCCTTCTGGGGCCGGGCGGTTTATGACGGTACCTGGCCTCTGGAAGAGGAGGATCTGTGGCCGTTGGTGAAAAAATACGGCCTGATCCTGTTGTAATGGAAAAAGTCCTTGCCTTTTGCCAGGGATTGTGGTATTATATTGAATGCATCGAAATCAAAGTATTTGCCATCCTATGATTGACCGGAGGTTTTTTTAGAATGAGTGAGACCGTTCGCCTTGTATTGACCATTGTCCAGGTGATTGTCAGCCTGGTGCTTATTTTGACCGTTATTTTCCAGTCCGGCAAGCAGGCCGGCCTCTCCGGTTCCATCAACGGTGTGGCCGACACCTTCTTCGGGAAGAACAAAGCCCGTTCTCTGGACGCCAAGCTGGAGCGGCTGACCACTATCACCGCCATTTGCTTTATCGTCCTCACCTTTGTCCTTACCATCCTGTAAGAACAAGTAAAGGAAACCAAAGCCCTGGGATTTCTCCCAGGGCTTTTTCATTTTTTCCTCTTTCCGGCCGAAAGGCTCTGTGCTATACTGAGAAAAATTTGATTTGTATTTATGGAATTTGGTATGGCAAGGAGGGTATTTTATGAAAAGCATCAAGCCCGGACGGGGCCCTTCCATGATGGGAGGCCTGGGCAGCATTTTCGCCGGGGTGTTCGGCGTCATCTGGACCATGGCGGCTGTGCAGATGGGAGCCGGGATTTTTGCCTTGTTCGGCGTGGTTTTCATTTTGTTTGCCGTTTTGCAGGCCGTCTATCAATTTAAAAATGCCACGGGGGAAAATCGGTATTCGGTGTTTGACATCACCGAGGACGGCGAGGAGCCCGACCCGCTGGAAAAGAGGATGGCCCCTCCCTCCTCCCCTGCGGAGGAGAACAAAGAGCCGGGAGGAGGCTTCTGTCCCTATTGCGGGGCCCCGGCGGAAAAGGACTATGACTTCTGCCGCCGCTGCGGCAAAAAGCTGCCTTAATATGCAAACAAAGAGCGCCCTTGCGATAAAAGGGCGCTCTTTGCTTTTGGGCAAAAATGGTGGGCGCTTGCGGAAACTGCGATTTTATGGTATTCTTTTCATTGCAGCAGTTTCGGCTCTAAACTGTTTGCCGGCGAAAATCATGGAAGGAAGTGATCCCATGGCCAAAGGCCTTGCCCGATTTATGGGCGCCCAGGATATGACGGTGGGCAGCCCGGTGAAAAAACTCATCCAGTTTTCCATCCCCCTGCTCATTGGAAATCTGGCCCAGCAGCTTTATAACACGGTGGACTCCATTGTGGTAGGTCGTTATGTGGGCGACAATGCCCTGGCGGCCGTGGGAGCCAGCGGCCCCATGATCAATCTGCTTCTGGTTCTTTTTGTGGGTATTTCCACCGGCGCCAATGTGATGGTGGCCCAGTATTTTGGGGCCAAGCGCCGTTCGGAATTGTCCGATACAGTGGGAACGGTCATTACCCTCACTCTGCTGGCCTCTATTATCATCATGATTGTCGGCCCGCTTTTGGTGCCGCCTTTTTTGCGCATGGTGGATACGCCGGTGGAAATTTTTGATATGACATCTTCCTATCTCACCATCTATTTCCTGGGCATCGCCGGTATGGCCTATTATAATATCATCGCCGGTGTGCTGCGAGGCATGGGAGATTCGGTGATGCCGCTGATCTTTTTGATGGCGGCCTGTTTGACCAATATCGTTCTGGACCTTCTCTTTGTGGCCCAGTTTGGCTGGGGCGTAGCCGGTGTGGCCATTGCCACCATCATCGCCCAGTTCCTGTCGGCCTCCCTCTGTCTGTTCCGTCTGTTCCGGATGAAGGATACCCTGGATATCAACCTCCACACTTTGAAGCCTCACCTCCTTCTGGCCAAGGAGCTTTTGATTCTGGGCCTGCCCTCCGGTTTATCCCAGGCCATCTTCTCCATGTCGGCCATTGTGGTGCAGTCGCTCACCAACAGCTTCGGCGCTTTGGTGGTGGCGGTGAATACCGTAGTTATGCGTGTGGACGGCTTTGCCATGATGCCTAACTTCACCTTTGGCAATGCCATGACCACCTATACCGGCCAGAATATGGGCGCTGGACGCACCGACCGGGTGGAAGAAGGCATCCGGGATGGCCTGCGTCTGGGACTGGTGGTCATCGCCGTGCTGGTGGCGGCCATTGTGATCTTTGGCTCCTCTCTCATCCGGTTGTTCACCGATACGCCGGAAGTGGTGGAGATGGGCCGGAATATGCTGCGGGTGCTGGCTCTGGGTTATATTGCTATGGCCATTACCCAGACGCTGTCCGGCGTCATGCGGGGTGCGGGTGACACCATGAGCCCCATGTGGATCTCTCTCATCACCACAGTGGTCATCCGGGTGCCGCTGGCCTATGGCCTGGCTGCCGTGATGCACTCCCCCTATTGCCTGTTTATCAGTTTGCTGATTTCCTGGTGTATGGGCGCCATGCTGTCGGTAATCGCCTACCGTCGGGGCAAATGGCGGAAAAAAGCCATTGTGAAAAAAGAAGAAGCGTAAAAAAAGCTGTCCGGAAATTTTTCCGGACAGCTTTTTTGTATGGGAGGAATCAGGATAATTCGAATTTGCCGGTATAGAGCTGATAGTATTGGCCTTTTTGCTCCATCAGCTCTTCGTGGGTGCCCCGCTCGATGATGTTGCCGTTTTCCAGTACCATGATGGCGTTGGAATTGTGGACGGTGGACAGACGGTGGGCAATGACAAATACCGTGCGGCCCGACATCAGATTGTCCATGCCTTCCTGCACGATACGCTCGGTGCGGGTGTCGATGGAGGAAGTGGCTTCGTCCAGAATGAGCACCGGCGGGTCGGCCACCGCCACCCGGGCAATGGCCAGAAGCTGACGCTGGCCCTGGGACAGGCTGCCGCCGTCGGCGGTGAGCATGGTGGCATAGCCCTGGGGCAGCTGCTCGATGAAGGTGTCGGCGTTGGCCAGGCGTGCGGCCTGGATCACATCCTCGTCGGTGGCGTCCAGCCGGCCATAGCGGATGTTGTCCATAACGGTGCCGGTGAACAAATGGGTATCCTGCAAAACGATGCCCAGGGACCGGCGAAGGGATTCTTTGTGGATACGGCTGACCGGGATACCGTCATAGAGGATCTCGCCCCGGTCGATGTCATAGAATCGGTTGATCAGATTGGTGATGGTGGTTTTGCCTGCGCCGGTGGCGCCTACAAAGGCGATTTTCTGGCCCGGTTTGGCATAGAGGCTGATGTTGTGAAGCACGGTTTTCTCCGGTACATAGCCGAAGGTCACATCTTTCATGCGCACATCGCCTCGCAGAGGTGTGAGGGTGCCGTCGGGGCTCTTCCAGGCCCACAGCTCGGTGCGGTCCTGGGTCTCCTGAAGCTTGCCGTTTTTGTCCAAAAGCACATTGACCAGGGTCACATCTCCCTCGTCCTCTTCGGGCTCTTCGTCTAGCAAGGTGAAGATCCGCTGGGCGCCGGCCAGGGCCATGATGATGGCATTGATCTGCTGGGAGATCTGGGAGATGGGCTGGTTGAAGCTGCGGTTGAACTGGAGGAAGGAGGCAAGGCCGCCCAGAGTGAAGCCGCCCACACCGCCGATGGCCAGAAGGGCGCCCACAATGGAGGTGAGCACATAGCTCAGGTTGCCCATGTTGCCCATGATGGGCATGAGGATGTTGGCAAAGCCGTTGGCGTTGTCGGCGCTGTGGAACAGCTCATCGTTGAGCGCATTGAACCGGTCCACATTCTCTTTTTCATGGCAGAAAACCTTGATGACCTTCTGCCCTTCCATCATCTCTTCGATGTAGCCGTTGACGGTGCCCAGGTTTTTCTGCTGGGCCACAAAATAACGGGACGAGCGGTTGGTGATCTGCCGGGTGACCAGCAGCATCAGCCCCACCATGAACAAAGACAGACAGGTGAGGGGGATGTTCAGGGAGATCATGGAGAGCAGAACGCCCAGAATGGTCACCGCCGAGGACACCAGCTGAGGCATGCTCTGGCTGATCATCTGACGGAGGGTGTCGATGTCGTTGGTGTAGATGCTCATGATATCCCCGTGAGGGTGGGTGTCAAAATAACGGATGGGCAGGGTCTCCATGTGGCGGAACAGATCACAGCGCAGGCTGCGCAGGGTGCCCTGGGTCACATACACCATGATCTGGTTGTAGGCCAGGGTGGACAGAGCGCCCGCCAGGAAGATCAGGCCCATGCGCACAAGCTGCCGGAGCAGCGGGGTGAAATCGGGAGAGCTTTGGGTGAGGAACGGAGCAATATAGTCGTCGATCAATGTCTTGATGAACAGGTTGCCCATGACCATGGCGGCAGTGCCGCACAAAATGAGCACAAACACCAGAAGACATTGGAATTTATAACGCTTGAGCAAATAGGCGAACAGGCGGCGCAGCACCTTCCAGGGATGGGCCACGGCCGGTCCTTTCTGCATCATGGGGCCTTTGGGCATGGGGCTCATTCTTCATCCCCTCCTTTCTGCTGGGAAAGATAGATCTCTTTATAGATGGGGCTGGTTTCCAGAAGCTCTTTATGGGTACCATAAGCGCAGATGCTTCCGGCGTCCAGCAGCAGGATGTGGTCGCAGTCCTGCACCGAGGAAATACGCTGGGCAATGATGATCTTGGTGGTGCCCGGCAGTTCCTGGGCCATGGCATCCCTTATCAGCTTGTCGGTGCGGGTATCCACGGCGCTGGTGGAGTCATCCAGGATCATGATCTTGGGGTTTTTCAGAATGGCCCGGGCCAGGCATAGCCGCTGCTTCTGGCCGCCGGACACATTGGTGCCTCCCTGCTCGATGTAGGTGTCATAGCCCTGAGGCAGTGCCGTGACAAAGTCATGGGCCTGGGCCAGACGGCAGGCGTGCTCCAGTTCTTCCTGGGTGGCGTCTTTTTTGCCCCACTGCAGATTTTCCCGGATGGTGCCGGAGAAGAGCACATTCTTTTGCAGCACCATGGCTACTTCATTGCGCAGGGTCTGCAAGTCATAGCGGCGCACATCCACACCGCCTACGGCCACCGAGCCTTCGCTCACATCGTAAAGCCGGGGGATCAGCTGCACCAGGCTGGATTTGGAAGAGCCGGTGCCGCCGATGATGCCCAGGGTTTCCCCCGGTTCCACCGTCAGATCGATGTCCCGCAGCACCGGTTTTCCGCCGGAAGAATACCGCAGGGTCACATGGGAAAACTGGATGGAGCCGTCTTTGACAGAGGTCACCGGGTTTTCCGGGTTTTCCAGGTCGGGCTCCTCGGTGAGCACTTGGGCGATACGGTCAGCCGAGGCCCGGGCCATGGTGATCATAACAAAGACCATGGAGATCATCATCAGGCTGATGAGAATGTTCATCACATAGGAAAACAGGCTCATCAGCTGACCGGTGGTCAGATCGTTCACCACGATCATCTTGGCGCCCAGCCAGCACAGAAGCAGGATGCAGCCATAGACGGTCAGCTGCATCACCGGGGCGTTGAGCACCAGCACCCGCTCGGCCCGGACAAACAGCCGGTACACATTCTGGCAGGCCTGTTCAAATTTGCTGATCTCATGGTCTTCCCGCACATAGGATTTTACCACCCGAATGGCGCCCACATTTTCCTGGACGCTGGCATTGAGGGCGTCGTATTTGCGGAAAACCCGGAGAAAGACCGGATGGGAGTTTTTGGTGATGAGCACCAGGCAGAAGCCCAGGAAGATGATGGCTGCCACAAAGATCAGAGACAGTCTGGCGTTGATGGAAAAGGCCATCACCAAGGCGCACAGAAGCATGGTGGGAGCTCTGGTGCACATGCGCAGAATCATCTGAAAGGCATTTTGCACATTGGTTACATCGGTGGTCATACGGGTGACCAGACCGGCGGTGGAATATTTGTCCAGGTTGGAAAAGGCGAAGCGCTGGATATTTGCAAACATTCCCCGGCGCAGGTTGCGGGCAAAGCCGCTGCTGGCCTTGGCGGCCAGGCGTCCGGCGCAGGCGCCGAAAAACAGGGAGAGCATCGCCATGAGCACCATCAGCAGACCGGTGCGGTACACATAGGCCATGTTCCCCTTCTCCACCCCGTTGTCGATGATGGCGGCCATCATCAGAGGGATGAGCACCTCCATCACCACTTCCAACACCACAAAGATGGGTGTGAGGATGGAGACCCGTTTGAATTCCCGCAGATGGGAAAGCAGTGTTTTGAGCATAGGGACCTCCTTGAAATTGAAAAATATAACAAATTGTTATGGAGCTGACAGTAAGCATCCTAACTATATGGGCGGGAGAAACGCCGCACAAGGCGGCGTAGGTTTATTTATGCTCCAGGTGATGGCGAAGCTTGTCGGTGATAACGAAAAACTGCTCCAGTTCTTCCGGCGTAAGGCAACTGTACAGATCGTTTTCGCTTTGGATGATCCGCTCTTCGATGCACTGATGGATGGCCAGAGCCTTGGGAGTGAGCACCAGTTTTTTCAGTCTCCCATCCCGGGCCACCGGGCGGCGTTCCAAAAGCCCCTTTTTCTCCAGAAGCTGCAAAATGCCTGTGGCCGTGGAGCGGCGGATCTGAAACTCCTCTTCGATATCCCGCTGAAAAACATCCTGATCCTGGTGATGCCCCAAATAGCCCACAATGCGCCCCTGCATACCGGTGAGGGGCTCGATGCCAATTTCGGACATGGATTGATCCACCTGCCGTTTGAGCAAATTGGAAAGGGACTTGATCCGGGCGCCAATCATGCGTTCCAGCTTCAATCGTCATCCTTCTTTCTGAAACTAATTAGGACACTAACTAATAGTATAGCCAAAGCATCCTGTCCCGTCAAGAGGGGATGGAAAACTTTTGTCTCAAAAGGCGGCAAAGGCCTGGGGCCGAAGGAAAAGCCGAGAGGGATTTCTTCCCGTCTTTGCCTGTATAACTGCCCATGGATTCCATACACTATTCCCAGTATCTGAAATAAAAGGAGAAATTGGCATATGAAAGCTACCGGTATCGTCCGGCGTATTGACGATCTGGGGCGGGTGGTGATTCCCAAGGAGATCCGGCGCACTTTGCGCATCCGGGAGGGAGACCCGCTGGAGATCTTTACGGAAAAGGACGGCAGCGTGATTTTTAAAAAATATTCCATGATGGATGACCAGGGAGAATTTGCCCAGCAGATGTGCGACGCCATTTTTCGTACCCTGGGGTGCAGCGCCGTGGTCACCGATCGGGATTCGGTGGTGGCCGCGGCGGGTCCTTGCCGCAAAGAGGTGCAGGAAGGCAGGCTTTCCCCGGAGCTGTGTCAGATGATGGAGGAGCGGCAGGTGTATCGGGCCGGTGCAGGAAAGCCCCTTCCCCTGTGTCAGGGGGAGGCGCCCTTGTTTGTCACTTCCGCCGCCCCCATTCTGTCGGGCGGGGATCTGCTGGGAGCTGTGGCCTGCCTGGGAGAGAGCAAGACTGCTTCTGACAGCGAAAGCAAGCTCTGTCAGGCCATGGCCGCCTTTTTGGGCCGGCATATGGAGCACTGAAAGAAATGAAGCCCCGGCGGGACATTCCGCCGGGGCTTTTGCTTTTAGGAAAGGGCCGGGGCAAAAGCAGGCTCCCGGTCCTCTGCTTTTTCCAACAGTACTTCACCGTCGCGCAGGGTAAAGAGCACATGCTCCCCTTTTTTCACATGGCCTTCCAGCAGTTCCATGGCGGCCAGGTCCTCGATCTGGGACTGTATGGCCCGCCGCAGCGGCCGTGCGCCATAGTCCGGGTCAAAGCCGCTTTCGGCCAGATGGTCCAGCAGAGCATCGTCATAGGAGGCCTCCAGACCGGCTGGCCGGAGCCGCTCTACTACTTGATCCATCAGACGGGCGGCAATCTGGCGGATCTCATCCTTTTGCAACCGGGTAAAGACGATGGTGTCGTCAATGCGGTTGAGAAACTCCGGCCGGAAAGCCTTTTTCAGCTGGGCCAGCAGCTCTTTTTTCATCTGGCGGTCTTCTTCTTCCCCTTGTGCGCCGCCAAAGCCCAGGGGGCGCTTGTTTTGCAGCTGGCTGGCCCCCACATTGGAGGTCATGATGATAATGGTGTTTTTAAAGTCCACCCGGCGGCCCTGGGAATCGGTGAGAATGCCGTCGTCCAGCACCTGCAAAAGCAGGTTGAACACATCGGGATGGGCCTTTTCGATCTCGTCAAACAGGAGCACGCAGTAGGGTCTGCGCCGCACTTTTTCGGTGAGCTGTCCCGCCTCTTCATAGCCCACATATCCCGGCGGCGAGCCCACCAGCTTGGAAACGCTGTGGCGCTCCATATATTCGCTCATGTCCAGACGGATCAGGGATTTTTCCTCCCCGAACACCCCCTGGGCCAACGCCTTGGCCAGTTCGGTTTTTCCCACGCCGGTGGGGCCCAGGAAGAGAAAACTGCCCACAGGACGGTTGGGGTCTTTCAGTCCTACCCGTCCACGGCGAATGGCTTTGGCCACGGCCCGCACGGCCTCCTCCTGCCCCACCACCCGGCGGTGCAGTTCTTCTTCCAGATGGGCCAGGCGCACGGCTTCGTCCTCGGTCATCTGGGCCACCGGGATGCCAGTGAGCAGAGCGGCCACCTGGGCGATGTCCTCCAGACCGATGGCCCCGGAGATCCGGCCCCGGGAAAGAGCCCATTGTTCTTTCTGTTCTTCCAGCTGGGTTTTCTGCTGCTTTTCTTCATCCCGCAAAGCGGCGGCCCGCTCAAAGTCCTGGGTGCGCACCGCTTCCTCCTTCTCCTTTTCGGTTTGGGCGATGGTATCTTCCAAAGCCTTGAGGGAAGGCGGCGGGGTCATGTTTTTCAATCTGGCCCGGGAGGCCGCTTCGTCCAACAGATCCAGGGCCTTGTCCGGCAGATACCGGTCGGGGATATACCGGGCGCTGATCTCCACCGCCCCCCGGATGGCCTCGTCGGTGATTTTGATTTTGTGATGGGCTTCGTATTTGTCCCGCAGACCCAGCAGGATCTTCTGGGCATCCTCCTGGGAGGGCTCTTCCACCGTCACCGGCTGGAAGCGGCGCTCCAAAGCGGCATCTTTTTCGATGTGCTTCCGGTATTCCTGGGTGGTGGTGGCGCCGATCACCTGGAGTTCGCCCCGGGACAGTGCGGGTTTTAAGATATTGGCGGCGTCCACCGCCCCTTCGGCGGCTCCGGCCCCCACAATCATGTGCAGCTCATCAATAAAGAGAATGATGTTTCCGGCTTTCTTTACTTCCTGGAGAGCATTTTTCAGCCGTTCTTCAAATTCACCCCGGTATTTGGCTCCGGCCACCATGGCGCTCAGGTCCAGGGTGATCAGTCGCTTGCCGCTGAGGGTCTCGGGCACATCCCCCTGAACGATCTTTTGGGCCAGGCCTTCGGCAATGGCGGTTTTGCCCACGCCCGGCTCTCCCATCAGGCAGGGGTTGTTCTTCTGCCGCCGGGAGAGGATCTGCATCACCCGCTGGATCTCCTGTTCCCGGCCGATCACCGGGTCCAGCTTTCCCTCCCGGGCCCGGGCGGTCAGGTCTATGCCGAACTGCCCCAGGGCCTTGAGGGTGTTTTTCTCTCCGCTTTTCCGCCCTTCTCCAGGGCTGGCAAGAGGGGATTCTTCTCTCCCTCCCTCTTCCAGCGTCCGGTAGATGGCCCGGGCGTCGGTGCCCAGAGAGCGGAGCAGACCCATGGCGGAGCTGTCTTTTTCCCGAAGGATGGCCATGAGCATATGCTCGGTGCCGATGTATCCCGCCCCCTGTCCGGCCGCTTCGGCCGCGGCCAGTTCCATGATCTCCTTGGCGTGGGGGGTCATGCCCATGGGCTGGACGCCGGGTGTCCCCTTGCCGATGGCCTGGACGATGGCAGCGGTGAGGGCATCCCCTGTCACACCATAGGAAAGGAGTATTTTGGAAGCCACTCCCCGCTTTTCTCCCAAAAGGCCCAGGAGAATGTGCTCCGAACCCACATAGTTGTGGCCCAGAGCGCTGGCCGCCTCATAGGAAAGACGCAGGGCGTTTTGGGCTTTTTCGGTCCATCTGTTGTTTGCCATGTGAAATGGTGACCTCCTTTGTTCAGTCCTCCAAGGGCTTTTGGGAAAGGGCACGGCGGAAGCAGCGGGCCCGGGCCTCCTCTTCCTCCTGCGGGGAAAGGGCCCGACCGGCTCCCAGTGTCAAAAGAGCCGGGTGGATCTCTTCCTCCAGCCGCATCAGCTCTCCGGGAGAAAAGCCGGGCAGAATGTCCTGGGATGCTCCCAGCCGCAGCTGGGAGACGGCCAGCTGTCCTTCCTCCCAATCCATCCGCCTGGCGCAGCGGGCAATGCCCATGGCCCGCCACACCCGGTCTTCCATCACGCCGGGATGCTGGCGGCGGAAAGCCTGCCGCCAGGCCATTTCTCGGGATAAAATCCCCTGAGCGGCTTCATTGACCTTGTGAATGATGCTTTCTTCGTCCATGCCCAATGTGGCTTGATTTAAAAGACGGTAACTTTCCTTCCGGCCTGGGGCGTTTTCCATTTTGATTCCCACCCGCCGGGCCGCAGCCGCCACATTTTTGATCTGGCCGGTGCGGGTGAGCAGGGGCAGATGAAGCACCACCGAAGCCTGCAATCCGGTGCCGATGTGCTGGGGGTCCTGGGTGAGATAGCCCCACTCTTCGTCATAGGAAAAGCCCAGGCTCTCTTCCAGCAGGGTTTCCAGACCCATTGCTTTTTTCAGCAGCGGCTCCAGGTCCGGGGCCTCTCCCTGGGCCTGGATGGTCAGGTGCTCCTCCCCATTGACCAGAAGCTCCAGCCCTTTGTCCCGGCCCCAGATCAGGCCGCAGGGGTCTTTTTGCTCCATATCCCGGGAAATCAGTCCCTGAGCCACCAGAGCCTGGCGGCAATCGGGGGAAAGATCCTGCAAAGGCACCAGAACCATTTCTGCGCCCGATGCCCGCTTTGATGCATCCTCGGCCCGATGCAGCAGGCCCAGGGCCTGTGCTTCCTGCAAACGGGGACCGAAGGGCAGACCGTCCACATTGCGCCGCAGGCGTACCTGGGCGCCCAAAGCCAGATAGGGGTCGTTCAGCCATGTGTGCTGGGTCATATGTTTCCCTCCTTGGGGGTGTTTTCCATCTGATGCAATGTGTCCCGCAAAAGGGCGGCTTTTTCGTATTCTTCCCGCTCCACCGCCTGTTGAAGCTGCTGGCGCAGTCGCAGGATGTTCTGCCGTCCTTCCTGGCTGTGGGGAACTTGCCCCTGGTGATGTGTGTCTCCCTGTATCTTGGAGATCAAGGGGGCAAAGGTATCACGGAAGGTTTCATAACAATGGGCACAGCCCGGCTTTCCGGTGCGGCGGACTTCCTCTTCCCGGGCGCCGCAGCGGCAGACCCGGTCGGGAGAAGATGTCATTTCCGGCACCGGGGGAAGCAGATCTTCCAGCGAAGGGGCCTGTTTGCCTTTGCAGGGGATGGCTTCCTCCTCCCTGGCGCAGGCCGGGCACAGCCACATGGTTTCCCATCCATTCTCAGAAAAGCAGCGAAAGTAACCTTCTCCTTGATTCTTGCCACATTTTTGGCACAGCATACCCATAGCCTCCTTTTTCGTTATTGTGCGGCAGCCAGAGCCGCCAAAGCGGCCCCCAGCATTTCCGCCCGCAGCCGGGGACGGAGGGGCTGGGGAACGGCGGAGAGGGCCTGGTCGCCCAGGCAGGCCTTCAAAGCGCAGAAGCACTCATCCCCCAGGATGCCCGCCTTGTGCAGATCGCGCAGAAGCAGTTGGGCTCCCGATTGATCCACCTGCTCTCCCAGAGCGGCCACGGTGTGCTGCAAAAGGGCGGAGGGCCCCATGGGCACCCGCACAATGCGGATATATCCTCCGCCGCCCCGGCGGGATTCCACACTGAATCCCCGGGCCGGGGAAAAGCGGGTCTCGATCACATAGTTGATCTGGCTGGGGGCGCAGCCGAAGCGGCTGGCCAGCTGGCTGCGCTGGAGCTCCACGGCGTCCTGGCCGGTGAGCTGGTCGGTGATGAATTGGGCGATGAGATCGGACAGTTTCATGGGGATTCCCTTCTTCAAAATATTTGACTTTGACTTTCTTTGACTTTATGCCAACAGTATAGCAAATATTTTTCAAATTGCAAGAGGCGGCGTATGTAGCACCAAAACCCTGTTCACTGGGTTTTGGGCTGGGTGGAAAGAGCGGAAGGCGCGGATGCACCGCCGAATCGGTTTTCGTGGGGCAGGGTCACAGGGCCTCCCAATTCCTGGCGGAGCTGCCGCCATGACAGGTTTTCCAGGTTTTGATTTTTTTCCACTTTGTTCGGCACCACCTTTTTGTCATTTTTTCGCTGAGGGTATTTTTTCCGAAGATTCGCAAAAAATTCATTTGCAATTTCCGCAAATCATGGTATGATGAATCTGTAATTTAAAGAGGAGGTGCTTTTCCCATGGCTTATAAAATCAGCGATGCTTGCGTAAGCTGCGGCGCTTGCGCGGCTCAGTGCCCCGTCAGCGCGATCAGCGAAGGCGATTCTCACTACGAGATCAATGCCGACACTTGCGTGTCCTGCGGCGCTTGTGCTTCCACTTGCCCCGTTGGCGCCATCAGCGAGGAATAAGACATTCGGACAAGCCTGGCCGTTTTGCAAAGAAACCCTTTGCAAAACGGCCTTTGTCATATCTATATGGATCATCTGTATCCCCATTTTTCAGAGAGGAGATTTTGCCTGTGGATATCAAACGATTTGAAAGCTTCCGCGATGCCGTTCTGGAGCCGGTGTGCTCGGTGATCGTGGGAAAAAGAGAGGTGGCCCAGCTGGTGCTCACCTGTTTTGTCTGCTCGGGCCATGTGCTGCTGGAGGATGTGCCGGGCACCGGTAAAACCATGATGCTGAGAGCCTTTTCCAAGGTGCTGGGCGGCAAATTCAGCCGCATCCAGTTCACCCCGGATCTGCTGCCCTCCGATCTGACCGGTATCGACTTTTACAACCAGAAGACCGGGGAATTTGAATTTCATCCCGGACCTCTTTTCGCCAATATCGTGCTGGCCGACGAGATCAACCGGGCTACGCCCCGCACCCAGTCCAGTCTGCTGGAGGCCATGGAGGAGCGGCAGATCTCGGTGGACGGCAAAACCTATCCTCTGGAAGAGCCGTTTATGGTCATGGCTACCCAGAACCCCCTGGAGTCCTATGGCACCTTCCCCTTGCCGGAAGCCCAAACCGACCGATTCTTCATGCGTCTGCACATGGGCTACCCCGACCGGCAGGAGGAACTGGAGCTGATCGGCCGGCCCAGCACAGCCCATATGATCGATTCTTTGCAGGCCACCGTCACCCAGGAGGACATCGCTTATGTGCGGGAAAACTATACCCAGGTGAAATTTTCTCCTGTGGTTTCCGGCTATCTCATGGATCTGGTGGAAAAAACCCGCCAGGACAGCGGCTTTTCCGTGGGCGTCAGCACCCGCGGCGCCATCGCCCTGTATAAAGCCGCTCAGGTGACGGCCGCCTTCCACGGTCGGGATTTCGTCATTCCCGAGGATGTGAAGGATATGGCGCCTCATGTACTGGGACATCGTCTGTCTTCCTCTTCCCTGGCCTCTTCCCGGGATGTGCAGACCTATCTGCAAAAGCTCATTGCCGCCGTGCCGGTGCCCACAGAAAACCTGTAAAGGAGGGAGGCACTTTGCTTTTCCTTCTTTTTCTGCTCATTGTCTGCGCCCTGATTTGCGAGCTGGTGTCGGTGAAAAGCGCGCTGTCCCGTGTGTCATACAGCTGCCGCCCTTCCCAGAGCGTGGTGGAACCGGGAGAGGAATTTCAGCTTTTGACCACCATACAAAATGGCAAATGGCTGCCGGTGTCCTATCTGGAAGTGGTGCAGAATCTGCCCCACGACATCTGCCTCAATGCCTACCTGGGCCATTTCCAAAGTGACCCCACCGTTTGCAGGCTGTATTCCTCCTGCTTTCTGGGCCCCCGGCAAAAACTCACCCGGCGCATCAAGGCCAGCTTGCCCCAGAGAGGACGGCGGATCATTTCCGATGCCACCATCACCGGCGGGGACCTGTTGGGGTTTACCAGCCGATTCCGGAATGTTCCCCTTTTTTATGAGATTGTGGTGCTGCCGGCCCGGGTGGAAGAGCCGGCCCTCAGCCGGGCTTTGGGCGGCTTTCTGGGAGATGTTTCGGTGCAGCGGTTTATTCTGGAAGACCCCATGCTTACCATCGGCGCCCGGGAATACACCGGAAGAGAGCCGATGAAGTCCATCAGCTGGAAGCACTCGGTGCGCACCGGTCATCTGATGGTGAAGGAGCTGGATCACACGGTGGAAAACACCGTCACCGTGCTGCTCAATGTGGAGGGGGGCAGCCATGAAGAGCTGGAGCGGTGCTTCTCCCTCACCCGTATGGTGCTGGAAGCGCTGGAGAAGCGGGGCTTTTCCTGCTCCTTCCTCACCAATGCAGCCACCGCCGGAGCCATCGGCCAATGGAACCAGGTGTCCGACGGTCTGGGTTCCGGCCATACCCGCGCCATCCTGGAGGGCCTGGGACGGGCCACCTATGATGTGCGGGAACCCTTTTCCTCTTTGGTCAACCGGGCCGTGCGGGGGGCCAGGGATGGACAGGCCCACATCCTCATCACTCCTGCGCCGTTGCAGAGAAGCGACGCCTTCCTGGCTCCCCTGTTTCAGCAGAGCCAGGGCCGCTTGTTCATTATCAACGCCCGGGAGGATGGGATGGGCTCCCAGGAGGTGAGCGGATGAATTTGCTGTTTTGTTTTAAAATGGTGTCGGAGTTCTCCTTTTATTTCATCCTGGGCAACTATTTTGCCACTCAGATAAAAGGAGACGGAGTTCCCCTGCCTCTGTGTCTGCTCCCCCCTTTGGCCGTGGCGCTGTGCCGTTTGCTGAACAGCCAGAAAAACAAATGGGAACGGCTTCCCCTTCTGTTGTGCCTCATCGGGCTTTTCTTTTTACATACCGCTCCGGATATCGGAGTTTATCTTTTCGGCTGCCTTTATGGAACGCTGCTGGTGTTTCGCAAGATCTACTATCATTCCTATGATATGGCCCTGGAGAATTTCAACCGCTGTTCCATTATTCTGGCCATTGCCATGCCCCTCCTGGCGCTGGCCAGCGGCGGCGTGGCCGCCCTCACCGATGCGGTGCCTTTGGCCTTTCTCTTTCTGGCATCCTCAGTGCTCCAGACCCGGATGCTGCGCCACAGCCCGGCCACGCTGGAAAACAAGAAGTTTTTGCTGCGGAATCTGGCTGTGCTGGTCTTTCTGGCCGTCCTCACATTGATTTCGGCCACAGAACCGGCCCAGATCCTTTACCGCAATGGTCTGGCCCTGTTTTACAACCTGGTGGTTGTGAATTTTGCCCGGCTTTTGTTGCTGGCGGTGACTGTCATCGCCTATGTTTTCCGTTTTATCTATTCCCTGTTTCACGGAAAGTTTGAGCCCACCCTGCCCACCGAAGGAGAGGTGGAGCTGGCCTTTGGACTCAAGGGAATGGAATATGAACAGGTGACGCAAACGCCCCTGTGGGTGCAGCGTATCATCATCGGCGCGCTGATTCTGGCGCTGATGGCCATCATCGGCTATGTGCTCTGGCGCATGACAAGGCGGCGCTACAGCGACGACCGGCAAGCGGAGATGGAGGACACCCGGGAGGAATGGCGGGAACCCAAAAGCCCCCGGCGGGAGATTTTCACGCCCCGGGACCCTCGCCGGGCGGTGCGTCACTACTATGCCCGCTTTCTCCGGGATGCCCACAAGCGGGGCATCCACATCACGCCGGAGAGCACCACCCGGGAGATTTTGCAGCGGTGTCTGTCCTGCTACGAACAGGAAGGGCTCACGCTGCTGCGGCAGGTGTATCTGTCGGCCCGCTACGATCCCTCCCCGGTGGATCGCATCCTTGTCAAGCAGGCCCGGGAGTACTATAATAAAACCATTCGTTCGGCCCGAAACCATAAGGAGGAAATCAAATGAATCCCTATCTGAAACGCGCCTATGAACTCCAGGAGGAGATCACCGAAAACCGCCGGTATATCCACTCTCACGCCGGCGTGGGTTTTGATTTGGACGACACTGTGGAACGGATCATGAGCCAGCTTCGTGCCATGGGCATCGAAGGGGAACGCTGCGGCAAAGCCGGGGTGGTGGTCACCCTGGGCAAGCCGGGCAAAACCATCCTGCTGCGGGGAGACATCGACGCTCTGCCCATCTCGGAGCAGACCGATCTGCCCTTTGCCAGCAAAAACGGCTGCATGCACGCCTGCGGCCACGATTTCCACGCCGCCATGCTGCTGGGGGCTGCAAAGCTCCTGAAGGAAAATGAAAGCGCCCTTCCGGGTACCGTCAAGCTGATGTTCCAGCCGGCCGAGGAAAAGCTGGCCGGCGCACGGGATATGGTGGAAAACGGCGTGCTGGAAAATCCCCATGTGGACGCCGCCTTTGCCATGCACATCGGCACCGGCAATCCGGAAAGCCCGGTGGGCAGCGTCAAGTTCACCAAAGGCCCCTCTCACGCCTCGGGGGACAGTTTCCGCATTATCGTCCAGGGCAAGGGCTGCCATGGGGCCTCTTCCTATCAGGGGGTGGACGCCATCAGCGTAGCTGCCCATATCCTCATCGCTTTGGAGGAGATCCCGGCCAGAGAAGTGCCGGCCGATCAGCTGTCCATCGTCACCGTGGGAGTGTTCCAGGGCGGATCGGCCTGCAATATCATCGCCGACACCGCCACACTGGAGGGCACCATCCGGGCCCTGTCCCCGGAAAACCGGGAATTTCTCATCCGCCGGGTGCGGGAAGTGGCCGAAAGCATTGCCAAGGCCTTCCGGGCCACCATCCGGGTGGAAGAACCTACCGGCGGCACACCTCCTTCCTATAATAATCCGGCCCTGTGCGAAGAAATGCTCCCCTTCATCAAGGAGATCGTGCCGGAGGACAAGGTATTCGTCCGGGAAAACCAGCCCTCTCTGGGCAGCGAGGACTTTGCCTATGTGTCCACCAAAGTGCCTTCCATGATGATCAACCTGGGAGCGGGCAGCACAGAAGAAGGGTATACCTATGCCCTCCACAGCCCCTTTGTCACCCCGGACGAAGGATGTCTGCCGGTGGGGGCCGCCCTCTATGCCCATTGCGCCACCCGTTGGCTGGAAGAAAACCAATAAAATTCTGTTTGTGAGGTTAGAAAGATGAAAAAATCCATTGGCATCCTGGGAGGCATGGGGCCTCTGGCCACCGCCGACCTGTTCAAGAAGATCGTCCTGCTCACCAAGGCCGGCTGCGATAACGATCATATCCGCATCTATATCGACGACAACGCCCGGATTCCCGACCGCACCACCGCCATTCTGGAAGGGGGAGCCGATCCGGTGCCTGCCATGACCGATTCGGTGAAGAAGCTTTCTTCCATCGGGGCCGATGTGCTCATCATGCCCTGCAACACCGCCCATTACTTCCTGCCCCGGCTGAAGGAAGTCTCCCCCATCCCCTTCATCAGCATGCTGGAGGAGACCGCCCGCACCTGCCGGGAGAGCCACGGCGATACCCCGGTGGGACTGCTGGGAACCACCGGCACCATCCGCTCGGGGATCTACCACAAGGCTCTGGAAGAGCAGGGCGTTCCCTGCATCGCTCCCGATGAAGAGCAGCAGAAAGTGCTGATGGAGCTGATCTACGGGGTGAAATCGGGCAGCGAGAACCTGGATG
Organism: Ruminococcaceae bacterium AM07-15; assembly: GCA_003477405.1. GTDB lineage: Bacteria > Bacillota > Clostridia > Oscillospirales > Butyricicoccaceae > Pseudobutyricicoccus. Next base: position 25,606 of record QUDE01000001.1, read on the forward strand.
AAGCGGCTTTCCGCAAGGTTTTGCAGCAGATGAAGGAAAAGGGCGCCGGTTACTTTATCCTGGGCTGCACCGAGCTTCCCATTCTCCAGGAGCTGTTCCATCTGGAAGAGGAATGCGTCGACCCCACCACAGTTTTGGCCAAGGCCGCCATCACCTATTGCGGCTATCAGGTGAAAGAATAAAAAAGCATCAGGTTTTTCTGTTTTTTTCCTTTACATCTCTGAGCAGCTATGGTAAAATCCAAATGTGTGCCCTTGTGCTTTGTCCGGGGATTCAGGCTTTGTTTCAGCAAAGCGCCTTCCAGGCCCCCCACACAGCCTTGCGGCGAATGAAAAACAGGAGGAAATACCAATGATTCTCAAAGACAAAAAGGCCGAAGTGATCGAAGCCAACCGCCTGCACGAGACCGACACCGGTTCTCCCGAAGTGCAGATCGCCATTCTGACTGCCCGGATCAACGAGCTGACCGAGCATCTGAAGGTTCACAAGAAGGACAACCACAGCCGTCGTGGCCTGCTGATGATGGTCGGCCAGCGCCGTGGCCTGCTGGCTTATCTCCAGAAGAAGGATGTGGAGCGTTACCGCGCCATCGTCAAGAAGCTGGGCCTGCGTAAGTAAAGAAATATGCAAAAGGGGGGACAAATCTTTGTCCTCCCTTCTGTGCATTTTCTTTCATCCAGAATATCACAATCACCTGCGGTGCCCCCTGTCTTTTTAGCAGTTGAATGACCCGGTCTCATGGCAAGGCCCGGCCATTCAAGTGCTAAAAGCATTGGGTATCCGCACCGGAAAAGGAGGAACCTTTTTTATGATTACCAAGATGGAATTCCCCAACGAAAGAAGATTTGAAACCACCCTGGCCGGCCGGCCTCTGGTGGTGGAGACCGGCAAGCTGGCCGGCCTGTCCAACGCTTCCTGCATGGTGCGCTGGGGCGATACCTGCGTGCTGGTCAATGCCACGGCTTCCAAAAAGCCCCGGGACGGCATCGACTTCTTCCCCTTGTCTGTGGACTTTGAAGAAAAATTGTACGCCGTGGGCCGTATCCCCGGCAGCTTCATGCGCCGGGAAGGCCGTCCTTCCGAGCGGGCCATCCTGGCTTCCCGCCTGATCGACCGGCCCATCCGTCCCCTCTTCCCCTCGGATATGCGCAACGATGTGGTCATCAGCTGCACCGTCATGAGCGTGGACCACGACAACCTGCCGGAGATCGCCGCCATGATCGGCACCTCCATTGCCCTGTCCATTTCCGACATCCCCTGGGGCGGCCCCATCGGCGGCGTCAACATGGGTTATGTCAACGGCGCTTATGTGGTGTGCCCCAACTCCGAGCAGCGGCAGAAGAGCCAGCTGAATGTGACCGTGGCCGGCACCGCTGACAAGGTGGTCATGATCGAGGCCGGCGCCGATCAGTTCCCCGAGGACCAGATGCTCCGGGCCATCGCCATCGCTCACGATGAGATCAAGAAGCTGGTGGCTTTCATCGACGGCATCAAGAAGGAGATCGGCAAAGAGAAGTTTGATTTCGAGCACATCACCGTGCCTGCTGAGATGTACGAAGATGTGAAGAATTACGCCGAGGCCCAGGTGCGTGAGGCCATTCTGGCTGTGGACAAAACCGTGCGGGACAAGGCCATCGACGCCCTCACCGATGAAGTGATCGAGAAGTTCGGCGAGAAATACCCCGACAGCGAAAAGCTCTTCGGCGAGTGCATGTACAAGCTGCAGAAGTATGTGGTGCGCCGTATGCTGCTGGATGAGCAGAAGCGTGTGGACGGCCGCAGCCTCACCGAGGTGCGTCCTCTGGCCGCCGAAGTGGGCCTGCTGCCCCGTGTCCATGGCTCGGGCCTGTTCACCCGCGGCCAGACCCAGGTTCTGACCACCTGCACCCTGGGTACTCTCCGGGATGCCCAGGAGCTGGACACCATCTACGAAGAAACCGAAAAGCGCTATATGCATCAGTATAACTTCCCCGGCTATTCCGTGGGCGAGGCTAAGCCCTCCCGTTCCCCCGGCCGTCGGGAGATCGGCCACGGCGCTCTGGCCGAGCGTGCGCTGGAATGCGTCATCCCCTCTGTGGAAGAGTTCCCCTATTCCTTCCGTCTGGTCTCGGAAGTGCTCTCTTCCAACGGCTCCACTTCCCAGGGCAGCGTCTGCGGCTCCACCCTGGCTCTGATGGACGCCGGTGTGCCCATCAAGGCCCCTGTGGCCGGCATTTCCTGCGGCCTTGTGGTGGAAGGCGACCGCCATATCACCTTCACCGATATCCAGGGCATCGAAGACTTCTTCGGCGACATGGACTTCAAGGTGGCTGGCACCGAGAAGGGCATCACCGCCATCCAGGTGGACATCAAGTGCGACGGCCTGACCATGGAGATCATCGAAGAAGCCTTTGAAAAGACCCGCGTGGCCCGGATGGAGATCCTCAACGAGGTGATGCTTCCCTGCATCCCCGCTCCCCGTCCTGAGCTGTCCGCTTATGCTCCCAAGATGGTGCGCTTCACCATCGATCCCGAGAAGATCCGCGATGTCATCGGCAAGGGCGGCTCTGTGATCCAGAAGATCACCGCCGACACCAACACCAAGATCGATATCGAGGACGACGGCTCGGTATGCATTGCCGCTATCAATGCCGCCGACTGCGACGCCGCCAAGAAGACCATCCTGGCCATTGTCAAGGATCCGGAAATCGGCGACATCTTCTATGGCAAAGTGGTGCGCATCATGAGCTTCGGCGCCTTTGTGGAAATCGCCCCCGGTAAGGATGGACTGATCCACATCTCCAAGCTGGACAACCGCCGGGTGGAGAAGGTGGAAGATGTGCTGAACATCGGCGACATGACCTGGGTCAAGGTGGTGGAGATCGACGACAAGGGCCGGATCAACCTGTCCCGCAAGGACGCCATTGCCGAGATCAACGCCCGGGGCGGTGCCAAGCCCGGCGAACATATCCGGTAAGAAAGAAGAAATACTGTTACGGAGCCAGACAAAGCTCCGGGAAACGGGGCGGGTCTCATGGCCCGCCCCGCCTTTTACGCGGCAGGGCCGCAGATTTTTGCGTTTGAGGTGTGACTATGATCGAAAAAATCACTTTGCCCAACGGCGTGCGTATTCTTTATGAGCAGGTTCCCTCGGTGCGCTCCTGCGCCCTGGGCGTTTGGGTGGAAAGCGGCTCCCGTCATGAGCCGGAAGAGCTGGGAGGCATTTCCCACTACATCGAGCATATGCTGTTCAAAGGCACCGAAAGCCGCACAGCGGCCCAGCTGGCCACGGCCTTTGACGCCATCGGCGGCCAGGTCAATGCCTTTACCACAAAAGAGAACACCTGCTACTATGCCCGGGTGCTGGACACCCACATCCAGGAAGCCGCCGATCTTCTGTGTGATATGTATTTCCACTCCAGGTTCGGCCAGCAGGAGACCGATCTGGAGCGGGGCGTCATTCTGGAAGAGATCGGTATGTATGAGGATACCCCCGACGATCTGGTGATCGAGCGGCTGTCCTCGGCCATTTACAAGGGCTCCTCTCTGGGCCGTCCCATTCTGGGCACCCGGGAGACCCTGGAGAAGATCCAGGGGGACACCCTGCGGGATTATTGCAGCAGCCGCTATTCTGCCGCTAATACTGTGGTATCGGTGGCCGGCAGCTTTACCATGAACGACATCGAGCAGATTGCCCGCCGGTTTGAAAAGATGCCGGGGGGAGAGCCGCTGACAGCGCCCCAGGCCGTCTATCAGCCCTCTTTCACCACCAAGACCAAGGACATTGAGCAGAACCATCTGTGCCTGGCCTTCCCCGGCATCGCCGCCGGAAGCCCGGAGCGTTACCGGATGCAGGTGCTCAGCAACATCCTGGGCGGCGGAATGTCCTCCCGCCTGTTCCAGCGGGTGCGGGAGCAGAAGGGCCTTTGCTATACCATCTATTCCTTCTCTTCGGCCCATCGGGATACCGGTTATTTCGGCATCTATACCGCCCTGGGCCGTCCCACCGAAATGCAGGCTCTGGAGCTCATCGGCCAGGAAGTGCGGGCCTTTGCCCAGGAAGGCCCCACGGAAGAAGAAGTGCGGCGTTCGGTGGAACAGCTGAAGAGCTCGGCTTTGATGAGCCTGGAGAGCATGAACAGCCGGATGAATGCCAACGCCCGGGGTGAGTTCCTCTATGGCCATCCCCTCAGCGCCGAGGATATCATCCGGGGCTATGACGCCGTCACCCGGGATGGAGTCCATCAGTTGGCTCAGGAGCTGTTCAAGCTGCCCAATGCTTCCTTCTCTGCTGTGGGCAAGGTTTCTTCTCAAGAGGAATACCAGGCCGTCATCCGTGCCGCCCTTTGCTGAAAAAATAAAAAACCCCGCCGCTTGCACAGCAAGCGGCGGGGGGAGCGTTCCGAAAAAGTGGCTTGGGCCACTTTTTCGGGTTTTTGCAAGGGGCTGCGTGCAGCCACTCGGCCACACTGGCCCCTTGAGAGGTGCAAAAAGCCACGCACAGGTCGCGGCTTTTTGCAAATTGATTCGGGGAAGAGCATAAGATTTCTTTTGATGATATTGCTTTTACTACAGTCTGAATCCGCCGCTTGCACAGCAAACGGCGGATTTTCTGTACAGGTCGGATTTTGATAAACAGATCAGCCGATTTCCACCATCGTTCCCCTTCCCTTTTCCAGGGCCAGCTGGTAAAGAAGGTGGGCGGCGGACAGGTCTTCCACAGCGATGCCCACCGATTCGAAAAAGGTGATTTCTTCCGGGCTTTGCCGGCCGGGCACGGTGCCCAGAAGCACCTGGCCCACTTCGCCCCGGATGTTGTCCATGGAAAGCTCCCCTTTTTCCAGAGGAATCACCAGATCTCCGCCGTCCCGCAAAGCGGCCTGACGCTGATCCAGGTAGATGGCCGAGCGGCAGACGGTGCGGCTGTCCACTTCCCGGGCCGTGGGGGCGCAGGCGCCTACAGCGTTGATATGAGCCCCTTCTTTGATCCATTCTCCCTCCACCAGCGGCTCCTTGGCCTGGGTGACGGTGCAGAGAATATCTGCCTGTTCCGTGGCCTCGCGGGGTGTTTCGCACAGGACAGCTTCCAGTCCCAGCTGCTCTTTTACCCACTTGCAGCAGGCTTCTCCACCGGCAGGAGTGCGGTTCCATACAAAGACACGGCGGATGGGGCGCACCTGGGATATGGCGGCAATGTGCATCCGGCCAATGCGTCCGGCGCCCAGCAATCCCAGGGTGCAGCTGTCCTCCCGGGCCAGCACACGGGTGGCCGCAGCGCTGGCGGCGGCGGTGCGCAGTGCAGTGATGTGCTCGGCATCCACAATGGCCAGAAGAGCGCCGGTGGCGCTGTCAAACAAGGGGATGATTCCCTGGCTGGTGCCGTTTTTCTTGGCCTCAGAGCCGGGAAAGACAATGGTCTTGACGCCACAGATTTCCTGCTGCTGGTTGTCCGATGCCATGAGGGCAAATGTGTTTCCCTTCTTCTGGGGCATCATGCTCCGCTGGAGCATGGTGGTTTTTCCAGCGGAAATATCCCGGAATGTTTCTTCCATGGCGCGGATGCAGGCGTCCATGGTGAGAAGCTCTTCTGCGTCTTTCTTTCCGATGATCAGAGTCTGGTTCATGGCGGTCCCCCTCTTTTCTTTGGATGATTTTATATTTTTCATTATAATGCGAAAAAAAGGCGGCCGCAAGGCCGCCTTTTTTCGCAAAATCCGCATCACGCAGGACAATGGTTTCCTGGACTGAAACAACCGATACGGGCAAAGAAAAGTATGGGAGTCCAGATACTGGGAGTTTAGCTTTTCTGCCGCCGTTTTTGCCGGGTCAGTCCCCAAACGCCCCAGGACAGGGTGATGATCCCCGCAGCGCTTCCGCCCAAAGCACCGGTCCACACAAGGCCCCGGTTGGCCGGAATATGTCCCTGCTGCCAGCCGGTGTTATAGTAGATGATCAATTTGTCGCCCCGGTAGTAGCTTTTGGGCAGCAGCGAGAAGGGCGAGGTCACGGCATGGACCCCTTTTTCCTTGTCTTTCCACTGGAAGGTGACGCTGGCTCCCCGGCCGTCCCCGTCGGGGTATTGGACCTGGGCCCGCACCTGCACGCCGGTCCAGATATAGCGAAGCTCGGTGGTCACCAGCAAAATGACAAAGACGATGCACACCACGCCGGTGAGGATGAGAATCCGGAAAATCCGTCCTTTGGCTTTGCTGGGTTTGTTTTCCTCCATATCCCGCCGCAGCCAGGCCGCCCGGGTGCCGGTGACAAAGGCGCAGCAGGCGGCCAGCCCCATTACCGCCGACAGAACAAGGCGTCGGGCGTCTCCCTTGGCAATGACCAGGCCGGTTTCCGGCCAGTAATACAGAGAGCGGGTTTCACCGATCTCCACATCGCCCCGGGCATCGCCGGTCAGGCGCAGCTCTTCCCCGCCATAAGTGAATTCATACACCGGGAACTGGTCGTAGGAGTTGTAATATCCTCCGTTTTTGTTCTGGCGCAGAGAACGGCTGCGTTCCATGTCCACCACCGTGCCCTCCACCTGGATACTTCCCCGCTTTTCGCTGAAATGCACCGCCAGAGGAGGCATGGCCATGGCGGCAAACAGCGCCGTCAGCACAAAGGCCACGATCATGGTCCGCCTGGTGGGAAGCGGTTTCTTTTTTCTCCCTTTTTCCATTGTGTCCTCCCCCTATTGCCTCTCATTTCCGAGGCAGTCTTTTCCCATTGTACCCCCATTTGGGATTGGGTACAAGGCACGGGCCCTACAAAAAAGCGGGAGGCTTACCTCCCGCTTTGGTTACTTTGCCAGAATCTGATTGACGCCGTCCAGATAGGCTTTGATGCTGGCTTCGATGATGTCGGTGCTCAGTCCCACGCCGGTGATGGTGTTTCCGCCATGCTCCAGCTGCACCTCCACCTGGCCCTGGGCGTCCATGCCCCGGCTCATAGAGCGGATGCTGTAACTGACCAGCTGGGCGCCGGTCTGTACGATGTTTTCGATGGCGTGGAAGGCCGCCTCAATGGGGCCGATGCCAAAGGCCACCGTCTCCATTCCATCTCCATTGTAACACAGGCTCACATTGGCGGTTGCCGAAATGTGGGAGCCGGAATTGACCACATAGCCCTGGAGCATCCAGCGGTCTTTGCACCAGTCTTCTTCTTCCCAATTTTCGTCCCGGGTTTTTTTGATCAGATCCATTTTTCCTTCTCCTCTTTCGATGAAAACTGGCAGGCGAGGCAAACCAATAAAAAACCGTCTCCTGCAAAAACGCAAGAGACGGAATTCGGTGCAATCCCGCGGTACCACTCTTGTTGGCCAAAGGGCCCACTCGGTCGGGGCCATCACCCCGTGCCCTCATAACGGTGGGCTTCCGGCGCGCTTACTGGGCAAAATGCCGTTGGGCTTGCTGCTCGTGGGTCAGTTAGAAAAGCCTTCTGCCACTGTCTTGCACCATCCGACAGCTCTCTGCAGGCCAGGCGGGCTTCTTTTCCCCCAGTCAATGCATTTGGATTGGTTTCTTACAAGATTAAACCATTTTTCTCCGGTTGTCAAGGGCGATTTCTGCCAAAAAAAGCAGCTTCAGCGCAGGCGGGAAAGAACTTTTCCCACACTGTCCTGAATAAACAGGCTGGCTCTTCCCTCCCGGCCGGTTTCGGTGCGGTTGATGAGCACCAGGTGACGGCCATTGAAATAGTCCAGCAGCCCTGCGGCCGGATAGACCACCAGAGAGGTGCCGGCCACGATCAGCAGATCGGCCCGGGCGATCTCCTCCACCGCCTGGGTAAGGATGCGGGTGTCCAGGCTCTCTTCATAGAGCACCACATCGGGTTTGATAACGCCGCCGCAGGGACAGTGGGGCACGCCTTCGCTGCGTAGGATATCGCTCATGCCGAAGAGCCTGCCGCATTTCTGGCAGTAATTCCGGTGTACCGTGCCGTGGAGCTCCAGCACCCGGCGGCTGCCTGCCATCTGATGCAGTCCGTCGATGTTCTGGGTGATCACCGCTTTCAGCTTGCCCTCCTGCTCCAGCTGGGCCAGCTTTTCGTGGGCCGGGTTGGGCTGGGCCTCCGGCCAGAGCATCTTATCCCGGTAAAACCGGTAAAATTCCTCCGGGTCCTTTTCAAAAAAGCTGCGGCTGATGATCTGCTCCGGAGGATAGTGGTATTTCATATGATAGAGCCCGTCGGTGCTGCGAAAATCGGGGATACCGCTTTCGGTGGAGACGCCGGCGCCGCCAAAAAAGACGATGTAACTGCTTTCGTCCACAAACTGCTGCAACTGTTGTATTTTGTCCATGAACCAGGACTCCTTTCAGGCCAGGGGATTTAGAGAACAAAACGGAAGAAGCGCATCACTTCAAAATAGTCGTCGGTTTCAAAGGAGATGGTGCAGTCATCCAAACGATGTGCGCCGGGGTAAAAGGCGTTTTTGGCCGCCAGATTGTGATCTTTGTAGCACACTTCTACGGTAAAATGCTGGGGCAGAGCGGGGACTTTTCCTTGGAAAGACTGGGAGAGGGCCCGCTTCACATCGGCCCGGATGAGCTGCTGGGCCTTCTGAGGAGCCAGGCAGCGCAGCGCACCGCCTGTACCTTCCTTGACTGCCGTAGTCACCAGGCAGGGGTGCAGATCCTGGGAATCCTCACACAGCTGCTGATCTCCGGAAAGGTAGACGGTGGGCACCCCCAGGCTGGCGGCGCACAGACTGAACATCATAAATTCGCTGCAAATCTGGCCGTTGAGTTTGATGTAAGCCGGGCGGCCGCTGACGGTGTGGGACATGGGATTGCCCTCCCGGGAAGCGGCATTGTGATAGCCCACGAACAAAGCGGCGTCAAAGCTCTTGTCCAGCCCCTCCACCATCAGGAAGGGATGCCCCGACCAGCCTTTGATGATCTGGGCACAGGGAGGCAGGACTTTGCTGTCGATGTTGCAGGCCGGGCCGTGAGCGTCTTTGATGACGATCTCGTCGGCCCCTGCTTCCATGGCCCCTTCACAGGCCGCCAGCACTTCCTTTGTCATTTCGTCGCAGTGATAGGGATAGTTGGGATTGCCGGGGCGGCAATCCTCGTGGGAAAGGGTGGTGGCCACGCCTTCGATGTCAGCGCTGATAAATACCTTCATATGGATCGCTCCTTTCGATTGGTATGCTATTCTTCCAGATGAATCTGATGCAAGGTGCGGTAGCTGGTGCCGCCAGGGGACGGGATGGATTCCATCAGAGAAAGGGTCCGCACGGGGAGCATCAAGGGAGACAGCGGGAGGCGCTCCCAGGATACTTTCTTGCTCCCCCGCCGGGCCAGGGTGATGTGAGGGGAAAAGGGCCGCTTTTCCAAAAAGATGCCCTCTTGCTCCAGTTCCTGGACCAGTTGTTTTTGCATTTTTATGAGGATAGGATTTTGCTGCGGGCGGAGAAAGATCACATCCCCTCTTTCCCCGGGAAATCGTCCCAGGTGGGAAAAGGTCAGAGCAAATTCCCGGCCTTCCACCCTGGAAAGGGCCTCGCAGGCGGCCTTTTCATCCGGCTGCTCTCCCAGAAAGGCCAGGGTCAGATGGAGTTTTTCCGGCCTTTCCCATCGGGCCTGTGGGTCCCATTTTTGCAGCCGCTGGGAAAGTCCCCAGATCTGTTCCCGGCAGCGCCTTGTCACCGGCAGGGCGATAAACAGACGCATGGCTCCTCCTTATTCCACCCGGGCTCCGAAGGGCATCAAAGCCAGCTGGGCCAGCTTGAAGCACTGAATCCCGAAGGGAATGCCGATAATGGTGATGCAGTAGAGCAGCCCGGTTCCCACAGATACCAGGGCCAAGGGCAGGCCGCTGACGACGAGCCACACCAGATTGCACAGGAAGGAGACGGCGCCGCCCCCGTAGACCACTTCTTTGCCAAAGGGAAACAACGCCAGCCCGGCGAATTTAAAGCATTGCAGGCCGATGGGGATGCCCACAATGGTGATGCACCACAGCACGCCGGCCAGCAGCCAGGAAAGGCCCAGAGACCAGCCGCCCAGACAGAGCCACAGCAGATTGCCTAAACAGCCCATAGTCCGTTATCCTTCCAAAGCGGCGGCCCATTCCCCTTCTTTGAACCCCAGAAGAACCCGACCGTTGTCTAAAAGCAGGATAGGCCGCTTGACCAGCATGCCATCCTGGGCCAGCAGATCGTATTGGGCCTTTTCGTCCATTTCACCCAGCTTGTCCTTCAGCCCCATTTTCTGATAGAGCTGGCCGCTGGTGTTAAAGAATTTTTTCAGAGGCAGACCGCTTTGCTTGTGCCATTGCTCCAGCTCCTGGGCAGTGGGGTTTTGCTCCTTGATGGGGCGGGATTCATAGGAAAGGCCGTGGCTGTCCAAAAAGGCCTGTGCTTTTTTGCAGGTGCTGCATTTGTTATAGCAGATGAATACCATGATTTCCTCCTTGTCAAACAGATGTGGGTTGGGTATGCCCTTATTGTACCCCTATCTCAGGAAAGGGGCAACAAAAAAAGCCCTGATGCTCAGGGCTTTTTTCATTGGGGAGGCAAAACCTCTTTCAAAACCAAAATGCGCTGGTTGGAGCTGCCTCGGAAGGTCAGAGTCAGGTCCCGCAGCGCTTCCACATAGGGGCCGTCCACCAGAATGTCGCAGGCGCGGAGAAGATCCCCAATGGCTGGACGGTCTTTGGCCATTTCCAGAAGCTGTTCCAGGGTGTAGCCCGAATAGATGGTCACATCCTTCCCCTGCTCCCTGGCCCCGCGGGCCAGAGGGAGAAGAGCTTCCGGCTGGCAGAATGGCTCCCCGCCGGAGATGGTCAGGCCTTGCAGCAAGGGATTTTCTCCCATTTGCCGCAGCAGATCGGGAATGTCCCCTAAAAATCCCCCTTCAAAGGGATGGGTCTGGGGATTGTGGCAGCCGGGACAGTGGTGGGGGCAGCCTTGGGTAAAGACCACAAAGCGGATGCCCTCCCCGTCCACGATGGATTCCTCCACAATGCCGCTGAGCCGCAGCTCTTTAGACGCCATGCTTGATCCGATCCTTTTCCTCCGCCCGCTTGGCGTTGTTGAACCGGTCGGTGGTGCCCACCAGATAACCGGTGATCCGGCGGATCCGTTCGAATTTCACGCCCTGGCCCACGCAGGCCTCTTTCTGTGTCAGCTTTCCTTCGGTCATGGTGCATGCTTCCTTTCTATACAAAGTGCAATTTATTACTTATTTATTCCAAACCGTAAAAGTTCGGCATGCCGGGGAATTTTTTCCGCAGTTCACGGAGCTTTTCGATGGGCACGCCCTCTCCTTCCCGGCGGCCGCAGCGGGGACAAACCTCGTCGATGACGCCGGTATATCCACACACCGGGTCCCGGTCCACCGGATGGTTCACCGAGCCATAGCCCACACCGGCTTCCTTCATACAGCGGATCACCGCTTCGAAGGCCTTGGGGTTTTTGCATACATCCCCGTCCAGCTCTACATAGCTGATGTGACCGGCGTTGGTCAGGGCGTGATAGGGAGCTTCCAGCCGGATCTTGTCAAAGGCCCGGATGGGAAAATACACAGGGATGTGGAAAGAGTTGGTGTAATAATCCCGGTCGGTGATTCCCGGAAGCTTGCCATAGATCTTCTGATCGATGCGGAGGAAGCGGCCGGAAAGCCCTTCGGCCGGGGTGGCCAGCAGGGTGAAGTTCAGGCCGGTCTTTTGGGATTCCTCGTCCATCCGGCGGCGCATATGGCCGATGATCTCCAGGCCCAGCTTCTGGCTTTCCGGGCTCTGGCCATGATGCTTGCCGGTGAGGGCCACCAGGGTTTCGGCCAGGCCGATGAAGCCCACGCTGAGGGTGCCGTGTTTGAGGATTTCACCCACAGGCTCGTCCACATCCAGCTTTTCGCTGTCGATCCATACGCCCTGGCCCATAAGGAAGGGGTAATTGCGGCTCTTTTTGGCGGCCTGGATCTTAAAGCGGTGGAGCAGCTGGCGGATGACCAGGTCGATCTTCTCGTCCAGCATCTCATAAAAGCGGTCCAGATCCCCGTGGGCTTCGATGCCCAGACGAGGCAGGTTGATGGAAGTAAAGCTCAGGTTGCCCCGGCCGCAGGTGATTTCCCGCTCCGGGTCGTGCACATTGCCCATCACCCGGGTGCGGCAGCCCATGTAGGCCACTTCGCTGTTGTAATCCCCTTCTTTGTAGTATTGCAGGTTGAAGGGGGCGTCCAGGAAGCTGAAGTTGGGGAACAACCGCTTGGCCGATGTGCGGATGGCCAGCTGGAACAGATCGTAGTTGGAGTCCTGGGAGTTATAGTTGATTCCCTCTTTTACTTTGAAGATCTGTACCGGGAAAATGGGAGTCTCTCCATTGCCCAGACCGGCATCGGTGGCCAGAAGCAGATTGCGGATCACCATCCGCCCTTCGGGAGAGGTGTCAGTGCCGTAGTTCACCGAGCTGAAGGGAACCTGGGCTCCGGCCCGGGAATTCATGGTGTTCAGGTTGTGCACCAGGGCCTCCATAGCCTGATAGGTGGCCCGGTCGGTTTCCGCCATGGCGGTCTGAGTGGCCATATCATGGGCCTTCTGGGCCTGTGCAGCGGTGAGAGTGCCGCCCTGAGGCAGGGCCTGCTGTGCCAGCCAGGGCACCAGCTGGGCGCCGTAGAGTTGGGGCTGGCCCATGGACACATCCTCCCCTACCTGGACTTTGGCATTCTGGGCCAGAGCCTGTCCCTGACCGTATTCCAGGGAGCAGAAGGCGTTAAGGTATTGTCCCAGAGCCTTGAAATATTCCTTGCGGAAGGTTTTGGCCACACCGGGAGCCATGGCGTAATCGAAGTTGGGCACCGACTGGCCGCCGTGCATTTCGTTTTGGTTGGCCTGGATGGCGATACAGCCCAGAGCGGAATAACTTTGGATGCTGGCCGGTTCCCGCAGATAGCCGTGACCGGTGGAGAAGCCGTTTTTGAACAGCTTCAGCAGATCGATCTGGCAGCAGGTCTCGGTCAGCATATAGAAGTCCTTGTCGTGGATGTGAATATCGCCGTTGATGTGTGCGGCGGCCACATCCCGGGGCAGGATATAGTTGTCCACAAAATATTTGGCCCCTTCGGAGCCGTATTTCAGCATGGTTCCCATGGCGGTGTCGGCGTCGATGTTGGCGTTTTCCCGCTTGATGTCGGCGTCGGCCGCATAGGAGAAGGTCAATTCTTTATAGATCTCCATCAGGTCGGTTTCCGACTGACGGATCTTGGCGTGTTCCGCCCGATAGAGAATATAGGCCTTGGCGGTTTTGGCATAACCGGCTTTGATGAGGGTCTCCTCCACCAGATCCTGCACCTGTTCCACTCCCGGGATCTGTCCTTGGGGAATGGAGCGGGCCACCCGGCGGGTCAGCTCCTCCAGAGCGGCAAAGGGAAGGGATTCCTCCCGGACGGACACATTGGCTTTGCGGATGGCCTCCCGGATTTTGCTGGGATCAAAGGGCACCACATCTCCGCTGCGTTTGCGGATGGACACCGGCCCGGCCCAGGAAGCGGCGCTCACCCGCACCGGCAGCCGTTTGGAAGCAGCCATAAAAAACCTCCTTTGCATGGCGGGAGCAGGGAAGGCATCCTCCCTGCTCCGCAGCGGCGGCCCATCAAGGGGCATCGCCCTTGTTCTTGTGTGCCGTCGCTTTACCATACTATATATAGTGATTGTAATCGTTTCAAACTGTATATATAGTAATTCACCCCCTGAAAAAATGCAAGGGGCATTTTGCAGTCAAGCCCCTGTCCGGCGGCGTGTTTTGGACTCCCTTCCCCCATGGGAGCCTTGAAGCTGCAAGGGTTTCAGAGGCGGGATAAAAATTCGGAGAAAAATCAGGACAAAATTTGTGCAAGGTATTTTGTGGAAAACTCTTTTTACGAAAAGTAAATTTTCCTCCTGGGTATACCAAGGGGTGTTGGGATAGGAAGAATCTGTTTAGTGACTAAACTTTTTTCACCCCTCGGCTGGACAGGGTAGTGAAATTGTAATATACTATTTACAAAGAAATGCGGAGAAAGGGGAGTGATGACAGCCGCGCACTGCGCGGCGGTACTTATGAAAACGAAATCTTCTGCCCAGCCGTCTCTGGCCCTGGATCTTGTGGAACCAGGCCGGGACGAACACATGGTGGCCGCCCGAAAGACCACCGAAAAGCTGCCGGAAGGGGTCACTTCCAAGATGATGTACCGGGATGTGGTACGCATCGCCTGGCCCTCCTTCATCGAGCTGACATTGACTCAGCTGGCCTCCATGGTGGACCTGATGATGGTGGGCAAATTGGGAGCTGCCGCTATCGCCGGCGTAGGGCTGACCACACAGCCCAAATTTTTGATGATGACCATGTTCCAGGCCATGAATGTGGGCGCTACCGCCCTGGTGGCCCGGCACAAAGGCGCTTCCCAGCAGAACAAAGCCAACCTGATCTTGCGTCAGGCCTTGCTGCTGACCCTGGTGTTGTCGCTGATCGGCGGCGTGCTGGTGTTCCTGTTTGCAGAGCCCCTGGTGCAGTTCATGGGCGCTGCCGAGGCATCCACTCTGGCCGACGGCACCATCTATCTGAAGATCCAGGCATTGGGCATCGTGACCGTGGCCCTTACCAGTACCATCACCGCTTCCCTGCGGGGCGCCGGTAACAGCCGTACCGCCATGATGTACAACCTGACGGCCAATGTGGTCAATGTGATCTTCAACTATTTGCTGATCTACGGCAATTTTGGTTTCCCCCGCATGGAAGTGGCCGGTGCTTCTTTGGCCACGGTCATCGGTCAGGTGGTAGCAATGGTGCTGGCCTTTGCTTCGGTGATGGGCCACCGCAACTATGTCCATCTGTCCATCCATGATTTCCCCCGCGGGTTCAAGCCTGAGAAAGAGGCCATGTTCTCCATTTTCAATGTGGGCATTCCTGCCATGATCGAGCAGCTGGTCATGCGTACCGGTATGATCATCTATTCCCGTACTGTGGCCGGTTTGGGCACGGTGGCTTTTGCCACACACCAGGTGTGTATGAACATTCAGGCGCTGTCTTTTATGAATGGCCAGGCGTTTGCTGTGTCGGCCACCTCCCTGATGGGCCAAAGCCTGGGGAAAAAGCGGCCCGATATGGCGGAGTATTACACCTCCCGGACGCGGCGGCTTGGTATGTGCGTGTCCCTGTTTATCATGCTCAGCTTTATCCTCTTCGGCAGAACCATTGTAGGACTGTACAATGACGATCCGCAGATCGTGGAAACGGGCGCCAAGATCCTGATGTTTGTGGCGCTGATTCAGCCCTTCCAGTCCAGCCAGTTTATTTTGGCCGGTGCATTGCGAGGCGCCGGAGATACCCGGGCCACCGCTGTGATCACCGCCATAACTGTGTTGTTGGTGCGGCCTGGTTTGGCGATCTTGCTCATCAATCTGACAAACTGGGGCCTTTATGGTGCCTGGATCGCTTTGGCAGCCGATCAGCTGCTTCGTTCTTTGCTGGTTTGGCTTCGGTTCATTTCTGGCAAGTGGAAAAAAATACGAATCTGAACAAAAGCCCCTCCGGAAAGCCGGAGGGGTTTTTCTGTTTTTAGTAATTTCTCTGGACGAATAGAGGAAAATAGTGTATTACTAATAATAAGCTGGAGCAAAGGTAGACGAGATGAGCCCTTTGGCTGCCGCAAAGAAAAAGGGGGCAATGCCATGAATGTGATTGAGCGCATCCAGGAAAAGTACGGGGAAATGACCAAAAAGCAGCGGGTATTGGCAGACTATATGCTGGAAAACCCCGACTCTATGTCCTTTATGACCATGAAGAACCTGTCCAGCCGGACACAGGTTTCGGAGATGACCATCCTTCATTATTGCGGGGCTTTGGGGTATGGCAATTACAATGAGCTGAAATATGAGTTCCGCAAATATATCAATGAGCGAAACAAGATCGAAGTGCAGCGGGAGAACGCCTATCTCAACTCCAGCGTGCCGGAATATGAACTGGACGACAAACAGAACCTGCTGTATCAGGTGTGTCAGGAGGAATTTGACCTTCTCAAACTGCTGTTTGCCCATTTGGATATTCCATCGCTGTTCCGGGGGGCCGAGATGATGCTGGACGCCGATTGCACGATATTCTGTGCCCGGGGAGTGTCGCTGCAGATCGCCGATTTCCTGTCTATGCGTCTGGCCACGATGGGGCTTCCATCCATTGTGATGAACACCGAGCTGAACGACAGTGTGCAGTCGGCCCTCCCCTTGCTGAAAGGAGGCACATTGCTGGTGCCCATTTCTTTGCCGGATTATTATGTGATGACCACAAAAGTGTGTGAGTTTGCCCGGCAGAGACGGTGCCAGATTTTGGCACTCACCGACTCTCTGGAGCAATCCCCTGTGGCGCCCTTTGGGGATTTGGTGCTCACCGCTCCCGCGTCCAGCCGGCTTTTTCTCAATTCTCCCGGGGGACTTCTGGTGCTGGCCCATCTGCTTTCGGCTGCGCTGGATATCGAAAAGAGCGCCCGTCACACCAGCAAATTTTGTTCCCCTGAGGAATTTTCCCAGGTCTTTACCAAAAAAATGAAAGGATCGCACGGAAACTCCAAAATTTTTTGATAATTAGAGTATATACACTGATTTTATAGATAGTTTATACCGCAAATTGGAAAACTGTGAATTTTGCCCATATTTTTTAGGTGAAATTCACAGTTTTTTATTATTTTATTGACTTTTATAATAGCAAACACTACAATAATCCTATAACTTGAACCCTCCTATTGGAGCATCTGCACAATCGGAGGAATACAGAAGGAGGTTCTATTTTATGAAACGATACCTGGCATTGTTCCTGGCACTGGTCATGTGTTTCTCCCTGGCCGCTTGCTCCAATGAGACTGGTGGCGGAGGTGGCGGTGGCGGCAGCAAAACCGGCACCGAACTGGCTTCCGAACAAAAATATGTCACCTACATTTCTTCTGAACCGATGACCCTGGACCTGAACCGTCGGTCGGATACATACAGCTCCACCATCCTGACCAACATTCTGGAAGGTCTGACCCGTCTGGATGAAAACGATGCTCACGATGCTTATGAATATGTTCCTGCAGGCGCCAAATCCTGGAGCTCCAACGAAGATGGCACTGTTTGGACTTTTGAACTCAATGAAAATTACTGGGATGATGGACAGAAAGTAACGGCTGATGACTATGTCTATTCTGTCCGCCGTTATGTCGATCCCAACACCGGCTCCCCTCTGGGCTATCGCCTGGCTTGCCTGAAGAACTATGAAGGCGTCAACAGTGGCGAGCTGCCTGTGGAAGAACTGGGCATCCGCGCTGTGGATGAAGATACCCTGGAGATCACCCTGGAAGCTCCTACCCCCTACTTTATGGACCTGACTCATGGCATGCTGTTCCGTCCTCAGCGGCAGGACATCGTGGAGCAGCACGGTGATAAGTATGGCGCCGAGGCAGACACCGTTGTCTCCAATGGCCCCTTCAAGATCACTTCCTGGACCCATAACAGCGAAATCACCCTGGTGAAGAACGACAAATACTGGGATGCTGACAATGTGACCCTGGACGAAGTGACCGTCAAGATCATCGCTGACGCCAACACTTCTGTCAATGCTTTCGCCAACGGCGAAATGGACTATGTTTCCACCACCACTGTGGAGTGGGTGGAGCGGTTCAACAACACCGAAGGTGTGGTGCCCGTTTCCTATCCCAGCTCTACTTTGACCTATTCCTTCTTCAATACACAGGATGAAATCTTCTCCAATGCCAACATCCGCAAGGCTTTCATCACTGGTATTGACCGTGTTGAGATCAACGATATGTGCTTCGGCGGCGCCCGTATTCCCACCTATGGCTGGGTCGTGCCCACTCTGTACTGCGGCGACATCAACTTCCGCGAATTTGCCGGCGATCCTGTTCAGGATATGATCGATGAACTGGAAGCCGAAGGCACCACTCCCAAGGATCTGCTCCTCAAGGGCATGGAAGAGCTGGGCCTGGGCGACGATCCCTCCACTCTGGACATCACCTTCTCCCTGGCCGGTACCGATGACTGGTTCCGCACCCTGGGCGAATACCTGCAGCAGGCTTATAAGAAGACCCTGGGCATCAACCTGGAGATCAGCTTCTCTGAATGGGGCATCTTCATTGATAATGTGGAAAAGGGCAACTATCAGATCGGCTTCATGGCCTGGGGCGCTTCTGTGAACGATCCTTATGATGTGCTCAGCCTGCATACCTCTCAGTCCAACGCCATCTACACCGGCTGGGCCAATGAGGAATACGATGCGCTGGTCAATGAGGCTTCTGTAACCTTGGACGACCAGAAGCGTGCTGAAATGTATAAGCAGGCCGAAGATATGCTGCTGAAAGAATATGGTGTTGCAAACCCGCTGGCTACATCGGTCAACACTCTGTTCTACAAGGACTATGTGAAGGGCTATGGCATGATGCCGCTGAGCACCATGGGCTATAAGAACATTCAGATCCTTGAGCACTAAAGCGCAAACAATGATTGAAGCAATCCGCTGAAATAATGAGAGGAGGCGGCACCATTGGTGTTGCCTCCTCTTTTAAAAGAGAGAAAGGAGAGGATCTGATTTGCTGAAATATGTTGTGAAGCGCATCATCTATATGTTCATCACCATTTTCTGTATTGCCACAGCAACCTTTTTCCTGATGCGCAGCATCCCCGGCGATCCTTTGTCCAGCATGGCGCAGACCCTGCCTGAACAGACCAAGGCCAACTATTATGCCAAATATGGCTTGGATAAGCCTTTGTTCACCCAATATCTGATGTACATGAAAAACCTGGTCAAAGGTGATTTGGGCGATAGCAATGTATACCCTGGCCGCAGCGTGGGCGGTGTGATTGCAGAGACTTCGCCGGTATCGGCCACCATTGGCGGCCCTGCTCTGGTGATCGGCCTGGTATTGGGCATCACTTTTGGCATTATTGCCGCACTATTTAAAAATAAATGGCCGGACTATATCGTAATGGTCATTGCTATTTTGGGTATCACAATTCCGGTCTTTGTGCTGGCGGCCTTGCTGCAGTATTTCTTCTCTGTCAAACTGGGCTGGCTTCCCACCTCTGGCTGGGGACAAGTGAAACACGCCATCATCCCCATCATCGTGCTCAGCTTCGGCACCATCGCCACCTATGCCCGGTATATCAAATCCAGCATGCTGGATACCCTGAGCCAGGACTATATCCTCACGGCCCGGGTAAAGGGCCTTAGCGAAGGAGCCGTTATTCGCCGCCATGTGATGCGCAACTCCATTTTGCCGGCCATCACATTGCTGGGCGCTCGTATCGTGGGCATTTTCACCGGTGCTTTCGTCACCGAGCGGATGTTTGCCATTCCTGGCATTGGTTTCTATTACATCAACTCCATCAATACCAACGACTATGCCATGACCATGGGCCTGACGATCTTTTACGGCATATTGTTCGTTATTTCCCAGTTGGTAGTCGATATTGCGTATGTGCTGGTCGATCCTCGCATCCGTATCGCCTCGAATAATTGAGAAAGGAGATCATCATGGCTGCAAACATTCCCAAAGAGAAATTTGTCATTGTGGGGGCAGAAACGGCGGAAGCAGAAAAAATCGGCCGTCCTCATGTGAGTTATTTGAAAGATACCTGGCGTCGTTTTAAAGAAAGCAAGACGGCCTTGCTGGCATTGATTATTTTGATTGCATTGATCGTGATGGTAATCATTGGCCCGGCTCTCAGCGGCTATGCTTTTGAAGAAATTGATACCAGACCCGAAGCTAAGAATGCTCCGCCTTCTGCAGAACACTGGTTTGGCACAGATAAGTTGGGACGAGATCTATTTTCCCGTACCTGGCAAGCCGGACGAGTTTCATTGGCTATCGGCCTGATCGGCGCTTTGGTAGCTGCTACGGTCGGCTGTGTTTATGGCGGTTTGTCCGCCTATTTCGGAGGCAAAGTGGACACGATCATGATGCGTATCGTGGAAGTGATCAGCAGTATACCCTATCTGATCGTGGTTATTTTGCTTTCGGTGGTATTGGATAGTAAAAGCCTAGGAACACTGATCTTGGCTTTGACCCTTACCGGATGGTGCGGCACGGCCCGTCTGGTTCGCGGCCAGATGCTCCAGCTGAAAAGCCAGGAATTCGTAATGGCGGCTCAGGCTTTGGGCGTTCCTCCCTGGCGGATCATTCTGAAGCATCTGATCCCCAATACCATGAGCACCATCATTGTTTCCATCACATTTGCGATTCCCAACTATATCTTCTCGGAAGCCTTCCTGAGCTTTATCGGCCTGGGTATTCAGCCTCCCAATACCTCTTGGGGCGCCTTGTCCTCGGCTGCTCAGACAAACTTCCTGTTCTACCCGTATCAGCTTTTCTTCCCCTCGCTGATGATCGCTCTGACTATGCTCTCCTTTACTCTGTTGGGCGATGGTTTGCGGGATGCGCTGGATCCGAAGCTGAGAAAGTAGAGGTATTGCCATGAGTAACAAAATATTGACTGTCAAGGACCTGCGGGTATCCTTCAATACATATGCCGGCGAAGTGAAGGCCGTACGCGGTGTGGATTTTGAGCTTTCTCCCGGCGAAACCCTGTGCTTTGTAGGCGAATCGGGTTGTGGCAAAACGGTAACGGCCAAAGCGCTGCTTCGTCTGCTCCAGCCGCCTTTCGCTGTGATCAAGGAGGGCAGCCAGATTCTTTTCAATGGAGAAGATGTGCTGCAAATGTCCAAAAAGCGCCTGCAGGAGTACCGGGGCGACGATGTGAGTATGATCTTCCAGGACCCCATGACTTCCCTCAATCCCACCATGACTTGTGGTAAACAGATCATGGAAGGTTTGATTCTTCACCGGAATATGACCAAAGCACAGGCCCGGGAAGCGGCTATTGAAACGCTGCGTCTGGTAAAGATTCCTGATCCAGAAAAGCGTGTGGATAACTATCCTCATCAGTTGTCCGGTGGTATGCGTCAGCGTGTGATGATCGCCATTGCTTTGGCCTGCCAGCCCAAGCTGCTCATCGCTGACGAACCCACTACGGCTTTGGATGTGACTATTCAGGCTCAGATCATTGACCTGCTGCGGGAGCTGAAAGAAAAATTGGGTATTGCCATCATTCTGGTAACCCATGATCTGGGTGTGGTGGCCAACTTTGCCGATCGCATTCAGGTAATGTATGCTGGCCAGGTAGTGGAACGGGGTACAGCCCGTGAGATCTTCTATGACTCCAAGCATCCCTATACCTGGGCACTGCTCAGCTCGGTTCCCAAGCTGGCCAAGGAGAGCAAACAGGAGCTATATTCTCTCCACGGTACACCTCCTGATTTGATTCTGCCTTTGGAACATTGTCCTTTTGCGGCCCGGTGTGAGTTCTGTATGCCTATCTGTAAAGAGCAGATGCCGCCGGAAACCGTTTTGTCCGACACCCACAGGCTGTCTTGCTGGCTTCAGCATCCCGACGCCCCCAAGGTGAAATCCTTCTATGAAAGAGAGGTTTAAAGCATGAGTGAGAATTTGATTGAAATCAAAAACCTCTGCAAGTATTTCCCTGCGGGTAAAAAGCGCACGCTGAAAGCGGTGGACAATGTGTCCCTCACCATTGCCAAAGGCGAAACATTGGGACTTGTAGGCGAGTCCGGCTGCGGTAAAACCACCTGCGGCCGTACGATTCTGAAGCTTTATCCCCCCACTTCCGGTCAGATCTTCTTCGATGGAGAGGATGTGTCCCACATCAAGGGGAAGGGGTTGCTCAATTTCAAAAAGCGGGCCCAGATGATCTTCCAGGACCCCTATTCTTCCCTGGACCCCCGCATGACCATCGCCGAGATCATCTCCGAAGGTATGACGGTGCACAATCACCTGTCCAATCAGGAAAAGCAGGAGAAGGTCAACGAGTTGTTGGGCAAGGTGGGCCTGACCGAAGATTATGCCAACCGGTTTGCCCATGAGTTGTCCGGCGGCCAGCGCCAGCGTATCGGTATTGCCCGGGCCTTGGCGGTGGAACCGGAGTTCATCGTCTGCGATGAGCCTATTTCTGCTTTGGATGTGTCCATCCAGGCCCAGATTATCAACCTGCTGATCAAATTGCAGAAGGAAAACCACCTCACCTATCTGTTCATTTCCCATGACCTGTCGGTGGTGCGTCACATCTCCGACCGGGTGGGTATTATGTACCTGGGCAGCATGGTGGAGCTGGGCAGCAGCCAGGCTATTTTCGGCCAGCCGCTGCACCCCTATACCAAGGCTTTGATCTCCGCCATTCCGGAGGCCGATCCCGATTCGGAAAAGACCCGGAAGCGGATTCCTCTGGAGGGAGAAGTGCCCAGTCCCATCGATCCTCCTTCGGGCTGCAAGTTCCGTCCCCGGTGTGCCTATGCCACCGACAAATGCGCCCAGGAGATTCCCACTTGGGAAGAAGCGGCTCCCGGCCATTTCGTAGCCTGCCATCACTGGCGGGAAGTGTAAGAAAAACAAAAAAAGGCGCCTGAGAGGGCGCCTTTTTTGTTCAGATTTCTCCCATCCAGTAGGAAGCTATGGTATAATAACCACAAAGTGGTTATTATACAGATTTTTGCGGCCGTTTTCTCGTCCCGCAGGCGGGACAACCGAAAACCTGGCCAATATACCATTTCGCATTCGCTTCATGGTATAATATCAACAGATTTCTTTTTGAAAGGGGAAACAATATGGAGACTTCCGCGCTTTATCCCTACCCTTCCCGACGGTATGTGACCTATGCCGCCCGGGGAATGTGCGCCACATCCAACCATCTGGCGGCGCAGGCTGGGGTGGATATGCTGAAAAAAGGGGGAAACGCTTTTGATGCAGCCATTGCCGCTGCGGCCTGTCTGGTGGTTTTGGAACCCCAGACCAATGGCGCTGGCAGCGATGCATTTTCCATCTTCACGCAGAATGGAGGCAAATTGCAGGGCATGAACTCCACCGGCGTCATGGGCCGCAGCTTTGACTTGCAAAAAATGCGGGACAAGGGCTATAAGGAGATGCCTCATTATGGTTTCGAGCCGGTGACTGTGCCCGGTGCTCCGGCCGCCTGGGCAGCTATCAATGAAAAATTTGGCCGTCTGCCCTTGACCGAAGTGCTGGCTCCCGCCATTTCCTATGCCCGGGAAGGTCAGGCTTTGTGCACCATCACCTGGAGCAGCATCAATACCATGGCATCCCGCATGCGGGAAAATACCGATTGCGGTCCGCAGTTTGACGAGTGGTTCCGCATTTTTATGCCGGGAGGGGAAGCGCCCCGGCCGGGACAGCTGTTCCGCAACCCTGATCTGGCGGATACCCTGGAGGCCATCGCCAAGACCCAGGCCAAGGACTATTATCAGGGAGAGATTGCCGACAGAATCGTGGCGGCCTCCCATAAGTTCGGCGGATTTTTGGAAAAAGAAGATCTGATGGAGCATGAAGTCCAGTGGGTACAGCCCCTCAGCGTGCCCTACCATGGCTATGAGGTGTGGGAGCTGCCGCCCAACGGCCAGGGGATCATTGCCCTGATGGCCCTCAACATTCTCAATGGCTTTGAGCCTTCTCCCCTGGACGATCCTCTGGGGGTGCACCGGCAGATCGAAGCCACCAAGCTGGCCTTTATCGACGGCCTGCGTTATATTGCCGATCCCCGGTATATGGAAGTGTCCCCGGAAGAAATGCTCTCTCCGGAATATGCCGCCGCCCGGCGGAAGCTCATCGGCCAGACCGCCATCGAACCGGCCCCGGGCAATCCCAAGAACCCGGGCACCGTCTATCTCTGCGCGGCGGACAACGAAGGCAATATGATCTCCTACATCCAGAGCAATTATGCCGGTTTTGGCTCGGGCGTGGTGGTGCCCGGCACGGGCATTGCCCTGCAGAATCGGGGCAAGGGCTTCTCCCTGGATCCGGAAAGCCCCAATGCCGCAGCGCCGGGCAAGCGGCCTTACCACACCATCATCCCCGGATTCCTCACAAAAGACGGCAAACCGGTGGGCCCCTTTGGGGTGATGGGCGGCTTCATGCAGCCCCAGGCCCATGTGCAGGTGATGACCAAGCTCATCGACTGCGGCCTCAACCCCCAGGCCTGCATCGATGCCCCCCGTTGGCTGTGGACTGCCGGAAAAGAAGTTCATGTGGAAACGGAATTTTCCACTTATCTGGCAGATTCTCTGGCCCAGCGCGGGCATAAAATCGTCTTTGATACCAACCGGGGCGGCTTTGGCAAGGGTCAAATGATCCTGCGCACTCCCTTCGGTACACTCATCGGCGGCACAGAGCCCCGCTGCGAAGGGGCCTGTGCAGCCTGGTAACTCCCCTTTCCTTCCCCCCTGGCTTTGCGGCCAGGGGGAAGGAAAAATATCTCTTGACAGAGGACGCTCCTTATGCTATACTAATCGAGTACCAAACAAACAGAATATCGCGGGGTGGAGCAGTTCGGTAGCTCGTCGGGCTCATAACCCGAAGGTCGTAGGTTCAAATCCTGCCCCCGCAACCATCTCGGAGTAAGTGATAAACCACTTGCTCCGATTTTTTTTATGTAAAAACCGGGCCGCCTGGCCGAAGTGGTATCCTTCATGCTATAATGGAAGAAAATACGAAAATGCTTTGGCAAAGGTGGTATGGAAGATGAAAAATAATGTGAAGCTTTGGCTGCTTGCATCTTTGCTTATGGGATGGATTCCAGCCATCATTCTGATCCCGGTGCTGCTTGTGATGTTCGAACTGCCTCCGGCCATCGCCATTTCCGCCGGAATTCTGGCGGCTTTGCTCACCGGCCTTGTGGTGCAGCTGGACAACCTTCGCAAATGGAAGCAGGGGGAAAAACAAAACCAGGAACGGCGCCGTCAGCAGGAAATCGAGCAGGCCGCCCAGAACCGGAAGGATTTTTGCAAAGACTGCCGGAATTTCAAAATATTTTCGGAAAACGACCTAAGGTCTCCGGAGAAGAAGCAGCGCTTCCAGCTGATTGCCAAAAAGCATCATTTGGATCACCTGGATCAGAAGGAGCTGCTTTCCCTTCTGGAAGAAGGGAAGCAGGAATATGCGGTCGAGCGGCAGAAAAAGGAGGAGGCCCGGCAGCAGGAACTGGAGAAAAAGCGGGCAGAAGAACGGCAGCAGCAAGTGGAACTTTCGCAATATGCCCGGTACCATGGGACGGATAAAACCCAGGCTATGCTCAGCGATGCACTGTTTCATCTGAAAAATCGCATCAGCGAAACCATGATGACTCCCCCGGCTATGATCCCCAAACAAAAAGAATCCGACGGGATGCTGGCTGCCGGTACGGCCTATGGCCTGGGCGGCATTCTTCCGGCAGCGGCTTCTCTGGCCCGCACGGAGGAAAAGAATGCCCGGATCCGGCGGGCCAATGCACAGATCGACCAGATCAACTCTGCTTTGATTCAATCTGCCGCTTTGAGTAATGCGGACAGTGCAGCCATTGCAAAGCGGATGGAAAGCTTCAAAGACCGGGCCAGCACATTGCTGCTGGATGAAGACGGCGACAAAGTCTTCTCCCATTTGCATTTTGCCGATCCCCAGGTGGAGGTTTCAGAGACCGGCACGGTGACAGTCCGGGTCAAGGTCACGGCCGATGAAGGCCTGAAAGTGTTTGGCAAGCCGGCCATTGCAGATGGCTCCATCAAAGCAGAAATTTTCTGCAAAGGGGAAAAAGTGGGCGAAGTTATTCTGGTGTTTCCCATTTTCGGCACCGGAAACCTGCTGTACCGGCAAAAAGTTTATCACTGGCAGGAAAAGGATGAGACGGTGGAACTCATCGGAATGTGTCTTTCACCTGGTGGGAAAAGAGGACGGCATACTGTGGAATTTGCCCCGGCCGATCTGTGGGCCATGGAGAAATAAAGTGGATGGGCTGTTTCGTTTTGTTCATGGGGTATTCCTTGTTTTTTGCTCCCAAGGGTGATAAGATAAATCAATATGAAATTTTGCCGCAAAAGAGGGATCCATGACTGATGATGTGGAAAGACAGCTATCGCCTTGGCGTAGAGCGCATTGATGAACAGCATAAAGAGCTGTTCCGCATGACGGAAGATTTGGTAAACGCCGTGCAAAGAGGGGCTTCGGTGACGGAATACCAGAAAGTCCTGGAATTTTTGAAGGATTATGTGATCTATCACTTCCGGGATGAAGAAGCCTATCAGGCCTCCATTCAGTATGAGGGATTGGCGGCCCATCAGGCAGAACACCGGCAGTTTACCCAGACAGTGCAGCAATACGAAAAGCGTTTGACGGAAAATGGCTTTGAGGAAAAGACCATGAAGGATCTGGCCGGCACAGTGACGGCCTGGTTGATCTACCATGTGGTGGACACCGATCAGAAGATCCTGTCGGGGAAAAAAGCTTCGGCCCAGGAAAAGCAGTTCAGCCAATATGCGGATCTGTTTTCCCACCATGCCCTGGATGTGATGGAGGCCATGGCGGGTCTGGATCGCAGCAGCACCACGCAGGAAAAGGTGGATGCCCGCAAGCCCCAGGGAGATGTGTTTGTCAAAATCCAACTGGTAGGCGATGTGAAGGGAGAAGCGGTGTTCGGATTCTCCAGAGAACTGGCCCTTCACTTGCTCCAGACCATGACAGGGATGGAATTGACGGAAATAGACGAACTGGTGCAGTCCGCCCTTTGTGAGCTGACCAACATTTCCTGCGGGAATACGGCCACGGCCCTTACAGAGCGTGGGCTGCAATGCGATATCAAACCGCCGGTGGTTTCCCAGGAGTTGGTGTGGGACGGCACAGGCAGCGGTGTTCATGTGGACACTGCTTTTGGTGGGCTGGAAATCGGTCTGCTGGTGTGAAAACCCGATGAGAATAGGAAGAAGCCGCCGGGGTCGTAAGACCTGGGCGGCTTTTGGTTTTGTGGACAACGGCAGTACGGCAGGCTCTATTTGTTGGCAAACGCAATGGCAGCCTGGCGTACCCACTCCAGACGGTGATCGTCGATGTCAGTGGGGACGGTACAGTCGGCCCCCAGCATGATGCCGGTCTGGCCGCAGTCTTCCAGGATGCGGAAAGTGGCTTTTTCCACTTCTTCCCGGGAGCCGGTGTAGATAATGCCGTCCTGCTCAAATCCGCCGAATACCGGCTTGCCGCCAAAGAGTTTCTTCCCTTCGGCCAGAGAAACTCCTTCGGCGTGCACGGCCCAGTTATAGGCGGCCGCCTCAAAGCCGGTGAAGAGATTCAGGTTGTTGGCCCGGCCGGCAAAACCGCAGATGTGCAGCAGGTTCATGGAGGAAAGCTCATTGGCGGCGGTCAGCACTGCCTTGTCCCAGGGAGCGATGTGAGAAAGGTAGATGTCGTCCGGGAAGAAGCCGCACTGGTTGTTGACGCTGAGATAGATGCCGTCCACCCCGCCCTGGGTGAGCAGCAGCTGATTCAGCTGGATGATGCCTTCGCTCAGGGTTTTGACGGCGGCCGCCACTGCTTCCGGGTCTTGAGCCAGAAGATGGGTCAGCTTGCTTTCATCGCCGCCAGCGCCGGGAAGGCCTCCGGTGGCCAGGCTGTTGCGAAGCACCAGAGAGGGAGAAAAACCGGTGGCGTACAAAGGTGCATCGGTGGAGGAATAGATCTCCTTGACCCGGCGGGTCAGCTCCAGGGTGCGCTGGACAAATTTGGAATCCATGGACAGCGGCTTGATCTTGTATAGATCGGCCGGAGTCTCCACAAAGGAGGCGTCCACCGGCATGAGCATCAAGGAGTCATTCATGATTTTGGCCACATCCGGGTCAAAGGCCGCCAGGGCCCGGCGGTGCCCTTCGATGTTCTGCTCCAGGATGGCATCGTCATCCACCCCTTTACCGAAGTCCTCAAAGCGGCAGAAATGATGGAAAAAAGCCATAGGCACCCGGTCTACCGGCTTGTTTTCCAGGAAGTTTTGAAATCGTTCCCGTTTGGTCATAAAAATACCCCTTTCTGTTGGCTGATATGGGAAAAGCAAATTGACATACTTCTGAAAACCAGGGTATCATAGACATGGTGTTTTGTATAATATATAAAATTCCCGGGGTTATGAAAAAAAGCTATTGGAAAAGGAGCGGGTATATTGAAGTTGCAGGCGCTGGAATATTTTATTGCTTTGGCGGAATCCCGCTCCATCAATGAAGCGGCCCGGAGGCTGTATGTTGCCCAGCCTAGCCTGACCAAAGCGCTGCAGCATCTGGAAAAGGAGTTGGGAGTTCAGCTGTTTCACCGGGAAAAAACCGGCATCACCCTGACCCAGGCCGGGGAAAAGATCCTGCCGGAAGCCCGGCAAGTGGTGCAGTATTACAAAGGCTGGCTGGCTTTGGGGAAGGAGGCACAGAACGGGACGATTACGGTGTATTCCCACATCTCCCTTTCCAATTTTCTGCTGCCCGATGTGCTTTTGGATTTTAAGAAACGGCATCCGGAAGTCATTGTCAATCACCATGCTGTGCTGAAGCCGGAAGAGCATCTGAAGGATCTCTCTTCTCCCCTGCTGGTTCTGTTTATCTGTGGCCAGGAGGAAGCCCGGGAGTGGGCCGAGCGGTATGATTGTGCATATTTCACCTTGTTTCAGGGAGAGTACGGCTGCTTGGTCAACAGGAACAGCCCTCTGGCCCAAAAGGCCAGCATTGGTTTGGAAGAGCTGGCAGATTTCTATTTCATCTGTCCGGAGTTGGGGCCGGAAGAGGCAAAAAACAATGCATCCTCTCCTGTTCTGGAGCAGCTGCTTCGGGGAACTTCGCCCCGGCGGGTTATCCAGGTGGAGTCGGTGGATGCTGTGATCCATACCATCCGCCATCACCCAGATTCCTATGCCCTCTCTTATTATCCAGCATTGAATCGGTACGAGGGTGTCAGCAGCGGCCAGCTGGTTTATGTGCCCATCCGGGGAGCAAACACCCAGGGGGATTTGTGTCTCTTCTGCCCTCGGCGAGCCCAGAGGTCTCCCCTTTTGCAGGAGCTGATAGAGGATCTGGATAACGCGGCCAAAGCCTTTCTCCAGAGAAACTAGGATGGTTGCCTTTGGATGATTTTGTGATATACTAAGAGAAAGAAATGGGCATATCTGGAATACAAAGGGGTGAACGGTCATGAAGAAGATCTGGATTGCAATGCTGATGTTGCTGGCCCTTGTTTTGTGGACAGGGTGCCAAAGGCAAGAGACGGCCGAAGAAAAACCACAGCAAGGCATAAAACAGGAGGAACAAGAAGAGGAAATGCCCTCTGATGAAGAAATGGTGAAAGAAGTCCACGAAAACATCGGGGCTATTTTGGAAAAAGAACGGCGGATTGAAGATATTTTCATGGGCGCCGGTCTGGCCACCGCTCCCAACGCCCCCTATGAGCCCGATGAAAATGGACAGTGTTTTGTGCCGGTGACCGATGAGGAGATCAACACCCTTCAGGCGCTGCGGGATCTGACAGAAGAGGTTTTCACGCCGGAATATGCTCAGCAGCAGTTTTATCAAACAGCCTTTGAGGGGAGTTACCCCAGGTACCGGGAAGAGGACGGAAAACTGTGTATCGATATCGGCGTGGGCGGAGCCCTGGATAAGGAGTGGGCCCCGGATACCCTGGATATCGTGAAAGGCGAGGGAAACCGGATCACCGTCACGGTGGATTATATGAATTATCAGTCCCTCCGCCGCAGTCAGATCCAGTTTGTGAAAACGGAAGAGGGTTTGCGCATCGACGCTATGGAAGAAGTGGGACTGTAAGCAAAAAGAGGCAGGGTTTCCTGCCTCTTTTTTCAGCACATGAAAACTCTGCTCAAACGGGCAGAGTTTTTTCTTGACAAGAGTGGTCTATTGTTATAAACTAAGCACAAGAAAAGAGGTTTATGATTATAGACCTAGGAGGTGAACAGATGGAACACAAGCGCCTTTGTGAAAGCGACTTTCGGTTTATGGAAGTGATCTGGGACAGTGAACCCCTCTCTTCTTCCCAGCTTGTCACCCTGTGTCAGCAAAGATTGGGGTGGAAGAAATCCACCACTTATACCATGCTGAAAAAGATGTGCCAGAAGGGCCTGGCCCAGAACCAGGACAGCCTGGTCACCTCCCTGGTGCCCCGGCAGCAGGTGCAGACCCAGGAGAGTGAAAAGTTTGTGGAGCAGACCTTTTCCGGCTCCTTGCCCAGCTTTCTGGTGTCCTTTTTAAAGGGGAAAACCCTGTCCCGGGAAGAAGCGGAGGAACTGAAGCAGCTCATCGATCAGCACAAGGAGGGTTAGTATGGAACAGATCTTTGTGAAAGTGCTCAACATGAGCGCCGCCGCCAGCGTAGTCATTGCGGTTGTATTGATTTTCCGGCTGCTATTGCGGCGGGCCCCGAAAAAGTACTCCTATTTGCTGTGGCTGGCTGTGGCTTTCCGGCTTTTGTGCCCGGTGAGCCTATCTTCGGTGTTTAGCGTATTCGCCTTGCAGCCGCTGCGTCCGGCTGAGGGGTCCATGACCTCTGGCGTCAGCGGCCTGGAATATATCTCCTATTCCGCTATTCCCTCGTCTGGGACGGTTTCTGCCATAGAGCAGGTACCGGTAGTGCCCCAGGCCGCCTCGGCGGCAGGCATCCATGAGCCCGCCTTTTCCTGGGAGACAGCGGGAGCGGCCCTGTGGATTGTGGGTGCAGTATTGCTTCTGTCCATCGCACTTTTCCGCTATATCCGCCTGCGGCGGCGTCTTTTTACCGCTACACGGCTGGAGGGCAATGTGTGGCGCAGCGAAAAGGTGGCATCCCCCTTTATTCTGGGAGTATTCCGTCCCCGGATCTATGTGCCCTATTGGTTGGAAGGCACAGAACTGCAATATGTGCTCCAGCATGAAAAACACCACATTCGCCGTCATGATCCCTTTTTCCAGCTCCTGGCCTTTTGTCTGCTGGCCCTTCATTGGTTCAACCCTCTATGCTGGCTGGCTTTCTATCTGATGAGCCGGGACATGGAAATGAGCTGTGATGAATATGTGCTGGGAAAAGGCGGAAGTGCCAAAGTTTATGGCACATTGCTTTTGTCCTTTGCATCCCATCACCATTTTCCACTCCCCTCCCCCATTCGTTTTGGGGAGGGCGATACCCACCGGAGAATCAAAAACATTCTGCGTTTCCGTCCCACAGCCAGATGGGTCACTGTACCCGCCGGGCTGCTGGTTTGTTTGGCTCTGGCCGCTTGCGCCCTCAACCCCAGCACAGGGAGCATTTCGGAGAAAAAAGCCCTGGACGATCTGGAAAAGAGCCTTGCCTGGGAAGGGGACCAGGTGTTCTTCACCTTGCCGGAAGACTACCCGGCAGAACGATGGAACATCCACATCGCCGGACGGCTGGAGGATGGGGATATGTCCATGAGTGTCCACGAGCTGGAAGGAGAAAAGTGGGAGGCCGGCAAGATCTATACCCTTTCGTTGGCAAACCGCACCCAGTTGACGCTGGATGCCGTTCTCACCGACGGTGAAGGAGAAGAATATACCCGCTCCATTGACCTGTTGGAGAAGGGCGAGGCCCTCGGCAGCCTGGTGGAAATGGGGAAAGAGGACATTCAACTGACCCTGTTTCAGCAGGGAGAAAAGGTGTGCACCTATGCCGGAAGCTGGGAGGCCAACGGGGAATATTGTTATAACAGCCTTCTCCAGATGCCCTTTGCTGCGGCAGATAAGCCGGAAGAGCAACCGGCGGGGGACGCGGTCATGTTGGAAAGCGATGGCGTAACCCTCACGGCCTTCCAG
This sequence comes from Ruminococcaceae bacterium AM07-15, assembly GCA_003477405.1. Lineage (GTDB taxonomy): Bacteria > Bacillota > Clostridia > Oscillospirales > Butyricicoccaceae > Pseudobutyricicoccus. The sequence goes on from QUDE01000001.1 coordinate 57,218, forward strand.
GATTCTCCCCTGCTTTTGGTGGAAGAAGGGAAAGAAAAGCGGTGGCTTTGGTCCCGGGGATTGGAAACACCCTATGGGATTTTGCGGCTATGGCTGGATGAGGAAGAGTTTTTCGCCCTGGGCGGCGATGATCAAGGCCAGGCCGCCATCCGCATCCCCGATACCGGCCAGGATGCCCTCCAGGCGGCAGAGGAATTCTGTACCCGGTTCGAAAGTATCCATTTGAAGGTTTCTCCTGGCAGCTCCAAAGCCTATACCTTTGTCCGCTGTCAGGTGGAATCGGCTTTGAAAGGGGGAGCCCAGTTTGACGATCTGCCGCAGAACACCCTCCCCTTCTATCTGACCACGGTGTTTGTGCCGGAAAATCAGCGGGCTTTGGATTTTTCCATGGCGGGCAACACCCAGGAATACCAGGGCCAGGACAGCGATGTGCCCCAGGGAGCTTATGAATATACCCGCTGCGGCTATATCACCCGCACGCCTGACGGCTGGCAGGGCCAGTTGGTGGGCACCGGTTGGTAAGCGAAACAAAACCCTATCCCGGAGGAAACTTTCCTCCGGGATTTTTTTATGCTTGACAAAGATAGTTGTCAATGGTATGCTAAATATGACAAGAATAGTTGTCATTATGACAATGAAATAAGTCACAAGGGAGGGTGTCCATGGGACTTCAGAATCGGCTCAAAGAATTGCGGGCCAAGCATGGGCTCAACCAGCAGGAGTTGGGCAGCCGGGTGGGAGCCTCCCGGCAGACCATCAGCCTCATCGAGCGGGGGGATTATAACCCCTCCATCACCCTGGCCCTGCGCATTTCCCAGGTGTTTGGGGTGCCGGTGGAGCAGGTATTTTATCTCACAGAGGAGGAATCAAAATGAAACGGGAGAAGCAAAGCGGAAAATCTGTGGCAAAATTTCTGGGCACCACATTGCTGTGTGCTTTGTTGGGCGGCGTAGTGGGTTACTGTGCGGCAGCCAACGGCGATGCCTTGGAAAGTGTGCTGGATCGGGGGAAAATGCTGGTGCAGCAGCTGGGAATGTGGTGGTTCCTCCCCGGATTCCTTTTGCTGTTTTTGGGATGGATGCTGTATGGAAAGACGAAGAAGCTGGTCGCTCAGGCCGGAGAGGATGACGAGGTTTTCCAGCGGTGTAACCGGCTGTTGGGACGGTGTATGCTCTGTTCCGGCGGGGCCACTCCCCTGTTTTTCATTGCCATCACCATCAGCTTTTATTCGGCGGAGACGAAGAACATACTGTGGTCCCTGGGATTGGCCATCGTCTATCTCACATTGCTCATTGTTTTGGAGGTAAAAGCGGTGCAGCGCACCAAGTTTATCTTCCCGGAAAAGCAGGGCGATCCCCTCAGCAGCCGCTTTCAGAAGGACTGGTACCAAAGCTGTGACGAAGCGGAACGGCAGCGGATGGGCCAGTGCAGTTACCGGGCTTTCCAGGCCACTGGCAAAGGGTTTCTTCTGGTGATGGTGGGTATGTGCCTGCTTTCCTGCTTCCAGCTGGTGCAGCCTACTTGGGCCTTGGTGGTGGGAGGTCTGTGGCTTTTGCAGCAGATGACCTATCTGTGGTATGCAAACAAAACCTAAAAACAGAAAAATCCCCCGGGATCGGGGGATTTTTTGCTGCTTTCAAGCGCGTGTTTAAAATGCCTTTTGGAACCGTTCCTCCTGGAACTGGCGGGTATAGAGGGAATAGTAATAGCCGTGCTTTCGGAGAAGTTCTCCATGGGTGCCCCGCTCGATGATCTTCCCATCCCGCACCACCAGGATCACATGGGCGTTTTTTACGGTGGACAGTCGGTGGGCAATGAGGAAAGAGGTGCGGTTTTCCAGTACCTTGCCGATGATCTGCTGGATCAGTGCCTCGGTTTCGGTGTCCACCGAAGATGTGGCTTCGTCCAGCACAAAGATTCGGGGATTTGCCACAATGGCCCGGGCAATGGAGATCAGCTGCTTCTGGCCGGTGGACAGCTGGCTGCCGCCTTCGCCCACCTGGGCCTGGTAACCTCCCGGCATAGCCATGATGAAGTCATGGGCACAGGCCATTTTGGCAGCCTGCTCGATCTCTTCCCGGGTGGCATCCAGCTTGCCATAGCGGATGTTTTCCTCAATGGTGCCGGTGAAGAGGTGAGGAGACTGGAGCACATAGCCGATGTTGCTGTGCAGCCAGCCCACGCTCCGCTCCCTGTAGTCCACCCCGTCGATGAGGATTTTTCCCTCTGTGGGTTCATAGAACCGGCAGGCCAGGTTCACCAGGGTGGATTTTCCTGCGCCGGTCTCCCCTACAATGGCCACGGTGGAACCAGCCGGGATGTGCAGGTTGAAATGCTCCAGCACATTGACCTCCCCGTCGGGATAGCGGAAGGTTACATCCTGGAAGGTGATGTCTCCCTGGATGCTTTCCCAGTTTTCTTTTTTGGGATGGAAGATGTCCCCATACTTTTCCTCAATGGCGGGAGGGTCCTGGATGGCAGGGACGGTTTCCAGCAGACGGTTGACCCGTTCCACATTGGCCTGCACGGCGATGGCGTCGGCCAGGACGCTGACCACCATCTGAATGGGCTCCACAATGTTCATGGTGTAGGAGATGAACACCGCCAGGGTGCCCAGAGGGATGCCCCAGGGGCCAACCATCACGCCGCCTGCGGCCATTACCAGGGCCAGGGACACAGACCCCAGAAACATCACCAGAGGCTGGAACAGGGCGTGGAGGGTTTTGGCGTGCATGGCCTTGCGGCGCATATCCAGGTTGATTTCCCGGAATTCACGGCACACTGTGTCCTCCACGGCCAGCGTCTTGATGGTTTTGGCGCCGGAAATGTTTTCGTTGAAGGAAGCGGTCAAAGTGGAGTTGGCCCGTCTCACCCGCCGGTTGGCCCGCAGCAGCCGCCGCTGGAAAAAAGAGCACACCAGAGCGATGGGCGGCACCACGATGAGCACCAGCAGCGCCAGGCGCCAGGACAGCAGGAACATGGAGATGACTACGAAAATCAGATAGCAGCCGTTCCATACAAACTCCGCCAACCGCCAGGAAAAGATGGAGCCCAGCTGGTTTGTGTCGCTCATCACCCGGGCCACCAGATAGCCCACAGGGGTTACATTGAAAAAGGACAGCGGCAGCCGTTGCAGGTGTTCAAAGCAGGCATCCCGCAGAGCCTGGCCCACCTTCATTTCGATGACGATGCATTGCTGGCAGTAGATTACATTGGCGCCGGTCTGCAAACCGGCGGCCAGAGCATAAAGCAGAGCGAAAACTCCCAGGCCTTCGGTGGTTTGCAGGGCGATGAAATGGTCGATGGCGTACCGGCTGAAATAGGGAAAGATGGCATCGAAAAGAGCGGTGGCCATGGCCGCGAACAAAAGCAGGACAAAGGGAGTTTTGAGGAATCGGATATACCGGAACAGCTTTTTCCACTGGGAAAAATCAAAGGATGTGGGGTAGCCATATTCTTCTTTCTGTTTCATTTGCCCACCACCTCACTTTCGTTTTCCGCCTCTTCGACCGCCAGGCTCTGGAGCTGGAAGATCCGCTGATAGGGGCCTTCTTCTTTGATCAGCTGCTGGTGGGTACCGATTTGCTTCACTCTCCCCTTTTCCAGCACCAGAATGCGGTCGGCCTCCATCAATGTGGTCACCCGATGGGAAATCAGTATGGTGGTGGCCTTCTTTTCCCGGGCCTTGAGGGCCTTTCGGATGCGCTCGTCGGTTTCGGTGTCCACGGCGGAGAGGGAATCGTCAAAAACCAGCACCGGCGGAGCGCCGGCCAGAGTGCGGGCGATGGCCAGACGCTGCTGCTGGCCGCCGGAAAGGGTGACGCCCCGTTCTCCCAACATGGTGTCATACCCCTGGGCAAAGCCCAGAATGGACTGGTGTACCGCCGCAGTCTCTGCGGCCTGTTGCAGCTCTTCCTGGCTTTTATCAGGAGCGGCCAGGCGCAGATTTTCCAGAATGGTGCGGGAAAACAGGAAGGGCTCCTGGAGCACCAGGCCGATGTTTTTCCGCAGATGATCCCGCTGGATCTGCCGGACATCCACTCCGTCCACCGTGATGCTGCCGCCTTTTTCCGGCAGTTCATACAGCCGGGTGAGCAGATACATCAAGGTGCTTTTGCCGCTGCCGGTGGCACCCAGAATGGCCAGGGTCTCCCCCGGAGCAACCGAGAAGGACACATCGGTGAGCACCGGATGGCTGCCGTAGGAAAAATTCACATGGGAAAAGGCGATGGCTCCCTGGATAGGGAAAATCTGATCGTCCGGGGAATCTTCTTCCGGCCGGGCCAGAAGGATTTCCCGCAGACGGCCGATGGATACGCCTGCCTTGCTCATTTCACCGATGATCCGTCCCAGGCGGCGGGTGGGCCAGGCCAGCTGGCCGTTGTACATAATAAAGGTCACCAAAGCGCCGCTGGTCATGTGGCCGTGGACGGCCAGCCAGGCGCCGAAGATCACCACCAGAGCTCCCTGGCACACGGCAATCAGATCGCCCAGGCTCCAATAGATGGCCAGAAGGTTTCCTACCTTGATCCACCGGCGGGAAAATTCCTGGTTCTGCGCTTGGAACCGATCCAGGCTGTACCGCTCCCGGCCAAAGGCCCGCACCACCCGCACGCCGGTGAGGTTTTCCTGGGTCATGGCGGTGAGCTCTCCTTCGGCTTCGTCGGCCTTCAGGAAGCGGCGGCTGATATACCGGTAAAAGACGCCGGAATAGCCCATGACGATGGGCACGCTCACCGCAGCGGCCGCGGCCAGAGGCACATTGATGGAAAACATCAGAACAAAAGCGCCCACCAGCATGGTGAGGATGCGCAGCAGATCGGCCAGCTGTCCGGCCACAAAATTGCGCACCATGTCCACATCGGAGGAGCACCGCTGCATGATGTCCCCGGTCTGCACGCTCATATGCCAGGCATAAGGCAGATGCTGGATGTGGTCAAAGAGCCGTTGGCGCAGGCCAAAGGCCAGGCTTTCGCTGAGCTTTGCGGCCAGATACTGGCGCAGCATGTTGAACAGGCCGGAAAGGGCCACGATCACAAGAAACAGCCCGGCCAGAAGGGTCATGTGGTCAAAAAGCCATTGCCGCCCGCCCAGGTTTTCCACATAAGCAGTGAGGGGCCCGGGCAAATCGATGGGTTCGGCGCCGATCACCGAGTCGATGATGAATCCCACCAAAGCGGGGGACAAAAAGGAAAAGGCCACCCCGCCGGTCATGGCGGCAACGCAGCCCCAGAAGTATTTCCAGCTGCCCTCCATCATCTCCCAGATGAAGCCGCCGCTGCTTCTGGAGCGGGTGCCGGTGTATTCTTTCTTTTCCATATGCTCTCCTCCTCCCACTGTTGTTTCCAGATAACTTCATTGTATCATAGCCCCTGGTTTCCCCGCAAGCAGAGGCAGGGCGGGGCGAAGGCCGCCGTTGAAGCAAACAAAAAGCGGGGCCGAAGCCCCGCTTGAGCGTGTCGAAAAAGTGGCTTTGGCCACTTTTTCGAGTTTTTGCAAGGGGCTGCATGCACGCCTTTGGCGTACACTGGCCCCTTGATTGGTGCAAAAAGCCACGCACAGGTCGCGGCTTTTTGCGGATTGATGAGAAGTAGGGCAAGTATTCCCCCTAGCTGGATAAGTTTTTTGACAGTCTGAAGCGGGGCCGAAGCCCCGCTTTTTTGGCATTTGTCGTTTAGTTCTTGCTCTGTTCGGCGTAGTTTGTCAGGATCTTTTCGATCAGCTCCACGATCTTGTCCATGGCCTGGATGGACACCGTTTCAAAACGGCCGTGGAAGTTGGTGCCGCCTGTGCAGAAGTTGGGGCAAGGAGTACCCATATAGGTGATCTTGCTGCCGTCGGTGCCGCCGCGGATGGGGGAAACCACAGGCTCCACGCCCAGCTGCCGCATGGCGTCCATAACAGCGTGAACCAGATGGATCTGGGGCTCGATCTTCTCCCGCATATTCCGGTACATATCGGTGGTCTCCACTGTGACGGTGCCGGCGCCGTATTTCTCGTTGATGAAGGCGGCTACCTTATCCATCATGGCCTTCTTCTCTTCGAACTTCTTGGCGTCGTGATCCCGCAGCATATAGTGGAGGGTGGCCTTTTCCACCGAGCCTTCCATGCCATGCAGGAAATAGAAACCCTCATAGCCTTCGGTGTATTCCGGCTTCTGCTCCTGGGGCAGCAGGGAGTTATACTCCATGGCGATGTAGTTGGCATTTTTCATCTGGTTTTTGGCAGAGCCGGGGTGGACGCTCTGGCCGTTGACCGTCACTTCCGAGCTGGCGGCGTTGAAGTTTTCATATTCCACACCGCCCAGCAAAGCGCCGTCGATGGTGTAGGCGAAGTCGGCGCCGAAACGCTTGATGTCAAAATGGTCAGGGCCCCGGCCGATCTCTTCATCGGGAGTAAAGGCGATCTTCACTTCACCGTGGGGGATGGAGGGATCGTTCAGCAGATGCTCTGCGGCGGTGAGGATCTCGGCAATGCCGGCTTTGTCGTCGGCGCCCAGCAGGGTCAGGCCGTTGGTGACGATGATGTCATCGCCCACCAGCTGCTTCAGGCTGGGGAAATCGGCCATGCGCATCACCACATTGTGCTCTTCGTTGAGCACCACATCGCTGCCGTCGTATTTTTCCACGATCCGGGGATTCTCACAGGCCGGCACATCGGCCACAGTGTCCATATGGGCCAAAAAGCCGATCTTGGGGGCCTTTTCGTAGCCAGGGGTGGCGGGGATGGAGCCGTAGACATAGCCGTTCTCATCCATTTCGGCGTCCTTGATGCCCATGGCCTGCATCTCTTTCACCAGGTATTCGCCCAGGTCCTTCTGCTTCATGGTGCTGGGCACGGTGGGAGAGTTGGAATCAGAGGCTGTGTCAAACTTCACATACTCCAACAGTTTTTCATAAGCGCGTGTCATAATCGCATCTTCCTCTTTCCCTTTGGAATTTTCCTTTATTATAACAAACCCCTTTCCCCTTCGCAATCGGCGGCCGCATCGGTTGATTCATCTTGTGCAAAGCGCTTGTTTCCCACTTCCCTTTTTATGGATTTTCACCAAGGGCTTGGCCCCTTTCTATTGCAGGAACAGGAAATAGGACCCGGCAGGTCATTTTCCGCCATTTTTATTCAAATGAACCGGGGGACAGCCTGGGGAGATTTGCTTTTTCTTTGTTTTTCCGAAATTTTTTTGGTTTGCATCCCTTCTGCACCGACCTGGCAAAAAATCCTCCTTTTCGGAAAGATAAGAATTTATATATTTTGCACAAATTTAATTTACTCACCCATAAATTCTTAATGATATTTAATAAGCCTGTTCTTGACTTTTTATCCCGGGCGCTTTAATATAATTACGGTAGAATACTAGGCTCCAAAGATTTTTTAAACCTATGAGGAGGCAGTTAAAATGAACGCTTATATGCAGAAAGTCCTGGACGAGGTCAAGGCCCGCAATGAGGGCGAAGAACTCTTCCTGCAGACTGTGGAAGAAGTTTTCAAGAGCATTGAGCCCATCGTGGAGCAGCATCCCGAGTATGAGAAGGCCGGCCTGCTGGAGAGAATGTGCGAGCCCGATCGCACCATCGAGTTCCGTGTTACCTGGGCCGACGACAAGGGCGAGACTCATGTGAACCGCGGCTATCGCGTCCAGTTCAACGGCGCCATCGGTCCCTACAAGGGCGGCCTGCGCTTCCATCCTTCTGTCAAGCTGGACACCATGAAGTTCCTGGGCTTTGAGCAGACCTTCAAAAACAGCCTGACCGGCCTGCCCATCGGCGGCGGCAAGGGCGGCAGCGACTTCGACCCCCGTGGCCGCAGCGACGCTGAGATCATGCGTTTCTGCCAGGCGTTCATGACCGAGCTGTATCGTCACATCGGCCCCGATGTGGACGTTCCCGCCGGTGATATCGGCGTGGCCGGCCGTGAGATCGGCTACCTCTTTGGCCAGTACAAGCGCATCAAGGGCTGCTGGGAAAACGGCGTGCTCACCGGTAAGGGCCTGTCCTACGGCGGCAGCTACTTCCGTCCCGAAGCCACCGGCTACGGCGCTGTGTACTATCTGGTGGAAGTGCTGAAGCACTTCGGCGACGACATCAAGGGCAAGACCGTTGCGGTTTCCGGCTTCGGCAATGTGGCTTGGGGCGTTTGCGAAAAGGTCGCTCAGCTGGGCGGCAAGGTGGTTACCATCTCCGGCCCCGACGGCTATTGCTATGATCCCGACGGCATCGTGACTCCCGAGAAGATCGCTTATCTGCTGGAGATGCGCGCTTCCGGCCGCGACCGTGCTCAGGATTATGCTGACAAGTTCGGCGTCAAGTTCGTTCCCGGTGCCAAGGTCTGGGGCGAGAAGGTTGACATCGCTATGCCCTGCGCCTATCAGAACGAAATCGGCATGAAGGAAGCTCAGCAGCTGGTGGACAACGGCGTGCAGTACTACATCGAAGTGGCCAACATGCCCACCACCAACGAAGCTCTGGAATATCTCCAGAAGAATGTGAAGATCGTCGCTCCTTCCAAGGCTGTCAACGCCGGCGGCGTGGCTACTTCCGCTCTGGAAATGGCTCAGAACTCCATGCGTTATAGCTGGGAGCCCGCTGAAGTGGACGCCAAGCTGCATGGCATCATGAAGAACATCCATGACGAATCCGCCAAGGCCGCTGAGGAATGCGGCATGGGTTATGACCTGGTGGCTGGCGCCAACATCGCCGGCTTCAAGAAGGTCGCTGAGGCCATGATGGCCGAAGGCCTGATCTAAGGCTGTACCCTGTATCTGATACGGATTGCATTTTGCCCCGGTGCTTTCAAAGCACCGGGGCTTTTTTGCGCCCTTCTGGCTGGGGAAAATGGGCGCAGGAATGGAAGTGTGCCTAAATTGCTGGATATTCTTACGAATAGGCCTTGGTGTTTCTTGTGAAAGTGACCAAAAATGTCCTTTTTCAACCTTTTTTCTTCGCCTTTTTGGATAAAAAGCTTTGGGAAATAAACCCTGCTATAGCAAGATTCTGTTATAGAAAAAATCTATATTTAGAAAAGCTCTTTATTTTTCTTTCACTTTTGCCGTTTAAATATTTTAGAGCATTCCAAAAAAACTCCGAAATTTTTATGCATATTTAAAAAGTTGTCTTAAAAACAATCGTTATATTTTAAACTTTTCCACGATTTTTCGTTAAAATCACAACAATCTCCTGCGAAAGATAGTGAATCTTGCTGATGGGAAGGCTGTTGATTATTATTGCGCATTTGATATAATAAGGGTAGTTCGGAGTGTTTCTCCGGCGATCATCAAAGAGCATACGCCACTTCTGTCAAAAAGAAAGAAGGAGATCTCTATGGAACAAAAAACCCCCTTGTATGACTGCCATCTGGCGGCCAAAGGCAAGATCGTTCCCTTTGCCGGCTTTTTGCTGCCGGTACAGTATGAGGCCGGCGTCATCGCCGAGCATATGGCCGTGCGTGAGAAGGCCGGCCTGTTCGATGTGTCCCACATGGCGGAAATGACCCTGTGCGGCAAGGACGCCATGGCCAATGTGCAGATGCTGGTGACCAACCAGTGCGGCAACATGGTGGATGGCCAGGTAAAATATACTACCATGTGCTATGAAAACGGCACCACCGTGGATGACCTGCTGGTTTATAAGGTGGATGAAGAGCATATCCTGTTGGTGGTCAATGCGGCCAACCATGCAAAGGATGTGGAATGGATCCGTGACCATCTCTTCGGCGATGTGGAATTCAAAGACATTTCCGACGATGTGGCCCAGGTAGCCCTCCAGGGCCCCAAATCCTTGGATATCATCCGCAAGCTGGCCGATGAGAGCACTCTGCCCACCAAGTATTATACCTTTGTGCCCAAGTGCACCGTGGCGGGGAAGGAATGTCTGGTTTCCCGCACCGGCTACACCGGTGAGTTCGGTTATGAGATCTACTGTGCACCGGCAGACGCCGCCCATATCTGGAATGCGCTGCTGGAGGCCGGTCAGGAATTCGGCTTGCTCCCCTGCGGCCTGGGCTGCCGGGATACGCTGCGCTTCGAAGCAGGCATGCCGCTGTACGGCCATGAGATGGACGACACCATCACCCCCATCGAAGCGGGTCTGGGTTTCTGTGTCAAGATGAAAAAGCCCGACTTTATCGGCAAAAAGGCTCTGGAAGAGCGGGGCGAAGTCACCCGGAAGATGTGCACACTGAAAGTCACCGGCCGGGGTATCGCCCGGGAGCATCAGGATGTGTATGTGGGAGACAAGAAGGTGGGCTTCACCTGCTCCGGCACCCATTGTCCTTATCTGAAGGGCGCCTATGCCACCGCCATTCTGGATCTGCCCTATAACGCCGTGGATACCAAGGTGGAAGTGGATGTGCGCGGCCGCCGGGTGGAGGCCGTTGTGGTGGCCACCCCCATTTATAACAGAGCATAACTTTCAAACAAGACAAATTCATTCCATATTCGGATTATTTTAAAAAAGGAGAGTTTAACCATGAATGTTCCCAAGAATCTGATGTATACTGCTTCTCACGAATGGGTGGAGATCGACGGCGATAAAATGAAGATCGGTCTGACCGAGCATGCTTCCGAGCAGCTGGGCGACCTGGTGTTCATCAACCTGCCCGAAGTGGGCGATCAGGTGGAGGCCGAAGGCTCCTTCGGCGATGTGGAATCGGTAAAGGCCGTTTCCGACATCATCAGCCCCGCCACCGGCGAGGTCTCCGCTGTCAACGATGCCGCTCTGGACTCCCCGGGCGATGTCAACGGCGATCCTTATGGCGTATGGCTGGCTGAGATCAGCAATGTGACCGCCAAGAGAGAACTGCTCACACCGGAAGAATACGAGAAGCTGCTGGAAGAGGAGGCATAACATGGGCTCTTATGTTCCTTCCACCATGGAGGAGCGGCAGGCCATGCTGCAGGCCATGGGGCTTTCGTCGGTAGACGAGCTCTATGATGCCATCCCCTCTTCGGTGAAGCTCCAGGGTCCTCTCCAGATCCCGGAAGGGCTGTCGGAGATGGAAGTGCGGAGCAAGATGGAGAAGCTAGCTGGGAAAAACAAGGTGTTCCCCACGGTGTTCCGTGGGGCCGGCGCCTACCGCCACTATATCCCCTCCATTGTGAAATATATCCCCACCAAGGAGGAGTTTGTCACCTCCTACACCCCCTACCAGGCGGAGATCAGCCAGGGAGTGCTCCAGGCCATATTCGAATACCAGACCGATATGTGCCAGCTGATGGATATGCCGGTGTCCAATGCTTCGGTGTATGACGGCGCCACCGCCGCCGCCGAAGGGGCCGCCATGTGCCGGGAGCGGAAGCGCACCAAGACACTGGTGTCTGCCACCGCCCAGCCCGACACCATCCAGGTGATGGAGACCTATTGCCAGGCGGCCAACACCGAACTGGTCATCGTGCCGGAAAAGGACGGCAAAACCGACAAAGAAGCCCTGAAAGAACTGCTGGACGACACCACCGCCTGCTTCTATGTGCAGCAGCCCAACTACTATGGTCTGTTTGAGGACTGTGAGGAGCTGGGTCAGATCGTCCATGAGAAGGGCGCTAAGTATATTATGGGCTGCAATCCCATCGCCCTTGGGGTGATGGCTACCCCGGGTCAGTGCGGCGCCGATGTGGCCACCGCCGAAGGCCAGCCTCTGGGTATGCCTTTGGCCTATGGCGGACCGTACCTGGGCATTATGACCTGCTCGGAAAAGATGATGCGCAAGATCCCCGGCCGTATCGTGGGCGAAACCACCGACGCCGAGGGCAATCGGGCCTTCGTCCTCACCCTCCAGGCCAGAGAGCAGCATATCCGCCGGGAGAAAGCTTCCAGCAACATCTGCTCCAACCAGGCTTTGTGTGCCCTCACCGCCTCGGTGTATCTGGCGGCCATGGGACCGAACGGCCTGCGGGATGTGGCAAACCTGTGTCTGTCCAAGGCCCACTATGCCGCCCAGCAGATCTCGGCCATTCCTGGTTTTGAAATGGTTTATCAGGGCGAGTTCTTCCATGAGTTTGTCACCTCCTGCCCGGTGTGCCCCCAGAAGGTCATGCAGGCGCTGGAGGAAAAGGGCATCCTGGGTGGACTGCCCCTCACCGGTGACAAAAAGGGCCAGATCCTCTGGTGCGTCACCGAAATGAACACCAAGGAAGAGATCGATACCTTGGTAGAAACCCTCAAGGAGGTGGCTGGGAAGTGAACCTGATTTTTGAAAACAGCGTGGCCGGGCGCAAATGCGTTCAGATGCCCGCTTGCGATGTGCCGGAATATCAGCTGCCCGCCTCCCTGACCCGGCAGCAGGCCCCCCATCTCCCGGAGATGAGCGAGACCGATATCAGCCGCCACTATACCAAACTGGCCGAGCGGACCTACGGGGTGAACAACGGCTTCTATCCTCTGGGCTCCTGCACCATGAAATACAATCCCCGGATCAATGAGGAAATGGCCGCTCTGCCCGGTTTTACCGGCGTCCATCCCCTCCAGCCGGAGCATACCGTCCAGGGCTGCCTGGAAGTGATGGCCCTGGCGGAGAAATACCTGTGCCAGATCACCGGTATGGATGAGATGACCTTCCAGCCGGCGGCGGGCGCTCATGGCGAACTCACCGGCGTGCTGCTCATCAAGCAGTACCACAAAATGCGGGGAGACACAAAGCGCACCAAGATCATCGTTCCCGACTCTGCCCACGGCACTAACCCGGCCACAGCGGTGATGGCTGGTTTCACCTGTGTCAATGTGCCTTCCAATGCAGAAGGCGGCATCGATCTGGATAAGCTGCGGGAAGCGGTGGGCGAGGACACCGCCGGCCTGATGCTGACCAACCCCAACACCCTGGGTATTTTCGATAAAAACATTCTGGAGATCACCAAGATCATCAAGGACGCCGGCGGCCTTTGCTATTATGACGGCGCCAACCTCAACGCCATCATGGGCCAGGTGCGCCCCGGCGATATGGGCTTTGATGTGGTGCATCTCAACCTGCACAAAACTTTCTCCACCCCCCATGGCGGCGGCGGACCGGGCAGCGGCGCCGTAGGCTGCAAGAAGCTGCTGGCCCCCTATCTGCCCAAGCCCCATGCGGTGGCCGGGGAGAATGGGTACACCATGGACTACGATCTGCCTCAGTCCATCGGCCGGATGAAGGCCTTTTACGGCAACTTCCTGGTGGTGGTCCGGGCCCTCACCTATGTGCTCACTCTGGGCCAGAAGGGCATCCCCGAGGCCTCCCGCAATGCGGTGCTCAATGCCAATTATATGATGCACCAGCTGTCGGACACCTATGACATTGCCACCAAGGGCCACTGCATGCACGAGTTCATCATCACCCTGGATAAGATGCACAAGGAAAAGGGCGTCACCGCCACCGACATCGCCAAGGCCATGCTGGACGAGGGCATCCATCCCCCCACCATGTACTTCCCCCTCATCGTGCCGGAAGATCTGATGGTGGAACCCACCGAAACCGAGAGCAAAACCACTCTGGACGAAGTGGTGGCCGCCCTCAAGCGGATCCATGCCATGGCGGAAGAAAATCCGGAGCATATGCACGAGCTGCCGGTGAAAACCGTCATTCGCCGTCCCGACGAGGTGAAGGCCGCCCGTACGCCGGTGATCTGCTATCATTTTGACAAATGATCAAGCGTACCCGGCTCATTACCACCGCTTCTGTAAACCCCTATCATAACCTGGCATTGGAAGAGCTTTTGATGGAAAGCAATCCGCCGGAATGCTGCACCTTGTATCTGTGGCAGAACCGGCAGACGGTGGTCATCGGACAAAATCAGAACGCCTGGCAGGAATGCCGGGTGAAAGAGCTGGAAGAAGACGGCGGGCATCTGGCCCGCCGTCTCTCCGGCGGGGGTGCCGTGTTCCACGATCTGGGAAACCTGAACTTCACCTTCCTTGTTCCCCGGGCCGATTACGATGTGGCCCGGCAGACCCAGGTGATTCAGGAAGCGGCTGCCAGCTTTGGTCTGACCGTGGAGCGGTCGGGCCGCAACGACATCCTGGTGGAAGGCCGGAAGTTTTCCGGTAACGCCTTTTATAAAAAAGGGCAGAATGCCTACCACCATGGAACCATCCTCATCGATGTGGACATGGGTGCTCTGGGCCGCTACCTCAATGTGGCGCCGGACAAGCTCCAATCCAAGGGAGTGCGTTCGGTGCGCAGCCGTGTGGCAAACCTGCGGGAGTTTTCCCAGGACATCACGGTGGAAACCATGAAGCAGCGGCTGGAAGCGGCCTTTGAAAAGGTCTATGGCGGCCCTGTGGAAAAGCTGCGGGAAGAGGATCTGGACCAAAAGGCCCTGGAGGCCCTGGAGGAAAAATATGCTTCCTTCCAGTGGCGGCTGGGGAAAAAGATCCCCTTTGACAAGGAGATTTCCGGCCGGTTCCCCTGGGGTGGAGTGAAGATCTGCCTTGGGATCAACGGCGGACGGGTGGAAAAAGCCCGTATTTTCTCCGATGCCATGGATTCAGAATGTTTCCCTCAGCTGGAGAAGGCCCTCATGGGGCTCCCCTACTCCTCTGCGGCTCTTTTGCAGGCCATACGGCCTCTTTTGCCGGAAGAAGCGGGAGAACTGGGCTATGAGATGGACGGCCAGATGGGCCGGGACTTTTGCTCCCTTCTGGAAGGGGAGGACTTTTAAAATCATCACAGGGGCGGAGGTCAGATAGGCCCCCGCCCTCTTTTATCTTTGTGAGAACGGGAGGAAAGCCAGATGGATCAACAATATCAGCTGGTGGTCATCGGCGCCGGGCCGGGAGGCTATGTGGCCGCTATCCGGGCGGCTCAGCTGGGGCTCAAGACCGCCGTCATTGAAAACCGGGATGTGGGAGGCACCTGCCTCAATCGGGGCTGTATCCCCACCAAATCCATGCTCCATGCCGCCGAGCTCTATCACGAAGCGGTACATAACTTTGAAACCCTGGGTCTGCATGCCGATCATGTGACGCTGGATGCGGCCAAGATCCAGGCCCGGAAGGAAGAAGTGGTGGGCAAGCTGCGGGGCGGCGTGGAACAGCTGTTCAAGAGCAATGGCATTGCCCATCTCCGGGGCACCGGCACCATCCTGGATGAGCACACCGTTTCCTTTTCTCCCCTGGACGACGGCGAAAAGGAAACCCTTCACACAGAGCACATCCTCATCGCCACAGGCAGCGTGCCTTCCAGCCCGCCGGTGGAGGGGATGGATCTGCCGGGAGTCATCACCAGCGATGAACTGCTGAGCATGGACACCCTGTATGACCACCTGATTGTGGCCGGGGCCGGGGTCATCGGCATGGAGTTTGCTTCCCTCTATAACGCCTATGGCAAGAAAGTGACCCTGATGGCATCCCGGGACCGGATCCTGCCCAAGGTGGATAAAGAGCTGGCCCAGAACCTGACCATGGTGCTGAAAAAGCGGGGGGTGGAATTTGTCCACAAGGCCCGGCTGAAGAAGATCACCCAAAGCCCCGAAGGCAAGCTGCAATGCTGGTATCTGGACGGAGAAGAATATAAGAGCGTGGAAGGCGACGGCGTGCTGCTGGCCGCCGGACGGAGCCCCAACACCAAGGACCTGTTCGGCCCGGGATTTTCGGTGGAGCAGGACGAAAAGGGCGCCATTCTGGTGGATGAGCATTTCCGCACCAACCGGGAAAATGTCTATGCCATCGGCGATGTGATCCCCGGCGTGCAGCTGGCCCATGTGGCATCGGCCCAGGGCATTGTGGCCGTGGAGGATATGCTGGGAAAAGAACCTTCCATCCGCCTGGATGTGATCCCCGACTGCATCTATACCAACCCGGAGATTGCTTCGGTGGGCCTGACAGAGGCCCAGGCCAAGGAGCAGGGCATGAAGGTCAAGACCAGCAAGGCTTCCATGCTGGCCAACGGCAAATCCATGATCTCCCTCCAGGACCGGGGCTTTATCAAGCTGGTCTATGACGAGGAAGGGGACCGTCTGGTGGGAGCCCAGCTGATGTGCGCCCGGGCCACCGATATGGTGGGCGAGCTGGCCACCGCCATCGTCAACGGCCTTTCCCAGAAGCAGCTGGCCGCCGTCATCCGTCCTCACCCCACTTATGTGGAAGCGGTCACCGAGGCCGTGGAGGATCTGGAAGGCATGGCCATCCATATGGCGAAAAAACGCAGGATATAGCAGGAATTTACGCACAAAAAAGGGCGGCTTTGAGCCGTCCTTTTTGATGCCATTTTCCTTTGACGAAGAAGCAATTCTTTGGTATAGTAAGATGAAATAAAATCATCGCGCCAAAGGCGCCGGGAGGTCTTTTTTTGAACACGCTGTCCAGGGCCAAACGCATTGTTATAAAAATCGGCACCAGCACATTGACTTATGAAACCGGGCGGATCAACATCCGCCGGTTCGAAGGGCTGTGTAAGGTGCTTTCCGATATCAAGAACTCCGGCCGGGAGGTAGTACTGGTCTCCTCCGGAGCGGTGGGCGTGGGAGTGGCCAAGCTGGGGCTCCCCTGCCGTCCCAAAGACACCCCCTCCAAGCAGGCCGCTGCCGCTGTGGGCCAGTGCGAGCTGATGTATCTTTATGACAAGCTCTTTCTGGAAAAAAGCCACAAGGTGGCCCAGGTGCTGCTGACCCGGGATGTGGTGGAGGTGGAGAACCGGGCCCAGAACGCCCGCAACACCTTCGAGCGGCTCTTTTCCATGGGGGCCATCCCTATCGTCAATGAAAACGACACCGTCTCCATCGAAGAACTGGAGTTTGGTGACAACGATACCCTGTCGGCCATGGTGGCCGTGCTCACCGGCGCCGATGGGTTGATCATTCTGTCCGACATCGACGGCCTGTATGCCGAAGATCCCCGGAAAAACCCCAAAGCTCCCCTGATCCCGGTGATCCACCAGATCGACAGCCACATTGAGAGCATTGCCGGCGGTTCCGGCTCGGGATTGGGCACCGGCGGCATGAGCACCAAGATTCAGGCCGCCAAGATCGCCACCTCCCACGGCATCCCCATGGCCATCATCAACGGCAGCGACCCCAACCTGCTTTATGATCTGCTGGATGGTATTCCGGTGGGTTCTCTGTTTCTTCCGGCCAAATAATCCATCTCTCAGGAGGTTTTGCAAGTATGACCGATCATCTGCACCAGCTGGCCAAGCAGGCTAAAGAAGCTGCCCGGCAGCTGGCTCTTTACGATACCGAACAAAAGAACCGGGCCTTGCTGGCCATTGCCCAGGCCCTGGAAGACAATATCCCTGCCATCCTGGCGGCCAATGCCCGGGATGTGGAATCGGCCCAGGAAAACGGCGTGCGCCCCACCATGATCGACCGGCTGCGGCTGGATGAAGGCCGGGTGCGCAGCATGGCGGAAGGGGCCCGTCAGGTGGCCCAGCTGCCCGATCCCACCGGCAATGTGCTGGAGACCATCCATCGCCCCAACGGCATGGTCATTGAAAAGGTGTCGGTGCCCATGGGGGTCATCGGCATCATCTATGAAGCCCGGCCCAATGTGACGGTGGACTCCGCCGTCCTCTGCTTCAAGGCCGGCAGCGCCGCTTTTCTCCGGGGCGGCAAGGAAGCTTTCTTCTCCAACACCCAGCTGGCCAAGGTGATGCGCAGCGCCCTGGAGCAGGAGGGCCTGTGCCCCGATTGCGTCATTTTGTTGGACGACACTTCCCGGGAGACCGCCCAGCAGATGATGGGCCTGCGGGGGTATATCGATGTGCTCATCCCTCGGGGCGGCGCAGGGCTGATTCGCTCGGTGGTGGAAAACGCCAAAGTGCCGGTGATCGAAACCGGTACCGGCAACTGCCATATTTATGTGGACAAGGACGCCGATCTGGATATGGCGGTGGAGATCCTCTACAACGCCAAGTGTTCCCGGCCTTCGGTGTGCAATGCCGCCGAAAGCCTGCTGGTTCACCAGGATATCGCAGCAGAATTTCTCCCCCGGGCCAAACAGAAGCTGGATGAATGCAAGGTGGAGTGGCGGGGAAGCCCTCGCACCGTGGCCATTCTCCCCGGCATTGCCCCGGCCACTTTGGAGGATTACGCCGCGGAATATAACGACTATATCCTCTCCTGCAAAGTGATCGACGGCCTGGATGAGGCCATCGCCCACATCCGCCGCTATTCCACCGGCCACAGTGAGTGCATCGTCACCCGCAATGAAGAAGCGGCCCGCCGTTTTGCCCGCAGTGTGGATTCGGCCGCCGTCTATATCAATGCCTCTACCCGCTTCACCGATGGCAGCGAGTTCGGCATGGGAGCGGAGATCGGCATCTCCACCCAGAAGCTCCATGCCCGGGGCCCCATGGGCCTGCGGGAGCTGACTTCCTACAAGTATGTGATCCTGGGTTCGGGCCAGGTTCGGTAATCAAAAAGGACAGGCATTGCCTGTCCTTTTTCTTTTTTATTCTTCCAGATCGTCTCCGGCCTCCTGACACAGGGCCAGAAAATCCCGGGCGGGCTTGGTCTGGTATTTGTCGGGGTGATAGAGGATGTTGAAATCCCGGCGGAACACGGCGTCTTGTACAGGCACCACCTGCAAAAGCCCCCGTCCCACGCTGTCCTGCACCAGCCGCCAGGGCAGCACTGAAACGCCCAGCCCCATGGCCACCGCTTCGATGAGGGCCTGGGTGTTGACGCTTTCCCACATAGGCTCTGCCGTCAGGTTGTGGGAGCGGGCCACGCTGTCAAAGAGATCCCGGGTACCGCTGCCCTTTTCCCGCAAAAGCAGGGGCTTTGTCATCAGCTGGGCCAGGGTGACTCCCTGCTCTTTGGCCAGGGGGTCTTTGGGAGAACAGACGGCCACCATCCGGTCGCCGGAAAAGCGGCGGCAGGCCAGCTTTCCGCTGCGGGGGGCGCTTTCGATCAGGGCGAAATCCATGGCATTTTCCAGCAGTTTTTCTTCGATGACTCCGGAGTTTTGGATTTCCACCGTCACTTTCACTGAGGGATAGCGGCGGCGGAAGTCCTGCACCAAAGCGGGCAGCAGCTTCGTGCCGATGGTCATGCTGCTGCCGATATGTAAGGGGGACCGGTCGCCCCATTGCCGGGCGCCGGTCTCCAGTTCATCGCACAGGGCCAGAATTCGTTCGGTGTAGCGGAGAAACTCTTTTCCGGCCTGGGTGAGATACAGCCTGCGGCCGATCCGGTCAAACAGGCGCACGCCATAGTGTTCTTCCAGCTCCCGCACCGCCAGGCTCACCGCAGGCTGGGCCAGATACAGGCTTTTGGCCGCTTTGGTCACCCCACCTTCTTTGCATACCGCAGCAAAAATGCGGAAATGGCGCAGCGTCATAGTTTCTCCCCCTTTCTTCCGGATTTTCATTTTATTATAGGGCATCACCGCTTCTTTTGCAAGGCGGCGCGGCGGCTGCGCCACAACCGCCCCAGGGCCAGAAGGGGCGGAAAAAGGAGAAGAGCTGGGGTCAGGATATATTTTTCCAGCCCCAGGAAGGTGAAAAGCTCCATTTCGCTGGTGAAAAACAGCAGTGCCAGATTGACGGCCGACAGCGTCAGGGGCATGGTCAGCAGCTTTTCCCGGCAGGAAAATACCGGGGCCAGGGCCTTTTGGGCAAAGAGGATGCAAAGCCCTGCTTTGCAGAACTGGCAGAAAAGAAAGTTCACCGCCACAAAAATCTCAAACCGCTGAAAGAAGGAACCCAGAGACACCAGGCTGGCTACGGCAAAGGAAGGAAAGTAATAGGAAGAAACGGCGTGATAATCCAGGGCCGCCAGGTTTTTGATGAACACCGAGCACAAAGTGAGGGCGGTGAGGAACACCGCACCCATGGCTCCCCGTTTCCGTTTCTGTTCCTCTGTCAGGCAGACACCCAGCACCACCAGGGGGAAAAAGCACTCGGCAAAAGAGAGGATCAGGGCGGTAAAGGTGCCCTGAAACAGATTGTTCCATTTTTCCTGCAAGGGAAGAAGGGCCCGGAAGTCGCACTGGGGCAGGGTGACCAGCACCGACAGCAGAACAAAGGCCATCACAATGGGCAGCAGCATTTCTCCGGTCCGTCCCAAAGCGGCGCAGCCGGCCCGGGCCATGAAGAAGAGGGTGCAGCCCATCATCAGAGCCAGCACAGGCCGGGGCGTGGCCCACAAGGTGGTTTCCGACAGGAAGAACACAAAAACCCCGGTAGTGACAGCGGCCAGATACCAAGCCGTCAGGCCGTAGAACATGGAAAATAGCCGTCCGCCCACCTTTCCGGCACACCGGGAAAAGACCCCTTCCACACTGTGCTCTCCAGGGAGCAGGGACAGGGTACAGAAAAGCAAAGGGAGATACAGAAGGGCGGCCAATAAAATGGTGATCCAGGTATCCCGTCCCCCCTCGCTGGCCCCGCCGATGAGGGAGACGCTGCCCAGCATGGAGAGCACCAGCAAGGAGAAATATCCCCGCCCGGAAACAGTGGCTTTTTTCATGCCCCCGCCCCCCGCCACAGTCCAGGCAAAGCCCGGAGGAATTCTTCCACCCGTTGAGCGGGAAAAGGCAGACGGGCGCCCCAGGCCGCTGCCAGCGTGGCCCCCAGGTTCCCCAGCCAGAACAGGCCGTACCAAAGGGGGGCCTTCCCTTTTCTTTTCCAGATATTCCGGTCCAGAAAGGCGAAAAACAGATAGAATAACAGCACCGACAGTAAAACTTCCATAGCGCCTCCTAATTTGCTCTGGCCGCCGGCAGATACATCCGGCCGGTGCCGGTGACCTGCACCTGTACCGAAAGGCCCAGATCGGCCTGGGAGAAGAATGTGTGCCACTGGTCTTTGATCTGTTCCCACTCTGTGGGCTGCCTGCGGCTCAGGTCCAGCCCCAGCCCCAAGGGATCGCAGGCAAATTCCTTTTGCAGCTTTTGCAACAGCGCTTGCCCACGCTGGGTGAGTTCTGCGCTGCACAAACTCTCCAGCTGGCGGCGCCCTTCCTGGGAAAGCAGGGGCTGATCCCCCTCCAGCTCGCTGACCATCACCTCGGCCCGGAGGGACAGCGTCCCCTGCACCTGTCCCTGGGGTGTCAGGGCGGTGTGGAGAGTCAGGCGGCAGGTGTCCAGAGTGAAGGTCACATTCCCGCCCTCTTCCTGGGAACGGAGAACGGTGATGGCTCCCGAGGGCTTTTTTCCCCGGAGCATCAGCAAAGTATCGGTCTCTTCTTCATCCAGGAAACCCACCAGGCGGGACTCCTGGAAAAGAGCCGCTCCCTGGGAGAGCGTACCCTCCTCCCCCGCTGCCACCGCCGGCAGATAGGGGTCAATGCCTTTTTCCTGTACCTCGCTGTAAAACTGATAAAAGGGCATATAAGGGCCCTGTTGGCCCTCTTCCGAGGCCCGCATGGCAATTTCATAGCCTGCCAGGATTTCGGTGACAGGGGGCGTTTCCAGCAGCTTGGCCGCCGTGTCTTCCCGGGAGACCACCAGGGCCAGGGACAAGGGCATATCATGCTGGCGGCTGAGATAATCCAGCACCTGCTCCATCCCGTTCCGGGCCAGGTCGGCGCTGACGGCCACCGTCTGGGTGTGGCCCAGATAAAGCCGCCGCCCGGTATTCCCCGCGGCCGCCTGACTGGCCGCAATACAGCTGGGGCCCTCCCCTTCCACCAGACGGCTTTCCACATCCTTCTGGCCGCTTTCCACATGGGCCAGCTCGGCGGTGAACAGGGTCTGACCTTCGGGATTTACATCCAGGGCCATGCCCGAGACAATGGTCAGGGTATTCAGTTCCTGATAATCCCAGCAGCCTCCGGTGAAAAGCAGAGCCAGGGACAAAAAAACAGCACAGATTTTATTCTTCATTGGTTTCCTCCGCAATGAACCGGCCGGCCCGGCGCATTTTTTGCCAGGGGGTGCGGAAATAGGAATCCTCCTGCCCACGGCCTCCTGGCGCCGCTTCCCGCAGCACAGGCACCCCAAAGGAGTGCAGGGTGGACAAATGGAGGAGCAGCCACAAAAGCCCCACAAACAGGCCGTAAAGCCCTAGCCAGGCCGAAAGGAAGATCAGCCCCAGGCGGCACCAGATCACCGGCCCTTTCAGCCGGGGGAGCATCAGGCCGGTGATGCCGGAAAAGGCCACCACGATGACCATGGGGGCGCTGATGAACCGGGCTTCCACCGCCGCCTGGCCCAGCACAAGGCCACCCACAATGGATAGGGTCTGGCCAAAGCCCGCCGGGGTGC
Source organism: Ruminococcaceae bacterium AM07-15 (assembly GCA_003477405.1). Classification (GTDB taxonomy): domain Bacteria; phylum Bacillota; class Clostridia; order Oscillospirales; family Butyricicoccaceae; genus Pseudobutyricicoccus. The sequence continues at coordinate 79,327 of QUDE01000001.1, forward strand.
GTTCTCCTGCCTCCCGCAGGATCTCAAAGGCGATGAGAAGGCCAATCCCCTCCAGAAGGGTGGGAAAAGGAACCCCTTCCCGGGCGGCGGAAATGCTGAAGAGCAGTGGAGCGGGGAGCATTTCCCGGTGATAGGTGATCAGGGCGATATAGGCGGGAACCACCGAGATGGCAAAGAGAAAGCCGGCCAGGCGAATCAGCCGGGAGATGGCGGCAAAATGCCAGCCTACATAGTAATCCTCTCCTGACTGAAACTGCTCCATGAAGATGTAGGGCATGGTCAGCACCACTGGCGAGCCATCCACCAGCACAGCCACCCGGCCTTCCAACAGACAGGCGGCCACCACATCGGGTTTTTCTGTCCCCCCCACCGTTTTGAAGGGAGAGCGAGGGCTGTCCCGGATGAATTCCTGCACATAGTTGGAGTCCAGCACGCCGTCGATTTTCACTTTGCTCAAACGGCTGCGTAGCCGTTCCAGAACCCGGGGCTCCACCACCCCTTCCACATAGCAGATGCAAAGAGTGGTTTTGGTTTCTTCGCCCACCTGGGAAAATTCAAATTTCAGATGAGGGGAGCGGATCTTCCGGCGGATCATGGAGATGTTCATCAAAATGCCTTCGGTAAAGCCCTCCCGAGGCCCACGCAGCACCTGTTCCGATTGGGGCTCGGCAATGGAGCGTATGGAGAAGCCTTTGGTGTTGAGGATCAGAGCCCGATTGCTGCCCTGGCACAGGAAAAGGGTGTCTCCATAGAGCATATCCCGCACCATGGAGGACACATCCTGGCTTTGTTTGGCTTCGTTGATCTGAAGCACCGTCTTCAGGGTGTCTTCCAGAGTACTCTCCTGGTTTCGGTCCCACAGGGTGACAGGCCGCAGGATATTCTCGTTGATGATCTGGTTGTTCACCATGCCGTCGCAGTAAAAAATACAGCACTCCAGGGGCAGAGTACCGGCAGATACAAATTGGCGGCAGATGATGGTGCTGTCCCCCTGGAAGATCTCCTGGAACAGTTTGATGTTTTTTTCCAAAGAGGAAGTGAGGGATTTTTCCATTGGCTTTTCTCCTTTCCCTCCATGTTTCATACTGGGTAGTATCACCCAAAAAGGAAAAGAAAAACCCGGGAAATAGAAAAAGCCATGGAAAGAAACTCTTTCCATGGCTTTTTGCTTTGCAAAACGAAATATTACCGCTGCTGGTATTGGTAGATGACCACCAGGCCATAGGGCATACCGGCGTCGGTCTTTGGCAGATTGGTGGGGTTTTGAATGGTGAATCCGCCCAGCCGCAGCAGGTTTTCGCAACCGGTCTGGGTAAAGTTCTGGGTGGATACATAGATATAGACGCAGTTTTTTTCCGGATACCGGACGATCTCGTCTTCCTCGAAGGCGTTAGGGATTTCCCCCTGGCCGGTGGCTACGCAATAGAAGGCAAAGACTTCATCGGTGTCCAGAAAAGGCACCATGAAATTGGATGCCGATTTTCCGGAAGCGTCGGAAGAGCTGTCGGTTTCAGCGGTGTTCGGCTGCACTTTGTCCTGGTTGGGTTCCACGCTGCCGGTTTCCGGTGTATTGGACCCGCTTTGGGAATGTTCCGAAGGCTCCAGGGAAGCGGGGGCTTCTCCTGCCTGAGAATTGGACGAACTTTCGCCATCGGCCGGTGCCGTTTGGCTGCGTCCTTCCATCTGTGGGGTGGAAGCTCCGGTTTCATTGGATTTGGCCGCGGTGTCGTATTCGGAGGCACTTTCAGTGTCCTCTGTCTGATCGGAAGCATCGGCCGGAGCTTGCGGGTCGGTTTCGTCCTCCAGATTGTTTTCCTGATCCAGGGAATCCTGGGTGCTGCCCTTTGCCGCCTGGCCGGTGGTGTCCGCCATGGTGCCGCCGGAATAGACTTCGTCCTGAGGGAAGAAATAATCCCCCATGGTGCGGAAAAAGCCCTGCTGCAATGTGAGCACCAGCAGTGCGGCGCAGGCCGCCAGCATGCCGAAGGCCCGCAGATAGGATTGGCTTCGCTTTTGGGGGGTACGGCGCACAGCGCCCATGATATGCTCATGGAGGGAGGCCGGCGGCTGTTTTTGCATATGCCGCATTTCAAAAGCGATGATCTTCAAAGCGTCAAAACGGTTGCGGCAGGAGGGGCAGGATTCCAGGTGCTCCAGAAGATCGGAGATCTGGGAAGCGGGCAGATCTCCGTCCAGATACCGGTTCATTTGTTGGATGTATTTTTCACAGCCCGTCATGGTTTCCCTCCTTTCTTCCCTTTAGACTTTTTCTTTCCGAAAAAGTTCCCCGTTTCGGTGAGTTTGATCCGCAGTTTTTCCCTGGCCCGGGAAATGCGGGATTTCACCGTGCCTTCTTCCAGGTCCAGACTGTTTGCAATCTCCTCATAGCTCAGCCCCAGCACATCCCGCATCACCAGGATTTCCCGGTGGTCGGGGGAGAGTTGGTGCAGGCTTTCTTCGATCTGGCGGCGCATCTCTTTTTGCTCCAGCACATTTTCCGGGTGATAGCGCAGGTCGGGAACTTCCAGGGTGTAGTCTTCCTCTTCTCCCTCCTGAGAAAGAGAAACTTCCATCCGGCTGCCCTTTTTCCGCAGGAAATCCTTGCAGGCGTTGGAGGTCACCCGGTAGAGCCAGGTGGAAAACCGGCTTTCCCCGCTGAATTGGGGCAGGAAGCGGTAGACCCGCAGGAACACTTCCTGGCAGATGTCCATGGCGTCCTGTTCGCTGCCTACATAGTGATAGGCCAGGCTATATACCTTTTGTTCGTATTCGGTGACCAGGGTCTCAAAAGCCCGCTGATCTCCTTGTTTGGCCCTGTTGATGACCATATGCTCATTCACAGGCGCCCCTCCTTCCCCCTGCGTTCCGCTTATCCCAGCTGCTGCTCCATTTTCTGGCACAGAGCCCGAAACTCGGCCAGCGTGTTGACATGGCTGAATTCCAGTTTAAAGGGCTTGGCTCCCCGCACGCCCTTGAGATACCACAAAATATGCTTGCGGGCCTCCGGCATGGCCCGGCTTTCTCCCTTCCGCTGGCACATCAGGGCGATGTGCTTGTCCATCAAGGCGATCTTCTCCGAAAGAGTGGGCTCTTTTTCAGGGGGAAGCCCCTCCAGAGCCCGTTTCATCCGGCGAAAGACCTGAGGGTCTCCCTGGGCGCCCCGGGCCACCATGACGAAATCGGCGCCCCCCTGCAAAGCCCGCTGGGCATCTTCCGGGGTGAACATATCCCCACTGGCGATCACCGGGATGCTCAGAGCTTCTTTCACCCGCAAAACGGCATCCAGATCGCTTTTTCCCGCATACATCTGCTGGCGGGTACGGCCGTGGACGCACACGGCATCCACGCCGCAGGCCTGGGCCATGCGGCCGAATTCCACACAGGTGTCCTCGTCTGCTTCATAGCCCTTGCGGAATTTCACCGTCAGCGGCACCTGCACCGCCTGGCGCACGGCCCGGATCAGTTTTTCCGCCTGGGGAATGTTGCGCATCAAAGCGCTGCCCTCTCCGTTGCCGGTGATCTTGGGCATGGGGCAGCCCATGTTGATGTCCACAAAATCCGCCCCGGAAATCTCCAGGGCCAGCTGGGCCGCCTGGGCGCAGACTTCCGGCTCAGAGCCAAAGATCTGCACGCCGCAGGGGTGTTCTTCCGGGGAAATGAACAGCAGCTGACGGCTTTTTTTGTCCTGATAAAGCAAGGCCTTGGCGCTGACCATCTCGGTGTAGCTTCCCGCTGCCCCCTCCTGGCGGCAGATGGTGCGGAAGGCCGAGTCGGTGACCCCGGCCATGGGGCCCAGCAACAGAGGGTTTTCAAAAGAGATATTTCCTATGGATGGCACGCGAAACTCTCCTTTGTCTGCAAAAATTCTCCCAGTACCTGCTGGGCGAGGCCGTTATAATAATCCAAAGTGATGGGACTGTCGTATTTTTTCACCGCATGGAGCGAGATCAGATCCTGGGTGTAATCCTCCAGAGGATAGACCCGGTAATTTTTGCCCCCGTTTTCAAAATGGGTAATGATGGGCAGCACGCCCGGGGCCAGGGTTTCCACCGTGCCGTCTGTGCGGCGGTGAACGGTGAGGCTGAGCATACCTCCCAGCATGGTCTCCTTGGTGTTCTGGGAGGAGACGAAGTTACCCAGAGAGTAGATGCAGAAGGTCTGTCTCCCATCGGCCCGGGTGAGCCACTGGGCACTTTCCAGCACATGAGGGTGGTGTCCCAGAATCAGGTCGGCCCCCTGGTCGGCGACGAACTGGGCCAGCTCCTGCTGTTCCTGGGTGGGCTCCAGCAGGTATTCGGTGCCCCAGTGCAGGGAGATCACCAGATAGTCGCACTGAGGACGCAGAGCGGCCATATCCTGAGCGATTTTGTCTTTGTCAATGAGGGAAATGGCGTATTCCTTCCCCACCGGAATGGGGATGCCGTTGGTGCCGTATGTATAACCCAAAAAGCCAAAGGTGATGCCGTTTCGCTCCAAAATGCAGGGCTGGGCCGCCTCTTCCGGCGTGGAGAAAGCGCCGATTACCGGCATATTCCGGGCTTTCCAGGCACTGAGGGTATTCATCAGCCCGTCGATCCCCTTGTCCAGAGAATGGTTGGAAGCTTCGTTGACGATGTCAAAGCCGCAGTCCACAATGGCGTCGGCGGCCTGCTGGGGCGCGTCCAGGCTGGGATAACGGCCTACGGTACCGTTGAGGGGCACCTCCTGGTTGAGAAAGGCGATGTCGGCGCTTTGGATCAGATCCTTCACCGGCTGATACACCGGGGTGAAATCATAGCTGCCGTCGCTCTGCTGGGCATCCCAGGAAATGGTGTTGTGGAGCAGATTATCCCCCACGGCCACCAGTGTGGCGGAGGCTTCTTCCACAGGTTCCGGTTCCGGCTCCTGAGGGGTTTGTTCTTCTTCCGGTTTGGCCTCCTGTTCCTGGGATGAAGCTTCATCCTCCTGGGGAACTTTCTGAGCCACACACCCGGCCAAAAACACCAGGGATAAAAGCAGCGCCATCAGGCGCAGAAAATTTTTCCGTTTCATCTTTTCTCCTTTTTTCGATGGTTTTTTCTTCTTCTATTGTATTCAATCTTCCGGAAAAGTGCAAATGGAATTCACAGATTTTCCCCAAAACAATAAAAAATCCCGGAGGGAAATGTTCCCTCCGGGACCCAGACGGTCAAAACCATCCATTGTTCCCATTTTTCAAAAAAACAGAGCACTGATAAGCCACAGACCACCGGCTGCGGCCATGCCGCCGGCAAAGGCCAGAGGCGTTTTGATTCGCTGAAGCTTCTGGGCGGGGGCATAGCAGCCGGTCAGCCTTTGGGCCTCCTGCAAAAGCTGCCCCTGGGTCATGCCGCCCTTTTCGTTTTCGGCCACAATGAAGATCGCCTGTTCAAAATGCTGTGTATCGGCAGGGCGGACGATCACCGCCCGTTTGGCCGCACCTTTCACCATCTGTCATTCCTCCTTAACGCCATGGCGTCTGCCCTTAGTGTGGCCCGGTTTTTTGGCCTTTATACCGGCTCTTCGGGGATGCGCTGGACGGAAACCACAAGCACCGTCCGGTCATCCAGAGGGCGCTCTCCCTGTTCGGCGGCCTGGATGGCCTCCTGGGCCAGGGCCTGGGGCGAGGGCAGGCGGCGATAGGCATCCAAAAGCCATTGACCGTCGATGCGCTCGGCGGCGCCATCGCTGAGCATGACCAGGGTGCAGGTGTCTTTCAACTGGAAATATTCCGGTTCCGGCGGACTTTCTCCCCCTTCCAGACCGGCGGGTAAGGCCCGGGAAGAAAACTTCCGGGCCCGGCCGCCGGAGAGAAGCCAGGTGGGAGCGGCGCCGTATTTGGTCACAGCGCCCCGGCCGGAATACAGATCGATTTCCAGCAGGTCCAGGGTGACAAAGCCCTTCTCTTCCAGCCGGGCCGAAAGCACAGGGGTCACCGCCCGGGCGCTTTCCCACAGGGAGCAGCCCGCCTGGGCAAACCGGGAAAGGAGAGACAGCGTTTCCAGGCTCACCTGGGCGGCGCCTTCTCCCGACCCCATGCCGTCGGCCAGCATGGTCAGGTGGCGGCCATCGTCGGTGGAAAGATCCATGTATTGATCGCCATTTACCGTCTCCCCTTCTTTTTTCCGCTGGGCTGCCACCACGGAAACGGCAAATTGCTCCCGCTCCACACACCGCACCAGAGTTCCTTTGTCCTCCTCCACCGGCTGGGGAGGACAGAAATCCCGGCCCAGGGCCAGGGAGAGGCTGCGGACAAAAGCGTCATTATCCTCGGGCAGATCTTCCGGGGAAGATACCCGCACTTCACAGCGCATCCGCCCCTGGTTTGTGTAGAGGGCCACCGCAGGACGGCGGAAGTAGGCCTCCGCAACGCTTTTGGCCCGGTTTTCCAAAGCGGGATAGTATTCCGGGCCCTCCAGCAAAGTGGTGCCCATGTCCCGCAGCAGTCCGCCCACCCCTTCGTACTGCCGCCGCAATAGTTTGCGGTTTTCTCCCTGGCGGGCCAGCTCACCCCGGCGGCGCAGCAGGGCGGCGTATTCCAGGCTCACTGCCTGGGCAAACCGGTGGATCTCCAGACACCGGGCGGCAAAATAGGCGGGGAAATCCTCTGCTTCGATCTTGCCTTTTTTCCGCAAAGACTGGGTCACATCGTTCATCACTCCCATGGTGGACACATATTCCTTGTCCCAACAGGCTTCCCGTACCGGACAGAACCGGCAGACCTTGTCGGCGCTGCGGCGGAACACCTGGGTGATGTCCTCCTGGTTTTTCACCGGCACATCGGTAAGGCTGAGGGCCAGGGCTTCTAAGGCCCGGGAGGCCTGGCGCAGTCTTTCTTGGGCGTATTTTCCCATCTGACCCGGTCCAGCTGGGGCAAAGGCCTGGGCTGCACCATCGCCCAAGGCGCTTTTCACCCGGGCCAGCAGCCCTTCGGGAAGCACCAGGAAAAACACCGAGGCACAAAAACATTCATAAAGCCCGGAGGCCGCCTGGGGAGAGCGGATGGCCCACAGAGTGGCGGCACAATGGGCCAGCACAAAGGACACGCCAAAACCCAAGCGGCCCCGTTTTCGGCACAGTCCGCCAATCAACCCGGCCACCCCATATAGGCCGGTAAAGTGCAGCTCCATGCCGCCGGAAAGATCAAAGGCCGCACCAAAGGCCACTCCCGCCCCGGCGCCTCCGGCTCCGGGGGCACAGTAGGCCGCCGTCATCACAGCCAGCAGGCCGATGGCCCGGGCCGGTGACAGGATGTGAAACACACGCCAGGGCTCCAAAGCCAAAAGAAAGGAAAGCAGCAGCGCTCCCTGTCCAGCCAGCAGCAGGGCTTGTCCCTTTCCGGGAGAAGAGGAAGGCCGGGCCGCAAGGCTGTATAAGTAGACCATGGCGCCGCATACCCCGGCCTCCCCCAGAAGAAGGGCCAGGCCCTCAGGAGTGAATTGAGTCATAAGCAGGGCGCTGCCGGTGCATAAAAGGGTAAAGGCGGTGCACAAAGGCATCAGAGGGCGTAGGCCGTCGGAGCCGGTGCTGGAAAAGACCAGGGCACAGGCGGCGCACACCAAAAGGGAGGCGCAGTAGTGGAGACCGTTGCTGCCCAAGGTAACAGCATATCCTGCAAAGGCCCCCAATACTGCGCCGAACCCCCATTTCCCGCCGCAGAAAGCAGCGCCGAAGGCCAGGGCAAAGGGATGGGCCTGGCCGAACAAGGCCGCTGATGTGAAAACATACCCTCCCCCGGCCAAAATCCCTTGGCATACCGCCCATCGCAGCCGGGGGTCTGCACCCCACCGGCGCAGCTTGTCCCCCAGAGGAAGAGCTCTTTCCGCCCGTTTTCGTTTTTCCATGTCCATCCCTCCGCTTTTTCCGGTTTTGCTCCCATTATACCGGCTTTTCTTTGCGGAAAAGGTTGAAAAAGGGGCGTTGGCCCAGTGTTGCAGAGTGGCGCTGCACCTGTTTCTTTCTTCAAAAAAGGCCCTCCCTTTTGGGGTGAGCCTTTTTGAAAGTACTTTATTATATGGCGATGCCGCCGTCCACCGCCAGCACCTGTCCGGTGATGAAGCTGGCATCTTCCTGGGAAAGAAACAGGGCGGCCCCCGCCACTTCCTCCGGCGTCCCCAGGCGGCAGAGGGGCGTTTCGTCCGCCAGGATCTGCCGGTCCTCCTGGGTCAGGTTGCCGTTCATCTGGGTGTGGATCACTCCCGGAGCAATGCAGTTGGCCCGCACCCCGGAGGGACCTAGTTCTTTGGCCAGGGCCTTTGTCAGACCGATCACTCCCGCCTTGGCGGCCGAATAGGCCGCCTCACAGCTGCCCCCTGTCAGACCCCACATGGAGGAGATGGTGAGGATGCTGCCTTTTTGCCGGCGAACCATGGAGGGAATGGCCCGGCGGCAGCAGTAAAACACTCCGTCCAGGTCGACTCCCATCACCCGCCGCCAGTCCTCATCGGTCATATCGCTCAAAAGACCCTGATAGGCCACCCCGGCGTTGCACACCAGGGCATCCACCGGCCCCAAGGCCTGTTCTATTTGAGAAAACAGAGCTTCCACCTGCTGGGAGTCGGCCACATCGGCGGCAAAGCCCAGGCCGGAAAGCCCCCGGCTTTTCAGCTCCTGCTCCAGGGCCAGGGATTGCTCTTTTTCCTTCCGGTAGCACCAGGCCACCTGCCAACCAGCCTGGGCAAAGGCCAGCACGCAGGCCCGGCCAATGCCCCGGCTGCCGCCGGTGATAAGGACGGTTTTCATGGTTTCCATCTCCTTTCAAATTGGCGGCGGGAAAGAATGTATTCCCACCCCGCCTGCCATTGTCCTTCCCGAAGAAAAAGCCCCGGGCGGGGCTCTTTTTGCCGTCTCATGCCCAGCTTTTCCAAAAGCCGGATGCTGGGCTCATTGGAAAAGCTGCAGAAAGCCACGGCCTGCTTCATCTGCTGCTCTGCAAACCCATACTGAAGCAGTCCCTGGCAGCTTTCCAGGGCATAACCATGGCCCCAATGGGCGGGATGAAAGGCATAGCTCAGCTCCCGCACTCCTTTGCCCCGCTCGGGAAGGGGAGAAAGGCGCAGTTTACCCATCAGAGGGCCTTCCTCATCTCCCAGACAGCAGGCCCAGATGTCTTGGGCCTTTTCCCACAGCAGGCTGAGATGGATGCATTCCTCCAGGCTTTCCGCCCTTCCCCACTCCCGGGCCACTGCTTCTTGGTTCAGCAGCTGCCAAAGCTCCTCCCCATCGGTGCGGCGAAAGGGACGCAGGGTCAGGCGTGGGAGGGTGATGATTTCCATGCTTTTATTCCTGGTTGGGGGTGGAGGAGGCAGAAGAGGGCTTTCTCCGTCTTCTTCTGCGGCGGCGCTTGGGCGCCTGGGATTGCTCCCCTTCCGGCTTTTTCTCGGCCGGGGCGGAAGCCTGCTCCGTAGCCGGGGCGGGCTTTTCCTCCTTCTTGCCCCGGCGGGGGGCCTTGGGAGTGACGCCGCTGCCCTTTTTCCGGGGCCGGGGCGGGTTTTTCGGCTGATTGGGGTCGGGCACATAGCTCCCCAGCGGATAGGGGTTGTCGTAATCGATGTCCAGCAATTTGTCAATGACCATTTCCACATCCCGCAAAATGGCCTTTTCCTCCTCATCGCAGAAGGAGATGGCGGTGCCCGCTGCTCCGGCCCGGCCGGTGCGGCCGATGCGGTGCACATAGGTCTCCGGTTCCGAGGGCATATCGTAGTTGATCACATAGGGCATTTCCTCAATGTCAATGCCCCGGGCGGCGATATCGGTGGCCACCAGCACCTGGATTTTCCAGTCTTTGAAGTTTTGCAGCGCCCGCTGCCGGTTGTTCTGGGTCTTGTCTCCGTGGATAGCCTGGGCAGTGATGCCCTCCCGGTTCAGATGACGCGCCACCCGGTCGGCCCCGTGCTTGGTGCGCACGAACACCAGGGCCTGGGGAATGGGCAGGGTGTGGATCAGATGGGCCAGCAGTTTGGATTTGTTGCCCTTGTCCACCAGATAGACCCGCTGAGCGATCAGTTCCACCGGCCGGGACACCGGGGAGACATTGATTTCCACAGGGTTGTGGAGCAATTTCTGAGCCAGCCGGGCAATCTCCGGAGGCATGGTGGCAGAAAACAGCATAGTCTGCCGGTCCTGAGGCAGTTTGCCGGTGATGCGGCGCACATCGGGCAAAAAGCCCATGTCCAGCATCCGGTCGGCCTCATCCAGCACATAGTATTCCGTGTGTTTCAGGGAAATGAAGCCCTGGCCCATCAGGTCCAGCAGCCGTCCCGGGGTGGCAATGAGCACATCCACTCCTTCTTTCAGCTGCTGGGTCTGGGGATTCTGGGACACGCCGCCGAAAATGACGCAGCACCGGAGAGGCAGATGCTTGCCGTAGTCCAGGAAGTTTTCGTAAATTTGCAAAGCCAGCTCCCGGGTGGGGGTGAGGATCACCGCCCGGATCTGATGCTTATAATCCCAGCTGGCAAAGAGCTTTTGCAGAATGGGCAGGGCAAAAGCGGCGGTTTTGCCGGTGCCCGTCTGGGCACAGCCCAGAAGATCCTCGCCGGAAAGCAGGGCGGGAATGGCCTGCTGCTGGATGGGAGTGGGGGCCGTGTAACCCTTTTCTTCTATGGCCTGGAGGATTTCCGGCGCCAGGTCAAATTCTTTGAATTCCATCTCTTTTTTACCAATCTTTCTTTTGATATTTTTTAATGATGCCCCCTTTTCCGCATGGGAAAAGGGGGCAGTGTTTCAGCCTTCTATGGTATAGTATACCGGATTTTTTTTCTTTCAGCAAGAAGCCGCCGTTACAGGTTGATGAGCACCATGGCACACAGGGTCAAAAGAGCGGCGGCCCGCTCCTTTTTCCCCAGTTTTTCCTGGAAGAACAGGAAGCTGCCCAGCAAAATCACCGCCACCGAGCCGGCGCTGTACACCGGGAACACCACAGCGGCGGGCAATTCGGCCAGAGCCCGCAGCAAAAAGAAGGGAGAGAGCAGATTGGGCACGCCGATACACACTCCCAGCAAAACGGAAAATTTGTCCCAATGGGGCCGTTTTTTCACCAGTGTCCGCAGACTGAGCAGAAGCGCCACCAGGAAGATCACCGAGAGGAAGTGGTTTTGGTAATCAGAAAGGCCATAGTGCTCATAGATCTTGGTCATAAACTCGGCCAGCCCGGAAAAGAGGAAGGTGAGCAGCAGCCACAGCATGCCGCCGCCTTTTCGCTCGCCCCCCAGGTTGACCAGCACAATGGAGCCCAGAGCCAGCAGAATGCCCACCCATTTCATGGGAGTGGGGTATTCCTTCCAGGCCACCACCGACACCAGCATGGGCAGCAGGATGCCCAGCTTGCTGAACATTCCCGCAAGGGAAGCGCCATTTTGATGGATGGCCCGTTGGTAGGAAATGAAGCTGATCAGATACAGGCCGCCGGTGAAGCATCCCAGCCAGATGGCCAGAGCCATACTGCCCTCCGGGGTCTTTCCCCCCAGGGAGCCCCAGAAGGCAGACAGATCGGGCAGAAAAAAGTTTGGGCCTTGAAAAAGCACCATGGCCCCGGAGCACAGGGCCGCCGTCAGATAATTGACGGTGGTGATGACGCTGCCGCTGGCCCCCACCCGGGCGGCCACTTTGAACAAAAGGGCGATGGAGGCACTGGCACACACCGCCAAAAGCAAATAAAACATTCTTCCCCACTCTCTCTTTCTTTATTTTTCCCCGGCCTGTTTGGTCTGGGAGATGAAGTTTTCCATGGTGCCCCGGGTCAGTGTGCCGGTGGCATAGCCATAGACCTTTCCCTCTTCTGTGATCATAAAGGTGGTGGGAAAGGCCGAGACACCGTATTGCAGGAACACCTGGCCGGTCTCATCCATGGCCGTGGGATAGGTGTATCCTTCTTCTTCCAGAAAGGACACCACTTCCTCTGTGGTCACATCGGCGTTCTGAGGCTGGGAGGAGGTTTTGGGATTGGCCACGCCCAGAATCACCACATCCTCCTGGTTTTTGCCATAGTCCTCATACACCGCCTGAAGATCGGGCATCTCCATTTTGCAGGGTTTGCACCAGGTGGCCCAGAAGTTGAGCAGCACCACTTTCCCCCTGTAATCGGACAGGGTGTGGCGCACGCCGTTCTGGTCGGTGAGGGTAAAGTCCGGGGCATCGGGAAGTTCACGGGAGGCAGAGTCCTGGTTTTCTTTCTCCTCTTCTGATTCTTTTCTGGCCTCCTCTTCTTTTTCCTGCTCCTGGGTCTGGGCTGTGCTTCCGCCGGTGAAGGAGGAAAGATAGCCGGTGATGCCATTCATAAAGCCGGTGAGGGTCATCACACCTAAAAGGATCATGAGCACAGCGCCGATCTTCACCGAATAGGCCATCACTTTTCCATGGCGTTTGAAAAACTCCAACACTTTGGAGGTGAAAAGACCCACCAGGAGAAAGGGTATTACAAAGCCCAGGGTATAAACCCCGATGAGCAGGTAGCCGGAAGCGGGAGAGGCGGCGGTGGAGACCATCAGCAGCACACTGGCCAGGGCTGGGCCTACACAGGGCGTCCAGGCAAAGCTGAAGGTGAATCCCAACAGCCAGGCCACAAAGGGGTTCATGGGCAATTTGTCCAGCCGGAGGTGGAACCGCTTTTCCTGCTCCAGCTTCTGGCTTTTGCCCAGGAAACCCGTTTGGTAAATGCCCAGGAAGATCATGAGAACACCGCTGATGCGGGCAAAAAGCAGCCGGTTTCCCGAGAAGAACCGGCCCAGGGCGGAAAAGCCCAGCCCCAGGGAAAAGAAGGCGAAGCTCACCCCCAGCACAAAGCAGAAGGTGTTGACCATCACGCGGCCCCGGGGATAGGAGAGGGTGCCGTCCGGTTCGGTCTTGGCCCCGCCCGCCAGATAACTCACATACAAAGGCACCAGCGGCAGCACACAGGGGGAAAAGAAACTGAGGAGTCCCTGCAGAAACACCGTCAGCGCCGGAATTCCTGTTTCGATGGATAAGTTCATAGCATTCCTCCAATGGGATGTTCTGTTGCTCACGCCCTTACAGTGTACCAAAGGCCGGGGAAAAATCCTAGGGGGAGAAACAAAAATTTTCCCGCCCTGGGTACTTGGTTTGTCCCCCAAATGCCTGGCAAAGCAAAAAGGCCCGCCATTCTGGCGGGCCTTTTGGAATCGGGGCAGTTGCGGATATTTATTTGACAAGGTTTTCAGCAGCTTGGCTCAGCTTTTCCTCCAGGCCGGGCTGTTTCATCACTTCTCCGGCCTCCCATGCGGAAAAGCTCAGCTGGAAGGATGTTTCCCAATCCAGATAATCGGCGATGCAGGAGAATTGTCGGCCGATCAGCTCATATTGGGGATCGGTCTGCGCATTGGCTCCCACCACCAATACGCCGATTTTCTTGTTCATTTTGTGGAAGGGTCCATCCTGAGAGTAGAATTTATCCACCACCATTTTTAGCTGGGCGGACATTCCCCACCAGTAAACCGGAGTGCCGAAGACCACAGCGTCGACCTGGGCGATCTGGTCTATCACCTGTGCGGAGTCTTGGTCCATGACGCACCGGCCTCCGTTTTTCTTGCAGGCGTCGCAGGCCTGGCAGCCGGTGAGTTTCAGATTGCACACATCCACAAACTGGGTCTGCGCTCCCAGAGCGTGGAGCTTTTCCTCCAAAAGACGCAGAGCGCTGTGGGTGTTCCCGGTGTGCCGGGGGCTTCCGTTGAGGATCAAAATGTTCATGCTGCGTTCTCCCTTCTTGTTTTCCGTTCCGGCATGGCTTTCACAGATGCCACTCCCGGAGGATTTTTTCGCAAATAGAACCAGAAGACCAAAGAAGTCAAAAACCATGTGACCGGATAGATCCAATAAACCACCTGGATGCTGTGGAACAGGGGAATCAGAATGGCCAGCGCCGCCACGCGGAGGGCGCACCACAGAGCCATCAGAATGACCATGGGTGCCACCGAGCGTCCCGATCCCCGAAGCACGGCCGATGCACCGTGGGAATAGGCCAGAAGGCAGTAAAACAGCGCCGCGCTGCGGGCCTTTTCGGTGCCGAAGGCCACCACCTGGGGATTCTGGTCAAAGGCCCGGATCAGGTGAGGGGCAAACAGAAACACCACGATCCCCACGCTCTGGGCCAGCAGCACAGCGGCCCCGATTCCCAGAGCGCCGCCCCGGCGGGCCCGTTGGGTTTCCCCGGCTCCCAGGTTTTGCCCCACAAAGGTGGTCAGCGCCATGGTCAGGCTGTTGATGGGGAGAAAGGCAAATCCCTCCACTTTGGAATAAGCTCCCACACCGGCCATGGCCATGGGCCCGAATACATTGATGTTGGCCTGGATCACTACATTGGCAAAAGCGATAATGGAATTCTGCACGCCAGAGGGCAGGCCGATCTGGATGATCTGGCGGAACATTTCCTTGTCCAGGGCGATCTTGTTCAGTTCGATGCGGAAAGTGTCCTTGGTGCGCACAAGCTGCACAAGGCAAAGAAATGCGCTGACCAGCTGGGCGATGACGGTGGCCAGAGCGGCTCCTTCCACGCCAGTATGGAGCACGCCGATGAAAAACAGATCCAGCACCACATTGATCACCGAAGAGATCATCAGATAGTAGAGAGGATGCTTGCTGTCCCCCACTGCCTGGAGGATGCCCACAAAGATATTGTACATCACAAAACCCAGAGATCCGGCAAAATACAGCCGCAAATAAGTGATGGAATCGGCCATCACATTTTGGGGCGTATCCATCCATTGGAGGATCTGAGGGGTCAGGAGCACGCCGATCGCGGTCATGGCCGCCCCGGCCAACAAGCCAAAAGCCACGGTGGTGTGGATAGCGGCTTTCATCTTTTGTTCTTCCTGGGCGCCGAAGTACCGGGCGATTACCACCCCGGCCCCCAGGGCAATGCCGCTGAGAAAACCGATGAGCATGAAGATCAAGGCACTGGAGGAGCTGACGGCCGCCAAAGGGCCACTGCCCAGGAAATTCCCCACGATCAGGGAGTCTGCCGTGTTGTACAGTTGCTGAAACAGGTTGCCTAAGAAAATGGGCAGAGCAAAAACCGCCAAAGTTTTGCCGATTTTTCCTTCTGTCATGGGTTTTTGCTGGTGCAAATGCTTTCCCTCCCACTGGAATGTTTCGATGGTGTTCACCGTGCTGTTTTATTATAGGTCCACAGCAAAAAAGCCACAAGTACGCAGTTTTTTTGTTCCTGATGAAAAAATAGTGCCTCAGTGAAATGAATTTCTCCATAAAAAAGCGGCCTGCCCTCTGTTGCGAGAGCAGGCCATATTGCTGTTTGTCAGGAGGGCCGGTATACCGCACCCACAAAAAGGGGAAGGCCGTCATTGCTGGTGATGACAAAAAGGAAAGGCCGATCAAGCACAAACTCCACTTCTTCTTTCGGGGGCGTCCCATTTCCGGGAGGAGGTGCTGCCTTTGGGGTGGGAAGCCATCCGGGGATAGGTGGCCTTTTGAAGGGCAAAGGAATCCGAAGGGGAGCGGCCCCGGAAAAAGAAAACAACACCGGCGGCCACGGCCAGAAAAAGGGCGCAGCCCATCAAAGAAAAAATCCGTTTCTTTGGAAGCTTCATAGAAAGCACCTCTTTTCTGATTTATTAGACGAAAACGGAAGAGGAAAGTTCCCGGAAAAAAGTTGCCCCTCCGGAAAACGGAGGGGCAGCATATTCAGATAATCTGGCGCAGGTCACGGTCGGCGATACGGGTGAGAATGGCCGCGGCCTCCGAGCGGAGAATGGGAGAAGCGGGCTGGTAGACCCGGCCTTTTTCGGTGATGCTTCCCACGATGATTCCCGCCTTCCCCAGCAGCTTCACCGCCTGGGGATTCTGGCAGGAAGAAATGTCCGCAAAAGAGATGTCCGGGTTCCGTTCTTCCAGAGCACTCTGGGGCAGCACCCGGCTGAACACCAGGGCGAACAGATCCCGGTCGGCCGGGGCGTTCATCTGGTAATTCCGGTCGATCAGTCCATTTTCCATGGCGTAATCCACATATTTCTGATACCAGGGGCCGCTGCCGGTGTTGGGCAGATCGCTCTCACCGGTGTGGTAGCGCAGATGGACCCGGCAGGCCAGGGCCAGCATTTCGGCCACCGTCAGCTGATTGCTGGGATAGAAGCGGCCTTTTTCAGCTCCCTGCATCAGACCCAACCGGGTAGCAGAGCGCACATTGGCATAAAACCATTGATTGGAAACCACATCGTCATAGCCTTTCCAGGCCCAGTTGTCATAGACGAAGTTTTGCAGCAGGCCGGAGGGCAGTTCTTCTTCAGGGGAGACGAAATACGCCGTGATGGTGCAGGGGCCGGTGATTCCCTGGAAAATCAGGGTATCCCCTTCCCGGGTAAAGGCAAAGTTGGATTCTGCTGCATCCAGGGTGCAGCCGGGAATGGCCCCTTCCAGATTCATGCGGAAATTGGGGCTTTCATTTTCATATTCCCTCACATCGGTTTCTTTCCCGTCCACATACACATGGAGGGTAACGGTGTAATCTGTAACAGGGATTTTCTCCCAATGGGCATAGAGGGAAGATGGGGGCGTGGCAGGCACCGCATCTCCGGCGGAAACCCGCTGGGCGCTGGAGGAAGTGCCGGTATACCAGCCGGTGAAGGTGTAGCCTTCCCGCACCGGTGTGGGGAGGGCGGGATAGGTTTTCCCCAGCGTCACCGAGATGAAACTGGGCGACACCGAGCCGCCGTTTCCGTTGAGAAGCACGGAAACAGGCTTGATGCTGGTTCCCTTTGTGGTGAAATACAGGGAAGCGCTGGTATACTCTTTTCCGTTCACCGTGACGAAAAAGCGGTAGTTGTAGGTGGTGCCGGGCTGCAATGTGATGCCGCATTCTTTATTCAGGTCAAACCAGATGTGGAACTGATCCAGGCTGTCCGACACATTGGTCACATTCATTTTAAATTCGTCCACCAGGTTATTTTCCTGATAGATGCGGATACCGGCGATGGACACATGGCTTCCGGCGGTCTTTTTGCACAGAATCACCGGGCAGGCATTGGTTTCGGTGACGAAATACTTGCTGGTGTAGTTGGGGTCGGTGGTGGAGAGGAATTTCACTTCCACCGGCTCCGGCGTGGTCGTTCCACCGGAAGAAAGGTGGAGCACCTTGGCGCCCATATCGCAATCCAGAGTGTGCTCATAGGCGGTGTTCACGCTCAGGCGGTAGGGCTGGTTGTTCATAGCGGCGTTGTGGGCATAGAAGGTGGCCCGGCCTTTGCTGTCATAGCCGCCGCACAGCAGGATGTGGGGGCCTTTCTGATGGGTGTTGCACCACTGAAGCACCACATCGCCAGGGGCCAGGATGCTGCCGTTGTCCTTTTTGTAGGCATAGCCATCGGAGGCCAAGCGCAACGTCTTACCGGATACGCCGGTGGCTTTGGAAATGGCGTTATAGCAGCTGGTAGTGGTTTTGATCACCGAGATATTGGCGCCGCCTGCGATGGCGCACCGGGCCACAAACTCGGCGCACAGCCCCTGTCCGTCATTCCAGTGGGCCTTGGCATATGCCAGGGCTTTGTCCGCATTGTAAGAAGCGGCCCGGGCGGGAATCCCCGGCAGGATCATGGGGCACAGCAGCAGAAGGGCCAGCAAAAAACACAGGGAACGGATGCAAAGAGGTTTTCTGGTCATGTCACATTCCTCCTTGGGTGCTCAAAAAAACACCCGGTTTCTTAACAATATCATACAGGATATTTCTGGACGATGCAATCGCCATTTCTCTTTTTCGGAAAAAAGAAAAGCGCCCCTTTATGGGCGCTTTCAGCTTCTTGTTTTCTTTTTGGTGCTTTGGTCGGCCAGGGCCAGGATTTCCAGCTGTTTCAGAAGAAGTTCCTGGACCTTGTCCAGATATTGGGGAGGGATGTGGGAAAGCTGCTCGGAAAGCTCCACTTTTTCTGTTTTTTCCTCCCAAAGCAGCCGGTCGGCAGAAATCCCCAGCACTTCACAGATCTTTTTTATATTTGTTAAGGAAACACCTACAAATCCTAATTCGGCATCGGCTAAAAAGCGAGGTGTAATACCGACAAGTTCGGCCAATTTTTCTCTGCTTATGTTCAGTTTTTCTCTGTAAAACCGGATATTTTCACCAACTAGTATGTTTATTTCTTTCTTTTCCGACGCTCTCAAGTTTCCACCCTCTATCGATTTCGTCTATTACTACAAGTTTATAGGTGGGTATTGATGGACAAAATGGAGTATTAAAAGTATAATTATGATGGTTAATAAACGATTTATTATGTAAAGAGAGTGAAATTTTATGGCATTGCCGGACAGGATGGTCTGTTTTACAGGGCACAGAGAATTGAAAGAAGATCCAGAACTCCTATTTTATAAGGTGTTGGAAAAAACCGAGCAGCTGATCCGGCAAGGGTATGTTTATTTTGCCGCCGGAGGCGCCCGGGGCTTTGACGCTATTGCGGCCCAGGCCGTGCTGAAGCTGGAAGAAAAATATCCTCACATCCGCCTGATTCTGGTTCTTCCCTTCCCCCAACCCTATGTGCGGGAGGGCGGATGGACCCAGGAGGACATCCGGCAGCACGAAGAACACAAAAAAAGAGCCTTCCAGGTGATTTATACCCGGAAGGCTTATGGTGTGGGCTGTTATTATCACAGAAATCGTTACTTGGTGGATTTTTCTTCCGTCTGCCTGTGCTATCAATACAAAAACACCGGTGGAACGGCTTATACAGTGAGCTATGCCAGGGAAAAAGGACGGAAGATCATTCCCATCTGATCAGAAAGGCTCAGGCCCTCACCAGAAGGGCCACCGTTTCCACATTGGCGGTGCGGGGAAACAGATCAAAGGCCCGGACCTTTTCCAGGCGGTAGCCCCCTTCTGTCAGCTGGCGGATATCCCGGGCCATGGTGGCCGGGTCACAGGAGACATAGACCACCCGGCGGGGATTCATGCGCAGCAAAATCTCCCGGGCCTTTTCATCCAGGCCCTTCCGGGGCGGGTCCACCACCATCACCGTGGGACGGAACCCCTCTTCCAGAAGCTGCTGGGCGGCCTGCCCTGCATCGGCGCACAGGAAGCGGGTGTTGGTAATGCCGTTCTGCCTGGCGTTTTCCCGGGCGTCCTCCACGGCCTGGGGCACGATCTCCACCCCCACCGCTTCCCGGCAGTGCCGGGCCATCACCAGGGTGATGGTGCCTGTGCCGCAGTACAGGTCCAGCAGAGTGTCCTCGGGGGAAAAGGCGGCATATTCCACCGCCTGCTCATAGAGCCGCTGGGCCTGGGGCTGGTTGACCTGGTAAAAAGACAACGGAGACAGGGAAAATTCCACTCCACACAGGCTGTCTTGCAGCCGTCCTTCGCCCCAGAGAGTGCGGCACTCATCCCCCAGCACCCGGTTGGTTTGCCGGGTGTTTTTGTTTAGCACGATGCCCACCAGAGAGGGGCAGTTTTCCCGGCAAAGGGCGATAAGCTTTTCCGGCTGGGGCACCTTCCAGGAGGTGACCACCAATGTGAGCAAAGCGCCCTGTTTTCCGGTGCGCACATAGATGTGGCGCAGAAGGCCTCGGCCGGTTTCTTCCTCATAGATGGAAACACCGCAGGTTTCCGCCCACCGGAGCACCCCTTCTTTCAGCTGATCGGCCAGAGGGGACTGGATGGCGCAGTTTTTCTGGGGGATCACCTGATGGCTGCGCCGCCGGTAAAAGCCTGCCACCGGTCTGCCCTCTTCTGTGGCGCAGGGGTACATGGCCTTGTTCCGGTAGTGGAAGTTTTCTCCTCCCACGATCTCCAGCTCCGGGACACTCTGGCCGCCCAACCGCTCTAAGGCATCCTGCACCCGCTGGCGCTTGGCGAACAGTTCTTCTTCGTATTTCATGTGCCAGAAGTCGCAGCCGCCGCACTTGGGAAAGGCGGGGCAGCATGGCTCCTGCCGGTGGGGAGAAGGTTCCAGCAGCTCTTCGATGCGGGCGTAGGCTTTGTTTTTCAGGGCCTTGACGATGCGCAGACGGCACCGGTCTCCCCGCACGCCTCGCTCCACAAACACCACCTGGCCGTCCAGACGGCATACTCCCATGCCGCCGCTTTCATAGCCGGTGATGATTCCTTCGTGTATGCTGTTTTTTTCCAAACTCATGGCCGCAGTTCCTCCGTCAGATTGTCCCCCAGCTCTGTGAAGGGGATTTCAAAAAGCATGGGGCCTGAGGTATAGGGCCCCAGGGCGTATTCCTGAAAGACCACCACCAGGCTGTCTTCGGTCAGGTACCAGTCCTCCTGCCACACATCTCCCATGGTTTCCTGGTAGTTTTGGTAGAAAAGACCCGGCTGGGCTTCTTCCTGCTGCTTGGCCTGCTCCAAAGCCTGTTCCATCACCAGAGCCCGGGGGTCCTCTGCGCCGGGAAGGATGTCCGTCAGAGAGAGCAGGTAATAGTCCCCCGCCCGGAAAAGCCAGTTGTCCCCCATGATCTGAAGGGAGCCATGGACGCCGCCGGTGTATTGGCTCCGGTCCCGGCGAATGGAGAGGTAGCTGCCTTTGTTGCGCATGATGGCAAACTCTTCATCCCACTGGAAGTTCCCCAGGAAATCCCCATCCTGCTGCCGCTGGCGGGCCATGGGCAAAAGCTCCTCGGTGATGGAGAGCAGGGATTTCTCCTTATTATTATCGTAGTAACTGCCAATGTTCATCATGGGCTCCCCCTGATAGAGCACCTGAGGGGAGGAAAGAGAATAGCGCAAGAGCAAAGTGCCGTCCTGGGCCTTTTCTTCCCCGGAGGACACATCCTCTGTAATGGTGATGCCGTTGTCTTCCGGCTGGGGAGCACCTTCCGATTGCTGGGTTTCTTTGGGAGAGGGCTCGGTCTGCTTTTGCAGGCCCTCCCGATGGCAGGCGCTGAGCAAAAGAAGAAGCAAAGTCAGGGCCGCCAGGATTTGTTTTTTCATTTTGTTCCGCCTTTCCGGGGTGGGGATAGGAGCCGTGTTTTCCTCGTCTCCACAGGGGAGGGGGAAATGGCTGTAAAATAGTATACCATAAAAGAGCAGTCCGGCCCATCTCTTTTTCATGGGAGGCATAGAAAACCGCGGAAAGGGGAACAATGGTTATGACAAAAGCCCCAGTTCCTCTTTCAGTTCCAGAACCCGCAAAACCGCCTCATCCAGCCGCTCTATGGAAACCCGGCCCTCTTCCACTGCCTGGCGCAGGGCGGCATAGTCTGTGGGCAAGTCGGAAACAATGAGCAGATCGGCCCCGGCTATCAGAGCCTGAGGGGCGGCGCTTTCTCCGCCGCAGTAGTCCCGGATGGCTCCCATCACCAGATCGTCGGTGATGGCCACGCCGGAAAAGCCCATTTCCTCCCGGAGATACCGGTAAGCCTGGGGAGAAAGGGAGGCCGGGACACCGCTTTCCAGCCCATCCACCACATTGTGGCTGACCAGCACGCAGGCGGCTCCCATCTGGATGCCGGCCTGGAAGGGGATCAGGTCCCGGTTTTCCAGCTCTTCCAGGGTGCGGCTGTCCCAGCTGAGGCCGGTGTGGGTGTCCACATTGCTGCCGTAGCCGGGAAAATGCTTCAGGGCCGAGGCCATCCCTTCCTGCCTGGCCCAGCCCACCGCCTGCCGGACAAACTGGGCGACTTGCCCTGCATCTCCTCCGAAGCTGCGGGGATAGATGAAATCCTGGGGATTATCGGAGAGGTCGGCCACCGGAGCCAGGTTGAGACGGATGCCCAAAGCGTTGAGAAGGGCGCTTTTCTCCCGGGTGTCCTGCTCTACTGTTTCCCAGCCCCCTTGGGCATAGGCCTGCCGGGGAGAGAGAAATTTCTCCGCCCGCAGCCCTGAATTTCCGCTGACGCGGCATACGGTGCCCCCTTCTTCATCCACGGCGAAGAGGATGGGCGTTCTGGCATTTTGCTGCCAGTTTTCGGTGTCCGCCTTTACCTGGGCGGAGTCCTTCCCTTCAAAATCCCGGCCAAAGAGCAGCACGCCGCCGGGGGCCAGGGCCTCCACTTCTGACCGCTCTTCGGCCAAAGGGCAGCGGACCAAAAAGACCTGTCCCAGCTTTTCTTCCAGGGTCATTTCCGAAAGCCGCTGCCGGGCCAGGGACAAAGGAGGCTCTGGTGAGGATGTGTCCGGCCTTTCGCTTTCATCCTTCTGGGATTCTTCTTCCTTTTCTTCTTTCTCGATTGCCGGGGGAGCTGGGGGCGGGACACGCTGGGCGTCCAGGAAAAAGCAAAGACCCAATATTCCCAGCACCAGAAAAAGGCCGGGAATGATCCATTTCATGGCTTTCATCAGGCGTTCCTCCTTTTTGGGAATCTTATCATAGGGGATTTTACAGTGCAAGAGACCATTTTACTTTCATTTTACCTCCGGCGGCTTACGACTTTACAAACTTGTTTTACTATATGGCCGTAACGAAAAGACGGAATGAATTTTACAGAACGAAAGGTGAAACTGAAATGAACACAAAACAGAAACTTTCTTTGATTCTGGCTGGTCTGATGACCGCTTCCCTGCTGTCTGGCTGCGCTCAGGACGGCAATGCGGCCGGCAATAGCGACGACGGCGGCGATGATGCCATCACCGTAGTCACCCGTGAGGATGGTTCCGGCACCCGCAGCGCCTTTGTGGAGCTGACCGGTGTGGAAGAGGACGGCGAAGACAAGACCACTGAAGAGGCTGTGGTAGCCAACCAGACCGAAGCGGTCATGACTCAGGTCAGCGGCAATCCGGGCGCCATCGGCTATATCTCCCTGGGTTCCCTCAATGACACTGTCAAGGCCCTGAAGGTGGACGGCGCCGAAGCCAGCGCAGAGAATGTGAAGAACGGTTCTTATAAAGTGGCCCGCCCCTTTAACATCGCTACAAAGGGCGATCCCAGCCCGGTGGCCCAGGACTTCATCAACTTCATCATGAGCAAGGAAGGCCAGGAAGTGGTGGCCGACGGTTACATCCCCGTGGATGATGCCGCTCCCGCTTTCGAAGGCACTCAGCCCGAAGGCAAGATCGTGGTAGCCGGTTCCTCCTCCGTCACTCCCATCATGGAGAAGCTCCAGGAGGCCTATGAGAAGGTCAACCCCAATGCCACCATTGAGATCCAGCAGAGCGACTCCAGCGCCGGTATGTCTGGTGCCATCGAAGGAACCTGCGACATCGGTATGGCTTCCCGTGAACTGAAGGACACTGAGCTGTCCGAGCTGACAGCCACCCAGATCGCCATGGACGGCATCGCCATCGTGGTGAACAAGGACAACAGCCTGGATGACATCTCCACCGACTCCATCAAGGGCATCTACACCGGTGAGATCACTTCCTGGGCCGATGTGAAGTAAGCAAAACCAAAAACCAGAAACCTCCCATAAAAAGGCCGCCGAGAACTTCTCGGCGGCCTTCCTGCTATTCCTCCGTATAGGGAGAAACAAAGGAGCAAGGCAGACAAACGGCGCATTTGCCGCAGGCATCGGCGGGAAGCTCCAGACCCCGTTTCTGCTGTACCGGCTGGTTTTCCATGCACATGGCATAGCACTTTTCCCGGCAGAAGCCTTCCTTGGTCAAAGCGCCGCCCACGCATTGTTTGACGCACAGGCCGCAGTCTTTTCCCTGGTAAAAAAGGCAGACCTGTTTGTCTGGGATGGGGTCTCCCGCCAGGGGCAGGGTGGTCACTAGCGAGGTATAGTAGCCGCAGCAGCCCTTGGAGGTGATGAGCAGGTTGTGCTTTCCGAAGGTGCCCATACCGGCCAGGAAGGCGATATGCCGGTGGGACCAGCGGCTTTTGTAAAGGCCGGGGGCGGCGTAGCCGGTGTCCGTGGGAATGACGGCCCGGAAGCCCTCCTCTTCAGCAATGGCCTGAATCAGCTGGCCCACAGGGGCCAGGACCTGAGCCGAGCGCTGATAGGCCATCACCCACAGAGGGGAGGCATAGCGTCCTTCCCGGTTGCTTTTTATCACCTCCAGGGAAAAGGGAAGAAAACACACCACAGCCGTGCGGCAGGCGGGAAGGATCTCCTGGGGCAAAGCATGGTCCGGCAGTACAGCCTGACGCAATTTGAGAAAGTCGGGATGGTCTGTTGAGGCAAATCCGATAAGAGGCCGCCGCCAAAGGGGCGGCAGCTGATGTTCTTCCCGAAAAGACAAGAGAAAGTGCCAGATGCGCTCCTCCATCTGTTGCCGCAGGACTTCTTTGTTTGGTGCTGTTTGCATCGGTGATACAACCTCCATGGAATGACAAAAAACGGACGCCGGGAAAGCGTCCGTTTTGATTTTTCAAGAAAGGATGCTAGGAGAGATAGGGCATGGGGTTCACCGGAGAACCACCCACCCGCACTTCCCAATGGCAATGGGGGCCTGTGCTGTTGCCGGTGCTGCCCAGCTTGGCGATCTGCTGGCCCTGGGCTACCTTCTCCCCTACCCGCACCAGCAGCGCGCTGTTGTGGGCGTAGAGGGTCTGGAGACCGTTGCCGTGGTCGATGATGACACAATAGCCATAGCCACCGTTCCAGCCGGCCTGGATCACAGTGCCGCCGTCAGCGGCCACCACCGGGCTGCCCTTGGTTCCGGCCCAGTCTACACCAGTGTGGAAACCACGGCTGCGGTAGCCATAGGGAGAGGTGAGAATACCGCGGAAAGGCTGGATGAAGTAGCCCTTGGAGGATGTGGTAGGCTTCTCCTTGGTGCCAACCACCTTCACCTCGTTCTGAGGCTGCTGGACGACCTCCCAGCTCTGGATGGTGCGTTCCTGCTCCACGCCGTCGATGCTGACCACATTGGCCACCACCTGAGCGACGCCGTTCTGGCCTTCGGTGACGATCTTGCTTTCGTTTTCATACAGCTCGTCGCTGTACTGGACTTCGCTTTCATAGGCGATTTCCTGAGTGTATTCCACTGTGGTGGTCTTTTTCACCGACAGCAGAGGCTCGCTGTTCTGGAGGGTGATCTCCTCGCCCACATGGATGCGGGCCGGGTCGATGTGGGGATTGAGCCCCTGCACCTGCTCCAGGGTCATGCCGTAGTTTTCGGCGATCTGGCTGAGGGTGTCCCCCTGCTGCACCGAATAAACCTTGGTGCCGCTTTTTTCGCCGGACAGCGCCAGTTCGATTTCTTCGATGGAATCCACCGCGCTGGTGGGAACGGTCATCTGTTCAATGGTCACATCCTGAACGAATTCCGCCTGAGCGTTTTCGTCCTGGCCAACCTGAGCCGAGAGCATCCGCTGCTTCAGCAGTTCCAGAGCGGTTTTGCTGGGGTTGACGCCGATGACCTGGCCGTCCACCGACAGCACATACTGGGTAGAGACCTCTTCCACCTGGGCAAACAGAGCTTCTTCGGCTTCTGTTTCGTCTAGCAGCCGGTCAGGCTGCATATAGCCCAGAGAATATGTCAGGTCGGCGGAAAGGGTATAAGGATGGCCCAGATAGCCGCCGGTGCGTTCTTCCACCTTGTCGATGATTTTTTCCATATCCTCTTTGCTGGATACAAAGCCCAGGGACTGACCGTCCAGCCACACTTCCACGCCGATGCCGAAATAGGTGGCGGAGAAGAGCATGATGGTGGCGGTAGCCAGGAAGGCACAGGCCGGCACACGGCTGCGCTTTTCCTTCCGGGCGGAGAGGAGATATTGGGTGCGGGCTTCTTCCAGGCGGCCCAGGACGCTATGGCCCTGCTGCGCCAGGTGAGAGGCGGTGCGGCCGAAGGTCTTCTGCAGCCCTTCCCCCACCACCACGCCGGCCATACCGGCCAGATGGAACAGGCTGTCTGCCGCCTGAGCGGTTTTGCCAGCCAGGGTGCGGATCAGTTCCTTGCCGCTTTGGGCACCGGGACGATTGGCGCCGATGCGGCACAAACGCTCCAGATGGGTCTTGCATTTGACCTGCTGCCGGCGGACCCTGCTTTTGAGAGATCCCATGTTCTTGACCTTCAAGAAGCAGGCCTCCTTTCGTGAGAAATGATAGTAAAAATCCGAAGATTACAAATCGGTGTGTTTTGATTACAAATCGGTAACAGGTCTTATGATAATATAAATGGCCTGGTTTGTCAAGGGGAACCGGTGGATTTATGCCGTTTT
This sequence comes from Ruminococcaceae bacterium AM07-15, assembly GCA_003477405.1. Taxonomy (GTDB): domain Bacteria; phylum Bacillota; class Clostridia; order Oscillospirales; family Butyricicoccaceae; genus Pseudobutyricicoccus. The sequence goes on from QUDE01000001.1 coordinate 105,327, forward strand.
GCGTATTTTTACGACAAGAACTTCCTCCCTGCGTTTATCATGGTGAAAACAGCAGACGGAAAGGGGCAAAAGCAGGATGGGGAACATTTATGGATATATCCGGGTCAGCACCAAAGAGCAGAATGAAGACCGGCAGGTGATGGCGCTGAAGGGGCTGCAAATCAAAGAGGAAAACCTGTTTGTGGACAAGCAGTCGGGCAAGGATTTTCACCGGCCCCAGTATGAAAGGATGGTGCGGCAGCTGAAAAAAGACGATCTGCTCTATGTGAAGAGCATCGACCGTCTGGGGCGGAGCTATGGGGACATTCTGGATCAGTGGCGCATCCTGACCAAAGAAAAAGGGGTGGACATTGTGGTGCTGGATATGCCCCTTCTGGACACCCGCTGGGGCAAGGACCTGATGGGCACTTTTTTAAGCGATATCGTGCTGCAGATTCTGTCTTTTGTGGCGGAAAACGAGCGGGTCAATATCCGCCAGCGACAGGCCGAGGGCATCGCCGCCGCCAAGGCCCGGGGTGTACATCTGGGCCGCCCGGCCGGGCCTTTGCCGCCGGGGTTTGAAGAGGCGCTCGGCAAATGGAAAAAGGGCGAGATTACCGGCACCCAGGCCGCCAAAATATGCAAAATGCCCCTCTCCACCTTCCGCTACCGGGCGGAACGCTGGGAGAGGGGCAAAAAATGATCAAATAGGAACAGATTTTTCTGCGAAAAGGTGTACCTTCTTGCAAAACGGGATTTTCTTCCTGTTAATCCTCATTATATATTGGAAAATTAAAAAAGTCTAGCAATTTTTTGATTTATTACCATTTTTAATGACTTCAAAAACAAATGCCAAAAACTACACTTTTGTGTAAGGGGGAATAAATATGGATGAGGGGCTTAAAAGCTTAATAGCAAAAGCAGAGCAGGGAGATGTTAAATCAATGGTTATGGTGGGCGACTGCTATAATCGTGGATTATATACGAATAAAGACGATTCCAAAGCTCAAGTTTACTATAAAATGGCTGCTGACAATGGACATCCTGGAGCAATGTTTATGGTGGGTTTAGGGTATTTAAATGGAATTGGTGTAGAGCAAAATATGGTTACCGCTGTAAAGTATATACAAGATGCAGCAAATAAAGGTGTTGCTAATGCGCAATATATAGCAGGATCATTGTATCATGCTGGAAAAGCAGGAACTTTTTTTAAGAATCGAAAGGCAATCAAGTATTATAAAATGGCTGCGAAACAAGGACACGCAGATGCACAATATAAGCTTGGAAAAATTTATTTACTTAAATGGAGCCACGGAAGTAATCGGCACTTTGATAAAGGATTGTTTTGGATACTATGCGCTTCACTGCACACAAGTAAAAAATCAGCAGAAGTTAGTACAAAAGCGAAGGATTATATAAACCGTATCATAAGTGAGCTTGGTTTTCCGAAAGAAGCTGTAAAGTGGAAAATAGAACAAATAAAGCGTGAGCATCCGGGGTACATCATTGACCCTACCTACTAAAAAGGAGAAAATGACATGACTTCTCCAAAAGAGTTAAAAGAAGCAAACTATGTCCATCCAGATGTTGAAGAATACAATAGCGATATAAATTTATGTGGCCTTCCCCCATGCGATCATTCAAAAATGATAAAAGATGAAAGAACAGGAGAAAAACATCGCTACTGTATGAAATTGCAAATGCCCGTTGAAGAATACGACTTCTGTAAATATCACAGCGATGAAGAGTGGACGAAGTTGATCGGAGAGATGGGCAGTCTTCTTCAAATACAAGATGAAGCATTGAAGGCGGGGAAGAGGAAAAAGCGGCAGAAATATTGGACGATGGCGTCAATCCTGGTCGTACTCGCTGTTTTGGTTTATGCATTGATAAAATAGAGGTGATTTAATGCCAAGATGGAAAAAAGAACAATACATGGATGCATCCGGGGCGTGGAGAATGCCTGATGACTACTATATTGATTATTCCGGAGCATGGCGTTCTCCTGATGACTACTATGTAGATATTACAGGGGCATGGCGAGGCCCAAATGATGAATACATAGATGAGGCTGGTGGATGGAGAAGGCCTGGTGAACAATATATGGATCATTCAGGTGGATGGCGTTATTAGAAATAGAAAGAGGATGATAATAGTGGAAAAATTTGTAAGCGGCTTGATTGTTTTTGCAATATATTCATTTTTCGCTTTGCGATGGGGCATCCGAGCTGTAGATGGGCGATGGCAGTGGCTTGAGCAGCCGAATCATAAGGCTATCAAAATTGTAATAGGTGCTATTTTTGGCTATATTTTAGCTGCGTTTTATTTCATATTTTGGTGCGTTAAAATGCTCACTGTTACATTACCCAAATGGCTCAGCTAGGATATGGATATTTTGAATAGTGTGTTCAAGCAGCTCGTATGCTCACTTCCGTGCCCACCACCAGAAAGAGGTGGGATCCTGGGAGGGCAAGATGGAGTTATTTCCACATATGCCATTGATGATGGTTTGCAAGGATTTGACTACTATGCCCAGTATTACCCTAATGTAAAAAAATTAAATGAAATAATAAGGCACTGGGAAAAGCAACATATTGTTTTTTATGGGATATTTCATTCGCATTTTCCGGGAGGCAATCAATTATCTCTGGGAGATGAAAGGTATATTCGCCAAATTATGATGGCGATGCCGACAGAGGTGAATACTCTATTCTTTCCACTTGTGATCCAGACAAGCATGGTAGGATATCGTGCAGACAGATGCGGTTCTCAAATCCGTATTTGCTGTGATGATATAAAAATTATATGAGTTGGAGGTTGCAGTTTATGAACAAGGAAATGGAAAAAGACCAAAAAATCAACATCCCTGAAGGTAAGTTCTGTGGCGGTAATTGTATAGATTGTGTTTATTATGAACCGCAGAATAAGGATTCTAGTGGGCGGGGATACTGTAATTACTACAACACACACTATTATCCATCAGAGAGAAATGGTTGTCTTAGCCGTAGAGAGTATTAAAAACTGACTGTCGTTTCGTTATGGTATGAGATGACCTCAGGACACAGCGACTTCAAAGATATTACTTAATGAAAGCGAAAACCACACACAAACAAAGGGCCTGGGACGGAATCCGTCCCAGGCCCTTTGTTTACCCGGTTATTTGAAAAGGTCTTTCATTTTTTCAAAGAAGCCTTTTTTCTCCTTGTACTGGGCCTCCTCGGCGCTGTCGTCGAAGCGGCGCAGAATGTCCTTTTGCTCGCTGGTCAGGTTGCGGGGGATCTCGATCTTCACTTTGACAAACTGATCGCCCCGGCCCCGGCCATTCACATTGGGAATGCCCTTCCCTTTCAAACGGAAAATGGTGTCCGGCTGGGTGCCTTCCGGCATATTGTAAGAAATCTTGCCGTCAATGGTGGGCACGATCAGCTCGGCGCCCAGGGTGGCCTGGACAAAGGTCACCGGCATTTCGATCATCACATCCTGCCCACGGCGCTTGAACAGCGGATGGGGCTTGACGCTGACGGTGATGTACACATCCCCCGCCGGGCCGCCATTCTGGCCCATATGCCCTTCCCCACGCATGGAGATGGTCTGGCCGTGGTCGATGCCCGCCGGGATCTTGACGGTAAGGGTGCGGCTTTTCCGCACAGTACCCGCTCCATGACAGGTGCTGCAGGGCTCCTTGATGATCTTGCCTGTGCCCCGGCAGCGGGGACAGGGGCTGGAGGAAGAAAAGACGCCGAACACCGTGCGCTGGGTGGTCTTGACCTGGCCGGTGCCGTGGCAGTCGGGGCAGGTCTCGGCAGAAGTGCCCGGCTTGGCTCCCGAACCGTTGCAGTCAGGACACTTCTCCACACGGTTCAGGGTGATCTTCTTTTCGCAGCCAAAGGCCGCTTCCTCAAAACTCAGATTCAGGCTGACCTGGATGTTTTCCCCACGGCGGGGGCCGGTGCGGCGGGCCTGCTGGCCGCCGCCGAAAAAGCTGTCAAAAATGCTTCCCAGGTCAAAATCTTCAAACCCTGTGTACTGGCCGCCATATCCGGCCCCGGCTCCATAGGAGGGGTCTACCCCGGCATGACCAAATTGGTCGTACCGGGCCTTTTTCTCCGGGTCGGAGAGGATCTCATAGGCGGCGTTGACTTCTTTCATCTTTTCCTCGGCGGTCTTGTCGCCGGGGTTCAAATCCGGGTGATATTTTTTTGCCAGCTTGCGGTATGCTTTTTTGATCTCATCCTCCGAAGCGCCTCGCTGCAGGCCCAGCACTTCGTAGAGATCTCTTCTCTCTTCGGGCATAGAATTTTTTCTCCTTTGGCAAAACCACCGTCAGGCGGCCGCCATTACGGCCGCCCGACAGGCTATCATCCCTTGCTTATTTGTTGCTTTCGTCCTCGTCAACCACTTTGTAGTCGGCGTCATACACATTGCCGTCGGCATTGCTTGCATCGGACTGTGCCCCGGCCTGCTGGCCTTCCTGGGGAGCAGCATCCTTATACAGCTTTTCGGCGATGGAATAGAACCGCTTGGTCAGCTCTTCGGTCTCCTGCTTGATGGTTTCCACATTCTCGCCCTTCAGAGCTTCCTTCACCTTTTCCATCTGCTCTTCGATGGGCTTCTTCTCTTCGTCGGTCACCTTGTCGCCCAGGTCCTTCAGGCTCTTTTCGGTGGAATAGACCAGGTTCTCCGCGTTGTTGCGGATGTCGATCTCTTCATGGCGCTTCTTGTCCTGCTCGGCAAACTGCTCGGCTTCCTTCACGGCCTTGTCGATGTCTTCCTTGGACAGGTTGGTGGAAGAAGTGATGGTGATCTTCTGCTCCTTGCCGGTGCCCAGATCCTTGGCGGACACATTGACGATGCCGTTGGCGTCGATGTCAAAGGTCACTTCGATCTGAGGCACGCCACGGGGAGCGGCAGGGATGCCGTCCAGATGGAACCGGCCCAGAGTTTTATTGTCTGCGGCCATCTCCCGTTCGCCCTGGAGCACATGAACCTCAACCGAGGTCTGGCCGTCGGCAGCGGTGGAGAAGACCTGCTTCTTGGTGATAGGAATGGTGGTGTTGCGCTCGATGATCCGGGTGCAAACGCCGCCCAGGGTCTCAATGCCCAGGGACAGGGGGGTGACATCCAGCAGCAGCAGGTCCTTGACCTCGCCGCCCAGCACGCCGCCCTGGATGGCAGCGCCCATGGCTACACATTCATCGGGGTTGATGCCCTTGAAGGGGTCCTTGCCGGTGATGCTCTTGACGGCATCCTGCACGGCGGGGATACGGGTGGAGCCGCCCACCAGCAGAACCTTGGCCAGATCGCTGGCGCTCAGGCCGGCGTCGGACATGGCCTGCTTCACAGGGCCCATGGTGGCTTCCACCAGATCGGCAGTCAGCTCATTGAACTTGGCCCGGGACAGGGTCATGTCCAGATGCTTGGAGCCGGAGGCATCGGCAGTGATATAGGGCAGGTTGATGTTGGCGTTGAGCATGCCGCTCAGCTCGATCTTGGCCTTTTCGGCAGCTTCCTTCAGGCGCTGCATGGCCATCCGGTCGCCGGACAGATCCACGCCCTGCTCTTTCTTGAACTCGGAGACGATCCAGTCGATGATCCGCTGGTCGAAGTCGTCGCCGCCCAGACGGTTGTTGCCGGCGGTGGCCAGCACTTCCACGGTGCCGTCGCCGATGTTCAGGATGGACACATCGAAGGTGCCGCCGCCCAGGTCATACACCATGACCTTCTGCTCGTTTTCCTTGTCCACGCCATAGGCCAGGGCCGCAGCGGTGGGCTCGTTGATGATACGCAGCACTTCCAGACCGGCGATCTTGCCGGCGTCCTTTGTGGCCTGGCGCTGGCTGTCGGTGAAATAGGCCGGCACGGTGATGACCGCCTGGGTCACAGGGGAGCCCAGATAGCTTTCGGCGTCGGCCTTCAGCTTCTGGAGAATCATAGCGGAAATCTCTTGGGGAGAGTAATCCTTGCCGTCGATATGGACTTTGTGGTCAGAGCCCATCTCACGCTTGATGGAGATGATGGTGCGGTCGGGGTTGGTGACGGCCTGGCGCTTGGCCACCTGGCCTACCATGCGCTCGCCGGTTTTGGAAAATGCCACAACGGACGGAGTGGTCCGGGCGCCTTCGGCGTTGGGGATCACATTGGGTTCGCCGCCTTCAATGACGGCCACACAAGAGTTGGTTGTACCAAGGTCGATACCGATGATCTTAGACATAGTGTATTCCTCCAAACTATATGAGTTTATTTTGACTTGATTATGAAAAAGGCAGTGCCTTTTTGACAGGTTAAAAGGGGCTTTTTAATTGGCCACCTGCACCATGGCATGGCGGATGACCTTTTCCCCCATGATGTAGCCTTTGCGCATCACCAGGGAGACGGTGTTTTCCGGCAGGTCTTCCTGTTCGATGTGCATGACGGCATCATGGAAGCGGGGATCAAAGGGCTGATCCTGAGCGGCAATCTCGGTGACGCCCATCTTTTCCAGCGTTTCTTTGAACTGCTTGGCGATCAGCTCCACGCCCTTCTGGTATTCTTCGTCAGCGCACTTTTGCTCCAGCGCCCGGTCCAGATTGTCCAGCACCGGCAGAAGCTGTTCCACCGTCATGGCTTGGGCGTCGGAAAAGACGCTGTCCCGCTCCTTCTGGGAACGCTTGCGGTAATTATCATATTCCGCCAGCACCCTAATATATTTGTCGTTCAGCTGCTGGTACTGCTCCTTCCAGTCCTCCTTGGGCTGGGCACATTCCGCCTCCGGGGCCGGCTGGTTTTCCGGGCAGGAGCAGGTTTCCTGCTCAGCCTCTGTCTGCTGTGTTTCTTTTTCCTTCTCCATGTTGTCCATGCTTTTCCACCTATCTGCCCTGGGGGCTCGTTGTCTGCTGTTTAGCTGTTTATTGGTCTTCTTTATTCTGCCCATTTGGTTCCTGTGGGAAACGGATGGGCATGAGTCCTCCCAGCGTCCGGCTGAGAAGCAGCAGCCGGGAGGCGATTTTGCTGTAGTCCATACGGGTGGGGCCGATGACCCCGATGATGCCGCTCACATCCTCCCCCAGATCGTAGGAGGTAAAGACGAAGCTGGCGTCCTCCATGGGCCCCTGGCCGTTTTCCGGCCCGATGCGGATGTTGAGCATCTGGGGCTTATAATCCCGGGCCAGGCCGAATACCTTTTCTTTGTCGCCCAAAAGCTCCAGCAAAGGCTGGGCCTTCTGGGCATCGTAATATTCCGGATTGCCCAGCAGCCGGGAGACTCCCTTGACCACCATGTCATAGGAATCGGAAGGCTGCTCGATCTGCCACACGAATTCCGCGGCCTGGGTGATGAGCTGGTGAAGGGGCGATGCAGGAGGCACCGACTGCCCCAGTTCATCCAGCCGCAAAGAGCCGCCCTCTTTTGCCAGAACCAGGTTTGCGGCCCGGCAGAAGGCATCGATCTCCTCTGGCTCCAATGCCTGGGAAAGATGCACCACCTTGTTGTTCACCGCCGGGGGCACCGTCACCGCCACCAAAGCGTAATCGCTTTCGGCGATGGGGATGAGCTCCAGGCGCTTGACCTGGCGGCGATTGTGGCGGGAAGAAAGGGAAACGGTGGGCTGGCCAGTGAGTTCGGAAAGAATGGCTGAGGCCTCTTCCATGGTGTCGTCCAGCTCCTGGATCTTGCTTTCCAGCGCCCTTCGCATCTGCTCGATCTCCCGGGCTGTGGTGCGGCAGCGGTTCATCAGCTCATCCACATACAGCCGGTAGCCCAGAGGAGAGGGCACCCGCCCGGCGGAGGTGTGGGGCTTTTCGATGTAGCCCATTTCCTCCAGCTCGCTCATCTCATTGCGGATGGTGGCCGACGAAACCGAGCCCTTGGCCTCGGCGGCCAGCAGCTTGCTGCCCACGGGCTCTGCGGTTTCGATATAATTTTCAATGATCGCTTTAAGGATCTTCCTCTTGCGCTCCGACAGGTCCATCCAAAACACCGCCTTTTCTGATTGCCTTACGGTGCGTTAGCACTCTTCATCCTCGAGTGCTAACTCAATCCTATCACAAACTTTCAAAATGTCAAGGACTGAAAATCAAGTTCACAAATTCGTTTCAAATGAGGGGAGGATTTTAAATTTTTTCACAGAGCATCCGGGACATCTTGTATTTATAACTAGATTCGTGTATACTCATAACAAACAAGCGGAATTTTATCAATCCTTTTTTGCAGGAGGCGTTTCCCATGAAATACAAAATCCTCTCCGACAGTTCTTCCGATGTGACCCAGGCCTTTTTCGCTGGGGAGACCGCTTTTGAATATGGAGTGGTCCCCATGTCCATCAACGGCCCCGGCGGTTTGTCCTATCTGGATCTGGACCCCACCCCGGCCCGGTATTTCGTGGAAAAACCCCGGGAGATCAAGGGTCAGTGGAGCTCTTCCTGCCCCTCCCCGGCCGCCTATCTCAAGGAGATGCAGGGCGCCGAAGAGATCTTCGTGGTCACCATTTCCTCCCGGCTCAGCGCTTCCTATTCCACCGCCTGCATGGCCGCCGACATGGCCCGGGCGGAAAATCCCGATGTGAAGATCCATGTGGTGGATTCCAAAAGCGCTTCCTCCGGCATGGCCCTGATGGTGTTCAAGCTGGCCGAACTGTGCCGGGAAGGCCTGCCTTTTGAGGAGATCGTGGAAAAGATCGAGGAATTCCGCAAGAGCCACACCCTCTATTTCCTCATCGGTTCGCTGGAGACCCTGGTCAGCGCCGGGCGGATGAACCGGGCGGTGGGGATGATGGCCACCATGCTCAACATCCATCCTCTTTGCGGCGAGGATGGCGACGGCAACATCAAGGTCTATCAGAAGGTGCGGGGCATGACCCAGGCCCTCAACCGGCTGGTGGAGATGGTGGGCGAACGGGGCGAGACCCTGGGACGGCATCTGGTGATCAGCCAGTGCAACAACCCGGAAGACGCCGAAATGCTGCGCAAGGCCTGCCAGCGCCGGTATCAGTTTGCCAAGATCAGCGTGCTGGAAATGCGGGGCCTGGCCTCCTTCTATGCAGGGGACCGGGGCTTGATTCTGGCCTATTAAAAAGAATATTCCAGCCCGGCAAAATTTTGCCGGGCTTTTCTTTTGCTCACTCATAAAAATTTTGTCCAAATATTTCTGTGAACATTCTTTGAATTCCAGAAAATCCTTCCCATTCCTGTGCTATAATAAGAAAACCGAGAGGGGCGGCTTGGCCGCCGGGAAAGGAGAAAAAGCCTATGCGCCTGATCTCATGGAATGTCAACGGCCTGCGGGCCTGTTTGGGAAAAGGATTTTTGGACTATTTTAAGGAAAGTAAGGCCGATATCTTCTGCATCCAGGAAACCAAGATGCAGAAAGAACAGGCAGAAGTGGACACCCCCGGCTATTTTCAATATTGGAACAGCGCCGAAAAGAAGGGCTATTCCGGCACGGCGGTTTTTACCAAAGAAGAACCCCTGGATGTGACTTACGGCCTGGGGCTGCCGGAGCATGACACCGAGGGCCGGGTCATCACCTGCCGGTTCCCGGAGTTTTTCCTGGTGAATGTGTATACCCCCAACTCCCAGCGGGGGCTGACACGCCTTCCCTACCGGATGGAATGGGAAGATGCCTTCCGGGACTATCTGCTCCGTCTCAAAGAGCAGCAGCCGGTGGTGGTGTGCGGGGACATGAATGTGGCCCACAAGGAGATCGATTTGAAAAATCCCCGCACCAATGTGAAAAACGCCGGTTTCACTCCGGAGGAGCGGCAGAAGATGACAGAGCTTCTGGAAAGCGGATTTGTGGATTCCTTCCGTTTTCTCCACCCCGATGCCGTGGGCGCCTATTCCTGGTGGAGTTACATGTTCAACGCCCGGCAGAACAACGCCGGATGGCGTATCGACTATTTTCTCACATCGGAAGAGCTGAAAGACCGGATCGAAAAAGCGGAAATCCATTCCCAGGTGCTGGGCAGTGACCATTGCCCGGTGCTTTTGGAGCTGGCCTAGAGCTTTTCCCAGCAAAGGAGTGAACGAAATTGAAGGATATTCTTTATTATGGCGGCCCTATCCTCACCATGGCCGAGCCTCTTTATGCCGAAGCTCTTCTGGTGCGCCGCAGCAAGATCGTGTTCTGCGGAGACCTCAAGACGGCGGAGAGCATGGCCGAAGAGGGGGCAGAACGGGTGGATCTCAAGGGGCGGACGCTGATGCCGGCCTTTATCGATGCCCACAGTCACCTGTCCCATGTGGCCGATGCCATGAACTATGCCAATCTTTCCGGCTGCCAGAGCGTGGAAGAGATTGGAGAGCGGCTGCGCCAGTGGGCGGAGGAAAACAATCTGGAAGCGGGAAAGTGGATCATCGGCTCGGGCTATGACCACAACGATCTGCCCGGCGGCTGCCATCCCACCGCAAAGCAGCTGGATGCCCTGGTGGGCGATCACCCGGTGCTCATCACCCATTCTTCGGGGCATATGGGGGTGGCCAATACCTTAGGACTGCGGGAGCTGTCCATCAGCTGCAATGCCTCCGATCCGCCGGGAGGGCGCATTGGCCGGGACGACGAGGGCAACCTCACCGGCTATCTGGAGGAAAACGCCCTGATCCAGCGCACCCGGCAGATCCCCAAGCCCACTGAGCAGCAGCGGCTGGACAATCTGAAAAAGGCCCAGCAGGTCTATCTCCGCAACGGCATCACCACCTGCCAGGACGGCAAGGTGGGCCAGGCCGATTTTGAGTTTTTGGCCAATGCCGCCAAAAGCGGTCTGCTGGAAATGGATGTGGTGGCCTATGCCGATCTGAAAAACAACGAGGAACTGCTGGATCAATACGCCCAGTACCGCACCTATCAGCGGAATCTGCGGCTGGGAGGCTACAAGATCTTTTTGGACGGATCGCCTCAAGGCCGCACCGCCTGGATGACGAAGCCTTATCTGGGAGGCAAGGAGGGCTATAAGGGCTATTCCATCTATACCGATCAGGCGGTGGAGGAATTCTGTGCCACAGCCCTTCGCCGGGGCGTGCAGCTTCTGGCCCACTGCAACGGCGACGCTGCATCCCAGCAGTTTATCGATGCCTATGAAAAAGCCCTGGGCGCCTGCCGTCAGAAGGAGTCCATCCGACCGGTGATGGTCCACGCCCAGACCGTCCGGCCCGATCAGCTGGAGCGGATGGCCGCTTTGCAGATGATCGCTTCCTTCTTTGTGGCACATACCTATTATTGGGGCGATGTGCATCGGAAGAACTTCGGGGATGAACGGGCTATGAAAATCAGCCCCACTCACACGGCGCTGGAAAAGGGCGTGCTCTTCACCTTCCATCAGGATGCTCCGGTGATGCCCCCCGATATGTGGCACACTGTATGGTGCGCCGTGTGCCGTCAGAGCAAGGGCGGTGTCATTATGGGAGAAGGCGAACGCATCCCGGTGCTGGAAGCCCTGAAGGCCGTGACCATCAACGGGGCCTATCAGTATTTTGAAGAAAAGACCAAGGGTTCCCTGGAAGAGGGCAAATGGGCCGATCTGATGATCGTGGACAAAGACCCGCTGAAGGTGGACCCCATGGAGCTGAAAGACATCAAGGTACTTTCCACCATCAAAGAGGGCTTCACCCTCTGGCAGGCCGAATAACCAAACAATGCCCCGGCGAAAGCTGGGGCATCAAACAGTGGGGAAATTATATAGTAAAAGGGGATTTTTTGTTCCACCCTTAACCAATCTGCAAAAAGCCGCGACCTGTGCGTGGCTTTTTGCACTTCTCAATGGGCAAGTGTGCGCCGAAGGCGTGCATGCAGTCCATTGTAAAAACTCGAAAAAGTGGATTATGCCACTTTTTCGACATGATAGCGCCCTGGCGAAAGCCGGGGCGTTTTCTTTTTTGGCATTTTATGATACCATAAGGGAAGTTTTGAAACAGGAGGAATGACCAGATGGGAACAAACAGAGGGAAAAGACTGCCGGCTTTTTTGCTGGCAGTGTGTCTGCTTCTGCCCTTCTTGCCCCAGAAGAGTAATGCAGCCTTTTCCGATGTACAGGACCAGTGGTTTGCACCGGCGGTGGAGGAAATGGCCCAGCGGGGGCTGATCGGCGGCTTTCCCGATGGCACCTTCCGCCCAGGAGACTGGGTCAAGCGGGGGGAAGGCGCCAAAATGACCGCCCAGGCCGTGAGCCAGCTGCCCTACACCCTGCCCCAGACGGGAAAAGGTGATTTTGCCGATTTGCAAGGCCATTGGTCGGCCAAATATGTGCGTCAGCTGCTGGTGGAAGAGATCATAGAGCCGGAGGATTATGGGACGAACTACGGCCCCAACCAGAAGCTCACCCGGCTGGAAATGGTGCGGATGCTTCTGCGGCTGCTGGGTTTCACCCCTTCGGACACCTGGGTGGACAGCGGATTCCCTGACTTGGCTTCTTTGGATGCAGAAGACCGGTACTATTGTGAAAAGGCCGTGGAGATCGGCTTGATCCAGGGGTATTCCGATGGTTTGTTCCGGCCGGATTATCCCCTGTCCCGTGCTCAGGCTGCCGTAATGTTTCAGCGGGCTTTGCCTCTTCTCACCGTGTCGGTGGAGGGGCTGTCCGCTTATCCTGAGGCGCGCACCATTCCCCAGGCTGCAGAGTTTTTCCCTGTGGTGAAAAACAGCCAGGTTTCCGGCCAGGGGGAATACCAAGGGCGGCCTTTGTCCCTTTACCGCCATACTCTGACAAGCTGGGAGGAAGAGACGCTGGAAAAGGGGCTGAAGGAATATGAGCAGGTGATGGCCTATCAGCAATATACTCTGGTGGAGGAAAGCCGGGAAGATGGGGTGTGGTCTTTCCTTTTTGCCGATTTGCGGGGAAGCCAGTGCTTGCTTCTGGTGCTGCGTGAAAAGGAAGCGGATACCGGCCTTCCCTCCCTCACCGCAGGGTTGTTGCAGCATACCGGAGGGGCGGAAAACTATGCCTCCTTCTGCCAGGCTTTGGGGTGCCGGATGCTCTTTTCCACAAGAGGAATGGCTCCCTCCCGGTTTTTGCCTCTGACAGGGCCGGAGGGTCAGAGCTGCCCTACCGAGTGGTATGACGCTGGCCTTTTGCCGGCCGGAGCCAGCCAGTGGGTGCAGGATGCGTTGAAAAGCGCCAGTTATGAGGACACCGGGGAAACCATTTTGCTGGAGGGACGGGAAGGGATCCTGTTTCAAAAGGAAGGGGCCCAGGCGGCGGTGTGCCTGGATGAAGATTACCTGACTTTGTCCTATCTTCCTCAAACAGAAGAGTAAAAAAAGAGCAGAGCCATCAGCGGCTCTGCGGAGCGTGTCGAAAAAGTGGCCTCTGGCCACTTTTTCGAGTTTTTGCAAGGGCCTGCATGCACGCCTTTGGCGCACACTTGCCCCTTGAGAAGTGCAAAAAGCCACGCACAGGTCGCGGCTTTTTGCAGATTGATGAGGGCAGAGTGAAATCCCTCTTACATAACAAGCATAACAAGGTTTTTCGACAGTATGAGCAGGGCCGTCAAAGGCTCTGCTTTTTTGCCAGTGTGCGGTGATAGAGGGGACTCCCCTCTTTCGGCGCGGTCAAAGACTCCAGGCGGCCCTGGTCAATCCACTCTTCCACACGCAGGGCCCAAAAGGCATCCCCCATCCCTATGGGGTATTGGCCCAGCAGCCGGCCGATGAGGACGGCCTCTGGGAATTGCTCCGGCAGTTTCAAGAGCTCCTGGTGGAGAAAGCCATCGTAAAAATCTTCCGGCAGGCTGAAAATCTGTCCGGCGATCACACCTCGCAACGGGGCATTTTCTCTTTTCAGCGCTTTCCACTTCCGGGAAAAGGCCGCCGCTTGCCAGGGTTCCAGCGCTTCTGTTTTTTGAGAGAGTGCTCCCCAGAGCCAGGGCGGCACTTCGCCCCAGCCGGTGGGGATGAAAGGCTGTTCTTCTCCGGGGAGAAGCGGGGGCAGCCATACCACATCCACCTGAGGAGAAAAGGGCTCCAGACGCTCCATCAGCCAGTGGAAAGCACAAAGCTCCTCTGGATTCTGACTGACCCATACCCGGATGGGTTGGTCGGATTTGGCACCTTCTTCCAGGGCGCATAGGCTTTTCTGGTTCTGGAGGGTCAGCTCTTCGGCGGCCTCTTTCCCCTGGGGGAAAATATCCATCAGGCGGGAAAGGACCTTTTGCCGTTTGGGGCCGATCCCCTCTTCGTCAATTTCCCCTAGGGTAAGGGCCAGGGAGAGCGGGCAGATGTTCTGCCGGTCCCCTGCCAGCGGAATGGCCTTTTTCCACAAAGCCTGCTGTCTTGCTTTTTCCCTGTGGAGCAAAGCTTCCTGTTCCCCGGGAGAAAGGGGCTCTTCCTCTGGGGAACAGATCACACCGATGGCACTGGCCAGGGTGTGATCCTTCCCTGAAGCGGCCATGGCATAGGCCAGAGTTCCTGCGGCGCTTTCAGAAAATACCGCTTCCAAGTGGCTCATAGGGACTTTTCCATGGGGATGTGGGGACAGTGTTCATCGTAAAAAATTTCCCCACAGGGATGGTAGCCCAGCTGTTCATAAAAGGTTTGGGCATGGGTCTGGGCGCCCAGGTAGATGCCCGTTCCTCCCAGCTGCCGGGCCTTTTCCTCCAAGGCCCGTACCACCTTTTGGCCCAGATGGCGGCCGCGGTAGGGCTTGCGCACCGCCACCCGGCCCATCACATAGACTCCATCTTCCCCGTCCTTGGGGAAGAGACGGCCGGTGGCCACCGCCTCACCATCCAAAAACAAAAGCAGGTGCCAGGCCCGCTCCTCTTCCTCGTCAAATTCCGTGCTGAAGCCTTGTTCCTGCAAAAAGATCTCCTCCCGGATGGGCCGGGCCAGAGGGGCATTTTCAAGCCCTTGGACAATGGTGATTTCTTCCATAATCGTTCTCCTTTTCCCTTGGGGGCGTGTTTTTTCTTTATTATATCCTGCTCCCCTTTTGCTGACAAGCCGTTTGCCCTGGGGGAGAAAAAAGAGTATAATGGCATCAGACCGGGCCACGGGCCCTTTGCACAAAGGAGTTGCGTCATGTCATACCAAAAAGAAATCATTGCGCAGCAATATGAATGTGATATCCACGATGAATGGCCGGTGGGAGCCATTCTCCGCCATGTGCAGCAGGTGAGCACCGACCACTGTGATGCCGAAGGCCTGACTGCAGACCGATTCCAGGAAACCGGCACGGCTTTCGTCATGGCCAAGCTGGCTTTGGAATATGTCCATCCCATCGCCGCCGGGAGCCGCCTGCGTCTTGTCACCGAGCCTGCCGTTCCCCAGCGGGCGGTGTATCGCCGCTTTACCACCATCACCGATGCCGAAGGCCGGGAGGTCTGCCGGGTGGACGCCCGGTGGGTGCTCATCGATGTGAAACAGCGGCATATTCTCCGCACCCATCCCGAAGCGCTGGCCTTCCCTTTTTCAGAGGAAGCAAACCGCACCCTGGATCTGTCCATCCCCCGGAGCACCGAGCTTGAGCCTGCCGGGGAGTATACCGCCGCCTATTCCCGCACCGACCGGAATGGGCATCTGAACAACGCCTGTTATGCCGATCTGGTTTGCGATGTGTTGCCGCCGGAGGTTTTGTGTCAGCGTCCCATCCGCCGCATGGCCATTTCCTATCATGAGGAGCTGCGGCTGGGAGAAACCATGGAACTTTTCCTGGGGAAAACCGGAGAAGATACCTATTATATCTGTGGCAAAAAAGGAGGGCGGCGCTGTTTTGAAGCCAGCGTCACCCTGGGAGAAAAAGAGAAGGAGGAATCGTGATGGATCATCCCGTGATCGCCCGTATTCTGGAAAAGCTGGAAAGCCGGGGGCTGCTGCCGCTGGAAAAACAGGCGGCTTTAGAGGAAAAGCTGCTGGGAGAGCGTCTGACCCTGCTGCCCGACATGATGAAAGAGACCGGACTGGACTGCTGGCTGGTGCTGGCCCAGGAGAACAACGAAGACCCGGCTATGAAGGCTCTGATGACCTGGGACCGGCGCACCGCCCGCCGCCAGACCGCCCTGCTGTTTTTCCGGCAAGGGGATCAGGTGCACGCACTCAGCTGGGGGATGCCTTCCCAGGTGATGGCCAAGTTCTACACCCCCTCCAAAGAAGGGGATGAAACCCTGTGCCAGGGCCTTGCCCGGCTGTTCAAACAGTACAATCCCCAGCAGATCGGCATCAATATGGAGCTTCAGGCCGGCGGCTTCTGCGACGGCCTTTCTGCCGGGTTGTATCAGATGCTGGAAGAAGAGCTGCCCGCCCCCTGGAGAAACCGGCTGTGCTCGGCAGGGAGATTGTCCACCCGCTTTCTGGAGACCATGACAGCGGGAGAACACAAGGTGATGGAAACTCTGGTGGAGGTCACCGAGGACATCATCAAGGCCGCCTATTCCCCGGATGTGATCGTCCCGGGCCAGACCACCACCCAGGATGTGGAGTGGTTTATGCGCCATGTGATGGCCGCCTGTCAGCTGGACTTCTGGTTTGGCCCCGATGTGGATCTGCAGCGCCAGGGGCTGGAGAGCCTTTCCAATGAAGGAGTCATTCAGCCGGGCGATCTGCTCCATTGTGACATCGGCGTCATGCTGAAATACATCCCGGTGCTCACCGATAAACAGTGGATGGCTTATGTGCGTCGTCCTGGTGAAACCGCCCCGCCCCAGGGTCTGGAGCAGCTTTTTTCCCAGTGCGGCCGGTTCCAGGAAATCGCTCGCAGCCATTTCCTCTCCGGCACGCCGGGAAATCAGGTGTTCCACAAAGCGGTGGATCAGGGCAAGGCAGAGGGCCTGTGTCCCCAGCTTTATTGCCACGGCCTGGGCGTGTTCGGCCATGGCCCCGGCCCCATCATTGGCCGTTATGACTACCAGGACAGCATCTATCCCCGGGGAGAATACCCGGTGGGCCTTCATTCCAGCCACGCCTTGGAGCTGAATGTACGGGGAAAGGTGCCTGAGTGGAATGACCAGGTGGTGCGTATCAGTCTGGAGGAGGATGTGCACATCGGAGAAACCTGTGAGTATGTTTATCACCATCAGGAGAAACTCATTGTAATATAACAAAAAGGATAAAGAGTTCCCTGCTTTTAAATTATCAAAAAGCGGATCTGATCAGAGGGAGCGGTTTGTCCTGCCCCTATTGATTGGCAAAAAGCCGCGACCGGTGCGTGGCTTTTTGCACTTCTCAAGGGGCCAGTGTACGCCGAAGGCGTGCATGCAGACCCTTGCAAAAACTCGAAAAAGTGGCCGAAGCCACTTTTTCGATACGAAGGAGAGGGATTTCCCTCTCCTTTTTATTTAGGGTTGCTGCTCGATGAAATGCTGGGGATACCGCTCCCAATAGCCGGAATAGGTGGGACAGCCAGGGGACAGATCCAGCTGATACATCCGGAAAGTGACGAGGATGTTTTTGGGCTGCCATAGTTCCTCATAGGAATAGCGATAGGTCATGCCCAGTTTTTCCATTACCCGGCCGCTGGCCGGGTTTTTTCTGTCGTGGGTAGCGGTGAGAAAAGACAGGCCCATCTGCCGGGCCACCGAAAGCAGGGCCCTGGCCGCTTCGGCGGCATATCCTTTTCCCCAGTGCTCCCGGGCCAGTCCATAGCCCAGGTCGTGGCTTTCTCCCGGGCTGATCTGTATATAACCGATGAGCTGGCCGCTTTCTGCCAGGCAAATGGCATAGCGGCAGGCCCCCGGCTGCTGAGTGGGGAGCCACCGTTCTTTCAAAAATGCCTGAGTCTCAGCGAGAGTTTCCACCGGATACCAGGGCAGAAAGGTGTTGACCACCGGATCGGAAAAAATCCGGAAGGCCTGGGGAGCGTCATCCAAGGAAAAGGAGCGCAGCAGAAGCCGGCGGGTTTGCAGCGGGGTAGTCATATCCATCATTGTATTCTTCCTTTCCACAGTAAAGTGACTGAAAAGAGGGCCACCAGCCCTTCGGTGACGGGAAAAGTAAGCCAGACTCCGGTGAGATCCCACAGCTTGGAGAGCAAAAAGGCCATAGGCACGATAAGCACAAGTCCCCGGGACAGGGAGATCACATGGGCGGGCATAGCACGCTGGGTGGCGGCAAAATAGGTGGTGGCCACCGTGTTGATGCCCACAAAAGCCAGGGCGATAAAATAGAGCCGCAGCCCAAAGGAGGCCATTTGCTGCAAAAGAGCATTCCCTTCGCTGTTGAACACCGCGGTAAGAGGCTGGGCGCCCAGGGTGAGCACCGCTTCCATCAGCAAGGCAGCTGCAAGGGACCAGATTAGTCCCAGAAAAAGAACATGACGCAGGTTTTCCTTGTCCTGTGCGCCATAGGCCCGGCTGAGGATGGGCTGCATTCCCTGGGAAAGGCCGGTGAGCACAGCCACCGCCACCAGGGACAGATTGGCCACCACTCCGTAGGCCGCTACCGCCACATCCCCCTGGAGAGACAGGAGGATGGTGTTGAACACGGCGATGACCACTCCGGAAGAAATTTCAGGAACCAGGGAAGGAATGCCCAGCAAAACCATTTGCAAAAGCGGGGCCCGCTTCCCTTCCTGCCAGCAAAAGCGGAAGCCGCTCTTTTTGCTCAGCCAGTGGGGGGACAGAATGGCGATGCCGATCAAAGGGGCCGCGCCGGTGGCCAGAGCGGCGCCGAACATCCCCAGGCCGCAGGGGAAAATGAAGATGTAATCCAAAACAATGTTGGACAGGCTCCCGCCCAGCATGGCGGCCATAGCCCGGCGGGGATCGCCGTCATTGCGCACAAAGCAGGTAAAGACATCGTTGAGCATAAAGGCCGGGGCAAAGACCATGAGCACCCGGAGATAGGAGCTGCTCATTTCCAGCACTTTCCCTTGGGCGCCCAAAGCCTGGGCCAAGGGCCGGGCAAACATGAGGCCGGTGAGGGAAAAAAGCACCCCCAGGAAAAGGGCCAGGCACAATGCCTGGGTAAAAGCGCCGTCGCCGCTTTGCCGGTCCCCTTGCCCCCGGCCGATGGAATAACGGATGCCGCCGCCCATGCCCAGCATCAGCCCCAGACCGTGGATCAGGCTGTAAACCGGCAAAGCCAGGTTGAGGGCGGCCAGTCCCTGGGCCCCGGTGGCCCGGGAAATGAAAAAGGTGTCCGCCAGGATATAACAGGAGATCCCCAGCATCCCCAGCATATTCAGACTGGCATACCGGGCAAACTCCTTCCCTGCACTGTGTTTGTCCATAGATTTCCCTCCATCGTTTGCAAAAAAAGGACGCCAGAGCTTCCCATCTTCAACGGCCTACGATGGAAAGCCTGGCGTCCATAGCCCCCATCCGGCGATGGAGGCCTGCCTTTTGTTTCATTGTGTTTTGAGTATACAAAAAGGGAGAAATTTTGTCAACATCCGGCTTAATCGTATTCCACCCGCTTGCCCAGCAGAATAAAGTAACTCACCGTGCAGCAGGAAGAAATGAGCATCATAGCGGCAAAGGCCGGACTATAAGAGCCGAAATAGTCGTAGACCGAACCGATCATCACCGGCGTGAACACACCGGCTAGGTTGTTGCAGGCGGTGACCAGGCCCAGAATGGCGCTGTAATTTTTCCGGCCGTAGATGCTCTGCACGATGATGGGATTGGCTACCGAGCCGAAGGCATTGCCCAGGGAGAAGCCCACCACAATGGCGGCGATCATCACAGGGAAGCGGCAGAAAAAGGCACCCGTCACTCCCAGCACGGTGCAGCAGTTGGCCAGGAGCGTGGCCCGGCGGGCTCCCAGCTTGTCATAGAGCCAGCCCAGGAACATCTTGCCGCAGGCCAGGCCGCCCAGCATGACGGCGGAGATATTGGCGGCGGTTTGCAGGCTGTATCCTTCGTCCGACAGGTGCGGGGTTACATTCTGGTTGAGGGCGCACAGGCTGATATTGCCCAAAGCGGTGACCAGGCACAATGCCCAGAAGCGGCCGGTGTGCACCACTTCCTGTACCGTCATGCCCCGGTCGTCAAAGGAAGCGGCATTGCCGTTCTCCTTCTCCTGGCCATAGGGCAAAAGTCCCAGGTCGGAGGGGCGGGTGCGCACCACCAGCCAACACACCGGAACCAGGATGCAGAAGGCGATGATGCCCAGCACCCGATAGGTCTGACGCCAGCCCACCGTGGTGATCAGCTGGCCGGCCAGGGCGTTGAAAAGCATTCCGCCGATGCCGCTGCCCATAAAGGCCACCCCGATGGCAAAGCCCCGTCTTTCCCGGAACCAGTTGCCGATGAGGATGGAAAGAGGCATGGCGGCAATGCCGCCCATGGCGAAGCCCAGCACCACCGACAAAGCGTAATACATGGGCAGAGACTGGACAAAGGAATAGGAAAAATAGCTCACTGCCAGGGCGATGGAGCTGATGCGCATGATGTTGCGCACATCAAAGCGGACAAAGATCTTTCCGCCGAACAGAGCCACGATCATCTGACAGGCCGACAGAATGGTCATATTGACCCCCATGGCCCCTCGGGAAAAGCCCATATCGTCGCACACCGGCTTGATGTAAAGCCCGGAGCAGTTGTTGACGATGCCAATGGAGCAGAACATCACCAGAAATCCGGCGGCCACGATGTACCAGCCGTAAAAGATACGGCCTTTTTTCATCCCCATTTCCTTCATCCCTTCTCAGAAAACTTTTACATTCATTATATACCTTTCCCACATGGGCGCATAGCGGAGCAGGGAAAAATCGTCTTTTTCCACAGTTTCTCCCTTCTTTGGAGTGAAGTGTAACTGGGCACTTTTACCGGCTTTTCGGGAAATTTACAAAACCTGCCCTTTCTCCAGGGGATTTCTATGATACAATAACCCTGGACGCCCCGATCTTCGGGGCCAAAGGAGGTTTTTACTTGAAACTCACATTTGAAGAGATCCGTGAAAATAAAGAAGTGCAGACCTATCTCCAGATGGGGAATGACGCCTTGGGCGTCATCGGCTTTACCGAACACGGTTTTGCCCATGCCGGCATCTGTGCCGCTACGGCCGCCCAGATTCTGGAGCAGATGGGCTATGATGAGCACACCATCACCCTGGCCCGCATCGCCGGGTATCTCCACGACATCGGCAACTGCGTCAACCGGGCTTCCCACGCCCAGACCGGCGCCATTATGGCCTTTCAGATCCTCAATCGCCTGGAGATGGATCCTGCGGATATTGCCCAGGTGATCTGCGCCATCGGCAACCACGATGAAGGTACCGGCACCGCCGTCACTCCGGTGTCTGCCGCTTTGATTCTGGCGGACAAAAGCGATGTGCGTCGCTCTCGGGTGCGGGCCGTGCGCACCGTGGCCACCGACATTCATGACCGGGTCAACTATGCGGTGTATACATCCGGCCTTTCTATCAGTCCCGATCGAAAGACCATTACCCTGTCTTTGAAAATTGACACCGGCATCAGTGCGGTGATGGATTATTTTGAAATTTTCCTCACCCGGATGCTCATGTGCCGCAAGGCCGCCGAATTTCTGGGGCTTCAGTTCCAGCTGCAAATCAACGATACCCAGCTGCTTTAATGAATACAAATAGAGAAACAGGAGAAAGATATGACAAAGCGTATATTTGATGATGCCCCCCTGCAAGGGGGCCTTTTGGCCCATGTGCAGCAGTGCCGCCCTCAGGGAAAAGAATTCTGCCTGATTCTGGATCAGACCATCTTCTTCCCCCGGGGAGGCGGACAAAAATGCGATGAAGGCACCATCGGGGGCATTCCGGTGCTGGATGTGTACGAAGAAGAGGGAGAGATCCGCCATATTCTCCCAAAGGCCCCGGAGGGAGATGAGGTGCTTTGCCGCATCGATCTGGACACCCGTCTGTCCCATATGCAGCACCACACCGCCCAGCATCTGATCTCGGCCGCCGCCTGGCAGCTGTTCCAGAATCCCACCATCATCGCCCGCATGGAGGACCCTTGGGGCCACATCGAGTTTCAGCGGCCCATGGAGGATGAGGAGCTTTTGGCCCTGTTGCGCCGGGTGGAAGAAGTCGTAAAGGCCGATCTGCCCATCTTCTGCCGGTACTATACCCCGGAGCAGGCCGCAAAAATGGATGTGCGGGGCAAGATCACCCCCCATGAGCGCATCCGCTTGGTGGAGGTGGAGGGCTTTGACCGCAATGCCTGCGGCGGCACCCACTGTCCCTCCACCGGCCTTGTGGGGCCGGTGCGGTTTGTGGGCAGCAAAATGGTGCGGGGAGCCTACCGGCTTTATTTTGCCGCAGGACAGCGGGCCCATGACTTTGCCCTGGAGCAGGATCTGCGCACCCTTCGCCTGGGAAAATACACCGACGAAGAAAGTCCGGAGGATTGCGAAAAGCACATCGCTGACGCTCTGCACCGCCTGCCTGTGCTGGAAGAAAGCGTCCAGAAGCTGCGGCGGCAGCTTCTGGAGCAGACAGCGGAAAATCTGTTCCGCAAGGCATCGGAGCAGGAAGCATTCCCGGCGGTACTCCAGCTGCTGGAGGGCTGGGATAAAAAGGACGGCAAGGCGCTGTGCGATGATCTGATTCACCGGGGCGTCCGTTTTGTAGCTTTGGGCTTTGCAGAGGGTGAGAGCCTGGGGGTTATCGCCGCCCAGAAAAAGAGCAAAAAGATGATGCCGCTGGGCCGGGCCCTGAAGGAATTTTTCCCGGCCCATGAGGGGAAAGGCGGCGGCAGCGATGCTCTGGGCCAGGGCACCGTTCCCCTCTCCGCCTGGGATGATTTCGCCGCTTTGTGTGCTCCATTCCTCCAGGGAGAAGGGGCGGAATAAGGCTCCTTTCCAGAGGGAAAGCATTGCAGAAACGGCGGCAATGGGGTATGATTGTTTCATCCCCATAGGAAAGGAGGAAAACCCTATGAAGTGTTCCCCCGAAGAAATGCGGCGCAGTGCCATGGCTGCGGTGCGGGCGGCCGAATCCGATCGCACCAAGGAGCTTCAGAAGCGGCAGGAGAATATCACCGGCCCCAAATCCCTGAAACGGGGCGTGCATATGCACCAGATCCGCACCAAGCCGGCCTATGCGGAGCAGAGCGTCAACCAGTTCATCCAGGAAATGAGCCGGGCCTGGCCCACTTTCCGTATCCTTCAGACCAATACCCAAATGACTTTCAGCGCCATGTATGTATACATCACCTATCAGATTTAAAAACACCCACCATGCGAGGACACTATGGACATCATCGGATATGATTTTGACAACACTGTTTACCGGGGCGACAGCAGCACCCACTTTACCTTCTGGTGCCTGGGGCACTTCCCCAAGACCTGGCTGCATCTGCCGGCCATCCTGTTCTGGGGCACTTTGTTCGGCCTGCGGATCTGCACCAAGACCCGGTTCAAATCCCATCTTTTCGGCTATCTCCGCCATGTGAAGGATGTGGACAAGGCGGTGGCCGACTTCTGGAAGGGCCACCGGAAAAACCTGAAAGGCTGGTACCTCTCAAAGGACCACAGCCGGGATGTGATCATCTCGGCCTCGCCGGAATTCCTCCTGGCGCCGGTGTTTGAGACCCTGCCGGTGCAGAAGCTGATGGGCACCCCCATGGACAAGCACACCGGCGTCATTCACGGGGAAAACTGCTGGGGGCCGGAGAAAGTGCGGCGCCTGCGGGAATATGCCCCGGATTTTCATATGCTGGAGTTTTACTCCGATTCCCGGTCGGATACGCCTCTGGCCCAGGTATCGGACAAAGCCTTTTTGGTCAAGGGAGACCAGATTCTCCCCTGGTAAGCATATTCCTTTTATTCAGTGAGAAAGAGGTGGCAGAAAACCATGTATGATCGGATCATCTGCGGCGGCCAAGTGATCGACGGCACAGGCAACCCGCCTTTCCGGGCCGATGTGGCGGTGAAGGACGGAAAAATCGCCTTTGTGGGCCTTCTTCCCCCGGAAGCCCAGGCCCAGGAGGTGCTGGACGCCCAGGGCCATTATGTGACCCCCGGCTTTATCGACGCCCATTCCCATGCCGATGTGACGGTGTTCGGTAACCCTCAAAGCCACAACAAGGCGGGCCAGGGCATCACCACCGATATCAGCGGCCATTGCGGCACATCCAATGCCCCCAAAGACCCGGCCAGTCTCCGCCATGAGGAGGAAAAACTGGGGCGGCCCGCTGGCTCCATGAACTACCTTTCCAGCTATGGACAGACCATCGCCCATTTGGAAGAGATGAAGCTGGGAGTCAATATGGCCCAGTATGTGGGCCACGGCTCCATCCGCGCCATCGTCTGCCAGGGGGAGAACCAGAACCGGCCTTTGACAATGAAAGAGCTGGACCACATGGAAGGCCTGCTGAAAGAGGCCATGGAGGAAGGGGCCATGGGCGTCAGCTTCGGCCTGATCTATCCCCCGGGAAGCTATGCCGATCTGGATGAGCTGGTGGCAGCGGCCAAGGTGGCCGCCCGGTATGACCGGTCCTTCAGCGTCCATATGCGCTCGGAATCCCTGCGCTTGGTGGAGTCGGTAGAGGATATGATCCAAGTGGCCCGCAGAGCGGACTGCCGGGCTCTCCTTTCCCATCACAAGGCCAAAGGCCGGGTGAACTGGGATAAGACCACCCTTACCCTGCCCCTCATTGAACGGGCCAACCGGGAAGGTCTGGAAGTGGAGCTGGATCAGTATCCCTATACGGCCAGCGCCACCTATCTGGGGGTTTATATTCCTCAGAAATTCCAGGCCCAGGGCCGGGCCCACACTCTGGAACTGCTGCGGGATAAAAATGCCCGTCAGGAGATCCGGAAGGCCATGGAGCAGGTCAATCCTCTGGAAGAGAGCAACTTCCAGAATGCCGGATTTGCCGGGACCCTGATTTCCCGCAGCCCTAACCATCCTGAAGTGGAAGGGCTGACGGTGGCGGAACTGGCGGAAAAATGGGGCAAAGATCCCTTTGATGCCGCCTTTGACCTGCTGCTGGAGGACAACTTCGACACCGACGGCATCTATTTCATGATGAGTGAAAAGGATGTCATCCGGGTGCTGCAATACCGCCGCACCATGGTGGGCACCGACGGTGGCGGGGTCATGCCGGGACAGATCACCCATCCCCGTATCGTGGGCAGCTTCCCTCAGATCCTGGGCCGGTATGTGCGGGATCTGGGCGTGCTGGAAGTGGAAGAGGCCATCCGGCGCATGACTTCCCTGCCCGCTCAGTTTTTCCGCCTGAAAAACAAGGGTCTGCTGCGGGAGGGCTTTGACGCCGATCTGGTGGTCTTTGATCCCCTTACCATCGGCTGTCCCAGCGATTACCATACCACCGTGCCCAACCAGGGGCTGAAAGCGGTGTACATCGCCGGACAGAAAGTAGTGGAAGACAATATTTACAATGGAACCTGTGCTGGTCAGGTCATCCGGGCCGGACGGTAACAGATCATACAAAGAAGGTGCTTTCCCAAAGGAAGCACCTTCTTTTCAATGTGTAGAAAAATTTCTTCTATTGGCGGAAGGGCCCGGAGAGAATACCAGCCCCGAGACTCAGCCCTCCAGAGGAGAAAGGAGCACATAGCCTTCCCGTTCGCCCAGGCGGAAGGACAGCCGCTTTTCGCCCCGGGGGCCCCGGCCGCCGCAGGGGGCCAGCTGGAATCCCCGCAGTCCCAGCATTCCCTCCAGGCTCTGGCGGCATTGGTCGATAAAGGGCTCCAGACCGAACAGGGCGATCTGCTCCCGGCTTTCCCGGGAAAGCACCAAAGGCACCTCCAATCGTTCCCCTTTGTTCCAGCTCTTCAGGCTGTCTGCAAACTTGACATTGACTGTTTCAGCGTTCATTTTCTTTTCCTCACTTTCCGGTCATGTGCAAAGGGGAAACAAAAAAGCCTTCGGCCCGTATGAAACGGGACGAAGGCTTTGCTTTCGTTCTACCACCCATTACAACATACCAACATATGCGCCCCGGATAACGGCGGGAAACCGGCATCACTTACTAAGGGAGCACCCTGTTCAGCCTGCGACTCCAGAGGGATCTTCCGCTATGGATTACTCGCACCGGGCTCCCACTGTCCCCGGTTCGCTGGGCCTTTCCTGCCAAAGCGTACTGTCTCTGTCAAAGTCTTTCCTTGTTTGATTGTGGGTTTACTGTACCACGCCATTCTCGCTTTGTCAAGGGAGAAAAAGCGGTATCACCGGTCTTTTTTTCCGAACAGCCGGCCCATGGCGCTGTCGATGCGTGCTTTTCGGGCCAGGGTGTCCTGTATGTCCCGGTGAAAATGGGCTCCATCCCACCGGAGGGTATCCCCTGGCTGGGTTTCGGGCGGCAGGGCGGAAGCAGGCACATCCCAGGTACGGCCCTGCCCTTCCAGCACGGCCACATCCCCCTCTAACCGGTCCAGCACATAGCTAGCGGGCGGTAGACACATGAAGCTCGCCCTCCTTTACCGTAAAGACGATGGAGCCTTTTTCATCGGTGCGCAGCACCTGGCAGTTTTCGTCCAGCCGCTCCAGCATGGCGGGAGAAGGATGGCCGTAGCTGTTGCCCGCCCCCACGCTGATGACCACATATTCCGGCTGGGCCTTTTGCAAAAAGGCCTCTGTGCTGGAGGTGTCGCTGCCGTGGTGTCCGGCTTTGAGCACCGTCACCGGCTGCACCTGAGAAAGGAATCCTTCCTCGGCATCTTTTCCTGCGTCACCGGTGAGAAGGAAGGAATATTCCCCATAGGTCACCTGGAGCACCAGGGAAATTTCGTTGGGATCGGAGGTATCAAAGCCCTCGGTGGGCCACAGCAGCTTCAGCTGGGCATCTCCCAGAGTGAAGGTGTCCCCGGCCACGCCGTAGGCCGTCTGGCACCCGGCCTGTTCCACGCTGGAAAGCATGTTTTCAAAGGTCTGGGTGTAGCTGACCATTTCCGGCATGATAAAATTCTCGCAGCCGAAGGTGTCCACCACCGCCGCCATGCTGCCAATGTGGTCGGCATGGGGATGGGTGACAAAAATGTACTTGGGTTTGCCGATGTTCTGGCTTTGGAGATAGGAAAGAAGGTCTTCTTCACATTGGGGCGTACCTGCATCCACAATGGCGGTCTCCCCATCGCAGGAGAGCAAAATGGCGTCTCCCTGGCCTACATCGATGAAATGCACCGCCAGCTCTCCATCGGGGGTCTGGGGTGTGGAAGAAGGCAGAAACTGCATCCCGCCGTAAAATATTCCGGCGGCCACAAGGCAGGCCAGACTCCACATGGCGCGGCGAAGTTTGCGTTTGACTAGTTTTCTCATAGTTTTTTCAAAAGGTTCTCATAGAAGATCACACCGGCGGTATAGCTGCGGCAGGACAGATGCTCGTCGGGGCCGTGGACGGCGCTCAGTGTGGCATCACTTACCGCCAGAGGGATAAACCGGATGATGTGATCGGAAAATTCCTGATAATGCTTGGTATCGGTGCCGGCAGGCATGATGGTGGGGATGCAGGGCAGGCGGCCAAAGGTCTCCTCCACCGCACCCTTTACCAGCTGATAGCCCGCTCCGGCCGTATCG
Organism: Ruminococcaceae bacterium AM07-15; assembly: GCA_003477405.1. Lineage (GTDB taxonomy): Bacteria > Bacillota > Clostridia > Oscillospirales > Butyricicoccaceae > Pseudobutyricicoccus. The sequence continues at coordinate 132,661 of QUDE01000001.1, forward strand.
GTGATGGCGGAGGGGTCCTGACAGGAAACCATTTCGATGGTCACCGGCAGGTCATCCAGCAAAGAACGCAGGTATTCCAGCAGTTTTTCCCCCGTGTCCCCCTGGAGGATGCGTGCATTGAGAAGGGCGGAAGCCGTCTCCGGCAGCACATTGGGGGCGCTGCCACCCTCCAGACAGGTGGCGGCAAAGGTGGAATGGAACAAAGCCGAAAGCTGCAGATTGTGCCGGGTGCCTCGGAAGAGCAGCGGACGGGTAAAGGGGAGATTGGCCACCATGGCCCGCTGCAAACTCCCCATGGCCGGGGCGGAAAACAGCAGGCATTGCTGCATCACCGGCAACAGCCTCTTGTGGAGGGGCGCTGCTTCGATGCGGCAGATGGCCTCGGACAGATACCCCGCCGCCGTATGCTGGGGAGGCATGGCGGCGTGTCCGGCCTTTTGCCGGGCGGTGAGCCGGAAGGTGGCCTGGCCCTTTTCCGCCACACCCAGAAGGGCGGCAGGGAAATTTTCTTTCCCCAGGTGAGCGGTGCTGATGGGAGTGCCCTCGTCCAGGATCAGATCAAAGTGCAATCCACGCATCTTCAGCTGCTTGGCGATCTGAGCAGCTCCTTCTTTGCCGCCGGTCTCCTCGTCGCAGCCAAAGGCCAGATACACATCCCGGCCTGGAGCAAAGCCATCCTGCAAAAGCTCTTCCACCGCCTGGAGAATGCCGCAAAGGGTGCCTTTGCAGTCCAGAGCGCCCCGGCCATAGATGGTCTCTTCTTTGATTTCTCCTTCAAAGGGAGGATGGGTCCAGTTCTGGCCCTCTGTGGGCACCACATCCATGTGGGCGCACAGCAGCACCGGCCCCTTTTCCCCTTTTTCCGGGCAGCGCCACTGAAACAGAAGCCCATCCCCCGGGCAATCCAGCAGTCGCAGCCGGGAAAAAACCAGAGGAAAGCTTTCTTTCAACCAGCTCCGGAACTGGGACATGGCTTCTTTGTCCCCGGTGACGGTGGGGAAGCTCACCGCCTGGGAGAGCTTGCGGCACCATTCCTCGCTTTGCTTTTTGGAAGGCTCCGGCAGGTTAAGTTGGGCCTCGGTGTGGCGCACCCGCAGCCCCAGCCGGATGCTGCGCCACAGGAACAGCCCCACAGCGGCCAGCACCAGCAGAAGGAGAGCGCCGTTGACCCACAGGCCGTAGCGGTCGGTAAAGTTGCCGGCAAAAATCTGAAAGGAAGCCCACAGGTCATTAAGGAAGGTCATAGATATCACTCCGGTCTAAGGATTGGAGGAGCTGCTGGGTTTTCTTGGTGTCCCTTGCGATCTGCTCCACCAAAAGGGTGGCGTTTTCGAATTTCTGCTCTTCCCGCAGATAGGCCCAGAACCATACCCGCACCCGACGGCCGTAAAGGTCACCCTGAAAGCCGGTGAGGTGGGTTTCCATGGTGGGAGAGCCCTGGGCCCGGAAGGTGGGACGCATCCCCACATTGGTGAGAGAGGGCCAGGTTTCGCCCCCTTCCATTTGGGTCAGAGTGGCATAGACACCCACCCGGGGCCATAGAGCCCCTTCCGGCGGGGTCAGGTTGATGGTGGGAATCCCCAAGCGGTGGCCCCGGCCATCGCCGTGGACGATCTCCCCGGCCAGGGAAAAGGGTCGGCCCAGACAGCGGAAGGCTTCCTGAGCATCCCCTTCCCGCAGAAGGGTGCGGATCAAAGTGGAGCTGACCGTTTTGCCCTTTTCCAGCACCGGCGAGGTCACCCGGCAAAAAAGCCCCAGCTTCTGGCACAGTTCCAGGAGCAAAGAGGCGTTTCCCGCCGCTTTGGCGCCAAAATGGAAGTTGTCCCCGCAGCACAGGCCGCCGCAGCGGTAATCCTCTATCAGCATCCGGAGAAATTCCTCCGGGCTTTGGGCAGAAAAATGGGCATCAAAGGGGATCATGACGATCTCCTCCATGCCATAGTGGGCAAACAAGGCCCTCCGCTCCTCCGGCGTGGTGAGAAGAGGCGGCGCGCTGCCGCCCACCACGCTCTGGGGGTGGTTTTCATAGGTAAAGACCCCCGGACGCATCCCCGTTTCCCGGGCCAGCTGCCGGGCGGTCTTCAGAATGGCCTGATGGCCTTTATGTACCCCGTCAAAAAAGCCCAGGGCATAGATCACTTTCTCTTGGCGGGACATACCGTTTCCTCATTCCCCAAAAATTTTATGGCAGAAGATGGCCGGCGGCCCCATGTCCAGCAGACCGCCTTTGCCGGTCATCAGAAACTCCCCATCTGGCGTATACACCCGGCACAGGGAATCCACCGGGGGGATCGCCCCGGAGAGCAGATGCTTCTGGGCGGCATGGGCACCGTTGCGGGCCCGCTTGGCCCCTTCTTCGGTAAGGGTGACCGCGGGCAGGGAGGCAAAGAGCCTGTCCACTGGCAGGATGTGCTGCTGCAATGTGTCCTCTTTCACCAGCTGCTCCACTTCCCCCAAAGTCAGAGCGTCTTCCAGAGAGAAATCTCCGGCCTGCACCCGGGTCAGGGCGCTCATGGCGCCGCCGCAGCCTAGGCGCTGGCCCAGGTCGTGGCACAGGGTGCGGATATAGGTGCCCTTGGAGCAGCGTACCCGCAGTTTTCCCCGAGGGGGATCAAAGGACAAAAGCTCCAGCAGAGGCAGGGCGATAAACCGGCTCTCCCGCTCCACTTCCTTGCCCTTGCGGGCCAGGTCGTAGAGCCGTACCCCGTCCTTTTGAATGGCGGAGTACATGGGAGGCACCTGATCGTATCCCCCTTCAAAGGAGGAAAGGGCCTGCCGCAGTTGGCTTTCTGTCACATCCACCGGCGCTTCTGCCAAAACATTGCCGGTGGTATCCTGGGTGTCGGTCTCAACTCCCAGTATAAAATCAGCGATATATTCCTTTTCGGCGCCGGAAGCATATTCGCTGGCCCGGGTGGCCTTGCCCAGCAGCATCACCAGCAGACCCTGGGCCATGGGGTCCAGGGTGCCGGCGTGACCGATGCGGCGGAAGCGCAGGATGCCCCGCAGCTTGGCCACCGCATCGTGGGAAGTGAAACCCGGCTCTTTGTTCAAAAGCAGGATGCCATTATACATAACCCAGTTCCTCCTGGGCGGCTTTCACCAGCCGGGAAAGGCAGTCCTCCCCCTCCCCTTCCAGAGTGCAGCCAGCCGCACGGGCATGACCGCCGCCGCCGAAACGGGCGCACAGACGGGAGGCATCCACCGGCGCATCGGTGCGCACCGAGCCTTTGAAGCGGCCCGGCCCCACCTGACTGAGCAGGATGGAGCAGCACACCCCTTCGATCTGCCGGGGCAGGGCCGACAGGTTGTCCAGCTCATCCTTGGTGGCCTCCAGCCGGTCCAGAGCTTCCTTGGTCAGGCATACTGCGGCAATCTTCCCCTGGGCCGAAAGCTGAATGTTCTGGAACACATGGTTTTCCACCTGGATGCGCTTCCAGCTTTTCGTCTCAAAAAGCTGCCGGTTCAGGCGGGAGAAATCCGCCCCGTTTTCCATGCACAAAGCGGCGATCCGATGGGTCTGGGGTGTGGTGTTGGAATAGCAGAAACAGCCGGTATCGGTGGAGATGGCGGTGTAAACAGCGTCGCAGAACAAGGGCGCAGGAGAATAGCCCAGTTTTTCCCCCAGCAGCCAGATCAGCTCTCCGGTGGCCGCACAGCTGGCGTCCAGCAGAGTGCTTTTTGCGTAGCCTGTGTTGGAGGGGTGGTGGTCGATGCACAGATCCACCCGATCCCCAAAGGGCGCAGCATTTTTGCACAAAAGCTCCCGGGTGGCCACATCGGTGGCCACCACGGCCCCGGGCACAAAGCCCTCCGGAGCCAGCAGATCGCCGCACAAAAAGCCCAGTCGGGGCGTCAGGTCCTCATTGGGCAAAAGGAACGCCTGCTTTCCCAGTCCCCGCAGCAGACGGCACAGGGCGCTGCCGGAGCCGATGGTATCCCCATCGGGACGGCCATGGGTCAGGATGAGGAAGTCATCCCCTTGCCGGAGAAAATCGGCGGCTTCATTCAGCGTCAGCGTCGTCATGGTGTTCCTCCTGAAGCTCGGGCAGCTGATGGAGCAGCTGGTTGATGTGGGCGCCCTCCTGGATGGAGTCGTCCAGAACAAACACCAGCTCCGGGGTGTAACGCAGGCTCAGGCTGTGGGCCAGTTCCCGCCGCAGATAGCCCGAGCAGGATTTCAGACCCTTTTTCAGTTCTTTCATATCGAACTGGCCCAGGGTGCTGAGATAGACCTTGCACCAGCGCAGGTCATTGGTCACTTCGCATCGGACGATGCTGAGCAGTCCGCCGCCCAGACGGGGATCTTTGACGGTGGGCAGCAGCCGGGCCAGTTCCCGCATCACTTCTTCGTTGATACGGCCGATTCGGTTGGAAGGCATAAAAAAGCCCCCTTTCCTGTAATAATGAAAATTTCCGGGGAAAAGTCCCCTCTTTCCAGTATCCCCGCGGGATAGAATTATCCCGCGGGGATCGGTGAAAAACGGTGTTTTTTTACCGTTTGATCTCTTCCATCACGAAGGCCTCGATCACATCGCCTTCCTTGATGTCGTTGTATTTTTCAAAGCTCATGCCGCATTCATAGCCGGAAGACACTTCCTTGGCGTCGTCCTTAAAGCGGCGGAGGGTGGACAGCACGCCTTCGTGGATGACGATGTTGTCCCGCACGATACGAACCTGGGCGGCCCGCTGCACCTTGCCGTCGGTGACATAGCAGCCGGCGATGGTGCCCACACCGGAGACCTTGAAGGTCTGGCGCACTTCGGCGTGGCCGATGACCACTTCCTGGAATTTGGGAGCCAGCATGCCCTTCATGGCCGACTCGATCTCCTCCAGGCAGTCGTAGATGATCCGGTAGGTGCGGATTTCCACATCCTGACGGGCGGCGCTGTCGGCGGCGGCCGGCTCAGGACGCACATTGAAGCCAACGATAATGGCGCCGGAGGCGGCGGCCAGCATCACATCGGATTCGTTGATGCCGCCTACGCCGGAATGGATGACCTGCACCCGCACTTCCTCGTTGGACAGCTTGCGCAGGGATGCAGTAACCGCTTCGGCGCTGCCCTGCACATCGGCCTTGACGATGATGTTGAAGTCCTTGACTTCGCCCTCTTTGATGTGGCTGAACAGGTTTTCCAGGGTGATCTTTTCCTGCATCTTGGCCTTTTCGTCTTTTTCCTCGGTTTTCCGCTGTTCGGCCAGCTCACGAGCCATGCGCTCGTCCTCTACGGCGTAGAACAGGTCACCGGCGTCAGGCACTTCGGAAAGACCGATGATCTCCACCGGCATGGAAGGACCGGCGCTGTCCAGCTTGCGGCCACGGTCGTCAGTCATGGCACGCACACGGCCCACGGTCTTGCCGGCGATGACGATATCGCCGGTGCGCAGGGTGCCGTTCTGGATGAGGATGGTGGCCACAGGGCCGCGGCCACGGTCCAGCTTGGCTTCGATGACGGTGCCCTTGGCCCGGCGATCCGGGTTGGCCTTCAGCTCCTGGATGTCGGCGGTGAGCAGCACCATTTCCAGCAGGTTGTCGATGCCGATCTTCTGCTTGGCCGAGATGTTGCACACGATGGTATCGCCGCCCCACTCTTCGGGCACCAGCTCATACTCGGTGAGCTGCTGGAGCACTCGGTCGGGGTTGGCGCCTTCTTTGTCGATCTTGTTCACCGCCACGATAATGGGCACACCGGCGGCTTTGGCGTGGTTGATGGCTTCCACTGTCTGGGGCATGACGCCGTCGTCGGCAGCCACCACCAGGATGGCCACATCGGTGACCTGAGCACCACGGGCCCGCATGGAGGTAAAGGCAGCGTGGCCGGGGGTATCCAGGAAGGTGATCAGACGGTCGTCCAGCTGTACCTGATAGGCGCCGATGTGCTGGGTGATGCCGCCGGCTTCCCCTTCGGTGACATGGGCATGACGGATGGCGTCCAGCAGGGAGGTTTTGCCGTGGTCAACATGGCCCATCACCACAACCACAGGAGGTCTGGGCTGCAGGTTCTTTTCGTCGTCGGTGCTGTCGTCGATGAGTTTTTCCTCGATGGTGACGATGACTTCGTGCTCCACCTTGGCGCCGAATTCCTCGGCCACAAGGCTGGCGGTGTCAAAGTCCACACTCTGGGACACATTGGCCATGACGCCCAGCTTCATCAGCTGCTTGATCACATCGGCAGCGGTCTTTTTCAGCCGCACAGCCAGCTCGCCCACATTGATCTCATCGGGGATGAGCACCTTCAGCTGCACTTTCTTGGCTTTTTCCTGCATCTGCAGGCGGCGCAGGCGCTCCTGCTCCTCCTGGCGCTTTTTATTGCTCACAAAGCCCCGGCGGTCGGCCTGGCGCTTGATCTTCTGCTTGCCCTGGGGGGTGTTGTTGATCTTCTGGGCCCGCTCGGGAACCAGCTGATCCATCCGCTCATCGTATTTGGAAAGGTCCACCGAGTTGCCCCGGGTGTCCACACGGGTGGTGCGGGGGCCTTTGGTGGAGGAAGTGGGCTGCTGCTCGATGACAACTTTCCCCTGCTCCTTCTGCGGCTCGGCGGTCTTCTGAGCCTTGGGCTGCTCTTTCTGCTGCTTTTCCAGGATGCGCTTTTCCGATTCCTGGCGCCGCTTCTGGGCGGCTTCGGCAGCGGGAGCAAAGACCTGATCCAGGCTCTCCACCTGGTTCTTCTGGGTCAGATATTCAAAGATCACATCCAGCTCCGGCTCCTTCAGGGCCTGTGCATTGCTTTTGGGCGCCTGAAGATAATCGCCCAGAATCTCGGCGATCTCCTTGTTGGGGCGGCCAAAGTCCTTGGCCACATCACTTACCCGGTATTTTATCATCATAGGTTATATTCCCCCTTTGCGTCTGTGAGAACCGGCGCCTTTGCCCTGGGCCCGGTCGATCTTCTTCTGTTTCCGTTTTTTCTCCCGGGCCAGGCGCTCTGACAGGGCCTGGGCGGTCTCTTCCATCTGGCATTTGCGGCACAGGGACAGGGCGAAACCGGTGTCGGTGACGGCGAAAGCCGCACATTCCCGCATCCCCAGCGCGCCGCCCAGTTCCTCTTTGGAACAAGGGAGGGTGATGTGGGACACCTGGTATTGTTTCGCCACGGCCTGGGCCTGGCCCATGGTGTTGTCTCCGGCGTTCTGGGCCAGTACCATCAGCCGTGCCTTGTGGGTGCGGGCGGCATCATAGGCGTTTTCGCCGCCGATGGCCAGGCTGCCCGCTTTTTTCATCAGGCCGATAAAGGCCAAAAGATTATTCTCCATCCTGGGCCCCTTCCTCCATCAGCTGCTGCCGCAGAGTGTCATAGACCTCATCGGGGATCTGGCAATCCAGCGCCCGGGCCAATGCACGGGTCTTGATGGCCTTTTCCAGACAGGAGACGCTTTTGCACAGATAGGCGCCCCGGCCGGGAGCCTTGCCCTTGGGGTCATAGACGATGTCCCCCTGGGGCGTGCGGGTGATCCGGGCCAGTTGGGGTTTTTCCTTTTGCTGACGGCAGGCCACGCATTGGCGCACCGGGATCTTTTTTGGCATGATACCCTCCTCCTGTCTTCTGTCCCGGGATTTCCCCGGGGGTCTTGCTTTTTATTCTTCCGTTTCTTCGGTTACTGCAGCGGCATCGGCCAGGGCCTTTTCCAGGGCCTGGGACTGGGGTTTGATGTCGATCTTCCAGCCGGTGAGCTTGGCGGCCAGACGGGCGTTCTGCCCTTCCTTGCCGATGGCCAGGGACAGCTGGTCGTCGGGCACCACTACGCTGCAGCTTTTGCCGTCGGCGATGGGGGTGACCAGCAGCACATCCGCCGGAGACAGAGCCTCGGCCACAAACTGCACCGGATCGTCGGAATATTTAATAATGTCGATCTTTTCGCCCTGGAGCTCTTCCACGATGCCGGCCACACGGGAACCACGGGGGCCGACGCAGGCGCCGATGGGGTCCACATTTTCATCGGTGCTGGATACGGCGATCTTGGTGCGGCTGCCCGCTTCCCGGGCGATGGAGTTGATGAGCACAGTGCCGTCGTGAATTTCGGGCACTTCCAGCTCAAACAGCCGCTTGACCAGTCCCGGATGGGTGCGGGAAATGATCATCTGAGGGCCTTTGACGCCCCGGCGCACTTCCACCAGATAAACCTTCAGCCGCTGGCCTTCCCGGATGGTCTCGTTCTTTACCTGCTCGGCCGCAGGGAGGATGGCCTCGGTCTTTTCTCTTCCGGTGCCCAATTCCAGGATCACTGTGCCGTAGCGGGGATCGATGCGGGTGACGGTGCCATTGAGGATCTCGTGCTCTTTGGAGGCAAACTCATCGGCCACCATGCCTCGCTCGGCCTCACGGATGCCCTGGATGATCACCTGCTTTGCCGTCTGGGTGGCGATGCGGCCGAATTTGCTGGCGTCGATGTCGATGCGGATCTCGTCGCCCACAGAGGCCTTGGAGGAATACTGGAGCGCTTCCTCCAGAGAGATCTCGGTGGCCGGGTTGAGCACTTCGTCCACTACGGTCTTGACAGCGTGCATGGCGATGGCGCCTGTTTCCGGGTGGATCTCCACAAATACATTATCCAAAGCGGCGCTTTGGGCGTCTTTTTTATAGATGGCCTTGTAGGCGGCGGCCAGAGCCTGGGCGATGCGGTCCAGCATATAATCTTTCTTGATGCCCTTTTCCTTTTCCAGATCGGTCAGGGCCTGCATCAGTTCAGCGTTCATTTCTGCCTTCTCCTTCTTTCCTTCAACCTTTGATGGATGTAAAATCAAAATATTCCCGGCAGCCGGCCACATCCCCCATGGGATAGCAGACCCCGTCCACTGTCAGGGAATCGCCGTCATAGTTTTCCAGAACGCCCACCTTGGTTTTCTGGCCGTCATGGGGCTTATAAAAAGAAAGCTCCACCCGGCGGCCCAGAGCCCACTGGAAGTGTTCCGGCCGGCGCAGCGCCCGCTCCATGCCGGCGGAGGAGACGCAGAGGGTATAGGGGGGCAGGCTATTGAATTCCGGCGCATCCAGCAGAGGGTCGATGGCCCGGCTGACATATTCGCAGTCCTCGATGTCCACACCGCTTTCCTTATCCACCACCACGGTGAGCAGATACCGGGGCCCTTCCTTTTCGAAAGTCACATCCCATAGCGTCAGGCCACGATGGGCCACAGGCTCACGGCACATGGCATTCACCTTTTCCAGCAGCACCTTTGTCTGCATATCCATCCCTCCTATTTTGGTCTTTTCAATAAGAAAGAGTGGGTCACCCCACTCTCAGCGTTACACTCTACGAATAAAACATACATAGTATACCATTCTCCTTTGTCAAAAGCAAGAGCCGCCGGGGGTATTTCCCAAAAAACCACCCTCGTTCACGGTTTTTTCATAGGGGTTTCACAGCTTATTCTTGATTTGAAGCGCTGGAATTTATTATAATAAGAGCAGCAAGGGTTGCTTCTCTTTTTTTGGAAAGCACCTGGAAAGGAGCCGTTCCTTATGGAAAAAATCTGTCCTTACTGCGGACGCACTCTGGCGGAAGGGGAAAGCTGCACCTGTCCTCAGAGTGTTCTGCTGGAACATCAGAAAAAACAGGGGGAAACCGAGGGAAATATGCCCCGGCCGGAGCCGGAAGAAAGACCCATCGCCCCCCAGATCGACCCTCAGGCCATGGAGCAGCAGGCCAAAGAGGAAGAGCCCTCCCCTTCCCAGCCGGACGAGCCCAGGGAAGAGAATACCACCCAGGCGCCTCCGCTGGGATTTGATCCTGCCTTTTCCCAGCCGGCGCCCGCACCCCGGTATCCTTCCCGGCTGACGCTGGCCTTTGAAAACTTCATTCCCTTTTTCAAGGCCTACTTCCATGCTCCCGCTCAAACAATAGAAACCGCCTGCCGCCACCACGACCTGCCGCTGGGGGTGCTCTATCTGATCTTGCCCCTGGTGTCCTTTGCCGCCTTTTTTGTGTTAGGGCTGTGCCAGGGATTGCGGGAACTGGCCTATTATCTCAATCAACTGTCCTCGATGCTGTCCATGGCCAACACTGGCGGCCAGATCACTCTGGATCTGCCCCGGGCCATTCTGGGAGGTGTGCTGCTGCCGCTGGGCGTGATGGTGGTCTTTACGCTGGGCCTGTTTTTGCTGGGTAAGGCCGTCAAAGGCGCCATGGATCTGCAAAGTGCATTCCTCACCGTGGTGTTCAGTGCGATTCTGCCTTCCATTTTGCTGATTATCGCCATTCCCCTGCTCTATGTTTCCCTGTGGGCCTCGGCGGCCCTGGCTATGCTGGCCTTCCTCAGCTGGATTCTTCTGATGTTCCATACGGTGCATCATCTGTGCGCTCCCGCCCAGGGCGGCCGCTTTTGCTGGAGCTCCCTTTTGTTCTTCGCCCTTTCTCTGGGGGTGAGCGCCGTTCTTTGCGGCTTCATTCTGGAATTTGCCTTGGAGGCGGTGTCCATCACCAGCCCCTTGTTCAATCAGTTTACGAGCCCCTCCGGCTATCGCACCTACGGTTGGTAAAAATCTTTGTTCCCCTTTTCCCCTTTCTGAAAAAAGAATGGGAAAAGGGGAACTTTTTTCTGTCCCCCTTCGTCCAAAGGCCAGAAAACAATTCCTGGAACGAGGAGGACCACAGATGAAACGATGGACATGGCTGTTTGCGCTGATGCTGGCGCTGATGATCCCTTTGCAGGGATGCACATCCAATCCCCCCAAAGATGAGGGAGAGGAGCAAAACCAGCAGGAGCAGCAGAAAGAGGAGCAGGAGAAGGACGAAGAGGAAAAGCCCGAGGAAGACAAGGAGCCGGAAGACACCCAGGCCCCCGCAGATGAGCAGGAAGACAAAGACACCGACGGCGACACACCGGTGTCCAATCAGAACCAAAGCAACACTTCTTCGGAAAAACCCTCCACTTCCACCCAAAAGCCCCAGGGCGGCGGCAGCTCTTCCAGCCAGGGCAGCAGCAACACAAGCCAGGGTGGCGGAAGCAAACCCTCTCAGGGCGGCGGAAACCAGTCCCAGCAGCCGCAGCAGCCCCAAGAGCCGGAGCAGCCGGAGGAGAAGCCCCAGCCTGCGCTGACCGCCAGCCAGGTGGTTTCCAACCTGCTGAGCCAGCATTCCATGGGCGATCTGACCGATTATAACAGCATGGTGAACACCCTCTACGGCGGCATCGATCTGTCCCAGATGGAGAGCTACTGTGTCAAAGGCCCGGCCATGGGAACCACAGCCAGCGAGATCGCCGTGTTTCAGGTGAAGGCCGGCGGCAGCACCGCCAGCGTGGAAAAGGCCCTGCGTCAGCGGGCCGACGATGTGGCACGCACCTTTGAGCAATACGATCCGGCCCAGTATGAGATCGCGAAAAAAGCTGTAGTGCGCACCAAGGGCAATTATGTGTGCATGGTCATCGGCAGCAATGCCTCGGCCATTGCATCCAGTTTTGAAAAGATGGTATAAGCGCCAGAAGGCGTGTCCCATATGGGGCACGCCTTTTTTCTTGCCCATTTCCTCCAAGGGAAAAAGGTGATATAATATCAACAGTTGCCGCACATGTGCGGCAGGATACTGCGCATTCAGTCGTTTTGTTCACAAAACGACTGCTGTTGATGTTACACCATAGCCAAAATCGGCAAAGCCGATTTTACGCCGCATTGGCGGCGTGCAAGTCTGCCTGGACTTGCAGCTACGGTATAATGGAAACAATCATATCCCCCAGAAGAAACCGGGCCCCAGGCCCGGACAGCAGAAAAGGAGAGATGGTCTATGAAGATGAAAAAACTGGGGCGCACCGGCCTGATGGTCACCGAAAATTCCTTCGGTGCCCTGCCCATCCAGCGCATCGATCAGAAGAGCGCTGTGGAGCTTCTGCACATGGCCTATGACGCCGGTATCAATTATTATGATACCGCCCGGGCCTATACTGACAGCGAGGAAAAGCTGGGCGCGGCCTTCCATGACCGCCGCAGCTCCATTGTGATTTCCACCAAGAGCCAGGGCAAGACCAAGCAGCAGGTGCTGGACGATCTGGATACTAGCCTGAAAAACCTGCGCACCGACTATGTGGATATCCTCCAGCTGCACAACATCGCGTCCCTCCCCGATCCCCAGGACCCCGACGGCATCCACGCCGCTTTGGAGGAGGCACGGAAACAGGGCAAGTGCCGCTTTATCGGCATCACCTCCCACCGCCGTCCGGTGGCCGAAGCGGCGGCCAAGAGCGGCCTGTATGACACCGTTCAGTTCCCTGTGTCCCACATTTCTCCCCAGGAGGACATCGACCTCATCGACCTGTGCGGCAAACTGGATGTGGGCTTTATTGCCATGAAGGCTCTGTCCGGCGGCCTGATCACCTGTGCCCAGGCGGCCTATGCCTTCTTCCAGCAGATTCCCAACGCCGTGCCCATCTGGGGCATTCAGAAAAAAGAGGAATTGCAGCAATTTTTGGATTGCGCCCAGCAGGGGATCACCATGACCCCTGAGCTCCAGGCCGTCATCGAAAAGGACCGGAAGGAGCTGGCCGGGAACTTCTGCCGTGGCTGCGGCTATTGTATGCCTTGCCGGGAAGGCATACAGATCAACACCATCGCCCGTTTGCCCCAGCTGCTGCGCCGTTCTCCTTGGCAGCAGTACATGACTGAGGAATGGTGCAAGGAGATGGAAAAGGTGGAAAACTGCCGCCGCTGCGGCGCCTGCGAAAGCAAGTGCCCCTATGGCCTGAACTGCACCCAGCTGCTGCGGGAAAGCCTGGAAGACTGGAAGCAGTTCCGCAAGGAAAAGGGCTACACCGATCACATTGATTGATATTTTGCGAATTAAATACAGATAGTATAAAGCCCCTTGGCATGTGTATGCCAAGGGGCTGTTTTTATCGGCGGATACAATAGGAAAGATGGGGAGAATCCACTCCCTGATCTTGTGCATCGCCCCACAGAGGTAAGGACTGGTCACCCTGCATCAGCAGCAGATCCTTTCCCTGGGAAGCGATGGTGAAAAAGGCAACGGAGCCGTTTTGGGATACGGCCTGCACCGTGGGAGTTTCACGATTTTCCACAAAGGAGAAGGTAGCAAAATCACAGGAATAGATGTTGAAATATTCCACCTCATCTTCTTCCAAGGCGGCCAGAGCGAAGGTGAACACCCCGGAAGTGGGGCCATAGCACAGGTAGCAGGCCTCTTTGGTTCCATCCCCATCCACATCCAGAAGAGCCTGGTCCATATAGGATGGCGAGGTTTCAGGGACAAACAGACTGCCGTCGGGCACAGCAGAGGAAAGAGCAGCCCCAGGAGAATAGCGGAATTCCGGCATGGGATCGGAGCCCTCCGCCTGGAAAACAAAGCCGCCCTGCTGCCGCAGGAAGCAGTAGCGATTTCCCTGGGTGCTTTCCAGTGTGATGGCATCCTCTTGCTCCTGGTAGCGGCCGGTGTAAAGGGCGGAGGACAGAAAGCTGGGGGAAAAGGTGAATTCCTTGGTGTCCGGGAAGAGGGTCAGACGGGCGGTGTCCTGGGAAGAGGAAAAGACATATTGCTCCCCAGAATGGGATAAGGTGGCGGAATCTTCCGGGTTCTGGGCGTCCTTGGGTGTGGTAAACAGGCACAGGGCGGCCAGCAGGCAGACGGTGGCCCCCAGAAAGGCCCAGCGGACAGCGGGCTTTTGGTAATGAAGGGCCTGCCGGATACGGCTTTTCAAAGAGCTTTCCCCAAAGGCCAGCGCACAGGGGGCAGTGAATTTTCCCGGAACACTGCACCGGATCAGAGCCTGACAATATCCCTTTTTGTGTTCTGTTCCCAGCTTGTCCAGTACCCGCTGATCGCAGAAAAACTCCAGGTCCCGGCAAAAAAGCAGATAGGCAAACCAAATCACCGGATTGAACCAATGGACGGCCAGAAGGAAAAAGGCCAGCAGCTTCCACACATGATCCAGCTGCTTCAGATGGGTCTGCTCATGGGCCACCACATAGGGAATGTCCTGGGTTGAGAGGGACGAGGGAAGATAGATTTTCGGGCGGAACAGTCCCAGGAGGAAGGGGGACGGCAGATGATCACACAGCCAGATGTTGTCCTTCCAAACTACGCTTTCCCCCAGTTTGCGCCGGAGAGCCAGAAGGGAAAAAAGGGTGTAACCGGCCATCACGCCCAATCCGGCCAGCCACAGGAAAAAGGCGGCCGTCATGGGGGAAGGGGCATTTTCCGCTGGAGTTTCCGTGGCAGATGGCACATCAAAGGTCACATCCGGGATGCCATTGATGTTTTCCGGGGAAAAGGGCGAAGGTTGGACTATGGTCTCTTCCCTTTCCGATGGGGCCCAAGGGGATGGGGCCAGCGCAAAGGGAAGCTCCAGAGTGAAGGGGCACAGCAGCCGCAGGGCCACGAAAGCCCACAGCAGCAGCGTGCACCACCGGGGTGCTTTTTTGAGAAAAAGGCGCAGAACCATCACCACCAGGGCCCCGCCGGCCCCGGCCAGACTGATGGAAAGCAGCTGGGAGAAAAAGGATGCCATTTCTATCCCTCCTGGTATTCATCCACCATGCGGCGCAGGCACTCCACCTCCTCCGGGGTCAGGCTCTTCCGGGAAGAGAAGGCAGCCAGAAAGGCGGGAAGAGAGCCTTGGAAGGTGTCTTCCACAAATTTTTCGCTTTGGGCGGCGTAAAACTCATCCCGGGACATGAGAGAGGTCACCGTCCCCTTCTGGTTCTGGAAAATTCCCTTTTCGCACAAACGCCGCAGCACGGTGAAAGAGGTGCTCTTTTTCCAGCCCAGCAGCCGCAGGCTCTCCTGGGCCAGCTGGCCGGAGGAAATGGGCTCGTTATTCCAGATGATATCGGCAAAGCGGGACTCGATGGCCCCCATGGTGAGATCGGGCATGGATAAAACCTCCTTGGTCTACATTGTGTAGTTTTAGTTTACCATGTGTAGACCGAGCTGTCAAGAAAAAAGCCGCCCACAAAAGGGCGGCTTTGAACTATTCCACATAGTCCCACAGATTGTCAAAATCCATCTTTTTATAGATATCGGTGGTGCGCACGCTGGCTTCCTCGGTCCATTCCTCCAGAAGCTCATTGAACTGCACATCCCGGGCCTCCTGCAAAATGGCCTCCTGGTTGTCGTCATAATAGGTCACGGCCAGAGGGAGCCGCTTGACGATGTAATAACCGTCGGTGCCCACCAGCACGCCGGTGATCTCCCCTTCCTCCAGGTCAAAGACCGTTTCAAACTGGGGAGAGTTTTCACACTGGGAAGCCGTCATGACGATACCCTGGATGTTTTCCGTCATATAGGGGTCGTCGTTGTAGAGGGCCACCATCTGGGTGAAGTCGGCGCCGGGCACCTGGGCCTGCTCCAGAATGGTCTGGGCCCGGTCCATGCCCCGCTCAGGAGCGGAGGAAAAGCCCAGGCGGATGTATTGAACGGTGGCATAATTTTCCGAGAAAAACTGCCGCAGATCCACATCGGAGAAGGAATACTCTCCTCCCTCCCCTACCATGTAATCGTAGAGCTTGTCATAGTAAAGGGTGTTTTCCTGGAATTTGTCATAAACCCGATCGGCCATGGCCGACTGGCGCAGGTATTTCAGGTATCCCGCCGTGCCTCCCTGGGCTTCGATCAGCTCGTCCTTGTTCTGCTCCAGCTCTTCCTTTTCCTCTTTGGAAAGCTCCAGGCCCAGCTTGTCGCATTGCTGCCGCACGATCTCAGCGGTGACGATCTGTTCCAGAGCGGCTTCCTTGGCTTCCTCCAGGGAGGGATCGGCATCCTCCTCTTCGGTGCTACCGTCCTGGGATTGCAGGTTGAGGCGGTTGTATTCCAGATAAAAAGCCAGCTCAGCGGCATCCACCTTGTTTTTCCCCACCACAATGGCGGTGGGGCTGGGAGAGCAGCCTCCCAAAAGGCAGAGCGCCACAAGACAGCACAGAATATTCCGGTATTTCTTCATTTTTTATCCTCCGTGGGGCTGTTTTTCTCTATGGTATCACGGTTTTGTTCCTGATATAGCTCGAAAAAGGACGAGACCACCTTTTTGGCCTCTTCCAGGGGATTCTGGGTTTTGCCCATCATCAGGGACAGATAGGGGGCGGCCCCGGCGGAAAGCAGCATCCGTCCCTTGAAGGAAGGATGGGAGCAAAGGATGCCGGCGATGGCAATGTCCCGGGGCGAGAAAGAGAACATCAACCGGCCGTCCCGCTGGTTGATCTCGCTGATGCCGCACTGACCGGCATGGGCCCGGAGCAGAGCAATCTCCAGCAGGTTCATGGCCTGCTTGGGCACATCCCCGTATCGGTCCAGCATCTCATCCACCATATCGTCGTAATCGTCCCGGCTGCGGATGAGGGCGATGCGACGGTAAAGGTCCACCCGCTGGCCGGAATCGGGCACATAGCTTTGGGGCAGAGAGGCACTGACAAGCAGGTCTGCGCTGCATTCGGTGTAAGCCGGACGGGTCTGTCCCCCGGCCTCGGCCACCGCCTCTTCCAGCAGTTTCAGATAAAGGTCGTAGCCCACCGACAGCATATGGCCGCTTTGCTCGGCCCCCAGCACATTGCCTGCGCCCCGGATCTCCAGATCCCGCATGGCGATCTTGAAGCCCGAACCGAACTCGGCAAATTCCCGGATGGCCGAAAGCCGCTTCTGGGAGATCTCCGACAGCACCTTTCCCCGCCGGTAAGTGAGGTAGGCATAGGCCCGCCGGTGAGAGCGGCCGATGCGGCCTCGGATCTGATGGAGCTGGGCCAGGCCCATGTAGTCGGCGTCCTCGATGACAAGGGTGTTGGCGTTGGCGATGTCGATGCCTGTTTCGATGATGGTGGTGCACACCAGAATCTGCACTTCCCCGTTATAGGTGCGGGTCATCACCGAGGACAGTTCGTGCTCGCTCATTTTGCCGTGGGCAATGCCGATGGTGGCATCAGGGAACTGCTGCTGAAGGAAAGAAACCACTTTGTCCATGGAATCGATCCGGTTGTGGAGATAATACACCTGCCCGCCCCGGGCCAGCTCCTTGCGGATGGCGTCGCAGATCACCCCCTGGTCGTATTCCAGCACATAGGTCTGCACCGGCTGCCGGTCGTGAGGGGCTTCTTCCAGCACCGACATATCCCGGATGCCCGACAAGGCCATGTTCAGGGTGCGGGGAATGGGGGTGGCGGTGAGGGTGAGCACATCCACCTGATGGGCCATTTCCTTGATCTGTTCTTTGTGGGACACGCCAAAGCGCTGCTCCTCGTCCACCACCAAAAGGCCCAGGTCTTTGAAGTGTACATCCTTCTGGAGCATCCGGTGGGTGCCGATGACGATGTCGATCTCCCCGGAATGGAGCATCCGCAAAGTCTCCTTCTGCATTTTGGGGGTGCGGAAGCGGCTGAGGGTGTCGATCTTGATGGGATAGCCGGAAAAACGGGACAGGGCGGTGAGGAAATGCTGTCGGGCCAGCACGGTGGTGGGCACCAGCACGGCGGCCTGTTTTCCCGACATGACGCATTTCATAATGGCCCGGAAGGCCACTTCGGTTTTGCCGAAGCCCACATCCCCGCACAGCAGCCGGTCCATGGGATGGGGCTGTTCCATATCTTTTTTGATGTCCCGGGTGCAGGTGAGCTGGTCTTCGGTCTCATCGTAGGGGAAAGCCTCTTCAAAGCTGCGCTGCCAGTCGTCGTCGGGCAGGAAGGCAAAGCCTGGGGTGCTGCGGCGGGCGGCATAGAGCTTGATCAGCTGATCGGCCAGATCCCGGGCGGCCTTCTTGGCCCGCACCTTGGTCTTGGCCCAGGAGGTTCCTCCCAGCTTGGATAGCCGGATGTTGGCATCTTCCGGAGCGCCGATGTATTTGCTCACCAGGTCCAGGGCGGTGGCAGGTACATAGAGAAAGTCGGTGCCTGCAAAGGCGATCTTCAGATAATCCCGGGTAACCCCGTCGCTCTGGATGCGCTCCACGCCCACGAAGCGGCCGATGCCGTGGTGCTCGTGAACCACATAATCCCCCGGGGTCAGATCGCTGAAGGATTTGACCCGGTCCCGATTGCTGGCCTTTTTCCGGGGAGCGCCGTCCCGCCGCCGCTGGAGAATGGCTCCATCGCACAAAATAGCTAGGGAGATGGAGGGATACTCCACTCCGGCGGACAAAGACCCTTCCAGCAGACACACATGATCCCGCTCCGAAAAAACAGTGGTATAGGGGATATTATTTTCCGCCAGAAGCCGGGCCATGTTTTGCAGTCGCTGGGGGCCGCCGGTGAGGACACACACCTGATAGCCCAGGGAAAGGTAGGTGCGGATATCACCCAGAGCGGTTTCCAGACTGCCGCCGTAGGGGGGCAGCTGCTTGGCCGTCAGGGAAAAGATGGCGTCGGGAGACAGTCCGCCGGAGGAAGTGAGGAAAGAGTCCATCGCCACCAGTCCCAGGCTTTCCAGCCGGGCCAGAGCCTGCTCAAAGCTGAGGGAGAAGGTGCAGTGGGAAGGAATCAGGCATCCCTGTTCCAGAAGGCTTGCCACATCCTCGCTCACCCGGAAGGCAAAACCGCTCCCCCCTTCCCGCAAAGCGGGAGTGTCGTCCAGAATCACCAGGGTGTTTTCCGGCAGATAGTCCAGAGCGGTGGGCAGGCCGGGATAGATCAGGGGCAGATACCGGTCACAGGCCGGGAACAATCCCTCCTGTTGGAGCCGCTGGGCGTCCTGTTCCAGGTTTTTCCGCAAGGCGGGGGCGGTGTTTTTGTGCCCGGCCAGCTTCAGAAGATGCTGGGCCAGTGCTTCCTTTCCTCCCTCATACAGTTGGGGCAGGGTCTCCCGGGCGGGAAGGATCAGCGCCTTTTCCACATTTTGCAGCCGCCGCTGGCTCTGAGGGTCAAATTCCCCCAGGGAATCCACGGTGTCTCCGAAAAATTCCGCACGCACCGGCAAAGTGGCCCCGGCGGGGAAAATGTCCACAATGCCGCCACGCACCGAAAACTGGCCGCTGCCCTCCACCGAAAGGCAGCGGGTATAGCCTGCGGCCACCAGGGCCTGCTCCAGCTGTTCCAGAGGCACTTCCCCATCCAGCTCCAGGGAGATGGCCGCCTGCTCCAGAGCTTTCGGCGGGATACAGGCCATCATCAGCCCTTCGATGGATGCCGCCATCACCGGGTGCTTTCCATGGGAAAAGGTATAAAGGGCCTCCAGGCGCTGGTGTTCATAGTCCCGGGAGGCGCCTTCCACATTGTGGAACACATATTCCCGCCCGGGCAGCAGGGAGACGGGCAGACCGGACAGATGGGAAAAATCCCCGGCCAGCCGCCGGGCGCTTTCTTCATCCCGGCTGACCATCACCACCGGCCGTCCGGTGTCTTTTTGCAGGGCGGCGGCAAAATGGGCCTTGTGCACCGGGGAGACGCCGTAGAGAGAAATGGCTTTCTTCCCCTCATCCAGGGCCTGTTTCAGCCCTTTGTATTCCGGCAGGGCATTGAGACTTTGCAGCAGTTCTTTCATGTTTTTCTCCATAAGGCTATCCCCCGTTCCCAAAGGAACGGGGGTGTGAAAAATGTCAAATTTTGCGTTCTGCTCATTCTTTGGGGGCGGGAGGCGCGCCGTTGAACGCCTGCATGGCGGCGTCCACTCCCTGAAAGATCAGGGTAAGGGCGGCTTCCGGGGCCCGCTTGATCCCTTCGTAGGCATCGGAATCTACCGTGTCCAGCACAAAATCCTTCAGGTCCTCCTCCCCTTTCTGGGGAGCGCCCACGCCGATCTTCACCCGGGGGAACTGATCGGAGGACAGCTGGTAGATGATGTTTTTGATGCCGTTGTGACCGCCGGCCGAGCCGCTGCGGCGCACACGCAGCCGGCCGGAAGGCAGGCTGATGTCGTCATAAAGCACCACGATGCGCTCCGGGGGCACCTGGAAGGTCTGGGCCAGATCACGCACCGCCTCCCCTGACAGGTTCATAAAGGTCTGGGGCTTTGCCAGAAGCAGGGTCTTGCCATCCTTCTGACAAAAGGCGTAGAGAGCCCGGTGCTTGGCCTGGCTCAACCGATCCACCCCCAGCTCCTGGGCCAAAAGGTCCAGGGCCATAAAACCGGCGTTGTGGCGGGTGGTCTCATATTGCCGCCCCGGATTCCCCAGGCCGACGATGAGATAGTCAGCCTGTTGGGGCGGGGTCTCTTTTTTTCGTCTGAAAATGGGGATACACCTCGCAGGGGCTTAGTTGAACAGATCGGACACAGAGGACTCGTCATAGATGCGCTTGATGGCCTCGGTGAAGATCTCGGCCACGGAAAGCACCTTGAATTTGTCGCTCTTCTTGTGCTCAGGCAGGGGGATGGTATCCAGCAGGATGACTTCTTTGATGACGCTGTCATTGAGCCGCTGGATGGCCGGGCCGGAGAGCACGCCGTGAGTGGCGCAGGCATAAACTTCCTTGGCGCCGCCGATTTCCACCAGAGCCTTGGCGGCGTTGCACAGGGTACCGGCGGTGTCGATCATGTCGTCGGCCAGGATGACGGTCTTGCCTTCCACATTGCCGATGATGTTCATCACTTCAGACACATTGGCCTGCGGACGGCGCTTGTCGATGATGGCCACAGGCAGATCCAGCTTTTCGGTGAACTTGCGGGCGCGGCCCACGCTGCCCAGGTCGGGAGCCACCATCACCACATCCGGGTTGCCGATGCCGAATTTCTTGGCGAAATAGGGGATCAGCACCGAAGAGCCCAGCATGTGATCCACAGGGATGTTGAAGAAGCCCTGGATCTGGGCGGCGTGCAGGTCCATGGTCAGCACCCGGTCGGCGCCGGCGGTGGTGATCAGGTCGGCCACCAGTTTGGCGGAGATGGGATCACGGGCCTTGGCCTTCCGGTCCTGACGGGCATAGCCGAAGTAGGGCATAACGGCGGTGATACGGCCGGCAGAAGCCCGGCGCAGGGCGTCGATCATGATGAGCATTTCCATCAGATGATCGTTCACCGGCTCGCAGGTGGACTGAATCAGGAACACATCGGTGCCGCGCACCGACTCATTGATGGAGACCGAAATCTCTCCATCGGAGAAGCGTTTCAGGCTGGCGTCACCCAGAGGCACGCCCACCATGGTGCAGATGTCGGAAGCCAATTTGGGATTGGAGTTTCCGGTGAAGATCTTGATGCTGTTGCCGTGCGGAATCATAGCACATTCCCCTTTTTATAGAATTTCAAAATAATAAATCGCGTCTTTTAAAGCAGGCCCTTTTCCCGGCGGCGGCGGACCCATTCCTCTTTGTTCACCTGGCGGGCCCGGGCGATGGCCAGAGCCTCAGAGGGCACATCGTCGGTGATGGTGGAACCGGCAGAAATATAGGTATCATCCCCCAGATGCACCGGGGAGATCAGGTTTACATTGCAGCCGATGAAGCTGTCGTCGCCCACAATGGTTTTGTATTTTTTCTTGCCGTCGTAGTTGACCACGATGACGCCGCCGCCCACATTGCACCGTTCACCCAGCTCGATGTCTCCCAGATAGGACAGGTGAGCGATTTTGGTACCGGTGCCGATCTTGGCCTTTTTCAGCTCCACAAAGTCGCCGATGCGCACTTTTTCTCCCACATCGCAGCCGGGGCGGATGTAGGCATAGGGGCCAACGGTGGTCTGGGCACCGATGGTGCTCTCGATCACCTGGGAGGAGTTCACCGAAGCGCCGCAGCCGATGACGCTGTCCACGATCATGGCGTTGGGGCCCACTTTGGCGGTGGCCTCGATGTGGCTGCGGCCATAGATGAAGCAGCCGGGCATGATGAGACTGCCGCTTTCCAGAAGGGCATCGGGGGAGATATGGGTGGTGGTGGGGTCCACGATGATGACTCCCGCCTCCATATGAGCCCGGTTGATCCGCTGGCGGAGAAGCTCCTGGCAGCGGTATACATCCAGGCCATTCTGTATGGCGCAGCCGTCCTCCGGAGAGAGGGAGACCTCGGTGAGCATGGGGCCCAGAGCCCGCAGCTCGTCCACCAGGGTAATGCGGCGGCCGGACAGGCGCTGCAGCACATCCCAGGGAGCGTACAGAGCCATGGGATGGTGGTTTTCATCGGCCAGAAGGCCGCAGGACTGTTCCATCAGTTTGCCCAGGGTGCCCCGGGTCAAAGCGGGGAGAGATTCGAAAAACACCAGTCCCTGCTCAGCCCCTTCCACTTGGGAAAACAGAGAAGGTTCGCCGGAAAAATCGGTTTCCAGGGCGGGGACATCCAGACTGCTGCAAGCCTGGCCCGCCAGATAGACCTTCTGGCAGCCAAAGGCTTTGGCCAGAGTCACCAGATAGGAACAGGCCGGCCGGGACAGGATCTCGGCCTGACAGGAAAGGTCGGCGGGATCGTTATAGATCAGGGCGCATACATCCATGGGGATCGCCTCCTGTATGGAATTTTTCACAGGGATAGGGACAAAGTCCCGTCGGCCGTGCTTCCCTTCTCCCCCGAAGGGAGGAGGAAAGGGCCGTAAAAAATGGAGGTATCATGGCCGCAGGGCCATAACACACTAATTATACCAGAGGAATGTCTAAAAATCACCACCCTTTCGGGAAAAATATAAATCTTTACCCGGCGGGAGAGAATTGCTATAATATTTTCAGATAAAATACCCCCTAAAAAGTGCCCCCTCTTTTCCCAAAAGAGGCAGGGCATTTTTCCGTGGGGAAAGGAGGATGCCATGGAACCGATTTTGCGTATCCGCCAGGATGTGCGCAAGGCCTGCGCCCAGGTGGCGGCGGTGAAGGACCCGGATATGGCGCTGCTGTTTTGCTATATCGCCGCCCGGGGAGAGGGCTGCGCTCTGCCGGAGCCCCAGCAGCTGGGCCTGGACGAAAACCGGCTGCAAAAGGCGCGCAGTCTGTTGGTGCTCTACGGGGTGTGCAGCGACAGCGAGGGCCCTCAGAAACCCCGGAAGGAGATCGAATGGGACCCGGGAGAGATCAAGGAAGCCCGGCAGCAGGATGAGGCCTTTTCCGGCCTGTGCCAATATTACGAAGGAGCCCTGGGCCGGATGCTGCGCAAAAGCGAGTTGGAGATCCTCTATTCGGTGTACAGCGGCCTGGGGATGCCCGCCGAAGTGCTCATGCTGCTCATCAACTACTGCGCCGGGCGGAACCGGCTTTCCTCCCGGTTTTTCGAGCAGGAAGCCTACCGGTGGCAGAAGGATGGGGTGGAGACCTATGCCCAGGCGGAGGAATACCTGGCCGCCCTGGAGCGCCGCCACAGCCGCCAGGGAGAGATCATGAGCCTGTTTGGCATCCGGGATCGGAAGCTGTCGGAAAGCGAACAGAACATGGTGGACAAGTGGATTTCCCACGGCTATGACAACGACCTGATTGCCCTGGCCTATGACCGGACGGTGCTGCGCACCGGTGGGCTGAAATGGGCTTATCTGGACAGCATTCTGGAAAGCTGGAAAACGGCGGGCTACAAGACCCGGAGCGAAGTGGAGCAGGGGGAAGGAAAAAGCGCCCCGGTCCGGCAAAGCACGGCATCGCCTCAGCCCGCCCGCAGCCGGGGCGAGTTCGAAAGCGGCGTGGTGGCCGCCGTCACCAAGGCTTTCGAACGCAAGCGCCTTCAGCGGCAGCAGCTTCAGCAAACTCGGCTGGAAGGACTGCGAAAAGACGGGGAGTTTGCCCAGAACGAGCGGGAATTGCGGCTGTGCGCCAGCCGGGCGGCCCGGGCGGCCCTGGGAGAGGACCCGGGAGAAGTGCAGCGGCTGCGGGAGGAAAACAACCGGCTTTTGGCACGGCGCAGGCAGATCCTTCTTCGCCTGGGCCATGGGGAGGACTATCTGGAACCGCCTTACGAATGTCCCCACTGCAAGGACCAGGGATATATCGGCACCGAAATGTGCCAGTGTTTCCGGCAGGCCTGCGAGAAAGAGCAAGCCCGCAGGCAGAACGGATAAACAAAAGGACTGGGAAAACTCCCAGTCCTTTTCGCTTGCTTGTTAGTTCTGATAATCCAGAGTGATGGTGCCGTCTTCGTTTTGCTTGACGGCCTCTTTGTCCAGAAACAGCCCGTCGATGGCCTGGAAGAACTCTTCCATGGAGGAGAAACGCAGTTTGGCGTTCTGGATGATCTTTTTGCCCAGCTCGGCGTTATTGCTCAGCAGAGCCTCGGCCATGAGCACCTGATACTGGGCGGACATGACCAGAGCGGATTCCGGATCGGCAATGCGGTAATCGGAGCCATGGCCCACGCCGCAGGCGCCGGAGGCATAGGGCTGAACGGTGGGCATGACAGCGGACACATCGCCCATATCGGTGCAGCCAGTGCTGCGGCCCCGCTTGACCAAAGCGTCCTCGCCGAAGCACTGCTTGACGATCTCGCAGGTCAGGTCATAAAGCTGTTCTTCGTTTTCCAGAGGGGTGTAGCCCGGACGGTCTTTCAGCACCACATTGGCGCCCATAGCGGCAGCCGAAGCGGCCAGGGCCCGGTTGATCTTGGTGTTGGCCTCCTTGATGGCCTCCAGAGAAGCACCACGCACATAGCTTTCCATGCGCACATCGTTGGGGATGGCGTTGACAGCGCCGCCGCCCTTGGTGATGATGGGATGGAAGCGGATGGTGTCCTTCTCCTGGAAGGTTTCACGCAGAGCGTTGGCAGCGTTCATGGCCTGGCTGGCCGCATACAGGGCGTTGACGCCCAGATGGGGAGAGCCGCCGGCATGGGCCGAGACGCCTACGAAATTGATGTTCTTGGTGACGCAGCCGTTGCTGCCCGGAGTCAGGGCGATGGAGGGATGATCCCCGCCGCCGGTGTGGACCAGAAGGGCGATGTCGCAGCCATCCATATAGCCACGGTGCATGAACTCCACTTTGCCTCCGAAGTATTTGATGACGCCCTGCTTGCGCAGCTCTTCACGGAAGCCGATTTCGATCAGCTCTTCGGCGGGTACGGCCATCAGACGGATGGAGCCGCTCATATTGTCCATGGCGCCGGGCTGCTTCAGCGCGGCGGCGATGCCCAGAAGGGCGGAAACCTGGCAGTGGTGGCCGCAGGCGTGGACATAGCCGGTCTCCGGGTCACAGTCGGGGTGAGTGGAGACGATCAGGCTGTCCAGCTCGCCCATGATCAGCAGCTTGGGGCCGGGCTTACCGGTGTCGATGTCGGTATAGAAACCAGGGATGTTCCCCGCTTCCACCAGTTCATAGCCCAGTTTCTTGAATTCTTCGGCCAGGTAGGCATGGGTTTTCCACTCCCGATAGCCGGTCTCCGGATGTTTCCAGATGTAATCAGCGGCAGAAAACATTACATCCCGCTGGGAAGCTACGATTTCTTTCAGTTGATTTGCCCGTTCGGTGCTTATCATTTTGATCTTCTCCTTTTCCCGGGGCGTACCCCTTTGTACTTGTTCCGCTTTTTATTATACTGCCCTCCGGAGAAAAATGCAGGGGTGGGGATGGAGAAATTCCCCCGAAAAATCTGGTGAAACCGCCCAAAATCAAAAACGATCCCAGTGACAGTGGAGAGGAAAATAAGAAGAATAGACAAAAAGCGGGAGCATGATGCCCCCGCTTTGACGATGTAAGATTGTTAGATATTCTGGAAGTCCAGAGTGATGGTGCCGTCCTCGTTCTGGGTGACGGCCTTTTTGTCCAGGAAAATCTTGTCCACGGCGGCGAAGTAATCCTTCTTGTCGGGATAGACCAGATCGGCTTCCTTGATGACCTTCTGGGCCATCTCAGCGTTGTTAGAAAGCAGAGCTTCGGCCATCAGCACCTGGTACTGGGCAGAAACCACCAGAGCGGTTTCCGGATCGTTGATGCCGTAGTCGGAGCCGTGGCCCACGCCGCAGGCGCCGGAGCAATAGGGCTGGACGGTGGGCATCACACAGGAAATATCACCCATGTCGGTGCAGCCGGTGCCCCACTTGGTGTCCTCTTGGATCCATTCTTCGCCGAAGCCTTCCTTCACCACATCCACTGTCAGCTGATACAGATTCTTGTCGTTGTACAGGGGGCAGTAGCCGGGGAAGTCCTGGAGATGCACATTGGCGCCCATGGCCGCAGCAGAAGAAGCCAGAGCCCGGTTGATCCGGTTGTTGGCCGATACGATGGCCTCGATGCTGGCGCCGCGCACATAGCTTTCCACCCGCACATCGTTGGGGATGGCGTTGACGGCGCCGCCGCCCTTGGTGATCACCGGATGGAAGCGGATGTAATCCTTCTCCTGGAAGGTCTCCCGGAGAGCGTTGACGGCGTTGAGGCCCAGGTTGGCCGCATACAGAGCGTTGACGCCCAGGTGAGGTGCGCCGCCTGCATGGGCGGAAACGCCTTCGTAGTTGATGTTCTTGGTCAGGCAGCCGTTGTTGCCCACGCCCACACCGATGCCTTTGTGCTCGCTGTTGGAGGTGTGGACCAGAAGGGCGATATCGCAGTCGTCCATGAAGCCGCGGTACATGAACTCCACTTTGCCGCCGAAATATTTGATGATGCCCTGTTCCCGCAGGCTGGCCCGGTAGCCGATTTCGATCAGTTCTTCCGCGGGCACGGCCATCAGGCGGATGGAGCCGCTCATGCCGTCCAGAGCGCCGGGCTGCTTCAGTGCAGCAGCGATGCCCAACAGAGCGGCAGACTGGGCATGGTGGCCGCAGGCGTGGACATAACCAGTCTCCGGATCACACTCGGGATGGGTGGAGACGATCAGGCTGTCCAGCTCGCCCATGATCAGCAGTTTGGGGCCGGGCTTGCCGGTGTCGATATCGGTATAGAAACCGGGGATGTTGCCCGCCTCTACCAGTTCATAACCCAGCTTCCGGTATTCAGCGGCCAGATATTCGTGGGTCTTCCACTCACGGTAACCGGTTTCGGGATGCTTCCAAATATGGCGCTCGGCGGCGAACATCAGCTCACGCTGGGAGGCCACCATTTCTTTCAGGGCTTTCACCCGATCGGGATTCATCATAAGGCATCTTCTCCTTTTCTGTTTGTGGGAGAGGCTATCACAGCCGCTCCGAAATTATTATACCATGGGCCGGGAGAGAAGAAAGGGGCAGCGGCAGAAAAAATCCCTGGGGAATAGAGAAATTCCCCAGGGAAAACTGTGCATTTTTGCAGAAAATCAGGAGATATCCAGTCCCTGGCTTTTTGCCTCTTCGTCAAACAAGCGGCCGATTTCCTCATCCAGCTGCTTATAAATGTCCTTGTCGGAACGGTAGAAGCGAGCCTGCAATCGGGAACCGTCGTCCATATGCAAAATTACCCGGCTGGAAGCGATGGTGACCTGGCCTTGGGGGGCGGCATAGCTGAAAGTCCATCCTCCAGCATACGACTGATTTTCCATAATAGGAGAGCCAAGACTTTTGACAAACTGCACCATCAGTTCCCGTGCTTTGGGGGTGATTTGTTGGGGCTGGATGGTGACTGGATAAATAGAAATTGGTTTCATGGCGGATTCGGTGGTAAAGGAGTCCATGGCGGCCCGGAGAGGCCGGAGCTTATGCCACTGCCACAAATGAAAACCGCCCCAGATGAGCAGGAGGAATCCTGCAACGATGACCAATCCCCGGAAAAGGGGAGGATTACGGTTGCTGCTGTTTTTCATCGTCTGTCACCTCCAAATGTTACTATAATTTTAATATAGTATTTCGTTAAATAAAAGTCAACTGTCTGATTATTTTTTTGAGTATGAAAAAACCGGCTCCCGAAGGAGCCGGTCTTGGATTTGAAAATGTTATTTTGCGTAGTCGATGGCCCGGGTTTCCCGTACCACATGGACTTTGATCTGGCCGGGATAGCTCATCTCGGCTTCGATCTTCTTGGAAAGGTCGTGGGCCAGCAGGAGCATATCGTCGTCCTTGACGATCTCCGGCTTGACGATGATGCGGATTTCGCGGCCGGCCTGGATGGCATAGGAGGTCTCTACCCCGTCAAAGCTCTCGGCCAGCTCTTCCAGCTTCTCCAGACGCTTGATGTAGGCTTCCAGATTTTCTCTCCGGGCGCCGGGACGGGCGGCGGAGATGGCGTCAGCTGCCTGCACCAGACAGGCCACCACAGTGCGTGCTTCCACATCTCCATGGTGGGCTTCGATGGCGTGGATGACTTCGGGATTTTCCCGGTATTTCTTGGCCAGGTCCACACCGATGGCCACATGGGAACCTTCCACCTCGTGGTCGATGGCCTTGCCGATGTCGTGGAGCAAACCGGCCCGCTTGGCCAGGGTCACATCAGCACCCAGCTCGGCAGCCAGCAGCCCGGCGATATGGGCCACTTCGATGGAGTGATTCAGCACATTCTGGCCGTAACTGGTGCGGTAACGCATCCGGCCCAGAATCTTCACCAGCTCCGGGTTCAGACCGTGGACGCCGGTTTCGAACATGGCCCGCTCGCCTTCCTGCTTGATGGTAGCGGCCACTTCGGCCTTGGCCTTTTCCACCATTTCCTCAATGCGGGTGGGATGGATGCGGCCGTCGGCAATGAGTTTTTCCAGAGAAATGCGGGCGATCTCCCGGCGCACCGGGTCAAAGGAGGACAGGGTGATGGCCTCCGGGGTGTCGTCGATGATCAGATCCACACCGGTGAGGTTTTCCAGAGCACGGATGTTCCGGCCTTCCCGGCCGATGATCCGGCCCTTCATCTCGTCATTGGGCAGGGGCACCACCGAGACGGTGACTTCGCTGGCATGATCGGCGGCGCAGCGCTGGATGGCCAGAGCAATGACCTCCCGGGCTCTCCGCTCTCCCTCTTCCTTCAGCTGCTGATCCAGTTCTTTCAGTTTGAGGGCGGTGTCGTGACGGGCTTCTTCTTCCACTTTGGCCAGCAGGAAATTTTTCGCTTCTTCGGCGGTGAAGCCGGAGATCTTTTCCAGTTCGGCCATCTGGGTTTTCTTCAGCTCGTCGATCTCTTCCAGAGATTCGTCGGCTTTTTTCAGTTTTTGAGTGAGCTTTTCTTCTTTTTTCTCGATGCTTTCATATTTGCGGTCCAGCTGTTCTTCCTTCTGCTGAACCCGGCGTTCCTGCTTCTGCACATCGCTGCGGCGTTCTTTCAGTTCCTTGTCGGTCTCGGTGCGGATCTTGAAAGCTTCCTCACGGGCTTCCACCACAGCTTCCCGCTTCTTGGTCTCGGCGGCCTTGATGGCGTCGTTCAGAATGCGGGTGGCTTCCTCTTCGGCACTGCCGATCTCCTTTTCGGCGATCTTCTTACGGTAAATGGCGCCGACGAAAAAGCCTGCGGCGCAAAGGACAATGGCGATCAGAGCAAAAACGATATAAAAACCTGGGTTGGTAGGCAAAGACGCTCCCTCCTTTTCCTTATATTTCGGCATAACCTCTCCCGAAAACCCAAAGGGGGCAACCACAAAAACAGCGCAAAGAGATTGCGCTGGACAGGGCCATGGTTCCGTTGTTTTATGGGCATCCACCAAAAAGGCGGAAGAAAAGGCAAAATACCATGTATATTTTATATCCTGCCAGGGACGGTGTCAAGAAGGGAAACCGATGCAAAAGCGCCCTCCGAAGATTTTTCGCCCAAGGCGGCGGAAAGAGCAAAAAAATGCCGCCCGGACACCGGACGGCACAGACTGTGGAAAAACCGATCTGGCTAGAGAGGAGGTTTGCTTTCCTCCTCATCAATCTGTAAAAACCGGCGACCTGTGCGTCGGTTTTTACACTTCTCAAGGGGCAAGTGTGCGCCGAAGGCGTGCACATAGACCCTTGCAAAACTCGAAAAAGCGGCAAAAGCCACTTTTTCGAAGCGCTCTGCCGCCCGGACACCAGGCGGCAAAGAGGATCATTTGGCAAAAACATGGTCGCCGATCTGGGCGATCACCGGGCGGGAATAGATCCACTGATTGGTGGTTTTGGCAGGGTTATAATAATAGATAGCGCCGCCAGTGGGGTCCCAGCCGCTCATGGCATCCTGAGCGGCCCTTCTGGCGCTTTCGGCGATAGGCTCATTGAACTGGCCGTCGTTCAGCGCGGAAAAGGCTCCCGGCTGATAGATCACTCCGGCGATGGTGTTGGGAAAGGAGGGGTGGTGCACCCGGTTGAGGATGACCGCTCCCACGGCCACCTGGCCGGTGTAGGGCTCTCCCCGGGCCTCGGCGGAGATCATGCGGGAGAGAAGATACAGGTCGTTGTCCCGGCCCGATTCGCTGCCCGAAGAGGAACCGGAGGACATTCCCAGGGCCTGGAGGGTGGCCGGGCCCACGATGCCGTCCACAGTCAGGCCGTTTTTCCGCTGGAAATATTCCACCGCTTTCCGCGTGCCGCTGCCGTAGACGCCGTCCACCGCGCCGTCATAATAACCCCACCGTTTCAGCTTTTCCTGGATCTGCCGCACCGTCTCCCCCTGGGAGCCCTGTTGGTAGACGGCGGCCTGGGAGGAAATGCCCAGCCACTGAAAACCGGCGATGAGGGTGATGTTCAAAAGAAAAATGACGGCCAAGGCCGCCGCAAGCTTTTTGTTTCGTGGCATCCTGATCCATCCTTTGTGTGTTTTCCCTATTGTGCCCAGGGAGAGAAAGGCTATTCTCCTTTTTCAAAAATCATGGTACAATACTTCAATCAGAATAAAGGGGGAAGGATATGAAGCAGGTGCGGCTGCGGGGCGGATACCGTATTTTTCAGCAAAAAGGCGGACTGGGCCTGACCCAGGACAGCGTGCTGCTGGCTGATTTCTGTTCCCTTCGCCCGGGAGAGCGGGCCATCGAGCTGGGCTGCGGCCAGGGCGGGCTTTGGGTGCTGACTTTGTTAAAGCATCCGGGGGCCACATTGGACGCCTTGGAGCTGGACCCCGTGAGCTTAGAACAGGCCAGGGAGAACGCCGCCCGCTGCGGCCTTTCGGAAAGAGGGCAGTTTTTCCAAGGGGATGCGGCAGAATTCCGCCCCGCCGGATTCCATTATGATGTGTGCCTTTCCAATCCTCCCTATGCCGTTCCCGGACCGCCCTCCCCCGATGAGCGCCGCCGCCTGGCCCGCAGCGGCGCCCCGGAGCCCTTTTTCCGGGGGGTCAAAGGGATGCTGGGGCAAAAGGGCCGGTTTTATTTCTGCTGGCCTGCCCGGCACTTTTTCCGGGCGGTGGAGCTTTTGCAGGAAAATGGATTTTCTCCCCGGCAGGTGCGTTTTGTCCACGGAAAACCGGGAGAAGAAGCCCAGTTGGCCCTGGTGATGGCCCGCCGGGGCCGGGGAGAAAGTCAGATTCTCCCGCCCCTTGTTTTGCGGGACGAAATG
This sequence comes from Ruminococcaceae bacterium AM07-15, assembly GCA_003477405.1. Classification (GTDB taxonomy): domain Bacteria; phylum Bacillota; class Clostridia; order Oscillospirales; family Butyricicoccaceae; genus Pseudobutyricicoccus. The sequence continues at coordinate 163,744 of QUDE01000001.1, forward strand.
GGGGAATATACCCAAGAATACCGCCGGATTCACGGCGTCATGGAGGAAGAATAGAGTATGGCAGGAACATTGTATGTGGTCTCCACGCCCATCGGCAACCTGGGGGACTTTTCTCCCCGGGCCCAGGAGGTCTTGTCCCAGGTGGATTTTATCGCCGCCGAAGACACCCGGGTGGGGGCCAAGCTGCTCAATAAATTCGGCATCAAAAAGCCCCAGATCAGCTATTTCGAGCACAACCGGAAGATGAAAGGCCAGCTGATCGCCCAGCGCATCCTGGCGGGGGAGAGTTGCGCCCTCATCACCGATGCCGGAACCCCGGCCATCAGCGATCCCGGCTGCGACCTGGTGGATATTTGCCAGGGCGAGGGCATCCAGGTGGTGGCGGTGCCCGGGCCTTGCGCCCTCATCGCTGCCCTGTCCATCGCCGGGATGGACTGCGGCCGCTTTTGCTTTGAGGGCTTTTTGTCGGTGAACAAAAAAAGCCGCCGGGAGCATCTGGAGGATATCCGGGAGGAAAAGCGCACTATGGTCTTTTATGAGGCCCCTCACAAGCTGCTGCGCACTTTGGAGGATTTCTATAAAACCCTGGGCGAGCGGCCCATTGCCCTGGTGAGGGAGATCACCAAGGTTCATGAGCAGGTGTGGCGCACCACCCTTTCGGAAGCCATCGCCCACTACACAGAAGAGCCGCCTCGGGGAGAATTCGTCCTCATTCTGGGAGGCAAGCAGGAAGAAGAGGAGCAAGCGCCTGCCATTGACCCTATGGATCGGGTGGGAGAGCTTCTGGAAGAGGGCCTTTCCATCAGCCTGGCCGTCAAGCAGACGGCCAAGGAGCTGGGAGTTCCCAAAAACAGCATTTACAACGAGGCGCTGGAGCGTTTTTCACAAAAGGAATAACCGAACACTGAGGGCCGAGAGAAAAAAGGCCGCAAGATCACCCGCCAGGGCTGCCGGAAGGGCCCAGCGGGTGTTTTTGATTCCCAGGGCGGCGCTATACAGGGCGATGCAGTAAATGCTGGTCTCGCTGGAGCCCAGCATCACCGCCGCCGTCAATCCGGCCAGGCTGTCAGGGCCTTGGCTGCGGATGATGTCACTGCCGATGGACAGCGCTCCCGAGCCGGAAAAAGGCCGCAGCAGGGCCAGGGGCAGACAGGGGGCAGGAATGCCCAGGGCCTCTGTCAAAGGAGCCAGGGCCTGGGACAGCGCTTCCACAGCGCCGCTGGCCCGCAGCATACAAAGGGCAGTGAGCATGGCTAGTAAGGCGGGGAAGATGGAAAGCAGGGTATCCAGCCCTTGGCGCACCCCTTTGAGAAAGGCAGCGTACACATCGCAGCCATGGAAAAGACCGTAGACCATCACACCGGCGGCCAGCAGAGGGATGAGAAGAGCGGTCATGGGCGCCACACCCTTTCCAGCAGGGCGGAAACGGCCAAGGCGGCACACACCGAACCCAGGGAGGCCAGCCACACGGCGGGCAGGATAGCAAAGGGCTGGGCGCTGCCTGCCGCCGCCCGCACCGCCGCCACATTGGCAGGGATCAGCTGGAGGGAAGCGGAATTGAGCACCATCAGCCGCAAAACAGCAGAATGGTCCGGCCTGCCGCCGGTCTGGGCCAAGCGCCGGGCGGCCCGTAGCCCTGCCGGAGTGGCGGCGCTGCCCAATCCCAGGAGGTTGGCCGCCATGTTCTGGCTCAGGGCCTGGCGGGCCTGTTTGTCCTGGGCCGCCCTGCCGAAAATGCCCCGGATCACCGGGGACAAAAGCCGGGAGATCTTTTCGGTCAGCCCGCTCTGATCCATCACTTCCAGGATTCCTGACCATACACACATCGTCCCGCCGATGGAGAGGGCCAGCTCCACTCCGCCTGCCGCCCCCTGGGGCAGCGCCGCCGATACCTGCTCCAACTTGTCTCCGGCTGCGCCAAAGCACAGGGCCAGGACAAAAAGCAGGGAAAACACCTTTGCCATCATGGATTTCACCGCCTTTTTGCTTCATTTCTATGCCCTTTTTCCCAGTTCCATGCAAAAGACCGGGGAATGCCACTGGCGAAACTCCTCAAATAGTCCAACTATTGGACAAATAAAAACCTTGATATACCAAGCTTCTTTGGGCAATTTTGTTACGGTATTGTCTTGAATAATTAACAATTTTGTCACATGTCGTTTATTGACACTTTTTGTAAAGGTTGTTATGATATTGTAGAAATACCAAAAGAATAGAGGAGGTTCTGTATGAAATCCACCGGAATCGTCAGAAACATCGACAGCCTGGGGCGGATCGTGCTGCCCATCGAGCTGCGCCGCACCCTGAACATTGACGCCAGCAAGGGTGATCCTATTGAGATCTACATGGACGGCACTTCCATTGTGCTGCGCAAGTATGAGCCCAACTGCGTCTTCTGCGGCAGCTCCAAAAAAGTGTCGGAATTCAAGGGTAAGAATGTGTGCGAAAACTGCCGCAAGGAACTGGCTGAAAAGTAAGAACCGGTTTTTGCTGCAACATAAAAGGGCCCGTCACAGAATTTTCATTCTGGGACGGACCCTTTTTTAATGCTGTTTTGTCCGGGCTTCACCGGTCTTTGCCTTTGAGGGGAGCCTGGGTCTCCTGCTGCAAAAGGGAAGTGATCTTCTGGGCCAGGATGCGGTTGGCATTGGCCTGGGCAGAAAATTTCAGCGCCAGCTGGGCCAGCCCCTGGCGCAGATTTTCCTCTTCCAGGGCGGCAATGTCTTCCCGGGCCCCCTGGGCGGTGTGTTCCAGCGCCTGGCTTTGCTCCCAGGTCAGCTGGTCAAAACTTTCCGGCAGGCCGGTTTGCTGGGCACCCTTTCCTGTGAGATAAGACAGGGTAGGGATGGGCATGATCTGCTTGAGCATGCAGATGGTCATCAGCCGGACCAGATGCTCCCGGCTGTATTTTTTCTTCACCGGCGGGGGAATGAGGCCCAGCTTCACATAATTGTTGATCATGGAGGGGGTAATCAGCTTGTCCTTGCCGTCGCCGAACAGGGCCAGATACCGCTCCATCAGCACGATCACCTGATCCATATACAGATCCAGCTGGGGCAGACTCTCCCAGGAAGGGAGCTGGGGCGCCTCAAGCCCGTCCAGTCCTTCCAGGGCTTTTTGGCGCAGTGTGCTATTGTCCATTGCCGATTCACCGCCTGATAAAATCATTTTGTTGAGAACAAAACATATTGTACCACTGCCTCCCATCCATCGCAACGGTTTTTGCAATGGGAATATCAAACAAAAGAAACCGGGAAAAGAAGTTTTGAAAACTTCTTTTCCCGGTTTTGTCATTCAGCCATTGAAGGCGATCCACAGTCCCGAGGCCGCCATGACCACATAGACGGCGGATTTCAGTTTCTTGGCGTTGATGGAGCGGAAGATCTTGCCGCCCAAAAAGCTGCCGATGAGCAGACCGCCGGCTCCCCACAAAGTGGGCACCAGGATGCCGCCGGGGATCAGGTGAAGGATACTGCGCATCAGAAGCAGATAGATGTTGTTGAGAAGAAAATAGCACTGGGTGGTGCCCATGTATTCTTCCTTGTCCGGAATCACCGACACGAAATAGAGGATCATGGGCGGGCCGCTGACGCTGAACAGGCCGCCGCACAGGCCGGAGATCACACCTACAATGGCGGCGTTGCGCAGAAGGGGGCGGATGTGCACCTTGTCGCTGAAAAAATAGAACCAGATGGCAAGGCACACCAGGAATACGCCCAGCAGCCGTTTATAAACCGGAGAGGGGGACTCGTGCATCAGCCACATCCCGGCAGAAGAGCCCATGATGCAGAACAGGGCGGGGAAGGCCAGCAGCTTCCAGTTGATATGCTTCCAGCACCGGGCCAGGATGGTCAGGTTCAAAGAGAGGGACAGAATGGTGGAAATATTCAAAGCGGCTTCGTAGGGGAGAAACAGGGGCATGATGGCCATCATCACGATGCCAAAGCCGAAGCCGGTGACGGCCTGGAGCAGGGAACTGCTCATGGAAGCCAGGCCCAGCAAGAGCATTTGCATAAAAAAAGATCCTCCTTGTCTGCCGGAATCCTTTGTCCCGGCCGGTCTCACAAAGGATATTGTAGACCAGATCACGATAAATTGCAAAACAAAATGTTGCTCTTGCAAGATAGAAGGGGGGTGGCTATAATGGTCGTAATGAATAAAATGGGAGGGCGATACGGGATGATCACACAGCAGCGTCTGGAGGAGCTGGTAAACCAATGTGCCTTTGCCACAAAACAGGGAAGAGTGGCTTCTTATATCCCCAAATTGGCAGAGGCCGATCCCCAGCAGCTGGGAGTTTACTGGATGGATCTGGCGGGCCATGGCATGGGCGCCGGAGAATGGGAAAAACGGGTGACGGTGCAGAGCATCGTGAAAGTGGCCATTTTCCTTCAGGCCCTGGCCGATTGTCCTTTGGATGAGCTGACCCGCAGGATCAGCCTCAACGCCACCGCCGAAACCTTCAATTCCATTGTGGACCTGGAAGTGAAAAATCATCACCGGCCTCTCAATCCTTATATCAACAGCGGCGCCATCGCTTCGCTGTATATGGTCTCCGGCGGGCCGGAGGGCCGGTTTCAGCGGGTGATGGAGCTGCTGCGGAAGCTGACAGCCAACGACGCTCTTTCCATTGATGAGCAGGTGTATGTGTCGGAAAAACAGACCGGCCACCGCAACCGGGCCATCGCCTATTTTATGAAGAGCACCCAGATCATCGATGGGGATGTGGAGCAGCTTCTGGATGAATATTTCCGTTTGTGTTCGGTGAAGGTCAACTGCCGGGATCTGGCGGTGATGGCCGCCACGCTGGCAAACGGCGGGAAAAACCCGGTCACCGGTTTGTGCTGTGCCCAGAAAAGCCATTGCAAAACCGCCATGGCCGTGATGGTGTCCTGCGGGATGTACGGCCAGTCGGGAGAATTCCTGGTGCGTACCGGTATGCCGGCCAAAAGCGGCGTGGGCGGAGGCATCATGTCGGCCATTCCCTCGAAGGGCGGCCTGGGCGTGGTGGGTCCGGCCCTCAACGAAACGGGCAACAGCGCCGGCGGGATCGAGCTTCTCTCCCGCCTGTCCGATGAGATGGATCTGAGCATTTTGTAAAAGCCGGGGCGTCCCGGAGAAAGGATGGATACAATGAAACAATACACCCCGGCCATCGTGAACGAAATCAAGAAAAAGAGCATCTTTTCCTTCAGCCGGAAATATGAGACCCGGTATTATGAAGGGGTACACCGTCAGGATGAGACGGTGCGGGCCCTTTGGATCGAGATGAATGCCCTGGGCAAACCGCTGTGTTACCCCTGCGTTTTGTGGGAAGGGGAAAAACTCATGGCTTTCCGCAGCGGTATGACCCGGGAAAACAAGGCCATGCTCCAGCGGTGGACAGAGGTGATCTCCCCGGAGAAAAAAGAGGAGTTTTCCATCGAGGAACTGGAGGAAGGAGACTTTTCCTCCATCTATCAGAAGGCCAAGGACAAGGTAGACCAGCTGGAAGGGCTGATCATGCCCGACGAGGAGGATTGGACCGACGAAGAGCTTCTGGCCGACGAATCTCTGGCCGATGATGACGAGGACGAATCTTCACTAAATTGAATAAATCAACCAAGCACAGCGGGACGGAAATTCACGATGTTGAATTTTCGCCCCGCTGTTTTTCTCTTTTTCTCAAAAATCCATTTGGGGAAAACGAAAGAAATATCGGTCAAAATCCATGAAAAACCCGGGAAAAATTCGGGATATTTGTGCTCAGAGCTGAAAAATCCACAAAGGCACAAAAAAATCCAGTCAAGGCTTGACAAATGAGAGATTGTATACTATTATGAACGCACATTCACGATGTTAAAACCCGGTACGCCGGGAAATTCAAACAGAAAGAGGCGAATGTGCGATGCAGAAGAAAACGAGAAAAATGGTGGCGCTGGTTCTGGCGGGAGCGCTGATGAGCGGCATATTCGCCGCCTGTGCCAAGGACAATGGCGCTACAGAAGGCTCGGCCGTCAGCCGCAGCATGGAAAACGATGGGGATACCGCCTCGGCGGAAAAGCGGAGCACCCTGGTGATTGCCACCGAAAGCGAGCCGCCCACCCTGCACCCTTTTGATCACAAGGCGGTCACTGCCACATATATGAATTTGCTCACTTTCAATGCCCTGATGTCCATTGACCCTGAGACATTGGAGCCGGTGACCGACCTGGCCGAAAGCTATGAGACCGTGAGCGATACCGAATGGGTCTTTACTTTGAAGCAGGGCGTTACCTTCCATGATGGCAGCACCCTGGACGCCCAGGATGTAAAGGCCTCCATGGAATACGCCAAGACCTACCCCACCACCAAGGATTACACTTCCTTCTGGACCGACATCCAGGTGGTGGACGACACCCATGTGAAGATCACCACCGACGGCCCCTATGCCATGGTGCTCAACGACATGGCCAGCATTGATATTTTGCCCAGCGAACTCATCGACGAGGGCAACGACTTTAACGAAAACCCGGTGGGCACCGGCCCCTATTGTTTTGTGGAGTGGAACCGGGGCGATAATCTGACCTTTGAGAAAAACCCCAATTTCTTTGACACCGAGCATCAGCCCTCCATGGAGACCATCACCTGGCGGATCATTCCCGAAGGCTCTTCCCGCACCATTGCCCTCCAGGCCGGCGAAGTGGACTTCATCATGGAAGTAGAAGCCACCGATATCACCCGCCTGAAGGAAGACGAGGCCATCACCGTGCAGGAAAACGAAGGCACCCGTATGAACTTCATGGCCATGAACAGCGAAGCCGGGCCTTTTGAGAATCCCTGGTTCCGCAAGGCGGTCAGCGCCGCAGTGGACCGGGAGGCCGTGGTCACCGTATCCTGTGACGGTCAGGGCATTGTGGCTTTGGGTCAGACTTCTCCCGCCTTCCCCGGATACAGCGAAGAAAAATCCCAGGACTATGATGTGAAAAAGGCCAAGGAGTATTTGAAGAAATCGGGCATTGATCCGGAAGACGCCACCTTCACCTGCCTGGCCTGCACCGATGCCAACCGCCGTGCCGCCGAAGTGATCCAGGCCAACCTGGCAGAGATCGGCATTACCATGGAGATCGAGACTCTGGACTATGCCACCCACCTCAACGCCATCATGAGCGGCGATTATGAAGCGGCCATCCAGGGCTACACCGCCAGCAATATGTATGCCTATAACATCGGCCTCTATCATTCCTCCGCCATCGACGCTGCCAACCTGGCCCGCATCGACGACCAGAAGGTGGACAGTTTGATCGAACAGGCCAAAACCCAGTTGGACAGCACCCAGCGGGAAGCCACTTTCACAGAGCTCTCTGAGTATCTCAACGACTGGACACCCTTTGTTCCCTTGTATCAGACCGTTGTGATCAAGGCCTATGACAAAGACCTGGAAGGGGTCGTTGTGGGCAAAGACGGCAATGTGGCCTTTGAAGATGTGCGCTGGAGCGCTTAACCCCCCTCACCTCTACTCATAAAAAGCAAATGGAAAAGGGCCCGTTCTCCACAGCTGTGGAGAACGGGCCCTTTTCTGCGCATCAGGCTATCAGGGGCCTTCGATGTCCATACGGCACATTTCTTCATAAGACACGCCGTTTTCTTTGCCATAGGTTTTCCAGTACCGGTTGCCCGCCTGGATGAACAGGAAGCGAGGCAAGGGCATGGCCGTGGCGATTTCCTCTTCCTTTCCTTGCTGCATAGCGGCGGCCAGCCGGCCGATGGCCTTTTCGGCCCGGGAGCGGAACGGGGTGCGCAAAATGGCTTCCCCGCTGCCCAGCTTCATGACAGCTCCCATGGGAAAGCCCACCGTCTTGGCAAACAGCCGCAGGATATCCACCGCCACATCGTTTTGTCCCGGCTCCAGAAAGCCGCAGTTGATGAGCACCGACAGGCGGGGCTTGTTTTTGGGCGGGTTGCGCTGCACTTCTTCCAGAAAGGCCAGAAGCTCCACCGGCAGGCTGTCCACATACAGGGGAAAAACCAAAAGCAGATGGGAGAAGTGTTCCATCTCCTGGATAAGATGGGCGGCCGGTTGGCCTTTGAGGGCAAAATACTGGCAGGGAAGGGAGCACTGGGCGGAAAACAGGGCGGCATATTCCTTGGAGTTGGAACGGGGCGCCCGGGGACTGGCGTTGAGGATCATCACTTGTTCCACGAGAGTACCTCCTTTTCCGCTGCATCCTGCACTTCTTCTTCCCGGCAGAAGATCACTTGGTAAGACTTGAAACTCATGTTCCGCCGGTTCCGTTCCACCAGGCGGCGGAACAGCTCTTTTTCTTCCTGGCTCTCCGGGCCGTAGGCCAGAATGACGGCGTCTTTTTCCTCTACCAGCCGCTGCACATGATGGGTTTCGCCCATGTGAGGGCGGAGGAAGGCCTGCTGGATGGGAAGAGAGCGTTCCAGCATGGCTTTCATCGGGGGTGCCCAGCTGCCGAACACCACCCGGCTCACATAGAGCACCCGGCGGCTGCGGGCGATGAGGGGATAGATCTGGGGTGCGTCGTCCCGGATGACGCACCGGCCAGGGGTTTTGACCCAGCAGCCAAAGCAGCCCACGCAGGGGGTCACTTTCTTTTGGGACAGGTCGATATATTCCCGTTCCGGAGCTGTGGGCAGGGAAAGGGGTCGATCACTGAGGATCAGCTCCATAAATAAAGTCCTCCATTTGATTTTGAAATGATAGATGGAATCGCTTTATTATAAGGGATTTGGCAGAAAAAATATAGAGTGAATTTTGTGGGAATGGATAAAAAAGCCCTCCTGGCAAGCAGGAGGGCTTTGGATGTTCCTTTTGGTTTACGAGCGGCTGAACTGGGAGCGGATGCGGGGGTCAATGACCACATACAGCAGGTCCACCACCAGATTGATGATGGAGAAGCAGAAGGCAAAGGTGATGACGCATCCCAGAATCATGGGGAAATCCCGTTCGTTGATGGAGTCCACCAGCAGCCGGCCGATGCCCGGCCAGGAGAAGATCAGCTCCACCAGAATGGAACCGCTGAACACCTCGCACAGCCGCAGGCCCATGACGGTGACGATAGGGATCAAGGCATTGCGCAGAGCGTGTTTCCGCACCACCACTTTGAACGCCTGGCCCTTGGACCGGGCGGTGGTGATGTAGTCCTGGCGGATGGTCTCCAGCATGGAGGAGCGGGTGATGCGGGAGATAAAGGCCATATTGCCGAAAGCCAGGGTAAAGGCGGGAAGCACCAGACTGCTCAGCGTTTGACTGCCCGATGTGGGGAACCAGCCTAAGTAGAGCGCGAAAAGCAGCAGCATCAGCATTCCCAGCCAGAAGTTGGGCATGCTCACGCCGAAAAAGGAGATCAGCATGCTGACATTGTCAAAAAGGGTGTTTTGTTTGATGGCGGCCCATACGCCGATGGGAAGGGCCAGAACCAGAGTGACCACACCGGCGGCCAGAGTGAGCTTGATGGTTTTGGGCAGACGCACGCCCAGCTGGATTCGCACATAGCTGTCTTCCGCGAAGATCTCCTTCATGGTGCGGGCGTATTGAACCAGGATCGGATCGTTGAGCCCTCGCTCTTCCCGGATGATCTCGGCCTCTTCCGGGGTGGCCGCTTTGCGCACCGCCGAACGGTCGGCATTGCCCGGGGCAAAATAGAAGAGCAGATAGACGATGAAGGTGGCGCCGAACAGCACCGGCAGCAAGATGATCAGACGCTTGAGCACATATTTCCACATGGGCGGACCCTCGATCCTTTATTGGAATAGGCCAAAAGAGCAAAGAAAAAAGGCCGCTGATTTGGCACTATTAAACCATAACACAATCCCCCCTTCTTTTCAAGGCGGCAGAGGGCCGGGAAGAGAGTTTCGGGGCTGAACAGGTGGAGAAAAAAAGCCGCCGGTTTTGTGCAAATTAGTTAATTACTTTGTAACAACTAAAAAAATCCCCAAGGACGCAGGCCCTTGGGGATAAAATGGTGAGAAAAGGATATGGCAGGAAAACACTTTTGCCCTGCTTTTCATCAATCCGCAACAACTGGCGACCTGTGCGGCAGTTGTTGCACTTCTCAAGGGGCCAGTGTGCGCCACAGGCGTGCATGCAGCCCCTTGCAGAAACTCAAAAAAGCGGCAAAGCCGCTTTTTTGATAGGCCTCCCCAAGGACGCAGGCCCTTGGGGATAAAATGGTGAGAAAATGAGATCACACCGCCGGAGAAGCCGGTTTGTTTTCCAGGTTGTGGATGTGCAGCTTATAGAAGCGGCTGAAGAGCAGCAGGCTTGCCACCAGGGAGATGATCTCCGCCAGAGGGAAGGCATACCACACATAGCTCAGGCCGATTTTGGAGAACAGGTAGGCGGCCGGCAGAATGATCACCAGCTGACGCAGCACCGAGATGAACAGGCTGTTTTTGCCCCGTCCCACCGCCTGGAAGATGGTGGAGAAGATGACGCCGAAGGCTGCGGGGATAAAGCACAGGCTGATGGAGCGGAAGGCCGGCACACCGATGGCCAGCATTTCGCCGGAGCCGTCAAAGATGGTCAGCAGCTGGGCGGGGAAGATCCAGAAGAGCAGGGTACCCACCGCCATAATGCCGCAGGCGATGCAAAGGCCGATGCGCAGGCAGCTGAGCAGACGGGCCTTTTTCCGGGCGCCGTAGTTGTAGCCCATGATGGGCATCAGTCCGTGGGTCAGGCCAAAGACCGGCATGAACACAAAGGACTGGAGCTTATAATAGACGCCCAGCACCGAGATGGCCGTTTCGGAGAAGGCCGAAAGGATCTGGTTCAGGCCCATCACCAGGAAGGAACTGATGGACTGCATGATCATGGAGGGGATGCCCACGGAGTAGATATCCCGGATGGTGGTGCCGTGGAAACGGAAGCCCTTGAAGGTCACATGGACGGCATGGCTTTTGCGGAACATCACATAGAGGCTGTAGCACATGGCCAGAATCTGACCGGTGACGGTGGCCACCGCCGCACCCAGGATGCCCATCTTGGGCAGGCCGAACAGGCCGAAGATCAGAATGGGGTCCAGAATGATGTTGGTGACGCAGCCCACCAGCATAAAGAGCATGGGGTAGATCATGTTGCCAGTGGCCTGGAGGGTCTTTTCAAAGGCGATTTCCACAAAGCTGCCAAAGGAGCAGATGCACACCACCGACAGATACTGGGCGCCCAGATCGATCACATTGGCGTTCTGGGTGAAAAGGCCCAGAAACCACCGGGAACCAAACAGGCCGAAGAGGGCGAAGAGCAGAGAGGTAAAGAAAGCCAGGATCGCCCCGTGGCAGGCGGCCAGGTCAGCTTCCCGCTGGCGTTTTTCGCCCAGACGCCGGGATACCAGGGAGTTGATGCCCACCCCGGTGCCAACAGCCATGGCAATCATCAGCTGCTGGATGGGGAAGGCCAGGGAAACGGCGGTGAGGGCGTCCATGCTGATTTTGGCCACAAAATAGCTGTCCACAATATTATAAAGGGACTGGACCAGCATGGAGAAAATGGCCGGCAAAGACATGGAGATGATCAGCCGGAGCATGGGCGTGTTGCCCATTTTGTTTTCGCGAATTTCTTCCATCAAATGCACTTCCTTTGCGATAAAATTATAATTCCATCCGGTAAGTCCGGAAAAAAGGCGGACACAAAAAAAGAGACGGCCCAAGGCCGCCGCAAGAAAAGGGGGATGCGTATGCCGGGCGCCGCTTTGTCACAGGAAAAATAAGCGGCGTACTGGGAAGAAGTATAACATAAAACGGAGAAAAGGACAAGGATTGTTAAAAAAGAAGCAAAAAGCCGCCCAAAACGGGCGGACTTTCCGCAAAGAGGAGACAAGATGCAGCGCCATTTCAAAAATTTATGAGGAAGCAGGAGAGAAACAGGGAGCAAAAAAACAGCGCTGCGGAAATGAAACGGGAGGTTATGGGAACTCCCGGCGCAGAGAAAAAGCATCTGCGCATGAACTGGAAATAGGATGCAGCTGACCGGGAAAACCCGTTCTGCCATTTCAGTGTAGCAAATCGACAGAGCGGAGGCAAGAAAAAGTTTGCACCTGGGAAAAAACACACCGGGGGGTGAATATATTTAATACGGTATAAAAGAGAAAAAATAAAAACCGTATTAAATAAAAAATATTTTTGCATTTGGAAAGTATCGTTAAAAAAATATCATTGCAATCTGCCGGAGGGTCGGCTACACTGGGATCAGAACAGAATTTTTTTTTGGAGGGGATGCGCCCATGAACAATGGAGTGGATTTTGCCGTGATCGACCGCATACTGGATCATCACGGAGCCCAGGCCAGCAATGTCATTGCCATTTTGCAGGATATCCAGGGGGAATACCGGTATCTGCCCCGGGAAATTTTTCCCTACCTGGCGAGAAAATTACAGATGAGCGCCGCGAAGATTTACAGCGTGGCCACTTTTTATGAGAATTTTTCCCTGGAACCCAAGGGGAAATATGTGATCAAGATCTGCGACGGCACCGCCTGCCATGTGCGCAAAAGCATCCCCATTCTGGAGAAGATGCGGGAAACTTTGGGCCTTTCCTCTCAGAAGATCACCACCGACGATATGCTCTTTACGGTGGAGACCGTCTCCTGCCTGGGAGCCTGCGGTCTGGCCCCGGCCTGCACCGTCAACGATAAAGTCTATCCCTCCATGACGCCGGAAAAAGCGGTGGAATTGTTGGATGAACTGAAGAAGGAGGGGACGGCATGCTGAAAACAAGAGAAGAGCTTTCCGCTCTGCGCCAGACCCTGGAGGGCCGCTTTGCGTCCCAGGTGAAAAAGATCCTGGTGTGCGCCGGTACCGGCTGCGTGGCCGGCGGCTCTCTGGACATCTATGCCCGTCTGGTGGAGCTACTCCAGGAAAAAGGCATCCACTGTCAGGTGGACCTGGCCCATGAGCCCCATGGGGACGATGTGGGCGTCAAGCGCAGCGGCTGCCATGGCTTTTGCGAAATGGGCCCTCTGGTGCGCATCGAGCCCCAGGGCTGGCTGTATATTAAGGTAAAAAAGGACGACTGCCAGGAGATCATCGAAAAGACCGTTCTGGGCGGCGAGCCCATCGAGCGGCTGTGCTATAAGATGAACGGGGAGATCTACAAGACCCAGGAGGAGATCCCCTTCTATAAAAAGCAGACCCGTACCGTGTTGGAGCACTGCGGCCACATCGACGCCACCTCCATCCAGGAGTACATCGCCATCGGCGGCTACAAGGCCTTTGAAAAGGCGTTGTTCGATATGGATGGCCAGGAGATCGTGGAGGAGATCCAGAGATCCAATCTGCGGGGCCGGGGCGGCGGAGGATTCCCCGCCGGGCGGAAATGGGCCCAGGTGCGTGCTCAGGAAGCCACTCCCAAGTACATCGTCTGCAACGGCGACGAAGGCGACCCGGGTGCCTTTATGGACCGGTCGGTGATGGAGGGCGACCCCCACCGGCTGCTGGAAGGCATGATGATCGCCGGCGTGGCCTGCGGGGCCAGCCAGGGCTATATTTATGTCCGGGCCGAATATCCTATGGCGGTCAGCCGTCTGGATGGCGCCATCCGTCAGGCCCGGGAGCTGGGGCTGCTGGGCGAAAACATTCTGGGAAGCGGTTTTGATTTTGATATCCACATCAGCCGGGGCGCCGGTGCTTTTGTCTGCGGCGAAGGCAGCGCCCTCACCGCCTCCATCGAGGGCCGCCGGGGTATGCCCCGGGTCAAGCCGCCCCGCACCGTGGAGCGTGGCCTGTTTGACAAGCCCACTGTGCTCAACAATGTGGAGACGCTGGCCAATGTGCCTCATATCATTACCCGTGGGGCGGACTGGTACCGCTCCATCGGCCCGGAGAACAGCCCGGGCACCAAGGCCTTTGCCCTGACGGGCAACATCCAGAACACCGGCCTGATCGAAGTGCCCATGGGCACCACCCTGCGGGAGATCATCTTCGACATCGGCGGCGGCATGCGGGATGGCGCCGAGTTCAAAGCGGTGCAGATCGGCGGCCCCTCCGGCGGCTGTCTGACAAAGGAACATCTGGACCTGCCCCTGGACTTCGATTCCCTGCAAAAGGTGGGAGCTATGATCGGCTCCGGCGGCCTTGTGGTCATGGACGACAAGACCTGTATGGTGGAAGTGGCCCGGTTCTTCATGAACTTCACCCAGAACGAAAGCTGCGGCAAGTGCGTTCCCTGCCGGGAGGGCACCAAGCGGATGCTGGAGATCCTGGAGCGGATCGTGGCCGGACAGGGAAAAGATGGGGACATCGACCTGCTGCTGGAGCTGGCCGAGACCATTTCGGCCACCGCTCTGTGCGGCCTGGGGAAGACGGCGGCCCAGCCGGTGGTGAGCACCATCCGGTATTTCCGGGATGAATACGAAGCCCATGTGAAGGAAAAGCGCTGCCCCACCCACAACTGCCAGAAGCTGAAACGCTATTACATCGATCCCCAGGAGTGCAAGGGCTGCTCCAAGTGCGCCCGGATGTGCCCTGTGGGGGCCATCTCCGGGGAGATTCGCAGCCCCTTCACCATCGATCCCGACAAATGCATCAAGTGCGGCGCCTGCTTTGACGGGTGCAGTTTCCACGCCGTGAAGGAGGGCTAAACCATGAGCGCATTTATGATGGTAGACAATATCCCTGTGCCCATTGAAGGGGAAGAAAATATTTTGGCGGTCATCCGCAAAGCCGGTATCCAGCTGCCCACCTTCTGCTATTATTCCGAGCTGTCGGTGTATGGCGCCTGCCGGATGTGCATGGTGGAGGACAAGCGGGGCAGCATTCAGGCGGCCTGCTCCACCCCGCCCCGGGAGGGGATGGAGATCTACACCAACACCCCCCGGCTGCGGAAATACCGGAAGAATGTGCTGGAGCTGCTGCTGGCCAGCCACTGCCGGGACTGCACCACCTGCGAAAAAAGCGGCAAATGCAAGCTCCAGGAGCTGGCTCATCAGTTTGGCATCCGGGACATCCGCTTTGGCGACGGCCAGGTGGAGCATGAGCGGGACGAGTCCTCGGTGTGTATCAGCCGGGACAACGCCAAGTGCATCCTCTGCGGCGACTGTGTCCGTATGTGCGAAGAGATCCAGGGCGTGGGCGCCATCGACTTTTCCGGCCGGGGCGCTCGCATGAAGGTGATGCCCGCTTTTGATGAACCCATTGCGAGCAGTGCCTGTGTGGGCTGCGGCCAGTGTGCCGCCGTCTGCCCCACCGGGGCCATCGTGGTAAAAAACGACACCCAGAAGATGTGGGAGGAGCTGTCCGATCCCCACACCAAGTGCGTGGTGCAGATCGCCCCCGCCGTGCGGGTGGGCATCAGCCACGAAATGGGCCTGGGCGAAGGGGAAAACGCCATGGGCAAGGTCACCGCCGCTCTGCGCCGTCTGGGCTTTGACGAGGTCTATGACACCACCACCGGCGCCGACCTGACAGTGCTGGAAGAGGCCAACGAGCTGTCGGAGCGGCTGGCCAAGGGAGAAAACCTGCCCTTGTTCACCTCCTGCTGCCCGGCCTGGGTGCAGTTTGTGGAAAAACATTACCCCGAGCTGATGCCCCATGTGTCCACCTGCCGCTCCCCCATGGAGATGTTCGGCGCGGTGCTGAAAGAGCAGCTGAAGCCCTCTACCCGCCGGATCGTGTCGGTGGCCATTATGCCCTGCACCGCCAAAAAGTTTGAGGTGCAGCGGGATGAATTCAAGCGGAACGGCGTGCCCGATGTGGACTACGCCATCACCACCCAGGAACTCATCGCCATGATCCGCCAGGCCGGCATCGTCTTTGACGATCTGGAACCGGAAAGCGTGGATATGCCCTTTGGCGTCTCCACCGGTGCAGGTGTGATCTTCGGCGTCACCGGCGGCGTCACCGAAGCGGTGATCCGCCGCCTCAGCGACGACAAATCCACCACGGCCCTGCGGGCCATTGCCTTCAATGGTGTACGCGGCATGGAAGGGGTCAAGCATACCGAAGTGGAGATCGGCGGCAAGAAAGTGCGCATTGCCATCGTCAGCGGCCTGAACAACGCCCGGCCTCTGCTGGACCGGATTCTGGAAGGCCACAAGGACTATGACTTCATCGAGGTTATGGCCTGTCCTGGCGGCTGCGTCTCCGGCGCAGGCCAGCCCTTCGGCACCAAGGCCGACAAGGCCCGCCGGGGCGAAGGCCTCTACCAGGCCGACCGGATGAGCCCCATCAAGCGTTCCGAGGAAAACTACGCCGTCACCTCCTTGTATGACGGGGTGCTCAAGGGCCGGGTCCACGAGCTGCTCCATGTGGAATACGGCAAATAAGAGAAAGGCGGCAGAAAGATGAAATTCAGCGTGTGCGTGGGAAGCGCCTGCCATGTGAAGGGCTCTTACAATGTGCTCCTCACCCTGCGGCAGCTGGTGGAGGAATATTCCCTCCACGACCAGGTGGAAGTGGCCCAGATGTTCTGCGACGGTGAGTGCGTGGAAGGGGTCAAGGTGCGCATCGACGACCAGGAGACCGTCAGCCTCACCGGCGCCGGCACCCGGGACTTTTTCTTTGAAAAATGCGGCCATCTGATTGAGCAGCAGTAAGTAATTGTATAGAACAGGCCGCCGGAGGATGTACTATCCCCCGGCGGCTTATTTTTTTTATGCACCAAGGTTGAAAGACAAAAGATCAGATGATAGAATAATGCAAAACAAGACCGACTGATTTGTTTGCTAAGAAAGGAGCCGATGGCGATGAAGAAAAAGTGGATAGCGGTTGTTTCCATTTGTCTGTGTCTTGTGGCCGTTGGGGTGCTGTACACCAAAGGGCCGGAGGAAGCCCCGGCTCCCCCATCGCCGGAAGCAAAACAAACAGAGCAGCCGGTGAAAGAGCCGGATAAGCAGCCGGAGAAAGAAAAGCCTGTGCTGGAGATCGAGCCCGCCGCCTTTTCCTCAGAAGGGAAGCAGCACTATGCCTGGCAGCAATGGCAGTTTGACTATGCCTGTCCTTCTGGTTGGGAGGGCCGTCCCATGGAGGTATGGGAAGCCAGCGAAAACCAGGAGGCCAGCCCGGAGTGGGGCGTGGAGCTGGTTCCGCCGGGAAAGGAAGAATGGGCCATTCGTCTTCAGGGTTCCCACCGGAATCAGAATTTGGGCGTGCCCTTGCAGGAGAGTGTGGAGATCTACTGCGCAGGTGAAAAAATCGGACGGCTGGACACGGGAGAAAAAGAAGGGGAAGTCTGGAAGCTGGTGACACTGGATCATCCCGGTGAAGCGGGGAGTGCCTTTCAGATCTTCATTCGGGGAGAAGAATACTGGCCGGAAGGGGAAAAACTGTTGGCTGGTTTTGCAGCATGATGGTGTTTTCCCGCGGAAAACCGGGGAAGGAAAGAAAAGGAAGGGGAGCGCCCTTCCTTTTCTTTTGCCGACCTTTGTCTTTTTTTCTTCTTTTATGGTATAATGGCCGCAGAAGAAGGGGAAAGGAGAAAGGAACATGGAACCGGTGATCGTTACCCAGAAGGCCAACTGCCGCAACTGTTATAAGTGTATCCGTTCCTGCCCTCAGGGGGCCATTGCCTTTTCCGATGACCAGGCCCGGGTGCTGTCGGAGGAGTGCATCCTCTGTGGCCGGTGTGTGGAGGTTTGTCCCCAGGGAGCCCAGCAGGTGCAAAGCGATCTTGTCAATGTGCGCCGGATGCTGTCCATGGGGCTCAAGGTCTATGCCAGCGTGGCCCCTTCCTGGCTGGCCGCTTTTCCGGACATCACTTTCCCTCAGTTTTCCGCCGCTTTGAAAAAGCTGGGTTTCACCGGGGTGGAGGAAACCGCCGCAGGCGCCGCCCAGGTGAGTTTGGAATATATGCACCTCATGGCCAAAGGGGAGAGGGACAACATCATTGCCACCTGCTGCCCCTCTTTGGTGCTGCTGGTGGAGCGGCAGTATCCGGAACTGACGCCCCTGCTGGCCCCGGTGGTCTCCCCGGCGGTGGCCCACAGCAAAATGCTGCGCAGTATGTTCGGCAGCCGGATCAAAACGGTGTTCATCGGCCCCTGTCCCGCCAAACATTGGGAGAAACAGGAAAACGCCGCCCTCAGCGCCGTGCTGCTGTTTGAAGAGCTGAAAACGCTGCTTTTGGAAAAAGGCGTGGCCTTTGGAGAAGAGGACACCCAGTGCACCGAGACCCACACCCCTCTCAGCAGGCTGTACCCTTCCCCCGGCGGCATCATCGCCACCATCCCAGCCAACAAGCGCCAGGGGTACAAGACCTATGCCGTCAGCGGCGTGGAAGGATGCAAGGAGACTCTGGAAGCGGTGCGGCAAGGGCAGATCCATGGCTACTTTCTGGAGCTGAACACCTGCCTGGGCTCCTGCGTCCATGGCCCGGGGATCTCCCGGGAAAAGGCGCCGGCCATTCTGGTGAAGGAGCGGCTGCTGTCTGCCGCCCGGAAAAAGAGCACCGGCGCGCCTTCGGTGAGCGAAAGCGCCCAGGTGGACCTTACCACCCAGTTCCATCCACAGAAAAAGAAGGAGCGGCAGCCACGGGAAGAGGAAATCGCCGCTATTCTGGCTCAAACGGGAAAGGTGACCAAAGAAGATCTGCTCAACTGCGGCGCCTGTGGTTACCCCACTTGCCGGGATAAGGCCGTGGCCGTGTGGCAGGGCAAGGCCGATGTGCGCATGTGCCTGCCCTATATGCGGGAAAAGGCCGAGTCCATGTCCAATCTGATCATCGAATATGCTCCCAGTGCCATTTTGCTGCTGTCTCCCGAGGAGAAGCTGCTGGAATACAACCACAAAGCCATGGAGATGCTGGGCATCCGGGGCAAAGGGGCCCGGGGGCATGAGGTGCAGGACTTTTTGGAAGATGGACTGCCGCCCCGGGAAGAGTGGCCGGTGAGCGATCAACCGGCCTTTGTCAAAGGGGGCGAGCGTCAGGTGCGCCTGTCGGTTGTGGAGATGCCCGGTGGGGATGCCATCGTCCTTCTGCGGGATGTGACCCGGGAGGAAGAGGACCGCACCGCCTTTGAAAAGAAGCGGGAACAGACTTTGCACATAGCCCAGGAAGCGGTGGACAGGCAGATGCGCATGGTGCAGCAGGTGGCCAGGCTCCTGGGTGAAACCACTGGCGAGACCAAAGCGGCCCTTTTGCGCATGGAACAGGCGGTGAAGGGAGAGAAACGCCGGTGAAGCTCTTTTTGGAATACAGCGGCGGCCAGGAAGGACAGCAGGGCGGTTGTGTTTGCCGGGTGAGCCGTCGGGGAGACCGGGTGCGGGCCGCTCTCATTTCCTGCCCTGGAACCGATATGGCCGCCGCAGCGGTGGCCACGGCGGCTTGTGCCGCCGCCTGGGCCATGCTTCAGGGGGGCGCACCTTTGCAGCGCACCGCTGTCTCCCTGCTGCTCAGTCAGGCCGGGGAAGAATATGGCTTTACCCTGCTGGAGCTGGACGGGCGAGGACATCTGCGGGGCGTCGAGTGGAAAATGCCCCCCTTGGCCCTGGTGGCCAAGGGAAACAGCCGCATTCCCTGGGGCGGACCGGTTCCCCTGGCCGGAGAGCCGGTACTGCTGCGGGAGGACAAGATCCAGCCCGGAGAGCTGTGCTGTGCCTTTTCCCGGGAGGCCGTGGAAGGAAAAGGCGGACAGGACCTGAGCTGGGGCCGCCAGGGAGCCCTTGCCTTTTTGGGGAGGGCATATACCGGCAAAGAGAGCGCACGCTATATGCAGGAGCTGTTTTTCTCCGCTTGCCGGGGACTGGAAGAAAGCCCCCAGCCCGCCGCTTTCTTCTGCCGGGCCCGGGCCCTCTGTCCCTTGCTTCTGGCCGTAGGGGTTCCCCAGGGCAAGGAGCGGGAGGAGAAATGGCTCCACACCCTGGAGCATTTCAAAGGGCTCAAGGCGGTGGCCGGCCGGAAAGCGGTGGCTCTGGTGGAAAAGAAGGAAAAAGAGGGCCGGAGTCTGGGGGTCAATTACCGGTGGCCGGCTGAGGATCTGCTGGGGCGCACTCTGGCCTTTCTGGGAAGGGAAGAGCCCTGGACAGAAGGAGAGCGGGACGCCCGGCAGCTGGGGGCTTTGCTGGACGGGCAATGTACCAGCGTGCGCATTCTGCTGCCCCAGAGCCGGGGAAAGGGCATGGGGATGGAAAGCCTGCTGGCCCAGCAGCTTCTGGCCCGGCTGACCCAATGGGACAAAGGGGCCTATGTGGAATACTGCTGAGGGGAGGAAATTCATTGTCTTACCGCACTGTGACCATCAAACTGCTGCCTCCCACGGCGAAAAAGCGTCAGGTGCTGGAAGAAGCCCAGCGCCGCTATTCCATGGCCCTGGAGGCCATTTTGCGGGCTTGCCGCCCTTATAGCCGTCAGGCGGAAGAGGAAGGGAAGCTGTTTTTCTGCCCCCGGGAAGTGCTGAAAAAGGCCGATGCCTTTCAGGCCCAGCCTTTCAAGGATGCTTTGCAGCGGGATGTCCAGGGCCTTGTGCGGGGATACCTGACCCGGAAAAAACGGGAAAAGCGGAGCACCTATCCAGTCTGCCGGACGGAAAAAGAAGATTTAGAGAGAATTTTGTCAGATTGGGACAATTTTTCCCCCTCAGAAATCTATACAAATCTCGATAAATATGATACGCTAAGACCGGTATCTTTTTGCCGTTACGCCGGAGGGAGGGATTATTCTATTCTCCGGGGTGAAAAAGGCAGAAGATATTATGGCAAGGTCTATCTGCTCAACCGGTCCGGGGCTTTGGAATGGGCCCCCTCGGAGGATTACCTCACCGATATCTACACCGGGGAGATCCTGCGGGAAAAACGAGGCAAGCGGCGGTATCTGCTGCTGCCCCTGGATGCGGGTCCATGGCAGCGGGAACACCTGCTCCAGGTGGAAAAAGGATTGGCCGTGCCCAAAAACGCGCTGCTTTTTGAGAAAAACGGCGCATACTATCTGTCTGTCAGGCTCTGGTACCGGGACCCGGTGCCCTGCTCTCCCGCCTGCACCTTGGGGGTGGGACGCACGGAAAAGGGCCTGTGTCTGTGCGCCTGGGATGGAGAAAAAGAGGAATTCTGGCACATGGAACCGGCGGGGGAGGGAAAAGACGCCCTTTGTCGTCTGGCCGGGGATGTGTGCCGCCTGGCCAGCCGTCTCAGTGCCCTTCTGGTGGTGGAAAATACATCCAGAGGCAGCAAAAGTCTGCCGGGAGCTTCCTTTTCCTTGGCAGATTACCGGTTTGTGATAAAACTCCTTTGTCAGCGGGCACCGGCTTTGGGGCTGCTCTCTCCTGTGCCCATCGCAGGCAGCGGCCTTTATCAGAAATGCCCGGTGTGCGCCCAGCGCCGCCAGGGAAATGGCCGGCAGGGAGAGCGGTTCTTCTGCGTCAGCTGCGGGCATTCCCAGCCCTGGGAACAGGCGGCGGCCGCCTTTCTGGCCCGCAGCCCTGGACGGTATCAAAGCTCCCGCCTGCGGGTCAAGGTGACAAGGGTAGGGGGATTTCTCCGGTTCCGATGCCCGGCGCTGGAGGTCTTCTGGCAGGTGCGGGAGAGCCCTCAGGGAAAAGAGTGGTTTTGCCGCAGGGCCATGGAGCTTCTGGAAAAGCCGGATGGGGAGCTGACGCCCCGGCAGCGCAGCGTGAAGAAAAAGCTGCAATCGGCACCTCCGCCGGAGGGTGGATGGTTTTATTTTGTTTGATACAGCCGGCGCGGCTGCCGCGCCGTGGGCTCCCGGCTTGGCGTGACCGGCCATGGGGCCCGCTCCCGCTGTGCGGGGCCGGCTTTTTACAGACGGTGAAGGCAGCTATTAAATAATGGGCGCCGGGGTTTTCCCCCGGCACAGCCCCTTCTCATTTTTGTAAAACCCACAGCCTGGGAAACCGGGCGGGTGTGTTTTAAAGATAAGGCAAATATAATAGATGAGGTGATTGAGAATGTACAAGATTCTGCGTAGGGAAACCTTAAGCAGCAATGTTGTCCTGATGGATGTGGAAGCGCCGATGGTGGCCAAAAAGTGCCTGCCCGGCCAGTTCATCATCCTGAGAGTCAACGAGGAAGGCGAGCGCATCCCCCTGACCATCGCACATTACGATCGGGAAAAGGGCGTTGTCACGATCATCTTCCAGACAGTTGGCGCCACCACCATGGAGCTGGCTGAGCTGAAGGAAGGGGAGTACATCCACGACTTTGTGGGTCCTCTGGGCAACCCCTCCGAGACCGAAGAGTTCAAGGGCAAGAAGGTTGCCGTTATCGGCGGCGGCCTGGGCTGCGCCATTGCCTGGCCTCAGGCCAAGGCCATCCATGAGGCCGGCGGCACTGTCCACATGATCGCCGGTTTCCGCACCAAGGAGATCGTCATGCTGGAAAACGAGATGCGCGCCAGCTGCGATGAGCTGTTCATGATGACCGACGACGGCACCTATGGCGAAAAGGGCTTTGTCACAAACAAGCTGGAGTCCCTGATCGAAAGCGGCGAGAAGTATGACGCCGTCATCGCCATCGGTCCCCTGGTGATGATGAAGTTCGTCTGCGTCCTCACCAAGAAGTACAACATCCCCACCATTGTTTCCATGAACCCCATTATGATCGACGGCACAGGCATGTGCGGCGGCTGCCGCCTGACTGTGGACGGCGAGACCAAGTTTGCTTGCGTGGACGGCCCGGACTTCGACGGCCACAAGGTGGATTTCGACGAGACCATCCGTCGTTCCAGAATGTATTCCCAGCAGGAAGCTGCTGCTCGGGAAAAGCACGCTTGCAGAATGGAGGGTATGAACAATGGCAAATAAGAACATGAGCCTGGAAAAAACAAAGATGCCGGAGCAGGCTCCCGACGTAAGAAACAAGAACTTTGAAGAAGTGGCCCTGGGCTATACCGCCGAGATGGCCGTGGAAGAGGCCAATCGCTGCCTGGGCTGCAAGAATATGCCCTGCGTCAGCGGCTGCCCCGTGAATGTGCAGATTCCTCAGTTCATCGCTCTGGTGGCTGAGGGCAAGTTCGAGGAAGGCTATCAGAAGATCGCCGAGACCTCCACTCTGCCTGCCATCTGCGGCCGTGTCTGCCCCCAGGAGAACCAGTGCGAAGGCAAGTGCATCCGCGGCATCAAGGGCGAAAGCGTTGCCATCGGCCGTCTGGAGCGTTTCTGCGCCGACTGGCACATGGAGCACAGCACCGAAAAGCCCAAGAAGGTTCCTTCCAACGGCCATAAGGTTGCTGTTCTGGGCGCCGGCCCTGCCAGCCTGACCTGCGCTTCCGACCTGGTGCAGATGGGCTACGATGTGACCATGCTGGAGGCTTTCCATGCCGCCGGCGGCGTTCTGATCTATGGTATTCCTGAGTTCCGTCTGCCCAAGGCCATCGTGGCCAAGGAAGTGGAGAACCTGGAGGCCATGGGCGTCAACATCCAGACCAATGTGGTGGTTGGCAAGTCCGTGTCCATCGAGGAGCTGAAGGAAGAGGGCTATGAGGCCATCTTCATCGGCACTGGTGCTGGCCTGCCCTCCTTCATGGGCATCGAGGGCGAGAACCTCAACGGCGTGTTCTCCGCCAACGAGTACCTGACCCGTATCAACCTGATGAAGGCTTATGACGGCAAGCACGACACCCCCATCTTCCACGCCAAGAAAGTGGCCGTGGTTGGCGGCGGCAATGTGGCTATGGACGCCGCTCGCTGCGCCAAGCGTATGGGCGCCGATGTGTCCATCGTTTATCGCCGTGGCCTGGAAGAGCTGCCCGCCCGTAAGGAAGAAGTCCATCACGCCATGGAAGAGGGCATCGACTTCAAGGTGCTGAACAACCCTGTGAAGATTCTGGGCAACGAAGAAGGCTGGGTCACCGGCATGGAAGTTGTTAAGATGGAACTGGGCGAGCCCGATGCTTCCGGCCGTCGCCGTCCCATTCCGGTGGAAGGCTCCAACTATGTGCTGGATGTGGACTGCGTTATCATGGCTCTGGGCACTTCTCCCAACCCCATCCTGAAGAAGAGCACCAACGGCCTGGAGACCAACAAGAAGGGCTGCATCTCCGCCGATGAAAACGGCAAGACTTCTCTGGAAGGCGTCTATGCTGGCGGCGACGCCGTCACCGGCGCTGCCACCGTTATTCTGGCTATGGGCGCTGGCAAGACTGCGGCCAAGTCCATCGACGAGTACATCAAGTCCAAGAACTAAGTGTTCATAGAAAGCGGCGCGGCGGCTTTTCGCCGCGCCCTTTTTCTGTTTTGCGGCAAGAGGAGGAAAAGGGATGCGAGCAGAACATTTGGAGACTCCGGCGATTCTGATCAACCGGCCGGTGTTTGACAGCAATATGGAAAAAATGGCCCGGCTTCTGGCCCCGTTGAAAGTGGCCCTGCGCCCCCATTACAAGTCCCACAAAAGCACTGACATCGCCCATCTCCAGGTGCGGGCCGGGGCCAAAGGGATCACCTGCGCCAAGGTGGCTGAGGCGGAGGATCTGGCGCTGGCGGGCATCGAGGATATCCTGATCGCCAATCAGATCACCGAAAAGAGCCGGATCGCCCGGGTGGCCTACCTGGCCAAGGGATGCCGTATCACGGTGTGCGTGGATCAGAGCCAGAATATCCGGGATCTGGAGCAGGCGGCCGCCGTGGAAGGCAGCACCATCCACTGTCTGGTGGAGTATGAAGTGGGCATGGGCCGCTGCGGCGTCACCACCCATGAGGCCTTCCGGGATCTGGCCATGGAGGTGATGGCCTGTCCCCATCTGGTCTTTGATGGCGTGCAGGCCTATGCCGGTCAGCTGTCCCACGAAATGGACGGCACCCGCCGGGCAGAGGAGGCCCAGCGGATCGAAACTGAACTGCAAAGCCTTCTGGCCGATCTGAAAAAATGGCAGATCCCGGTGAAGGAGGTCAGCGGCGCCAGCACCGGTACGGTAGAGCTGCGGAAAGAGGACACCGTCTATACCGAAGTGCAGGCGGGAAGTTATCTGTTTATGGACGCCACCTATCGTCAGATGGGCCTGCGCTTTGAAAACTCCCTCACCGTGCTGGCCACCGTGGTGAGCACCCGGCCCGATCTGGTGGTCACCGATGCAGGGGTCAAGGCCCTGGGTGTGGATCAGGGGAATCCCGTATGTCCTGCATTGCCTGGCGCTTCGGTGAATATGAGCGAAGAGCACAGTGCCTTTACCTTCCCCGGCCATCCCTTCCATGTGGGAGACAAGATCCGGCTCATCCCCGGCCACTGCTGCACCACCATGAATCTCCATGACTTTTTCTATTTTGAAGAAGAGGGCAAGGTGCTCAACCGTCTTCCCGTCACCAGCCGAGGAAAAAGCAAATAAATACTTAATGTAATATAAGATAGAAAAACGCCCTTTGGTTTTCACCAAAGGGCGTTTTTTCAATCAAATTGGAAAATTAATAATTTTCGGCCTTGATCTTGAAATAAGCCATGGGATGGTCGCACACGGGGCACTTTTCAGGAGCCTTGTTGCCGTAGTGGATATGGCCGCAGTTGGCGCAGACCCACATCTGGGGCTCTTCCCGCTCAAAGACCTTGCCCTGAGTCAGGTTGTTCAGCAGCTTCTGATAGCGCTCTTCATGCTCTTTTTCGATCTTGCCCACTTCCTCAAAGAGGAAAGCGATCTTGTCGAAGCCCTCTTCCTTGGCGGTCTTGGCAAAACCGGCATACATATCGGTCCACTCATAGTGTTCACCGGCCGCGGCGTCCTTCAGGTTTTCCTCGGTCTTGGGAACGGAACCGTCATGGAGCAGCTTGAACCAGATTTTGGCATGCTCTTTCTCGTTGCCGGCGGTCTCCTCGAAGATGTCGGCGATCTGGTTGTAGCCTTCCTTCTTGGCGGCGGAAGCATAGTAGGTATACTTGTTGCGGGCCTGGGATTCACCGGCAAAAGCGGCCATCAGATTGGCTTCGGTCTTGGAACCTTTCAGATTCATAAAAATCTCCTCCTTCGAGAAATTATTTTGGGAAAAGTTGATTAGTCTTCCTTTTCAAACAGCTCTTTGCCAACGGAGCACAGCGGGCAGACGAAGTCTTCGGGCAGATCTTCCCACTTGGTGCCGGGAGCGATGCCGCCGGCCTCGTAGCCTTCAGCCTCGTCGTAAACATAGCCGCAGATGGTGCACTTGTACTTGCTCATGATTGTGTCCTCCTGTTCATTTGGTTGATGATTGGGTGTATGGTGGATGCACCGGGTGCATCGGCCTTGAAAGATGATGTGATGAAAATCGCATTCCCAACCGGTGGCCTGAGCCACTTGCCGGTCCATTGCGGCCTGATAGGGGACAGGGGCGTCCACAAACCGGCCGCACTCCTGGCAGACCAGGTGATAATGAGGGCCAGTGGCCGAATCGAATCGATCCGGGGCATTGGGCACGGGAATGCGGGAGATGGTCCCCTCTTCCGCCAGCAGGGAAAGGTTGCGGTACACCGTGCCCCGGCTGATGGTGGGGGTTCGTTGTGCGGCGTAGCGGTAGACCTCTTCCGCGGTGGGATGATCGTTTAGCTCCATCACCGCCGAGAGCACCAGCGCACGCTGAATGGTACGGCGTTTCATGGGGATCACTCATTTCGTAGGAAGAATTACTAATTAGAAGTTTATATCAAAACAACACTTCTGTCAACCACTTTTTCGGGGAAAAAAGGAATTTAACACCTTGTTCATTGTTACCTAAAAAACAGGAATTCATACCAAATTCAGGGCATAGGACAAAACAACGGGGAAAGGAAAATATTTAGTTCAGATATTGGACAAATTACCGTTGACATCTGCGGGCTTTTGCCGCACAATAGCAGGGACAAAGGCGCCGGGGCAAGGGCGTCTCTCAGGAGTGAAAGATATGAGCAACGCGGGAAAGAAGAACAAGATTTTTTATGGTTGGTTGATTGTGGCCGGCTGCTTCATCATCATGGGCATGAGCTATGGGGCCATCAACAACTGTATGGGGGTCTTTATCAAGCCGGTGTGTGAAGATATGGGCTTTTCCCGGGCGGGTATGGGGCTGACCCAGACCATTTTGTCGGCATCCCTCATGGTGATGTCCCTGGTCAGCGGACGGATTTTTTCCCGGCTGGATGTGACGCTGGCTTTGCGTATCAGCAGCATTTTTATGGCAGGGGGCTATTTTTGTTTTTCCTTTGCCCGTTCGCTCCCGATGTTTTATGGAGCGGCGCTGGTCACCGGCGTAGCCGAGGGAATGATCACCACGGTGGCCCTGTCCATGCTCATTAACAACTGGTTCCACACCCGCCGGGGCTTTGCCGTAGGTATGGCTTTTATGGGCAGCGGCGTGGGCGGCATGATCTGCAATCCCTTGGCCAGCCAGCTGATCATCCACTATGGATGGCGCACAGCCTATCAGATCCTGGCAGTGATGATTTTTCTGCTGGTGGTGCCGGTGTGCTTTTTCATCATCCGTACCCGGCCTGCGGACAAGGGGCTGCTTCCCTATGGAGAAACCGGTGGTGAAAAAGAAGATTTCAGCCAGGTGGAGAAACAGGGCGTTTACTATCGCCAGGCGGTGCGCACGCCCCAATTTTGGGTGATCTGCATCTGTGCAGCTCTCAATACCATCTGCACCAGCGGCTTGATGCAGAATACCGCTCCCCATGTCAGCGATGTGGGATATTCTCCTACTTTTGCTGCCTCGGTGGCCTCCTGTGGCATGGGTGCATTGGCCATCGGCAAACTGGCATTGGGCTGGCTCTATGATAAGCTGGGGGCAGAAAAGGCCACAGTGGTGGCCCATATTTCCGCCGGTGTGGCTTTGGCTGGGGCGTTGATGGCTCCGGCTATGCCGGGCATTGGACTGATCGTGCTGGGCACCGGTTTGGGAGGGGCCTTTGGCAATGTGGCCCATCCCATCATCGCTCAGATCGTCTATGGCAACCGGGATTTTGGCAGCATCCTGGGAATGATCTCCGCTTTTGCCAACATCGGCGGTATGCTCTGCCCTGTGCTGGTGGGCGGCTCTTACGATGTGCTCCACAGTTATAAACCGGCCTTCTCCGCCATGATCGTTCTTTTGTGTCTGATTACACTGGCCTATATGTGGGCCTTCCGCACCCAGGACAAGGCCCTGGAAAAACGGGGATTTGTGGTTGCAAGGGAAGAAAAAAATTGATATACTAATAAAAGCCCTTCGGGGCTATGCCCCCATAGTTAAATGGATATAACAGCCCCCTCCTAAGAGAACTAACTACGGTTCACTAAAGGAGGCGGCGTGGGATAACTTTGTTAAGTTCAAAATTTAATATGTGCCAGTAGCTCAGTTGGATAGAGCACCGCCCTCCTAAGGCGGGTGTCGGGGGTTCAAGTCCCTTCTGGCACGCCAGACAATCATTGTCGGATAAGGGTTTCCGGCGTTCTTGCTTGCTTACAAGTTGCGATTGTAGGCAAGCAATTTTTTTGCCTTTCATTTATGTTCCCCATCCTTTTTTCGGGCTAACACAGCTAAGGTTTTTGCTCATACAGGAAGGCTGTTTTTGAGGTGAAAATCACCCCTGCTAAGGTTTTTGAAGCCTTCTGCGGAAATTTGCGCTAAGGTTTTATGGCCGCCAGCAATTTAGTTAACAGCTCTGGATTATCCTGAATGATACGAAGTAGTTCTTCTGCGTCCTGCTGTGGTTTGGCATCTCCGCCCTTGTGATAATCCTCTTCCATCTTTTGCGCGATTTTTACTTGATCGTCGTCATAAGCTTTTGAATAGCGGATTACCATATCAGGTTCTGCCCACCCGCCTGCTCGCATCACCGCTTTCAGATTGCCGTTAGAAACTTGCATTTTCTTTGTGGCGCTGGCAGCACGGACACTATGGAAAACAACATCGTCCAGTTTGTCTTCTGGGACGCTGGTAAACTTATAACCATTTTCACGCATTTCCACAATAATATCTTTAAACTTCCGGTTCAACTGCTCCTGCATGATAGGGCGTCCATTGGGCTGGCAGATAATTAACTGATTGTCTTGATAATCGTCGCCGAAGATATTGGCAATCATTTCTTCCTGCATTTTCTTCAGCTGATCAAGCTTTTCAATCATAAGGTTGTTCAATTTGCTAAACCTCTCCGTAGCTTCTGTCTTGGGAGCTTTCAGAACGACCACCGTTTTGTTGTATGCGTTCATAATTGGAAAAGTATAGTAAATGATGAGTTTCGGCAAGTTGAGATTCTTTTTCGCCACCCTATCAAGTGCTTTGTAAATGTGCAAGGTTTTCTCAGTCCGGTTGTAATCCGGCCATTGAAGCCCACCTACTTCTCCACCACGAGTTGTGCAGTAATACTGAATGGCAAGAGCAACATGTATCGTGTATCGCTCATAGTCACTTGGATCGTCAGTGTAATCCAGTATCCATTCAAATTCATCGGGTGAAAAGGCTGGACGCTCTTCCTCCTTATGTTCGGGAAGATCCGCGTCATTAAATGGGTTTTGCCGAATGTACTTCCACTTTCGAGCTTGATTAAAAGCAGTCCGGAGTACCTTATGGATGTCACGCACAATAGCAGAGGTAACATGCCCGCCTTCATCACTACCCTTTTGTTTCCCTCTGTTTGCCACGAGAGGGCACTCTTTGATCAGAAAATCATAGTAAGTATCGATCATTTGTGTAGTAATATCGACAATCTTGTGCTGACCAAAATGGGGGTAAACATAGTTAATCATTCTGGAGCGGGAGCTGGTATAGTACGAATCACCCCAATGCTTTGTTCCATATTTCTCAATGAATTCTTCCATGTATTCTTCGAGAGTCGCATCGGTAGGGTTATCGCCAGCATTGTTGGAAACAGCTTTGACTACTTGCTTCTTCGCTTTTTCACGCGCCTTTTTTCTCTGTTCACGCCACTTCTTTTCTTCAGCATTTTTCTTGTCACGCAATTTCTCTGCCTGAGATGCCGTCAGTCCCGATTTCATAACAGGATGCCTGTCGTCACCTTCGTAGTATGTGACAGCGTATTTCCCATTTCGTTTGCTAATGCTTGCCATTACACTTCACCTCCCCAAAGAGAGATGGTGCAGTTCTTTTTATAGACTAAAGATTCCATATTCGATTATTCCTCCATTTGAGACGATTGGTTATCCAACCATGCATCAAAAGAGGCCTTAGAAACCCGTATGCTTCTGCCAATGTGGACAATCTTAAAGCTACCGGAATTGCACAGTTCGTATGCTTTTTTCCTGCTGACACCAAGAATATCCATTACTTCTGCAACAGTATAGGTCCTCTTTGCAACAGTTGGATTGGTGAAATTTTCTGTGCGTCCGATCGTCATTACCTCCCTTCTTACAATCGGACGGATTGAGGAATCCATAGTCTGTAATAGCACCTTAATTATATAATAATAGGACCCTCAATTCAATCCGATTATTTATTTCTGGATGGTCAAAATCACTTTCCAAAGGCCATTTCCTGCGCCGGGGCTTTCCGCCGCGTATTGCCAGGGCCCGCTGTGCGGTATTTCAATCGTGGGCGGGCTCCATGTGGTCATCGCACACTGTCCGCGATCCCTGTATAACTCCAATGGAAAAGGTTATGGGGCTTGTCAAGGTACAAAAAGAGCGTGCAGACCGGCTACGGAATCCCATGCCATGTCTGTACGCTCTATATATAGGAGATGGCGGCCAAATTTCTGCAAATCCTGTGCCTTTTGATGAGTTTTTTTGAGCGACGCCATTTTCAGTGGCAGAAAGATACTATATATAGATGATATTTCTTGACTAACGCAAGATATTGTGCTACACTGTTTCTGTAATTGATTTTTGTGCGTTTTCCCCTTGTGGGATACAGACTTAGTTTCTGTACCGCGGATTGAAAAATCTGCATTGCACACGCAGTCAAGATTGTACTTGTGCCAGTAGTATTACTGCGCCCCTCTGGGCCGGTATATTACTGGCTTTTTTTGTTTTCCGGGACTTTTGCTCCCGTCAGCGAGGATGACTTTGGTTCATAGGCAGCTATGGACATCAGGCGTTACGCCCTTTGTCACCCTCGCTTTTTTTCTGCCCAAATGCCGGAAACGGCTTTGAGGATATACCAAAATTACAGAAAGGCAGGTATGAACATGAATGTAAAAAAGCGGAGTCAGGAGCCTCTGACGAGTAAGAGGAAACCGATGGAAAACCGGCGGCAGTGCCAGAAGCTGAACCAGTCCGCACAGAAGCATTGCCCGGTGATTCGGGCGCCCGTCATTCCCCGCAGGACGCGGAGGGGGTGTTGAGTATGCCGGCAGGCAGTGTGGCTGTCAAAGAGCGGCATCAGCCCATGGTGCTGGTGGATACGGCAGGCTTGTCCGAAGAAGAATGGCTTGCCTACCGCCGGAAAGGTATTGGAGGCAGCGATGTTGCAGCTCTGCTGGGCATTTCACCGTGGCGGACGGCCCGGGATCTGTTTTATGACAAGCTGAACATTGCCGTGGTCGAGGACCATGAGGACAACTGGGTGGCCCTGGAGATGGGACACCTGTTGGAACCGCTGGTGGCGAAGATTTTCCAGCACCAGACTGGCTACAAGATCTATCAGATCAAAAAGATGTTCCAGCACCCGGAGTATCTCTGGATGCTGGCGGATGTGGACTATTTCGTGGAACTACCGGACGGCAGTACCGCTATTCTGGAGATCAAGACAACAAACTACAACGCCAAAGATAACTGGTGGCTGAATGGTGAGGAAACCATTCCGGCCTACTATGAGTGTCAGGGGCGGCATTACATGGCCGTCATGGATGTGGACCGCTGTTTTTTCTGCTGCCTGTATGGCAACAACGCGCAGGAGTGCATTATCCGCGATATGAGGAGGGATTTAGCTTATGAGGATGAGATGATTTTTCTGGAACAGGATTTCTGGGAAAACCATGTGCTTACCAGAACACCGCCGCCTTACACCGAGGATGGAGACCTCGTGATCGAGAGCGTGCGCCGGTACACCGGCCCCGCTGACAAGGAGGCCCCCGCTGTGACACTCGATTTGTCTCTGACGGCCAAGCTGATGCGTTTTCTCCAGCTTCAGGAGCAGAAAAAAGGCGCAGAAGCCGGCAACAAGAAGATTGAGGAAGATATGAAGCGGCTGAAGGCTGCCATCATTGCCAAAATGGGGAAAAGCTGCAAAGCCATTTGCCAGCAGGATGGGGTGAACTATACCGTCACCTACAATCCGATACGGACCCCTGGTATCGACAAGGATAATCTGAAACGGTTGAAGCTGGACCACCCGGACATTTACGAACAGTATGTGACTGTTTCAGTGTCACGCCGGTTCGTAGTCAAGTGTGACGGCGAGGCGGCATAAAAGGAGGGAAAAAAGAAGTGATCCATAGAGGAACTTATGACGGGACGATCTATCATAACCCGGTGAACAAGTTCTGTATCATCAGCGTGAAAACTGCCGATAAGGAGGTGCCCCAGGAAGCCCGTTCCACCCGACGCTACAGGGATCATTTGATCCGCTTTGTTGCGACGGGCTATGAACTGCCCCGCACGGATGCGGTAGAGCTGGAACTGGACGGCGAGTGGACAAAGGGCAAATATGGTGTGCAGCTTCAGGTAGAACAGTGGCGCGAGATCGTTCCCAAGACCAAGAGCGGCGTGGAGGGCTATCTGGCCTCCGGCCTCATCAAAGGCATCGGGCCGGCAACTGCCGCGCAGATCGTTTCCCGGTTTGGCGTGGAAACGCTGGATATTCTGCAAAATCACCCCGAGCGGCTGCTGGAGGTCAAGGGCATTACGGAAAGCAAGCTGGAGGACATCAAAACCTCGTATGCGGAGAGCCGGATGCTCCAAGACCTGATGACGCTGCTCTCCCCATTCAAGATCACGCCGAAAACGGCCCTAAAGATTTACCAGCACTTTGGGCCTGCCAGTGTGGATATTTTGAAAAAGAGTCCCTTTGAGTTGTGCCAGGTATCCGGTTTTGGATTTCTCCGGGTAGATGCCATCGTTCAGAAAAACGGCGGCGACCTGCATGACCCCATGCGGGTCAAGGGCGCACTGTTCTGGGCGCTGGAGGACAGCAAGGGCGGCAAAGGACATTTGTTCCTGCCTGGTGAAGCTTTGCGGAAGGAGGCTCTTCGGCTTCTCAACGCAAAGATCCCCGTCCCGTCTCTCCGGCTTCATGAACAGGAGGTCGCGGATGTGCTTCAGGACATGATTCTTCATGGCGAGGTGGTATCCGTCAAAGATAACATCTACCTGCCCCGCACATTCGCACAGGAAGATGAAACGGCCCGGCGTATTGCCATGCGGCTGATAGAGCCGTCTGCGCCGGAGCGCATTGAGCAGGCGCTGGAGCAGGTCAAGCGTGAAATGGGGCTTGTGCTGTCTTCCAAACAGGAGGCAGCGGTCTACGCGGCTTACCGCCACAGCCTGTCCATTATCACAGGTTCTCCCGGCACCGGCAAGACAACGGTGCTCAAGACCATTTTGGAAGTCTACCGCCGCCTGCACCCGAAAGGTGAAATCGTTCTGATGGCACCGACCGGCCGTGCCAGCCGTCGCATGGCGGAAAGCACTGGCTTTGACAAGGCGCGGACGCTCCACAGCGGCCTGGGCCTTGGCAGTGAAGAAGATGACGCCAACCGCAGCAGACAGCAGGAGCCGTTGTCGGCGGACCTGATCATCGTGGACGAGTTTTCTATGGTGGATATGTGGCTGGCAGACAAATTTTTTTCCCGCATCAAGGATGGGGCCCGTGTCGTTCTTGTGGGCGACCCCGATCAGCTCCCCAGCGTGGGCGCCGGGAATGTGTTCCGCGAACTGATCGACTGCGGCCTGATTCCCGTCACGGTACTGGACCAGATCTTCCGCCAGTCCAAGGACAGCCTGATTGCTTATAACGCCAAGTTTATCAACGAGGGCAACACCAAGCTGTACTTTGGGCCGGACTTTGTATTTATGGCAAGCGATAACCAGGCAGAGGCCGCGGAGCGGATCATCGCCCGTTACTGCCGGGAAATCGCGGAAAGCGGCATTGACCGGGTGCAGATTTTGTCCCCCTTCCGTTCGGAAGGCGCCGCGTCGGCGGAACAACTCAACGAGGCCATCCGCGAGGTGGTCAACCCGTTCCGCTCTGCCGAGGAAGAAATCAAAATCGGCGTCAAAGTGTTCCGGGTAAACGACCGGATCATGCAGACCAAAAACACCGCCAAGGTGTCCAACGGCGACCTGGGATTTATCCGCTATATCAAAGACGATGAAGATGGCAAGCGTATCGGTCTGGACTTCGGTGTGGGCCGAGAACTGGAATACAGCGTAGAGGATATGGTCAATCTGGACCTTGCCTACGCCACCACCATCCACAAGGCAATGGGCTCTGAGTATGAAACGGTCATCATGCCGCTTTTGAAAGCGCACACCGTCATGCTCTACCGCAACCTGCTCTATACCGGCATCACCCGAGCCAAAAAGCGCGTGGTGCTGATCGGCCAAAAGCAGGTGCTGTTTATGGCGATCCACCGGAATGAAATCGTCAAGCGGAATACGCTTCTGGGCACGCGCATCGGTATGTACTATAAGGCCTATGCCAAGCGGGCCGGAATCCCGGTCCCGGCAGCTCTGGAAGAAGAACTGAAATACGCTGGTTAAAAAAGAGGCGCAAGGTGCAGAAAATTGCCCGGCGTCTCCTATTTATTACACAGGAAGGAGTATATAACATGAACGAAAACAATGCGAAAACGATGTACGAAGCTGTGCCTGCGGCCTCTGAACTGAACAAGGTGCCGGGCTTTGACCCGCTCAAGTTCCTCCGCCGCACCAAGGACACCTTGAAGCTGGATCTGCCTTATCAGAAACTCTGGTTCCGCATGGCCCATCCCAATGGCCGTATGAGTCTGACGGCGCTGCGGATCACAGAGCAAATGGCGATTTTTGAGGCCAAGGTGTTTCTGGACCGCAGTGACGCGGAGCCGTTCAGTATGAGCACGGCCCAGCAGACTACTCAGGACAGCCGCGATTTCGTAAAAGCCGCCCAGAATGAGGCGCTGAGTCAGGCCCTTACGGACGCCGGTTTTGGCATCCAGCTGATCAGCGCCGGCGCCCAGGCTGAACTGATGGAGAAAAGCTCCGGAGCGGCTGTCAAAAAGGCCGCAGAACCGCCTGCCGGGCCGACGGCACGCACGACACCGCCGCAGAAGCCCCACAGCGCCCCGCAGAAGGGCGATACGCCTGCTGAGGTGAAATCCCCTGCCAGCCCCATCAAAACGCCGCAGAGGGCGTTTGAGGCCGAAAAGGCGGCAACCGTGACAACGGCCCCGTCGAAGGAAAGCACTGCTTCGGAAGCGGTGGAGCAGCACCTGCCGGTAGAGCCTGAGAGGACATTCGATACGCTCCCGGTTGGGCCTTCGCCAAAGACAGAGCAGCCGGTGGCTGAGAGCGAACAGTCGCATGAATTGCCTGTCCGCGGCAATGTAACGGAGCTGCCGGTTCAGCACATGGAGAAGCCTGAACCTGCCGCCGAGCCGGTGCAGACCGAAGATGGCACTGCCGCGGCGGATACCGTAGCAGAGGCTCCCTCTTACACACAGGATACGCCTGTGGAGGATATCCTGAAGGTCATGACACTGGAGCAGGCCCAGCAGGTTGTTGTAGATGATGGCATCTGCCGGGGCATGACGATTGCTCAGGTGGCTGAGAAGCGCCCGGTCAATCTGCGGTTTTACCTGATTCCGGGCAAAAGCAAAAACAACATGGTCCGCGCTGCCGCCCAGCTGGTTTTGGATTCGCTGCAAAAGGCCGGCTGATATGGCCCCCGGCGAGGGTATGAAGGGAGGAATGACAGATGGGCTCGTACCCGGATGAATTTCCCTTCGGCATCATGGAGGTCGTGGAACTGCTGCACCTGCGGGTCAGGCGCAAGCAGGCGAACAGCGTCTATGTGGACTGCCCGTTCTGCGGTGACCGCCGCGGACGGATGAATGTCAATTTCGTCAAAAATGTCTGGCGGTGCAATCACTGCGATGAACATGGCGGAATGTTGGCGCTGTACGCAAAACTCAATCACACGACAACCTCTGACGCTTATTGGGAAATTGCAGAAGCTCTGTGTGACAATATCCAAGAGGAACACGCACGCTCCGGGAACGAAGCTCAACGGCAGACGGCCAGTGCCGGGTCCCCGCCTTCGGGGACCCGGGCGGCCGCTGCAGGTCATTCTTCTTCCGAGCGAAAGATTGTGCCGCAGTCGGATAAAGCCAGCCCGGCCGAGATCCATCAGACGCTATCCCTGCTTCTGGCCCAGCTTACGCTGCGGCCGGCACATCGGGAACATCTGCGCTCACCAAAGCGCGGGCTGTCTGATGAACAAATCGAGTCGCTGGGCTTTAAGAGTACCCCACCGCCCTTCTTATGCCGCTCTATCACGGATCGGCTGATCAAACAGGGATGCAGGGTACAGGGCGTACCCGGATTTTACCGGGACGACAGCGGCCATTGGACAATGGCATTTTATAAGAAGACCTCCGGCATTCTGATCCCCGCCGTAGGCTTTGACGGGCGGCTGCAGGGATTCCAGATCATGCTGGATGTGCCGCTGAAACACAAGGATGACCCGCCGGAGAAACCGGGGGCCAAGTACATCTGGTTTTCCTCTTCCTCAAAGACAGACGGGACAGGCTCCGGCAGCCCGGTACATCTGATCGGTGATCCATCCGCCCGGGTGGTCTATGTGATTGAGGGGCTGCTGAAAGCAGACATTTCCCATTGTCTGACTGGACGCACCTTTGCCGCGATTGCCGGGGCCAACAACACCAGCCCGCTGGACCCGTTGTTTGCCCTTCTGGCGCAGAACGGTACGGAGGAAATCATTGAAGCCCATGATATGGATAAGTACAACAATCAAATGACGATGGCCGGGGCGTCGAAGATTTATCTGACGGCCCGGAAATACGGCATGAACTGCCGGAGGCTCACCTGGAATCCCAACTATAAGGGATTTGATGATTGGCAGCTGGCACTTCGCCGGGAAAATCAAAGGAGAAAGGAGATCGATAGACTCAGTTTCAAAACGCAGTACCTTTGCGGCTTGTGTGAACTGGCGCATATTGAGGACTGTATCGAACTATGGCAGCATCTGGCTGAAAACAAGACCTGCCTGACGGAATATCTGGGCTTGACCAGAGAGGAACATGAAACCTTCCTGCAGAAAGGGAGGGATGCCCTCGGCGCCCTGCTGGAACCCCAGCGGCGGAAACAGAGGTTTGTACTCTATCAGCTGGAACTGGACGAGCAGAAAGCCATCCCGTTTGCGTTTAAGGAACTCGCGGCGCTGCAAAAGGCCGGTTATGAACAACCGCCCGCCGCCATGTACCGCATGGTCGGGGCTGGCGAAATCTACTGCCCGGTGGAACAGAGCGACACGGAGATTTTGAAGCGTCTGTTTGCTGACTGCCGGGAAGGATTGCCGGAGGACTGCCACGGGCGGCCAATGGCTCTCTCTGATGTGGTAGAATTGGACCATTCTCCACGAAGGGTTTACTACTATGTCAATGGGGAGCATGAATTTCCGCAGGTCAAGTTTTCACCCATGCTTGCCAAAAAGGACATCAAGGAAGGGACATAAAGAGGCTTCAATGGTTGTTGTAAATGAGACGAAGAGAGGGCAACTTCTGGCGCTTCTGGAACAATGCGCTCATTTGAACGCTGATGTGCAGCCCCGCACGGAGCAGGGATATTTTACGGTGACGGTTCCGCCGCCGTGGAATGGCCCGGCCAAACAAAAAGCGCAGGAGATGCAGAACAGGATCAAGAAATGGTCGAAACAGTATCCCAATGTGATTTGTTACTGTTTCGACAGCTTCAGCACATTACTTTATGTGCTGTGACACAGGTAAACGATGGCATGGAGCAGGGATTAACCTGCTCCATGCCATTTTTGTCAACAGAAAGGAGTTCATTATGGGATATTTTTCAGAAATGTCGCTGGATATGCAGGAAAGCCGCAAACCGTCTGCCGCCCCGCTCACCCGCGAGCGCGCCTTTGAGGAGAAGGAAAGCTTTGACGAGCTGCCGGTGCCGCCGGCTGGCCGTCAGCCTGTACCGCCTGCTGAAGAACCGGCGCCGCAGCCTGCTTTTGAGGACGATGAAGATTTGAGCGAGGTCCCGGAAAAGCAGGGACAGCCTGACGAGGCAGGGACCCCCGCTGAAGAAACCGATGACGGGGACAATGCCGATGAGGGTCAGGCGGAGCCCGCCAAGGCAGATACCTCCAATACGGACGCTGACGAGGAAAAGCGCCGAGCCGAGCATGAGGCCGCCGAAGCCAAACGGAAGGCTGAGTGGGAGGCGAAACAGGCGGAAAAGAAGAAGGCCCTGCAGGAACAGATGGACCGCTTGGCCGCCATGAGTGACGATGAGGTGGTGGCTGCCTCCATGCAGCGGGTCAGCGGCGATGTGGAAAAGCTGACCCGGCGCAATATGAAGGAGTGCGTGTCGGAGTATATCCAGACCAAGTGCCTGGAAGACCCGGCATTTGCCCGTCTCACCATGCACCCGAAGAAAACGATGGTCCATTGTTTCCAATACATCAGCCGCAAGGCATGGGAGTACATCCAGGACGAATTGAAAGCAAACGGCATCCAGCCGGGCCAGGGCAGCCAGGGGTATGGCTGCGATATTCCGGATGACCTGTGCTATCAGTGGTCGGAGGACTATTTCCGCGATCCGGACGCCAAAGAGGACCAGGAGCAGGAAGAAAAATTTGTCCCCCGCCCCTACTATGGCAAGTCTTCCGTGAAGTCCTCCAAGAAAAAGAAAACCGAGAAAAAACCTGCTGAGAAGAAAAAGCCGGAGCCTAAGCCGGCGCCGGAGAAAAAGCCTTCTGCTGACGGGCAGATGTCTCTGATGGATTTTGGCATGGCAAAAGCAGGCTGAGGAGGCAGAGCATGATTGCATATAAAGGGTTTCGTCCCGGCATGATCTGCATTGATTACCAGTTTCAGATGGGCCTCAATGTGACTGATAAGGCCAACTGCCGGCAAAATGGCTTCCACTGTGCGGAGAACCCGCTGGATTGCCTGAACTATTACGGAGATATCGACCATTCGGAATATTATATCGTCAATGCCGGCGGGGACATTGACGAGGACGAGGTAGATTCCAAAATCTCCTGCACTGAGCTGACGGTCCTCAAACGGCTGACGAAAGAGGAACTGCTTCTCCATGGCCTCGCTTTTATGGCAGACCATCCCAAGCGGGAATGGAACAGCCATGTGCGGAAAGACCAGGCAGAGGCGTGTGACGGTTATGCGGCCGTCCGCGGCGCTGATCCCATAGCCAAGGGCCGCCGGAAAGGCGATGTGTTGGCGTTTGCCAAGGAAGACCCGGCCACCGGCTGCATCCAGCAGATCGTGGTGGCTACCATTGATGGAAAGACACTTCTGCCCAATGTCTGGTATGGGGTGGATCTTGAGAAAAGGATGGTGAGTTAATTTGAAGAAATCCATGCTTCAAGCGATGCCGGCGCTGACGGCATCGCAGGAGATGAAAGAAGTGGCGATAGCGGATGAGCCAAAAAAGGAGACGACTTATTATGGCCACACCTATACTACCCGCACCTATTTCGCGTTTATGAACTGTCTGGTGCAGGATGGCGTTCTGAAAGCCGCCTTTTTTCTGCCGGATCATCTGCGGCTGGATGGTAATAATCCTGCTTATGAGGTATTTATCGACAAGGAAAACCGCCAGTTTTTGACCTACGATCACTTGGAGAAAAAGTGGCGGGATGCAAAACTGGACCGTTTGGAATGGCCTGGCAGGAACTACTACGCTACCTGCTGGGTCAGCGAGGAAGATGCGGCCTTGGTTCAAGACTATTTTTCCGGCAAGCGCGGTGGCGATCTCGGCATTCTCGACTTTCAGAGGAATGTGAGGGACGAACAGCTGGAACGGCGCCACAAACGGATCACTGACCCATGGGACAAGGATCTGGCGCAGGTGCCGAAATTGCCAAAAGATTGGAAGCGGTGGGCCGACAAGGTGGCCGTGCGGGAAAATTTTATATTTTACCATTACAAGCGCGGCGGAGCCAAAACCGGTTACTGCACTTTCTGCGGGAAGGAGGTGCCCATTTCCGGGCATCCCTACCACAACAAAGAGGGACGCTGTATCCGCTGCCGCCATCCTGTGGTGTTCAAGGCTTTGGGGCTCGCAGGCTATTTTCAAACAGATAAGTATTATGCTTATCTGGTCCAGCGGTGCAGGGATGGATTTGTCGTTCGGGAATTCCGGGCGGACAGGACCTACCGAAAGGATACCCTGCCGCACAGCGAGCCCTATTGGCATGAGTTCCGGCGTTCGATTTATGACCGCACCGGCGAAATCCGTTCCTATTACTGGGGGATGTACTGCCAGCGGGAAACACGCTGGATCGCGGGAAGCCCCTGCTATTATGCTTATTATGGTGATCAATCCGGCCGGGTATATGGAAAGACTTTGCCCAGCCTGGGGAAAAAGGAACTCCGCCAGACCGGTTTGGTCGAGTGGATACGAAGCCATCCGGTCACAGATCCTGAGAAATATCTGGCGGTCTGGAAACAAATCCCCAAGATGGAGCAAATCTGGAAAGCTGGATTGTCGCGGCTGACAGCCGAGTGTTTCCACTTCTGCGATGATGTGCAGAAAGTGGTGCTACATCCGGACGAGCCGGGATTGATCCGCGCTCTGGGACTGGACTCCGCAAAATTCCGCCGCCTGCGCCAGCTGGACGGAGACACAGAGACTTTGGCCTGGCTGCAGCTTGAGAAGCGGACCGGACAGCGTATCACGGATGAAATGCTGCGCTGGAGCAAAAAAGAACGGATCAGCCCCAGGGATCTGGTGTTTATCGCAGACCGAATGAGTCTGGTGCAGATCAGAAATTATCTGGAACGGCAAAAAGAGTATTTTGATGGCAGCTGCCGTCAGGCATTGATTACATGGCAGGACTATCTTGCTATGGCAGAACGGCTGCACTATGACACCAGTGATGAAATCGTCTACCGCGTGCGCAAACTGCGGCAGCGGCACGATGAGTTGGTCATTCAGAGTGAAACCGGGAGCCTGGAAGAACAGGCGGAGAAAATGGCGGCGAAATACCCCCATG
The DNA here is from genome assembly GCA_003477405.1 of Ruminococcaceae bacterium AM07-15. Lineage (GTDB taxonomy): Bacteria > Bacillota > Clostridia > Oscillospirales > Butyricicoccaceae > Pseudobutyricicoccus. The sequence goes on from QUDE01000001.1 coordinate 204,671, forward strand.
TCAATGCTATCTGCATGGAGCTGCAGAAAAAATATGCCTACAGCGATGACGACTACACGGTGCTTGCGCCCCAGAACATCTTTGAAATCATCAAGGAGGGGCGGATGCTTCACCACTGTGTCGGCAATGATGGCGCCGGTGAACGGTACTATGACCGCATGGAACGCCGGGAGAGCTTCATTCTGTTCCTGCGCCGGACGGATGAACCTAACGATCCCTACTACACTCTGGAGATTGAACCGGATGGAACAGTGCGTCAGAAGCGCACTTTGTTTGACCGGCAGCATGAAGATATTGAACAGGCAACAGAATTCCTGCTCAAATGGCAGAAGGTCATAGCGGCCCGCCTTACCGGCCGCGACCTGAAGCTGGCTGAGCGAAGCCGTGAGCTGCGGAAGGAGGAATTCATCCAGATGCAGAAAGACCGTGTGATCATTCACACCGGGCATCTTGCCGGCCGTCTGCTGGCAGAGGTACTGCTGGCCGATTTGATGGAAAATACGGAAGTCATGCAGACGCAGGCACTCCCTGCTGCCGCGTGAGACAGGTTCAATGGCCGGGCGTCCTTTGGGGCGTCCGGCCTATTTCTTTAGAATGGAGGGCTCTAATGGGAAAAAAGCGAGTTAAGTACGAGATTCGCGGTTACAAGTATGCGCCCGAGAGTTTCCGGGCTTTTAAAGGATTACCGGGGCAGAAAATGGAGCAGATCTTGTTGTCAGACGAACAGCGTCAGAAAATGGGCTATCTCTGTCTGACTCAAGGCGGTAAGGCTGGTATAGCCTATGTTAAGCATATCGAGCGGGAACGGGCGCGAGGATGCCACTATTACAAAACCTATGGCTTCTTTCTCGAAAACGATCCGAGAGGATATGTGTATTGCCCACAGCTTTTATGCAGGGAGAGCGATACGCTAAAAGAACGCCTGTGTATCCTGCGCATGTTCCGGGAATATCTGGCCAAGACCGGCGGGCGTATTGAACAGAGTACGCAATGTGAGTTTGACAAAAATTTCCGCCCAGTTCATGTGCGGAAAAATTATGTGGTTGCCGACTTGAACCGACCGCTTGTGGTCTGGCTCTATGCGGCGTGAAAGGAGAAAAAATGAAACAGCTTGGCAATTTGGCTGTGGTCTGCGCCCAGCGCCCTGATGTGCTGATGCAGATTTATGGCAGCGAGGTAAGCGTACACACAGGAGAGGGACCGGAACGGGCCGTCCTCTTCACAAAATGGGATGATGATGAAACGATCCAGAGCATCATCCGGGAACTGAATTTTGGGCGGTATGCCCCGGACAGGGAAAGGATGGTGCGGCATGATTAAAAACCTGAACCAGCTCAAACGCGCTCTTCGGCCTGGTATGCGCCTGGAAGTCATCGGCCACTGCCGGCCGGGGTGCATTGGGCAGCTGCGGGAGGTCACTTGGGTCAATACCCAGGGCTTTTATACCAAAACGCTCAATCCGCCCAATCCGAAGCTCAATGCGGCAAACGAGGGGCGTGGCGTCATCCTCTGGTGGGGAGCTGCGCGCACCTGGGAATTTGAAGATGGGGTGTGCAAGTCGTACACCCATGGCGAACATACGGCAGAGACACTGATTATGGCATTCCGTGTTTTAGAAGAGGAGGCGGCCTGATGGACCAGAATTGGATGAAAAGACAGCGGGAGCTGACCGACCGGCTCAACCGCTACCGCAATGAGTATTACAACCTCAACAGCCCCAGTGTCAGCGATACTGCCTATGACCGGCTGTTTGAGGAACTGCAGGCCGTGGAAAAACAAACGGGTGTCCAGATGGCAAACTCGCCCACTAACACCGTGGGCTACCCGGCGGTCAGCAAACTGGAAAAAACAAATCACTCGATTCCGCTGCTGTCTCTGGAAAAAGTGAAGAATGCGGAGGATTTGTGCCGCTTTATGGGAGAGCATCAGGTGATGTTCATGCTCAAGTTGGACGGCCTTACCATCAAACTGACCTATGAAGGGGGCAAATTGGTGGAGGCAGCTACCCGGGGCGACGGTGATGTGGGCGAAATCGTGACCCACAACACCCGCGCTATTGGCGGCATCCCCGAGAATATCCAATATGAAGACCGCCTGGTGGTCACCGGCGAGGCGTTCATCCGCCCCAGCGATTTTGAACAGCTGAAGACCACTCTGGTGGACAGCGATGGGAAACCTTACAAGAACGGCCGCAATCTGGCGGCCGGCTCAGTGCGCCTGTTTGACGCCGGGACCTGCCTGGGACGGCGACTGATGTTCATGCCGTTCAATGTGCTGGAGGGCATGGAGGAATTGCCTCGCAAGTCGGAGCGCCTCAAGGCGCTGCGGCCGCTGGGCTTTCTGCCCTGCAAGTACATGGTCACCAAGCGCCCTTTGACGCAGAAGGAAACCGAGGACGGTATCCGTCAGCTCAAGGAGTATGCGGCGGACGCTGATATTCCCATTGACGGTATCGTTATTACTTACAACGACATCGCGCTGTCCAAAAGCTGCGGGCGCACGGGCCATCACTACAAGGACGGCCTTGCCTTCAAATTTGAGGATGATTTGTTCCAGACAAAGCTCCAGACGATTGAATGGACGCCCGGCCGCACCGGCGAGATTGCCCCGGTTGCCATTTTTGAGCCGGTGGAGATCGACGGATGCGAAGTGTCCAGAGCCAGCCTGCACAACCTGTCCTTCATTGAGGATCTGGAATTGGCGCCGGGCTGCCGTATCCTGGTGAGCAAACGAAACATGATCATTCCCCATGTGGAGGAAAACCTGGACCGGGGCAATTTTTCTATGGATGCCGTGATCCCGCACCAGTGCCCCTGCTGCGGAGAGCCGACCAGAATCCACGAAACCAGTGGCCGTGGTGAAAACGGCGAGGAACGGGTCATCAAGACTCTGTTCTGCGACAACGCCGCCTGCGAGACCCGACGCCTTAAACAGTTCGTCCATTTTGTGAGCAAAAAGGCCATGAACATTGAAGGACTGTCGGAAGGAACGCTGGAAAAGCTGATTGGCCGCGGCTGGATACACAGCTATCTGGACATTTATCGCCTGGATCAACATAGGAATGAGATCATCCGGATGGACGGTTTCGGTGAAAAGTCCTGGCAGCGTCTTTGGGACGCCATCCAGCAGAGCCGCAGCACGACATTCGAGCGGTATGTTATCGCTATGGACATCCCGATGGTCGGCAATACCGCCAGCAAGGTCCTTTGCCGGGAATTTCACGGCAGTCTGGACGAATTCCGGGATGCCGTCTATGGGGGCTATGACTTCCGACAGCTCCCGGACTTTGGAGAGACGCTGCACAACAACATTCAAGAATGGTTTAACAAGGAAGAAAATTTCTGTATTTGGGAGGAATTGCAGCCGATGATGAACATTCAGAAACCGGTGGAGGCCAACAACCAGACTATCAACAGGGACAATTCTTTTTCCGGAAAGACCATTGTGGTCACGGGAAAGGTCGAGCCTTACACCCGCAACGAGATGAACAGCCTGATCGCCTCATTGGGGGCAGTGGCCGGCAGTTCGGTGACCCGCAAGACCGATTATCTGGTCTGCGGCGAGAAAGCCGGCAGCAAGCTGTCCAAGGCGCGGGAACTGGATATCCCGGTGCTGACGCCGGAGGAATTTTTCCGCATGGCCGGTGTGGTTTAACCAGTCGGTTCATCAGAGTTTGACAATGGGGAGAGGGCGGTCTGCGCCCTCTCCCTATATTTTTATGGAGGAACACCATATGGAAAGAAAGTATTTCATCCCTGTTGTCAATCGCGTTTATACCAACCGCAATAATAAACAGTACCGCTGCACCGGCTTTGTGGAGGGCAGCTGCCCGTGGGAAACGGTAGCCTATTTTACAAGGCTGTCCGACGGCTGGAGCCTGGCCGCACACGGCCCCCAAATCTATGAAGACGGGACGATTGAATGGAACTATTCTACCGGCGGGCATTGGCCGCAGTAAAAAGGAGGGAAATGTTGTGAACCAAGAAATCATACCGGCATACAGTGCCTACCAGAAGGTCATTGACCTTACGCTGTATCATGCCTTTGCGGAACTGATCGTACAGATGGCGCAGGACGATGAGGTGAGAATCCTTTACCGTCAGCAGGAAGTGAGACAGATCTGGCAGAGAGATCAGAATGTTTCCGGCTATTTTGAAACTTACAGCCTGCGTTACCCCGGTGAAGTATTGGAGCGGTTCGAGGAAAAGCTGGGCACGGATATGCGCATTCTCCGCGCTCTTGCACTGGCCCTGGGCTACACCCGCCAGTGTCAGGCTGACACAATGTTTGTAGGCAATCAGCGAAATGATTTCATTCAGAAACTCCGCAGGACCGCCGGGACGGATGTTTACCTGCAAGGCGCGCTCTATCTGCTGGAAACCGACACTCTCCGGCGCCGCACGCGGCTGGATGAACTGGCCGCCAGGGAATACGCCAGGACGGAGGAGGCTCTGTTTGTGCTCTCCTTGTTTGATGATCCGGAGACCGGCTATCAGGCCATGCGGCCGCAGCTGACGCGGCTGTTTGGACCAGAAAGGACGATTTCTATGGCACGGGATTTTGGCGTGCTGGAATGGTTCATCCGTTTCTACGCTGAAGAGGCAAAACGCTATCGGGGAAAAAACGATCTGGTATTGCGGACGCTGATGAAGCTGCCCTACATGAACATGAAGCCGGACAGCCGGGAATTTTCGGTTTTGCATACTGCCGGGTACAGCATGGAAGAGATTACAATGGCAAATTCCCTGGCGGTGTGGGCCGACCGGATACCGGACCGGCTCTCATCCAAAGGCATTGTGGCGGAAAAGATCGCGGTGGCCTGCGTCCGAATGCTGCTGAACGGCCCGGATGGACAGCCGGAAGAGATCTATGCGTACATCAGCTGGCTGTTCCAGGTTTACAAGAAATTTGAGGTCAGGTACGAGGGATATCAGGATCTCTGGGCAGCCATCCAGACGGGGCTTGCACCCACAGCCCCCCAGACTATCCTCTGGATGAATCAAACAATTAAAAGGCAGTTCCCTTATCGCTTCGATGTATTCGACCCGCGATACGACATTCTGGCAAACGAGCTGAGTAATGAGGAATATGCGGAACTGTTTACCATGCAGATGCTCCGTTTCCGTGCGGCGATCCCGCTGCGGCGCTGGCTTACGCGGTATCAGGCCCTGACTGGTGTGGAGTATATTGAGTATTTTAACAAGCGCCATTGGCTTACGCTTCGCAGCTTTGTTTTGCTGGTGGAGCGAAAGGAGATCAATTTGTGGCAGTTTTTTGAGCAGCACAAGGGGGACGGGGCTCGTGCCCATCCTCTGGAGCTTTTAGAGGAATATGCGCTGAAAATCTCCAGCTGGCGGTGCTTTCGGTTCGCGCAAAAGCTGTTTGGCCAGTACACCTTCTCTCAGCTGCGGGATATTTTCGGAAAGGACTTTTATTTCCACCAGAAGTTTGCCAAGACGGAAGGCTATTATCACAAAAAAGTCCAAGCGTTCTCTATGGTCCGGCCGTTCCTGACAGTGGAGCAGCACTGGCAGCTTTATGACTGGATCGATGCTTCCTTCTTCCAGACGGAGCCGGAATGCTATGATTCGTTTGTCCTCTGTGCCCTGAAGGCCCCGGAAGTGCAGCGCATCTATGACAAACCGCTGCTGGCGGCTGTGCTGCGGCAGCTTCTGGCCCGTGACGCCTGCAATGGCTACGAGGCGGAGCAGTTAAAGGAACGGTTCTATTCCAAGGAAGAAATGGAGGCCGAGCGAAAAGCTGCAGCCGAACAGGAAGAACAGAAAAAAGAGCGCCAACGGCAACAGGAGGTCATGGAGCGTCAGGAGAACCTGGCAAGCTGCTATGATGGCAGCGCGGAATCCCTTGTCCAGTTCATGCGCGGATATTATCATGGCGAGACCAGGAAAGCCGCATTGGATATGGTCTATGAAAAAATGCTGGAATGGCCGGCAGGCTGCGCTCAGACCCTTGAGGCGGCGGAAATGTGGAAATTTTTTGAGCTGTGCGGAAGTCTTGTGATGTATGAGCCTCGGCCGCGCAGAGAGATATTGACAATGGTGCAAACCATCGTAGGAGGTGAAGCAGCATGACAAACACATTGAAACATTTAGCCCTGCTCGCCCGCATGGAGAGCAGCGGCCTGAAATTGGGATTGACGGGAAAATTCCCGGAGGATGCCCTGGACCAGACCTGCGAGCGGGTGGAGTCTTTTCAATTACAGAACAGGCTCCGCACCGGCAATGACAATGCGCAAATTCAGAAGGAACTTGTACGGACGCCGGAATTTGCGGCGCTCTACCATGCGCTGTGCAATGATGGGGTGGATGACCGGTCGATCACAAGTATGCTCCAGTCGGCTATAACCTGCGATGAGCAGTTGACGCAGTATCCCAAAGAACAAGTGCTGGCGGCAGCGGGAACGGATATCCCTTTGTCCCTGCGATTTTATTACATGAAATTCTACCTGCCGTTTATCAAGTATGAGGAAGAAGGAGAGGCCATCATTGACAACATCAATGCCTTCCCGGCCACAGAACGGGAGGAATTATCCGCATTGACGGACGCACAGAAGAACATGATGCGGCAGCCGTTTCTCGGCCCGTACCTGTTCAACTGGAACAACAATACGCGCGAGGCGCTGGAGCTGCTGGAACAGAACCAGCCTCTTCAGCGGGTCCTGACACTGCTCTACCGGCAGGGGGTGGCGCTTGATCTGAACGCGGCACGGCTCAAAGACCTTTGCTGGGTAGAGACGGCCGATGTGATGAAATTCCGCCGCCTGCTGGCCGCCTTTGAATATGATACCGAAGACCTCGATGCCTTTTTTGAGCGGTGGCTGGAAAATCATGCGGGGCAGTATGACCTTAACTGGTTTATCTCGCACACAGCGCCGCTGGACAAAGGACAGCGGCAGGAGATCCTGCGAAATGACCTGAGCTATCTCAACGCCCTGTACTCCGGGAGGCTCCATCTGGATTTCAGCTCTATCCGGCGCCATCAATTCCCTATCCTCACTTATGCAGTGCGGCATGGGAAGAAGCATTTTCTGGATCTGGTGAGTGAGCACAGCGAGCTGTTCCTTTCGCTGGGACGGTATGCGCTGCTGTTTGAGGATAAGTTCTGTGAACACTGCAACCTCAACAGCCTCACAGCCAGGAACCTGCAGGCGTGCGATACAGTAGAACGCGGCAGCAGCCATTTTGACCTGCTGGAAGACGGCAGGCAGTACACCTTTGAAGAGATGTGGCTGCTGTGGCAGCAGGATGAAATCTATGTCCGGCTCTACGCCATGCTGACGCCCCTTTCCGTGGACAGACGGCTGCTCACTTTGCGCCAGCTATTGAAGCATGGGCTGGTCAGCCACCACATGGAAGACCAGGAACTGGAACAGCTTGCCCGGTGTCTGCTGGAAAAGCCGTTCAGTGAGTGGTATCGAGGCGCTTTTGGACACATCCGCGGCCTGACCAGGAGGACGGCCATGTGGCTTCTGCGGAAATATGAGCAGCTGCGGGTATTTATCCCGGAGATGCAGTCCGAGGCGGACGCGATCTTTGCGCTCAACAACGGGGCGGTGATTGCCGGACAGAAAAACTGGACGCAGGTTCGTGCCGCTGTTTTGACGATGGATCGGGACTGGCTTGACCTGAAAGAAAGGTTTTCCATTACCGATGAATTTGTGGAGCAGCACAGGGAGCCGGTCACCAATTTCCTGCTGCGCGGCGGCAGTGCGATGGTGCGTGCTCTGTACGGCTACCTGCAGGGTGACGATAAGGCTATCGAGGCCCTGAGAAGGATCGTACAGGCCGAACTGATGGGCCAATTCTATGCGTTGAAATATTTTGCCGATGACCTGCAGAGGGAGATTCGCTATCCCATCAGCGAGGTGCAGGAGGCAGCATGGAAACGCAATCTCACGCTGGATAGGGGGCCGTTCTCTGCGGAAGAAGCGGATGATTTCTACTTTACGATGCAGTTAGGCGAACTGCCCCACAGCACCTGCCTCTCCTGCTGGACGGGAAACCAGAGGGACTGCCTGCTGGCAGACTTCGATTCCAACAAGAAGATGATCTTGATTCGGAAAGGTGAAGACATTGTGGGCCGCGCCTGCATCCGGCTGACAAAAGGGGCGTTTCAACGACCTGCGGACTTTAATTTTTCTTTTGCTGATCTGGCTCAAGTGCAGTCGGCGGATAAAAAGCGCGCTGCTGACGAAATGCTGGTTCTGTTTTTGGAGCGCATCTATACTTCCAGATTGAACGATGAAGAAGTGAAAACCGCAATGAAGCTGGCCGTTTCCCTGGTGACGCAGAAAGCGGCGGCCATCGGCGCCATCGCTGTGCTGGCGCGGCGCTATCTGGGCTGCTATGACCGCGATCAGTATGTTGGCAGCCAGTTCTATGTGTATATCTCAAAATCCAAAAACGGACAGCAGTATCTGGATTCAATGGGAGGCGCCGCGGTGACTTCCCACAAAGAGCAATATACGGGGGCTGTTTTCCTCGTAGAACACGCGGCGATGCGCACAGCAGCGCCGCAGAAGGAGGATGAATTTTATGAATGACCGTACTCTGGTAAAATTACGATGCAATAAGGAAATGTTGGATATTCGGACTGTATCCTGGACCCGAAAATCCCCCTACAGTTTTTCCATTTTGAGAAGCGAACTCCAGCAGCTGGAGCAACGGCCACAAAACCGGCTGATTTCCGGTGACTGCGGTTCCTTTGCCGTCCTGCGGCTGACGCAGAGGCCAGGTGACATGAAGATGCTGGAGATCCGGTTCACCTGGCTTCAGGAGATCGGCGCCGGTAAAGTACACGGCTGGCAGGAGAATATTCGGCTACCCTATGAGCCGTTCCATGTCTTTGTGGAAAATGGCGAGGATATGGATGGCGCAGAGTGGCACCACCTTTCCGTCCCGGAAATGCTCATGCCTCGTTATGAGTTCCACAGCCGGAAAAATCTCCATGAGGTTGCCCGGAGGCCCGTTCTCCGGCGCAAGCTGGGACGAGTCCTGGGGCGGCATTTTCAGTGGCGCGGCACAGAAAAGATCGTCATTTATGATGACGGGCTGCCGTACAGCTTCTTCTTTGAAGAATACACGCCTTATGGCAGAGGGATCTGCGGCGGCATCATCCTGCATGGCGCCGAGGACTTGGCAAAGGCCCAGTACAGCGTACATACCTAAACAGTACGCTGATTTCGTGTAACAAGCGCAGCGCCGCCGGGCAGAGGGATTTTCCTTCTGCCCGGCGGTTTTCTTATGGATGGGATTCGACTTCCTGCTCTTATGCTATATCGGCCAGATATTTTGCTTGTTGGGGCATATCCCACCTATTTCTCTTCGTGTTCACAATTTCCATGTTTCAAAAAGTTGCTTTCGCTGATACAATTAAAGAAATAGCTGATTATGCGTTAAAAAGCAACGCCGCAATGGTTCGTTGCGGCGGTTCCCGCTTGTGTTGGTAGAAATAGGGCGTCTTATTTGCTATGATTTTCTCAAATCAAATAGCAGGAGGAAACAAAAATATGACCCTCGGAGAGAAAATACAAAAATTGAGAAAGCAGCGAGGACTTTCACAAGAGGCACTCGCTGAAAAGGTAACAGTTACACGACAGACGATTTCAAAATGGGAATTGGGACAATCGACCCCTGATTTGGATTTTATAGCCCAGCTCAGCGACATTTTCAATGTGTCCTCTGATTATCTTATTAAAGATGAAATGACCGAGCCGGATGAGTTACCATATAAGAAGCGCAATTATCGTTTGTCTGAAAGAGGCAAGCGCATTATTTTGGTAATCGTTTCTGCTGCAGCATTGATTGCTGGCTGCGTATGCCTGATCTGCGACTACTTTACTTCGGACAGGTTATCATGGTCATTGATTGTCGCTGTTTCCATCATCGCTGCATGGCTTATGTTACTTCCAAGTCTGATTTCCAGAACAAAGATCGTTTTGAAAACCTTAGTTGTAATCAGTGCTATCCCTATTCCACTATTGGCAATATTGTCCTTGCTTTTGCAAAAGTCAGTTATATTCACGCTGGGCATTTGCATAACGCTAATTGCGATTGCTGCAATCTGGGTAATATATGGAATTTTCCGCAAGTGCAAGAAAAATATGTGGAGAGCATTTGGTTTTGCCCTGTTGGTTTTGATCCCAGTGCCGATTGCGATTACCCATATTTCAGATTATTTTTTGCCACAAGTCCAGTTCGATTTTACATCTGACATATTCAACAGCGGGATTACCCTTGCACTTTCTCTTGTGTGCTTTGGGGTAGATTATTTGCTTTATCATAGGAAAGGGGATGCAGCAGACGAACAATGAAAACAGTTCTTTTACATGGATTAGGACAAACTGCACAAGACTGGAAAGAGGTAGTCTGTCAACTTTCAACTTCCAATGTTGAATGCCCGGAGCTTTTTTCTTCAACAGGAAATGAAATATCCTATTTCCGGATTTTGGCTGACTTGGAACGGCAGTATTCTAACGCTACAGAGCCGCTTCGTATCTGTGGCCTATCGTTTGGGGCACTGCTCGCCCTCGATTTTACTATTCGTCATGGGAATAAAGTAGATTCATTGATCTTAATCGGCGCACAATATAAAGTACCAACATTACTGATTGATTTTCAAAATTTCTTGTTCCGCTGCATGCCCAACAAGAGTTTTGAGAACATGGGACTATCAAAAAGGGATACGATTAAGCTATCTCACTCTATGCGGTCTTTGGATTTTACCTCACAATTAAACGGAATTACTTGCCCTGTCACTATTTTGTGCGGTGAAAAAGATAGTGCCAACCTAAAAGCATCGAAAAAGTTAAATGGACTACTTCCCCAAGCAACTTTGCAAATCATCCCCGGCGCAGGCCATGAGATTAGCAAAGATGCGCCAGAAGCTATTGCTACCATACTTAATAATTATACTGTTTAAGGAACCTGCACCGACCTATGATAAAGCAGCGCCGCCCCGGTAGAGCCGGGACGGCGCTGTTCTGTTATTTTGGTGTGAAGCGGTAGCCGTGGCCCCGCACCGTTTCGATGATACCGGCGCCCAGCTTACGGCGGAGCTTGTAGACCATGCTGGAGATTCCCGTCCAACTTGCGTCATAGGTGTCCGCGGCAACAGCCTCGTAGATCTGGCGGGCGGAGAACACCTGCCCTGGCCGGCGGGCCAGCAGGAGCAGAATGTCGAACTCCATCGGCGTCAGCTCCACCGTCTGGCCGGTCTGCCAGACTTGCCTGCGCTGCGGGTCGATTTGCAGCGAGCCAAAGAGCAGTGGTGTGTCTGTGGAGAAGTCCGCAACAGAAGCAAGAGCCGTCACGGTATTCGCAAAGATGGCATCCTCGCCATCGCCGAAGGATAGAATTATAAACTTCCCATGTGGATCACCTCCAATTACTTCCGAATTCTATCAGTGAAGTCAAATACATCTTCAATTTTCATATCAAATAGTTGCGCAATATCAAAAGCCAGCCAAATAGATGGATCGAAACGACCTGATTCTACAGCATAAATTGTCTGGCGGGAGACATTAACCATTTGCCCTAGATCTGTTTGAGTCAACCCATTTTCTACTCGAAGTTGTCGGACTATATTTTTCAATCTTCCTTCCTCTATTGGTGTGGAGTTTGTTCTAAAACTTCTTTCAAATGATTTGTGCAGAGACATTGAAAGTGACAAGCGGCTTAATTAGCAATATTTTTTCTTAAAGAGTGCGACTGATAGAATATAGGAAATTGCAAAGAGTACCAGAACGCCAATAAAGCCGATAGCCATGCTTAAATCAAAATGCTCTACGATAAATCCCATAATTGCGTTATCAGTTACTTTTGACCAAATTCCAAGTACAACCAGCAGGATAATCAAAATGAACATCACCGCAAATCCTGCATTGACACCCATCCAATAGTTAGAGGGCAAAATAAAGGCGAGGAACAGCAGCACAATACAGAAAGAGGCTACCGACAAGAAAAGATAAAACCCATATCGATATGCGGGAAAACAGAAATAGGAAATGGTGTTTACTACAAGCGCAACACACAATCCAATGACAGCACCAATGCCTGCAAAGGCATATCGGCTGGTAACGATTTGTTTTTTGGAAAGTGGCAGAGCAACGGCATATTTACTCCATTTCCATTGTTCATCGGAGTTTGCAAGAGTAATAATCATAGAAGCAATTTCCAACGGAACAAGAAGAAAACTGATGTAAATAGAACCAGCTCCTTCCAGAATAATCATCAACGCAGCGATAATGGCGAGATCCATGATAAGGCGGGCAATTCCGTATTTTTTCTTGACTGTCAGAAAATCTTTTGTCAGTAACCCTTTCATTTCATTTCCCCCTTTACATAGAATAGCATGATTTCTTCAATCGTAGCAGGTCCAACGATTACATCTGGGTTCTTTTTAGTGATTGTGTGCCGATTCCGAACTAGGACCTTATATTGGTAATCTTCTTTTCGATAGGCAATAATCTGCGATTTGTCCATAGCATCAAATACGGCAGCTTTACAGTTGGCTATTCCGTAATTGTCAATCAAATCGTCTTTCTCATGAGAAAAGACTAGTTTGCCCTTATGGATGAAAGTAATATAATCTGCAACCTTTTCCAAGTCACTGGTGATATGAGAGGATACCAGTACAGAGTGCTTTTCGTTTTGAACGAAATCAATCAGCATGTCTAACACATCATCGCGAATAATTGGGTCTAGGCCGCTGGTAGCTTCATCCAAAATCAGTAGTTCTGCATTGTGAGATAATGCTACGGCAAAGGCCAGCTTCACTTTCATGCCTTTGGAGAAGTCTTTTATTTTCTTGTTTTTTGGCAATTCAAACTTTTCAAGGTGCTGATGGTAGAGCTGCCAATCCCAGCCAGAGTAAATGCCACACATGAATTTTCCGATTTCTTCTGGCGTGAAAATGTCAGGGAAGTGGTTCTCATCAAATACGACGCCAAGTTTATCCTTGATCTCAATTTCGTCTGCAATATGATCCTTGCCAAAGATGAGGACTTGACCATCGCTTTTTTGTGTTTCATTTAAAATACAGTTGATAGTCGTAGATTTGCCAGCCCCATTCTCTCCTATTAGGCCCATAATTACGCCGCGAGGTAAAGCAAAGCTCACTCTGTCAAGAACAAAATCGCCATAGTCTTTTGATAGCTCTCGGATTTCTAAAACATTATCAGTCATCATTCATCCTCCTGATACATAAGTGTAAGCAGTTCGGTCAGTTTATCCAGAGATATTCCGCTTGTGCGGGCAATCTCGATTGCCTCTGCAAATTTTTCTTCTATTCTCTTTTGTTGTTCTTCCAGGTAGAAGTCCTGATTTTGTGCTGATACATAGCAGCCTTTTCCTGCCGTTATTTCGATGAACCCATCATCTTGTAGGCAACCATAGGCTTTTTGAACAGTCAAAATACTGATGCGTAAGGATTTTGCCATAGCTCTCACCGAAGGAAGTGGCTCACCGGCACTTAGTTCACCGCTCATAATAGCGGCTTTAACTTGAGATGCGATTTGTTCATATAGCGGCTGGCTTGCCTTGTTGCTTACGACAATCTCCAATCTATCTCTCCCCCTCTCTGTTATGCACTGTATTAACTGTATTGCTCTATGATAACAGTATATAACGGGAATGCGCTGATGTCAATAGACTGACAAAAATTATAGCTGCATCTCTTGATTTTTGAGGTGCAGCTATTTGCAGAATTTCATTGTAATTTTGCCTTCACCTGAGGTATGAGAGCTGCATTGTCGCTGGCGCTCATACCTCTTTGCAAAATAACAGCAGCGCCGCCCACGGTAGAGCCGGGACGGCGCTGTTCTGTTATTTTGGTGTGAAGCGGTAGCCGTGGCCCCGAACGGTTTCGATGATGTGAACCCCCAGCTTGCGGCGGAGCTTATAGACCATGCTGGAGATCCCTGTCCAACTGGCATCATAGGAGTCCGCTGCGACAGCCTCGTAGATCTGTCGGGCAGAGAACACCTGCCCTGGCCAACGGGCCAGCAGGAGCAGAATTTCAAACTCCATCGGCGTCAGGGCCACCATCTGGCCGGACTGCCACACAAGCCTGCGCTGCGGGTCGATTTGCAGAGAGCCAAAGAGCAGCGGGGCATCTGCGGAGGCGGTCACTGTGGAGAAGTTCGCAACAGAAGCAAGAGCCGTCACAGTGTTTGCAAAGATGGCGTCCTCGTCGTCGCTGAAGGATAGAATTATAAATTTCCCAATTTTCCCCCACCTCCTAATTTTTGCTCGAATAATTTACAATCACTTATTTGACTTAGCATTATATAGACCCATTAGCCACAGATACACTTCATCCAATGAGCCGCGATTGATGCTATATATCCTCCGTTTTTCTACTTGACGACAGCAAATTAAGCCACTCCTTTGCAACAGAGAAAGATGATAAGAAATCGAGGCAGGTGTTATCTGAAAATATCCTGCAATCTCTCCGGCAGAGTGCGGTTTTTGGCTTAACCGCATTAGAATTTCTCGTCTGGTTGGATTTGATAACGCATGGAATTTTTTGTCCAGTGCATTTTCGCGTTCATTCTTCATAATGTATCTCCATTATTCCCGATAACAAAATATTACCATTATGGGAATATTAAGTCAAGAGAAAACGCCCTGTGCATATAGGGCGTTTTTCTCTATTCATCCGCCTTATGTTCCGGGGAGATAATCAATCCAACCGTTCTTAATCTGCGACCCGGCTCTGGTTTATTATCTTGAAGTGGATATAAGATTTGAGCAATATCCGATACCACTTTTTCCAGTTCCTCATCTGTCAAATAAACATGAGAAAGGCTAAGACCAGACCGATCCCTTTTTATGTCAATTCCCGGTGTGTCGCAGTATTCTTGAAAAATCTTGGCGAAGGTCAAAAAATACTGAAAGAACATCTGCATATAAATGGCACCGGAATTTTCTCCGAGAACTGATGGAGGATCAGACGGGTCAAAAGTTAATGCGTAAGTCTTTTCAACTGTTCCGCGTATTGGTGTTTCATTAACGATTTTCAATAGTCCATCATCGGTCATTCGTTTCAAATTACGATATAGTGTAGTTTGAGGAATATCTGAGCATTTTTCAGCCAAATACTTTGCGGTAACTTCCCCTCGACGCATTATTTCTATCAGCAGGCGGCTCTTGGCCGGATTTGAAATACATTCCATAATCTTTTCATTCAAATTCTTGCTGCCCATGTTCAACCTCCTTTTTGAAAATATTATCACTTCGGAAATAAAAAGTCAAGGGAAGGTATTGCTTTTTTATTTCCATAGTGGTAATATAACCTATGCGGGAATATTAAGGCGAAAATGTCGAACCCCCGCAAATATCGATACGAATTATAACAATAGGAGGTAAATTGGTATGTCTTTGTTGCAGGAAATATTTCCGCTTCTTATTCCCATCTTTGTGATTGATGTGATCCTTGCCGTGGCCGCTGTCCGGCATATTCTCCGGCATCCGCATTATCGCTTTGGGAACAGGGCTATGTGGCTTGTAATCTCTCTGGTTATCCTTATGTTTGGCCCGATTATCTATTTTGTTTTTGGGAGAGGTGAGGAAAAATGAATGTGCTTTCTATCCGCAATCTATCTAAAAGTTTTGGACAGCAGCAAATTATAAAAGATCTGAATATGTCTGTTCCAGAGGGGAGCGTTTTTGGCTTCATTGGACAAAACGGTGCAGGAAAAACAACAACAATGAAAATGGTTTTGGGGCTTTTGCAGCCCGATCAGGGAGAAATCCTTGTGTGTAATGAACCGGTTCGCTTTGGGCAGACCAAAACAAATCAGTATATTGGATATTTGCCGGATGTGCCGGAATTTTATAACTATATGACTGCAATGCAGTATCTTACACTGTGCGGAGAAATTGTTGGCCTTCCCAAAGAAAGCATTTCTCAAAAGGGAAAAAAGCTACTTTCCCTTGTCGGTCTTGATGGCGTAGAAAAGCGTGTTGGCGGTTATTCGCGTGGTATGAAACAGCGCCTTGGAATTGCACAGGCGTTATTGGCTGATCCTAAACTGCTGATTTGTGATGAACCTACCAGCGCCCTTGACCCGGTGGGAAGAAAAGAAATCTTGGACATTCTTTATAAAATCCGTGGGACAACAACGGTTTTGTTTTCAACGCATATTTTATCCGATGTGGAGCGCATTTGCGATCATGTGGCACTCTTGAATGACGGTAATATTGCTGTTGGCGGAACGCTTTCGGAAATCAAAGCGTTGCATAGCCATGACAGCCTGTTAATTGAATTTTCAACCGAGGCCGATTTACAGCATTTCAAAGAATGTATGACAGGACAATCGCTCCTGAACGGATCAGAAGAAAAGGGGCGGGAAATTGTAATACACAGCCGGGAGATGAAAAAGGCCCAGCATACCATCTTCTCCACTTTAGCCGAAGCAGACCTTGTGCCGGTCAAGGTGGAACTTATGGAGCCGTCGCTTGAAAGCCTATTTTTGGAGGTGATAAAATGAAAGGCTATATTGCATTTGTAAAAAAAGAGTTTGTAGAAAATCTAAAAAACTACCGCTTTTTAATCCTGTTTGCAATCTTTGCGGTTTTCGGAATGTCCAGTGCTTTTCTGGCAAAATTCACGCCGGAAATTATAGCTGCATTTGGAGCCGGATTAGAAATCACCGAGGAACCTGTCGCCCTTGACGCATGGCAGCAATTCTTTAAAAACATATCCGGCATTGGATTTAGCGCATTTATCATTCTGTTTGGAAGCTGTATGTCCAGTGAGTATTCCAAAGGGACATTGCTACTGCTGGTGACAAAGGGATTGGCAAGGCCATCTGTGATTATGGCAAAGTACACCGTAGCAGCAGTATCTATGACGGTTAGCTTTTGGGTGAGCTTTGTAGGTGCCTATGGATATACATATTACCTTTGGCCAGATGCTTCACTTTCAAATGTTGTACCGTCTGCGTTTTTTATGTGGATGATTGGATTTCTCTATCTTAGCATCCTCATACTCGGTTGTGTTCTATTCAAGCAGACTTTTACAAGCATCCTGTTTACTGGCGGGATTGTAGCCCTGTTCTCTGTTTTAAGTGTTGTAAAACCGTTATCTGCCTTTAACCCGGTTGTCCTCACTTCACGAAATGTTGACCTGATTTCAGGTGAGATTTCAATGACGGAGTTTCTTATTCCATTTATTGTTTCAGTGGTTTTATCTGTGGTATTTTTAGCGGCAGCAATCCGGGCATTTAATAAAAAGCAGTTATAAAGCCCGAAATTTTACTCCCTCATTCCCTAAAATAAAGAAAGGTTGCTGTCGATTACACTATTGAGCCAAATTGTTGAACATACCGATATAACAGCAGCGCCGCCCCGGTAGAGCCGAGGCGGCGCTGTTTTGTTATTCTGGTGTGAAACGGTAGCCATGGCCCCGCATGATAAACATGGGTTTCAAAAAATATGCCGTCGCCTGTTGAGAAAGGCGTCATCCAGGCGTAAAGGATATGTATAAAGCAAAAAAGGAGGCATTCACCTATGTTAATTGGTGTCGATCATGGCAATAAACAAATCAAGACGGTTCACTGCGCCCCGTTCGTTTCCGGCCTGCAGCAGAGCATGACCCGGCCGTTTGGGCCGAGCCTGCAATACGGCGGTAACTACTATACGCTCTCCAACGAGCGTATTCCCTACCGTAAGGACAAGACTGGGGATGACCGCTTCTTTATCCTGACTCTGATTGCGATTGCGGAGGAATTGACGGCCCGGGGCGTTGACGAGAAAGAATTGTACCACATCCAGCTGCCGGTGGGGCTGCCGCCCGCCCACTTCGGCGCCCAGGCGGAAAAGTTCACGGCCTATTTCCAGAAGAAAGGGATCGTAGAATTCCAGTACCGGGACAAGCATTACGCCATCAGCATTGATGATGTGGCCTGCTATCCCCAGGCATACGCGGCGGCGGCCACCATGCTCCACACGCTGATGAATGAGGCCAAGGCGGTAGTGGTGGACATTGGCGGCTTCACGGCAGACTATCTGCTGATGAAAAATGGAAAAGCCGACCTCAGCTCCTGTGATTCGCTGGAAAACGGCGTGATCCTGCTTTACAATAAGATCAGGTCCAGGGGCAACGCGGAATTGGATCTGCTGCTGGATGAGGGAGATGTGGACGCCATCCTCACCGGCAAGCAGACGCAATACCCGTCGTCGGTGGTCCGGCTGGTGGAGCAGCTGGCACAGGAGTTCGTCAACGACCTGTTCAGCACCCTGCGGGAGCGGATGCTGGACTTGCGCTACTGCACGGTGGTCTTTGTGGGCGGCGGCGCCATTCTTTTGCGCCGGCAGATTGAGGCATCCGGAAAAGTGGGTAAGCCGTTGTTCGTCTCCAATATCAACGCCAATGCAGCCGGATATGAGTATCTGTACCGCCTTGAAGCTGCGGGCAGGTGACAGCTATGGCGGCCAAGAAAGAACGGGGGCGTTTTTCCCTGCGGTTCAATATCAGCGACCCGATCCATTTAGCAACGGTCGAACTGCTGGAAAAACAACCTGACCACGGGAAAGCACAGTATATCGCCAATGCAGTCGTTTTCTACGATACCCACTTTGCGGATGATCCACAACCGTTAAGAGCAGCGGCACCGGCCATAGACCGGGCCGCCATTGAAGCCATCGTGCGTGAGATTCTGCTCCAGGAGACGAGGCACTCTGAAAAGCCTGCCGCCGCCCCCGCCGCCTGCCCGGATGCAGAAACAACAACGGCCCCGGTGCCGCAGGAGCAGACGCCGGAGCCGGAATATGTGCCGGAGCTGGGAGAGGAACCGGAGGCAGATGATGCGATCCTCGGCCTGATTTCCAGCACAATGGAAGCTTTTCGTCAGGGGAGATGATATAAAAAGAGGTATGAGGGCTGCATTGCCGCTGGCGCTCATACCTCTTTTTCTTCCTGTATAGCCGCGATGAAGTTGTCGATAATATTTTCCAGGTGTCGGTATTGGCAGGGAGTCAACGACGAGACCTTTTGATTGAGCACGCGTGTGTCGCCTTCCATGACCTGACCGCGCAGCAGATAGTCTGTGCTGATGTCAAGCGCATCGCAGATCTTTAACATCGTTTCAGGCCGCATGGCTTTTGTGCCAAGCTCCGCAGTCGAAACGGTCTGTGGCGTGACATGTGCCATCTTGGCCAGAGCCTCTTGTGTCAATTTTAGTTGTTTGCGCCGGTTCAGCATCCGCTGGCCCATTTCTTTCAAAAGTTCGCCCATTCGTAACCCTCCATGCTATAGCTATATTTTATCCGCTATAACATAAAAAATTAAGCGGCCATGGTTGAACTTCATCAGCCATAGCAAGTATAATGGGCTATATTGAGAAAAAAGTTTCTGGAGGAGATGAGATGTCCCAGTTTTACTCGTGTGCAATTACCAGTCAGCGGCCTACACGGTTCAAATTTAAGTATCAGGAATATATGACCTCGTGTAAGCGCCTGAAGAAGCGGCTACACGATGTTTTTACCGAACTGTACCGGCGCGGTGTGCGCCGGTTCTATGTTGGTGGGGCTCTTGGCGTTGATCTATGGGCCGGCGAGATCCTGCTGGAAATGCGCCGGCAGGAAGAGTACCAGGAGCTGGAGATCGTGCTGGTCTACCCGTTTCCGGGCCATGATGAGCGATGGGACCCGAAGAGCCGGGAGCGGCTGCGCCATCTGAAGGAAAACTGCGACCAGTTTGTAATGGGCAGCAAGATCGTGGGGGCCCAGGGGTATCGGGAGCGCACTGCCTACATGGTAGAACACGCTGATTGCATAGTGGCCGTGTGTGATGATGAGACTGCTGGCCCGAGCGGCGTGGAGGCGGTGTTTCGGATGGCAAAGGCGAGGGAATTGCCTGTAGTATTGATCCATCCAGATACGGGAAAGGTATCGGGATTAACTCTGGTATAAAGGAAACCGTTCCTTTATGAATGTATGGCCGGTTATAGTAGTGATGGCCGTATCTATTATGAGCAGAGCTGTTACGGGATACGTCTCTCCTATGCAGCAAATTGAAACAAGATATGGAATGGTATCAGAGCGGCACATCCATATCGGTAATCGGATACGCTACCGGCTATGAGCAGAGCCGGAAATCTGCGGAGAAGTTTATTGCCCTGATTGATAAGTACGAGAACTTCGACACGCTGACAAACACCATGCTCAACGAGTTTGTAGAAAAAATCCTTGTCCATGAGCGTGCCTGCAAAGGCAGCCAGGACACCACGCAGGAGGTTGAAATCTACTTCAACTTTGAGGGCCGGTATATCCCGCCCGCCGTGCAGCCGGTTCCCCTGACCCCGGAGGAACAGGAAGAATTGCGGAAGAAGGAGGAACGCAGGGACAGGCTTCACCAGAACTACTTGCGCCGCAAGGCAAACGGCAAGCAGAAGGAATGGGAAGAACGCTACAACGCCAAGCGCAAGGCCCAGGTGGAGGCGGCAAAGGCCGTGATCCGGGCCGAGGACATGGAGAAGGGCATTTTTACCACCATCAGCCAGTTACCCAGGCAGGAGCCGCGCAAGGCCACCGTATCGGCCAGCGCCGCAGTTTAACCATCACAGTGCAAAGGAGGACGAATATGAACAAATTGACTTACACCCGCTGCGGAGATTACTACATCCCCGACCTGAAACTTTCCGAGCAGCCGGAGGCCCCCATTGGCAAGTATGGCCGTATGCGGCAACGCTACCTGAAGGAACACCGGCCCGGCCTTTACAGCAGCTTGATTTTGAGCGAAAAGCTGTACCCGCACCTGTTGGAGATTGACCGGGCGGCGCGGGAGCGCATGGACGCCATGCTGCCCCGCATGATGGAGGCGGCGGGCGTCACTGAGGAACTGAAAGCCAGTGACCCCATGCGCTGGGTGGGGCTGATGAACACGCTGAAAGCGCAGGCGGAGGAAATTGTTTTAGATGAGTTAATTATGGCTTAACAGCATCGAACAGGCGGATTTTTTCCGCCTGTTACATTGTTTTCCGTTAGCATTAACAACCAAACATAGAAAGACCATCTTGACTATCTGATCTTTCTATGCTATATTTAGACCATCGGTTTAGACCGGTGGACTAAAACAAGAAGGAGGTGAGCCTATGGCCAAGATGATTGAAGGCGTAACGGAGAATATTCTCAAGTGTGCCAAAGAAGAATTTCTTGCCAATGGATACGAGAACGCTTCTTTGCGTAATATTGCCGAAAAAGCAGGCACAACGAAAAGCTCCTTGCTCTATCGGTATTCGGACAAGGAGGCGTTATACCACAGTATTGTCCAGCCTGTTGCTGATGGCTTTTGCGAGTTGTTACAAAAAACGCTGGCCGGGTTTGAGGCTTTAGAGCCGGAAGAACAAAAAGCACAAATCAATAGCTACTCCAATGGCAAATTTTCAAAGCTGATGGATTTTGTTTTCGCCCATCTTGATGAATTCAAAATCATGCTTCTCAGCGGCGAAACAAATTGCTATCAGGAGTTTATGCACAGAGTGGTTGCGATTGATATACAGACCACTTTGCAATACATTGAAAAGACTGGAAACGATGCGATTTCTTCTGGCCGGTTGACAATGGAATTGGCCCACCTGCTATCGAGCGCTTTTTATACGGGCCTTTTTGAAACCGTTATCCATGATATGACCAAAGAAGATGCTAAAAAGCACATACAAAGTATGAGCTGGTTCTTCAATGCCGGATGGAAAACGATTTTTGAAGGCGGGAAAGTGGGTGATGTCATGTGGCCGGATTAAAGCCGCCCGAATGATCTTCGTATAGGCGCTTTCACACAATCTTACAGCCGATGGTTTGATATGAAAATATTCAAAGCGTCGGCTACATTTTGACAGATAGGTTAGCAGCAACTAACAAACAAAGGAGGATATTTTTATGGAAAACAATGTGCAAACCTCAAAAATTGGCGTGCGCGATCTTGTAAATGTCGCAATCTTCACGGTCATTTATTTTGTGATCTTCTATGTGTGTGCAATGACCGGCTTTGTTCCGGTGATGGCTGTTTTTTATCCTGTGCTGACAGCGATCATTGCAGGCATACCCTGCATCCTTTTCTACACGAAGGTAAAATCCTTCGGCCTCGTGACAATCATGGGTGTGCTTCTGGGCCTTATCTTTTTCCTGATGGGATATGGATACTACGCTCTGATTACCGGCATTGTCTTTGGCTTGCTGGCAGATGTCATTATGAAGGCTGGAAAATATAAAAGCTGGAAAGCGATGCTGGCAGGCTATGCAGTATTCAGTGTTTGGCAGGTCGGGACACAGCTCCCCATGTTTATCATGGGCGATGCTTATGTTGAAATGTATCGTGCCAGCCAGGGGGATGCCTTTGCAGATAGCCTCGCAGCCTTAGTGCAGGGCTATATGGTTCCAGTTGTCATTCTTGCAACTGCTGTCGGCGGTGTCATCGGCGCTTTGATTGGTCGCGCTGTCCTGAACAAGCATTTCAAACGGGCGGGAATTGCATAATGAGTGGTAAGGTATCAACGAATACGCAGCAAGCCGTTATCAATCTTGACCCAAGGACAAAACTATATACCTTAATGGTGTTCAGTCTTGTCATGGTTCCATCGTCTGAAAGCGAACTTGATACCATTTTGAAAATCGTGTTTGCAGGGCTGGCTTTCCTGATGTTGATAAACATCAGGAGGCCCGGCCTTGCCGCGGTTTATGCGGTGGCCTATTGTGCCGCTTATGGGGCAAATGGGCTACTGGCGTACATATCTGGAATGAGCCTTTTAGGTATTATCATTCGCTTGTTAGTCGAGGTGGTGCTTCGTATGATGCCCACCCTGTTTATCGCCATGAGTTTTTTACAGACAACAAAAGTCAGCGAGTTTGTGGCGGCGATGGAAAAAATGCACATTACCAGAAAAATCACAATTCCCTTCGCTGTGATATTTCGCTTCTTTCCTACGGTGGCGGACGAGTACCACAGTATTCAGGATGCAATGAAAATGCGCGGTATTGGAATTAGTAAAGGGCCGATTGCCATGTTGGAATACAGGCTCGTACCGCTGATTGCTTCTGTTGTGCAAATTGGTGACGAACTATCCGCTGCCGCCGTTGCACGCGGCCTCGGCGTGGATACGGAAAGAAGTAATTACTGCAAAATAAAGATCAAAGGGTTGGACATCCTTTTGATGGTTCTGTTAACCGCTGCGCTTATTCTCTATTACTTGTTTTAAGGAGGGGCACGATGATCGAACTGAAAAATGTGTCCTTCCGCTATAAGGACAGCGAACAGGACAATTCTCTTACGAATGTAAATCTATCTATTCACGATGGAGAAGTTGTCCTTATATGTGGAGGATCAGGGTGCGGAAAAACAACAATCACACGGCTATTGAATGGCCTTATTCCCAGCTTTTATGAGGGGCAGCTCACTGGTGAAGTCCTGCTTAATGGAGAAAACATCTCGAAGCAGCCGATCCATAAGGTAGCCCGCAAGGTTGGCTCTGTTTTTCAAAACCCGCGCACACAATTTTTTAATATTGACTCTACCAGTGAACTGATTTTTCGATGTGAAAATCTGGCTGTACCTGTTGAGCAAATCAGCCAGTATTTAGAAAACGCAATCAATGAATTTGGAATTGGAGAACTTGTTGGGCGAAATCTATTCCATCTGTCTGGCGGTGAAAAGCAAAAGATAGCCTGTGCCTCAGTTTCCATTCCCATGCCGGACATTTTTGTTTTGGATGAACCCACTTCTAATTTGGACTGGCGCTCAATCTGGATGCTGAAAGATATTATCATGCGATGGAAAGGCCAGGGAAAGACCGTTATTGTTGCTGAACATCGGCTTAGTTATTTGAAGGGTGTGGCAGATCGGGTTGTTTATATGAACGATGGAGAAATCAAAGAAGATATGCCCGCTGATACATTCTGGAGCCTGTCAGCAGATGAAATCAAACGCCGTGGGCTACGATCCATATCGCCAGTGTCTTTTGGCTCCAATGCCAGAACACCGCATAGTTCGGACTGCTATTCTGTGAAAGATTTATCGTTTCATTACAAGGATGGCGTTGGGATTGAAATACCGGCCTTATCTATTCCGAAAGGTGCGATTGTTGGAATTATCGGGGAAAATGGAGCTGGAAAAACGACTTTTGCCCGTTGCCTGTGCGGGCTTGAGAAACGGGCAAGAGGTTTATTCTCGTTCGGAAGTAGAACATACAGCAACCGGCAGCGGCTGAAAATATGCTATCTGGTTATGCAGGATGTCAATCATCAGCTTTTTACAGAAAGCGTTGAAGATGAAATTTCCATAAGCGTGGAACATACGGACGATGCTCAGCGTGAAAAAATAGTTGATGAGATCCTGCATGATATGGATTTAATTGCATTAAAAAGTATCCATCCCCTTTCGTTATCTGGCGGACAAAAACAGCGCGTGGCTATTGGAAGTGCCATTGCATCAAAAAAAGAAATTATGGTTTTTGATGAACCGACAAGCGGTTTGGACTATCGGCATATGTTGGAGGTTTCAAATTGCCTCAAGAAATTAAGCGCCATAGGGAAAACATCGCTGATTATTACCCATGACCCGGAATTGATTGCAGAATGCTGTGACTATTTCATTTTTATTGAGGATGGGACTGTGAAATGGTATGGGCCGTTTGATACACAGAACGGACAGCGTGTTCAACAATTTTTCGGTTCTGAGGAAGGAGGGGCTTTATGAAGCAGAAAGAAGATAATCCAATAAAAACTCTTTTTGAGTTTTCCGGCGATGCCAAGGGAAAGATGCCGCTGTCTGTAATTTTGACAGTTCTGTCAGAGTTATTTGGTATGCTCCCCTATTTGACCGCCGCCATGCTTGCCAACGAAGTTTTCGCAGGTACAGCAACGATACATAGTACACTGATTTGGGCCGGAATTGCCGCAGCAGGTATCATTCTCAAAACTCTGCTCGGTATTGTTGCATCCAGCCGCAGCCATAAGATTGCATTTACCATTTTGTGCAATATTCGGTGTGCGATTGCAGAAAAAATGCGAAAGGTTCCAATGGGTGTCATGCTGGAAACGCCATCCGGCGTATATAAAAATCTCATCGTAGATAATGTTGCAAAATTAGAAGATGCGATAGCGCATTTTATCCCCGAAATCCCTTCAAATATCGCAGCTCCGGCAGCCTGCATTGTTTTGTTGTTTGCGTTGGACTGGCGCATGGGATTGGCGTCACTCATTACAATTCCTCTTTGCATCCCTTTTATTTTCGGGATGCTTCGCGGATATGGTGAGAAAATGGAAACCTATCTGCGTAGCGGAAACGAAATGAACGCAGCGCTGGTTGAATATGTTGGAGGCATCCAGGTCATAAAAGCCTTTAGCCGTACAGGAGCATCTTTTGGCAAGTTTTCTAATTCAGTGAACTTTTTCCATGACAGTACGCTTGATTGGTGGCGGCAATGCTGGTTTTGGATGGCTGCGGTAAAAGCAATTCTTCCATCGACAATGCTGGGAAGTCTGCCCATTGGTGCATACCTCTATATGAACCAGCAGATTTCACTTCCGATCCTTGTTGCGTGCATTATCATCCCCATTGGTGCGATTGCGCCTTTGATGAAGCTGGCAAGTGCCGGTGAAATGCTGACAACGATTACCGCCAATCTGAAGCCCGTCAAAGATTTCCTCGCAACGCCGGAACAAAAACGGCCGGATGCGAAAGTTGAATTTGACGGAAGTGCATATTCTTTTGAGAATGTTTCGTTTTCCTATAACGATACCAAAGAAGTGCTTCATGGCATATCTTTCCAGACAAAACCAGGAACTATGACCGCTATCGTTGGGGCTTCCGGCTCTGGCAAATCAACGATTGCAAAGCTGATGGCTGGATTTTGGGATGCGACTTCCGGTATCGTTCGTTATGGTGGAAAGGACATAAAAGACATTCCATTCGATCAGCTGATGCAGGAAATCAGCTATGTGGCGCAGGATAACTTTTTGTTTAATAAGTCTATTCGAGAGAATATTCGCATGGGAAACCCACAAGCGTCTGATCAGGAAGTAGAGGCTGCGGCCAAAGCCGCAAACTGCCATGACTTTATTATGAAATTGCCGCAAGGGTATGATACCTTTGCCGGTGATGCGGGAGATCGGCTTTCAGGGGGCGAACGCCAGCGCATTACGATTGCAAGGGCTATGCTGAAACAGTCAAACCTTATCATTTTGGACGAGGCAACTGCCTACGCTGATCCCGAAAGCGAGGCTCAAATCCAAGAGGCTGTTGGGCGTCTTGTTCACGGCAAAACTCTTGTGGTTGTCGCCCACAGGCTTTCTACTATTCAAAATGCGGAGCAAATTCTTGTCGTTGATAAGGGAAATATTATTGCCAGAGGAACACAGAAAGAATTACTGGAACAGTGTCCACTGTATCATCGAATGTGGCAGCAGTATGTCGGAGCATCAAATCTGGAAAAGAAGGAGGGATAGGCAATGGTTGCTATGATTAAAAGAATACTCAATCTGGCGGGAAAGCATAAATCAAAAATCTTGCTGGGCATCCTCTTTAATTTCCTGAAAAGCGTATGTATGGCAATGGTTTTATGGGCGGTTTATATTGTTGCCTCTGATCTGGACAGCCTGACAATGGATGTAATCTGGAAAGCTTTTGCTGTCTTGTGTATCAGTGTGCTGGGCCGTTTCTTTTTTCAGTGGCTTATGGATATTTCCATGAGTGCTAAAGGCTTTGATATATTCCGTGATTACAGACTTCATGTCGGCTCCCTCATGCGAAAAGCACCTATGGGATATTTTTCTGAGCAGCGTTTGGGAAGTATTCAGAATGTACTTACAACGACAGTAACGGAGTTGGAACAATATTCCATGATGGCGGTCACTGATCTGACCAGCGGAGCGTTGATGGCGCTGGTAATGATCGTTTTCTTTCTATTTTCCGTTCCTGTTTTTGCAGTAATCACCCTTGCAGGTTCCATTGTCGGCATCTTAATTCTTCATGCTATTGGACAAGTTGCAAGGGAACACGCGCCGAAAGTATTGGCGGCGCAAGAAGATATGACGACTCAGGCGTTGGAATATATCCGGGGAATTGCGGTGCTTCGTGCCTTTTCCCAAGCGGATGGTAGCGAAAATGCCGTTTATGCCTCTTTTCGCAAAAAGAAAGAAGCTGATCTTGCACAGGAACACGCTTCTATGGCTTTGATGAAATGGTACTCTGCTGTTTACAAGATAACCGGCAGTGTTTTGATGTTAGCCGCCGTTCTTTTGTATCTGGCGGGAAGTTTATCGTTGCCGTGGTGCCTCATGGTGATTGTCAGCGCCTTTATCATTTTTTCCGAAATGGAGCAGATGGGAAATGGTGCGTTTCTTTCCCGTGTCGTCACCGCTGGCTTAAACCGCCTTGAAGAAGTTACTAACATCCCGCAGATGGACACAACATCAAATAAACTTGTCCCGAAACGGTTTGATATTGAGCTTCGGGATGTATCTTTCGGATATGAAAAGTCCCGAAAAATTATCGACCATGTTTCTCTGCTTATCCCACAGGGAACTACCTGCGCGATTGTGGGGCCATCTGGATCAGGTAAAACAACCCTTTGCAACCTGATTGCCCGCTTTTGGGATGTTCAAGAAGGTCAGGTTCTTGTGGACGGGCAGGATGTAAAAAATTACACTGCTGATAGCCTTATGCAATATATCAGCATGGTCTTTCAAAGCGTCTACCTTTTCAATGATACCATTGAGAATAATATTCGCTTTGGCAATCCTGATGCAAGCCATGAGCAAATCGTGGAGGCAGCAAAAAAGGCTCAATGCCATGACTTTATCGTATCTTTGCCCGAAGGATATAACACAAAGGTGGGTGAAGGTGGCTCTACTTTGTCTGGCGGTGAAAAGCAGCGTATTTCCATAGCGAGAGCCATTTTGAAAGATGCTCCAATCATTATCCTGGATGAAGCAACATCCAGCGTTGACCCGGAGAATGAACATGAACTGTTGGCAGCGATTGAACAGCTTACAAAGGGAAAAACACTGATTTCCATTGCACATCGCTTATCAACAGTAAAAAATGCCGATCAGATTGTCGTTATATCGGATGGCAAAGTGGCGCAAAAAGGAACGCACGCAGAACTGATTTCTCAAGATGGAATTTATAGTCGTTTTTGGAAACAGCGTGAACTGGCAAGTGGCTGGAAACTAAAGTGATTTCTTTTGCATAAACATCAGAACCTATTATTCTTGAAAGGGGGCGTGCCAAGGTGTTTTCTTTGATTATTCGTGAAGCATGGGAAGAATTGCAACAAAAACAGGCAAAGGAGCGCAAAGAGTTTATGAAGCCCGTAATAACTCCGTCCGGGGAGGACTACCTGGAAACCATCCTTGTTCTCCAAAAGAAACTCGGTATGGTACGCTCCGTAGATGTGGCCCGGCACATGGGATTCACCAAACCGAGCATCACCCATGCCATTACAACGCTGCAGGCCGGCGGATTTGTTGAACGGGATGAGGACGGCTTCATTCGTCTGACCGATGTGGGCCGCGAGGTGGCTGAGCGAACCTATGAGAAACACTGCTTTTTTACGGAAATGCTCATAGAAGCCGGCGTGGATCAGGAGACAGCAGAGGCCGACGCCTGCCGGATGGAGCACGCCATCAGCGAGGACAGCTTTCAGCACTTGAAGGTCAAGCATCAGGGATAAATCTTGTTTAGAAGGAGCGGGCAGAGAAAACAGATCTTTGCCCGCCCTTTTTCTCTGTGTTGAAGCTGCAAGATTTTGATGAAAATAACCGCCTGATGGGAAAAATTGTCGTTCAGTCAAAATCCAGCGATCTTTGACATTTACACTTAATATGGCGTTTTGAAACCATAAACAGATAGAAAGAACGGGAGGGATGTCTATGAGACGGAGAAATCAAAACAGCAGAGGTAATTTCAAGTTACAACAGGCGGTCTTATTCCAGAGAGAATGAGGCCGCCTTTTCTTATATATTCCGACAAAAAGCAACAAAGTTTTTGGAACAACACTGCACCTAAGATGATTGGCAGGTCCGCCGCCTGCTGGTAGCAGCGGCGGGCTCGTGTGCAAAGTATGGTCCAGATGGCAGGGAGCCAGAAGTGCATGATGGAAAGATGGATCATGCACATAAAGAGGTTCGTCCATCTGCTTACATTTCGACACACAGCTTACTTTACAATACGGTTCTTCCGCCGCCCTTTTCACGGGAGTAGGCGGGAACATCGCAAATCGAGCGATAAGCCTCCTCCTGCGGGCGCCGGAAGTCATGACGGACTTCTTTATGTGTATCACTCGGCCGGCAGCTCACCTTTGCGGTGTGCGGCCGGCCGCGTTTCTTTATATGGCAAGGCAAGACGCCCGTTAGTTCGGTGTCGGTCTCCGCCAAAGGTTCAAGAATTCCCTTAAAATTCTTGAACTATTTGGAGGATAAGGCCATGTGGCAACGAAATAATGGACGAGCAGAGGAAGAACTGCAAATCAAGTTTACAGGTTACTTAATCCAGGCAGTCAGACGAACCCAGCGGGATTATCTGAAGGCCCTTTATGCGTACAGCAATCAGGAGACCTTGACGGATACGATCTTTGCCGTGAGCCAGACGCTGGAGCAGGAAGTGATGGAGCAGCTGCCCCTCTGGGAGAAAATTGAGAGCGGTGCGCTCCTGTATGCCTTGAAACAGCTGGACGAGCGGGAACGGTATGTGTTCCTTGCCCGTGTGCTGGACAAGCGCCCATTCGATGTGATTGGCGTGCAGCTGGGATTGTCGTATAAGGGCGCGGCTGCGGTGTATTACCGGGCCATTCGGAAGTTGAAGAAGAGCATCGAGGGGGTGAACGGATATGACATTTGAACAGATGCTGCGGCGAGCCAAGGACGGTGACCATGAGGCCATCACAAGCATTTTACTCATGTACCGGCCCCTGCTGCTCAAGTATGCCGTGATCAACGGCAGACTGGACGAGGATCTGTACCAGGAGCTGTGCATCACGCTGATGCGGGCGATTGACCTGTTCCGGATTTAAGTCTATGAGAAAGGCCCTGAGATCGCTGTCTCAGGGTCTTTCCCGTGGGCTTAAAAATTGACTTGCCGCCCGGGAACACCTTGCGCTGCAAGCTGTTCCGCCCAGCAGGTTTATTCAGATACAGCAATACTTTTTTAAATTATTCTCAAACTGCCTTATTGCATGGCAAAGGTTGCTCCACTATAATTAAGACGGGAGGTGTTGAGAGATGGCAAATGAAGATAAAAAAGATTTTAATGCAATGCTACACGATAGCAAGGATATGCCTAAAGTTCAGACCATTACTGATCAGAAAAGCATTGAGAAATATGGCGGAAGCAGAATGTACTTTGCCCCACCGATTGACTATGACAAGGTGATGAAACAAATTCCTTACGGCAAAGTAATCACTATCGGAAAAATCCGTGAATATTTTGCTGAACTAAACGGGGCGGATTTCACAGAGCCTATCACAGCCGGGATTTTTGTATCTATTGCAGCATGGGCGAGTTACCAGCGTTCCGAGGATGAAACCCCGTATTGGCGAACCTTAAAGGCAAATGGGGAATTGAACGCAAAATATCCCGGCGGTATAGAAGCACAAAAGGAAAAGCTGGAAGCAGAAGGTCACACAATTATTCAGAAAGGACGCACAAATATAAAATATTTTGTAAAGGACTATGAAAGTGTTCTTTTTAATTTAAAATAAGAAGTTTTAATTTGCTAAACGCATTTATTATCAGACCGGCCAGCCCTAAATTATAAAAACTGAATACCAGCTGACCATCGGCGGCACCACTGAACAGGAAATCATTGAGACCTGTTGCTAATTCAGCAAGATTCGCATTGGCCTGACCTATTGGAAACAGGCCTGTTCTGTGTTATACTAAAATCAATGGAGGGGGTGAAGGCGCGATGAGTCCATTGGAAAAGAAACGGATTGCAGCGGTCAAGACCGCCGACGCGATCAACGCCATTGAAGGCGCTCCGATTTCCAGCTATGCACGGTCACTGTCTGCCAGCTGGGCCCGCGGTGAGCTGACGGGCGAACAGATGAAGCAGGCATTACTGGCGCATCATCGCCGGATCGCGGAGCAGGAGCGCCAGAGCCGTGTCTGATCCGTACCTGTATGAAGAGGTGCCTGTCTTGAAAAACAAGCTGGGCATCAAAAATGAGCAAACACTGGATCGCATCGAAGCCGAGCAATCCAGAGCCAATATGATGCTGTTATACGAACAGGGCTTTCAGGATTTTTCTCCAAATGGCCTGCGGAAGATCCACCTGACCCTGTTTGGTGACATTTACGAATGGGCCGGTCAGTACCGCATCATCAATATCGAGAAGCGGGAGAAGCTGCTGGCAGGCCGAAGCGTTTGGTACAGCAATGAGGACCGGATAGAGGAAGATTTCGACGAGGCGTTTGGACGGCTGAGAAATGCTCACTGGAACGGCATCAGCCGGGAGCAATTTGTTCACCAGCTTACCAGCCTTTTCCCGCCGATCTGGCAGGTGCATCCCTTCCGGGAGGGCAATACCCGAACGGTTGTAATGATGATGACTTTTTTTGTGGAGCATCATGGATACTCTATGGATCAGGAGCTGATGGCTGCCAGTGCCGGCTATGTCCGCGACTCTTTTGTGATGGCCTCCCTGGATCAGTTTTCAGAATTTGAGCATTTGGAGCGCATACTGCTGGATGCGGTTTGCGATGAGCCGATTGATTACAGTGAGGAGAGCTTGGAGGAGCCGACTGAGATCCCGGAGAAATACCGCAAATACCAGAAGGAGCCTTATGTGCCGGAGCCGCATTACCGGCGTGAGGAATAAAAGAAGCGCACAGCGGAAGAAGATCCGTTGTGCGCTTGCTTTATTTTGGTGAGGTGCCTGGGGCAACGAATTTGTAGCCGTGGCCCCGCACTGTTTCGATAATACCGGCCCCCAGCTTGCGGCGGAGCTTGTAGACCATGCTGGAGATCCCGGTCCAGCTGGCGTCATAGGAGTCCGCCGCAACAGCTTCATAGATTTGGCGAGCGGTGAACACCTGCCCTGGCCGGCGGGCCAGCAGGAGAAGAATATCAAACTCCATCGGCGTTAGCTCCACCGTCTGGCCAGCCTGCCATACCAGCCTGCGCTGCGGGTCGATTTGCAACGAGCCAAAGAGCAGCAGTGCGTCTGCGGAGGCGGCCACTGTGGACAAGTCTGCGACTGAAGCAAAGTCCGATATTGCTTTGCTAAAAAGGGCTTCTTCATCGTCCCTAAACGATAGAATTATAAACTTCCCATGCAGCTCACCTCCAATCGTTCAATTTCTCCCCGTTTCTTATCGTTTGGATCGTGCGGGGCGAACCATCAACAGGACGATGCCCGCGGCCAACAGTATGCACTGAACGATCAGAACTGCGGCCGGCATAGAGAAGGCGGGGTCTAAAGTACCAAGTGCTAGAGGGTACTTGCTGAAAAAATGTCCGTTCCAGATTCCCAGGGCGTCGGGCAGCGGCAAGGCCATACACAGGAAGGGGACAGCCATCCACACATACACCAGCCAGGGCCGGATCTGCCCCAGCAGCCAGCCGCTCCCCAGTGCGAACACAAGGGCGGGCAGAAGGGTCGCCAGAGCTGGGAGCAGAAGACTCCCCCAGCCGTACCAGCCAAACATGCGGCTGTAGAACACCGCCGCCTCGCCCATGCACAGCAGACTCAGCAGCACGCCGCCCGTCAGGGCTGCGGCGCACCGGACCAAAGCATACTGCTTGGGCGGCATCGGCGTAGCGTCCATGAGAACTGCCGCCCGCCGGGCCTTGGGCGAGGTATAAAAGGTCAGAAAGAACAGCATCCCGATCCACAGCAAAGGCAGCATGCGGGAGAGATAATCCCCAAAGCTCCAGGGGGAGAAGGGGGCAGTGTGGGATACCCCCAGGATGGTCACGGCATGGAGCACCAGTGCCCCGTAGAGAAGCAGCACAACCGCCAGCCCGATAAAAAACTTGTTCCACAGCAGCCTGCGGCATTCATATCGAAAAATCTTACGCAAGGTTCAAATCCTCCTCCGTTAGCCCGCAGGCATCCAAAAATTCCTGGTAGGTCAGATAGGGATACATGGGGTCCAGCTCCCGGTTGAACAGGTCATGGAGGATCTGATCCATGGCCTCCTCGCCGTCCACCAACTGCTCCGCTTTCCAAATTTTCAGGGGCATCTCATTGTACTGCCGAACCTGAGACAGACTGTTGGAGATGGCAAGCTGCACCTGCTCCGGCAGCATCTCCAGATATTCAGGATTGCGCACATAGAAGTTCAGGTAGTAGTCATCTACCGCTTTCTGCCACTGATCCACATAATGCTCCTGGGCATAGTCCTCGCCGTATAGTTCCTTGACGATACGGTAGGTGGTGTAGACGGTCAGGCCCTCGGCGGACCAGGGGCTGGTGGGCTCGGAGGTATCAAACATATTGCCCAGGCCCCACCACTGATGGACCAGCTCGTGGATCATGACCTCACCGGCGCCGCCGCCCTTTTCGGCGTTCCCCAGGTTGGCGGCGGTAAAGTCCGCCTCATCCAGCAGGCTGGCCCCGGTGGTGGCGTAGCCGCCGCCGGCCACCCGGCTCTGGATGAGCTTCAGGGTCTCCCCGGTTCCGAAGGAGAGGGAGCCATAATGCTCGGTGCAGTAGTCAACTACTTCCTTCACCGCGTCCACGGCTTCGGCAGCCTCCATGACAGCCTGATGCTTGCGGCCGTAGTAGAACTCAATGGTCATGCCGCCGGCCTCGATGTCCTCCCGGATATAGTCCCCGGCGTAGAGAATGCCGCCGGCGCCGTTGTGTTCATACCGCCATGTTCTGGTGCCGTCCTCGTGCTCCGCGACGACCTCCGCCTCGCTGGAGCCGAAGGGGATCGCCAGCATATTTTCCGGCAGGGTGATCTCAATTTCAGCGGGATAGCCGGCCTCCCCGGGCATGACATTCATCACACGGGGCGAGAGGGCCGAGTTCTCCAGGCAGAGGTATTCCCGGCTCAGCTCCTTACCGCCCTGCATGGTGGGCATACTCTCCTGGGGGAAGCCGCTGTACTCCATGGTCAGCTCCACGTCCTCCTCTGCGGGAATGGTGACTTCCAGCAGGGCCTCGTTATACTCCTGGTAGGCGCTTACCGTAAAGGGAACGTCCGCGCCGTTGGCCTGGACATTGGAAATGGCGTAGCCCGGGTTGATGCCGAAGGAAACGCTCTGCTCCTGGCCGGAGGTGTTCCGGAACTGGTAGGAGGCCCGGCCCGTCACGGTGCCGGCATCGGTGTCCGGAAACACCTGGGCGGTGCGGCGGACAAAGGTGACGCCCTCTGCATAGGGGATCTCATAGAAGGACATCACCGTTAAATCCGGGTTGCTGTGGTCGATAAAGGGCTGGGCGGCATAGGCGGCGCCGGAACAGATCAGCAGCGCCAGGGCGATCACCGGGCGGTAGAACCGCCGGGCGCTCCGGGCCAGGGAGCCGAACACGCCCTTCCCATATTGCCGGATGCAGAGATAGGAGATTGTCCAGACCCCGGCCAGTGCAAGGAGCCAGGTGAAACGCATCCAGGCCACCGACCGGAACACACGGAGGTTGGAGAAATCATCGGACAAAGCCCACACGCAGGGGTTGAGCCAGCATAACTGCCATTCCGCTGCCCACACCGTCAGGCTCAGGGCGCAGAAGGCGATAAACAGGACGATGGACAGATCCGCCCGCCGGGTGAACTGGTAGGCTGCGGCCGCCGCCAGGATGCCCAGGGGCAGCGCCAGCCCCATAAACAGCAGATAGGCCAGCACATAGTTTGCGCCGGTGAACACGGCGCCGATCAGCCCCGCGCTGATGGGCAGCCAGACCAGCATCGTGAGGCCCACTGTCAGCACCGCGGCCGTCAGCAGGGCCAGCAGTCGGGTCAGGGCTGTGGTCAGAGGGGACACCACCGCGTCGGTGAGAATGTCCACCCGGCTGCGGCAGGCCCGGTCCAGCTCAAAGATGGTCAGCAGGCCGAAGAGGATGGCGCCGGCCACACCGCCGGCAATCGCGGGGTTTGCCAGATACATGGAGAGCATGGTGGTGGATGTGGCGGGCTTGTAGAGTACCAGCCCCAGCACCGGGGAGAGGACCGCCAAAGCCATCATCAGCCAGGTCAGGCGGCTTTGCAGCAGCCGCTTCAGTTCCAGGGGAAAGAGCCGCATTGTCTTCATTGTACCGCCTCCCTGGAGATCAGATAGAGGTAAGCATCCTCCAAAGAGGGCTCCTCCGCCTGGGCATAGGGCGGCAGCTTGTCCGCCACGGCCCGGCAGCGGATGCCCTGACTGGTGTTCACCCGGGCGGTGATGTGCAGCCCCTGCTCCAGCGTCTCATCCTTCTCCCAAAAGATGCCCACATGGCCGGCAGCCGACTGGATCAACTGCTCCGGCGTGCCGGTGAACAGGATGGTCCCGTGGTGGATGACCACGATCTGGTCGCACACCGACTGCACATCCTCGATGATGTGGGTAGAGAGAAGCACCAGATGCTCCTCGGCTGTGCGGGAGAACAGGTTGCGGAAGTGGATGCGCTCCTCCGGGTCCAGTCCCACGGTGGGCTCGTCAAAGATCAGGAAGGGGGGATTCCCCAATAGGGCCTGGGCGATGCCTACCCGCTGGCGCTGGCCGCCGGAGAGGGTGCGGATCTTGGATTTTGCCTTTTCTTCCAGATTGACCGCCTGGATTGTCTTTTGGATCGCGGCCTTGGGATTCGCAATCCCCTTGAGTGCGGCCATGTAGTCTAAAAACTGGGTGACCGTCAATTCATCGAACAAACCGAAGTCCTGGGGGAGATAGCCGAGGCTGGCTTTCAGATGGCTCTCGACCTTGGCCAGCGGCACCCCGTTCAGCAGGATGTTCCCTCCGGTGGGCTGCAGGGCCGCCACCAGCAGCTTCATCAGGGTGGATTTGCCCGCCCCGTTGGGGCCCAGCAGCCCGATGAGGCTGGGGGATTTTAACTCCAGGTTCAGCCCCTTTAAGGCCTGCTTCCCACTGGGGTAGGTCATACTGACATTTTGAATCTTGATTTCCATATTGTTGGATTCCTTTCTGCTTGGGATGAGGAAAGAATACCAGGGCAATATGGAGCGAAGATGGAGGGAATTTGTGATTTGTATGGAGAAAGGCAGAAAACAGGGCAGGCCACCGGCCTGCCCCGTTCTAACACTATAAAAGATGTTTTTTCACCCAGCTATCCAGTAAGGCCATCTGTTCCTCTGTGTGGAACCAGTGCTCACCGCCCTCCAGGACGGTGAGACCGGCGCCGTGCTCCGCCGCGAACTGCTCCACACTCTGACGGGACACCAGATAGTCGCCCCCGGCATAGAGGATTTCCGTGGGGACCTGCCAAGCGATGGGATGCTCCCGCACATAGCACAGGTACGCCCAGGACAGGGTCTCCCCGAAGTCTGTGGGGACCTCTCCCCGTTCGCATAGCGCCTGCTCCGACACACCGGCCCAGGCCATCATGTCCAGGATCAGCCGTTCCATGTCCAGCACCGGCGACACGAACAGCGCCCTGTCCGGCGCCTGATCCCCCAGGGCCAGCATGGTGAAATAGGCCCCGATGCTGTTGGCCAGGAGAATGATGTGCTCATACTGCCGGCGGGCCTCGTCATAGGCGGCCGCGATCTGGGGTGCCGCCTCCCAGGGAAGCTCCCCCCGGTAGTCCACCCCCAGCACGTCGAAACCGGGGCAGACGGCCCGGAAGCGGTCTGCCTCCCCGGCGCTACCGCCTTTGCCGTGGACATATAAAATTGCGCGTTTCAAACCTGTTCACCTCCGTCCTCAGCCTGTGGACTGTCTGCGGCCATACGGTCCATCCGTTCCTGTACCTCGGTAAAGAACCGGGACAGGTGGAACCCGTCCGCCACCGCGTGGTGGATGTTCATGGTCAGCGGTATGACCAGCCTGCTGCCCTCCGCCTCGTACTTGCCCCAGGTGACCACCGGGGCCAGAAAGTCCCCCTGGTCAAACACATGGACATCGAAGTGGCGGTAGCGAACCCAGGGCAGACAGGACACATCGAAGTGATTCGTTGGCTGCCCTTCCACCACGCCCCGGAGTTCCCGGTACTTTTCCCGGTCCTCCAGAAAACGGGCGTGGAATGCCGGCAGGTCCTCCATGTAAGGCGTAACCAGCTTGGTGAAGTTCCCGTCCTCCGGGTGGAAGTGGGCATAACTGGGGGAAACAAAGTCCCAGCGGATCAGGTTTCCATCCTGGTCCCAGCCCAGTTTGAACTCCTCATGGGCGTTGATCACCCGGGATACCACCCAGATCATGGCCGGATAGAACTTCATGCCGCGCTGCTTGACGAACCGGACCAGCGGCGTCACATCCATGTCCACCGTCAGGCTCATGACCACTCGCATGTGGTCCATATAAAACTGAAACAGATCGCCTCTCGGCCAGGTGCTGAAATCAACCTTTTTGTAATTCATCTCAATACTCCTTTGCATGATTGTTTTTCCGTTTCATCATGCAAGGCCATTGGGATGGGGTATTTCCGTTTGCTCCATACAAGCCATCCAGCTCAAGCCTTGCATGGAGCCGCATCAAGTCCGCGCTTCATTCGTTCACCTCCTCAATGAACCGGGCGCAGGATGCCCTTTCCGGCAATCCAAAAATGAGATGTTTTTTTCCAGATATCTGCCTTGTAGCCACAGGTGTGAATCAAAATCGTCTGTTCCGCAGGCACCCTCACTTTCATTGGATCATCTATGCTTATCCTATCATATTCCCGGCGGCAAGTCCAGAAACAGCGTCCGTTTCAAACCGCACCGCAGCCCGCACCCCGTCCTCTGTATTTTCGATGGTACATTCCGCTCCATGCCGGGCCAAAATCATTTTCACCAGATACAGCCCCAGGCCGCTGCCACCTGTAGCCCGGTTCCGGGAGGTTTCTTCCCGGTAGAATGCCTCAAACAGATGAGGCAGGGCTTTTTCCGAGATGTGGGCCTCGGTGTTCTCCACCGTCAGAGCTGGGCGGCCGTCCAGCAGGCCGCACCACACCCGCACCTCCGCCCCCTCCGGCGAGTAGAGGGATGCGTTAGAGAGCAGATTGCCTGCCACCCGGCCCAGCAGAGAGGCGTCCCCGATGACAACGATCCCCGGCGTCAGATCCTTTACCAGCCGCTGGTTCCGCTGCTCCAGAAGAGGTGCGTCCAGGGCAAGCTGGCGCTCGATCAAGGCGGACAGCTCCACGGGCTCCCGCTTCACAGCCACAGAGCCGCTTTCCATACGGGAGATCGCCAGCATCTCCTGCACCAGATTTTCCATCCGTCCCGTTACCCGGAGCGAGCGAAGCAGGTACTTGTCCCGGTCCTGATAGACGCCAACCCCCTCCAGCATGCCGGAGAGCTGCCCCTTCAGAATGGTCACCGGAGTTTTCAGCTCATGGGAGGCGGCGTTGAAGAAGGCCATCCGCTGGCGGTCCAGCTCCCGTTCCCGTTCCACCTCACCCCGGAGCGCCCGATTGGCGTTCTCCAGGTCGGTGAGAGCGGTGTCCAGCCGCCGGGCAAGCTGATCCAGACTGCGGCCCAGCTTGCCGATCTCGTCCTTGCGCTTTTCACCGCATTCCCAGTGGAAGTCCAGCTCCGCCATTTTCCCGGCGATCCCGCTCATGCGCACGATAGGCCGGGTGATGTATCGGGAGTAAATCAAGGCGCACAGCAGAGAAAATACCAATAACACCATCAAAAGCCAGGGGGCTATCTGGATCAGCGCCCGCACCGCCAGATTTTCCACTTCGATCCGCGGGGTGACATAGAGGGTATAGCTCTCGTTCTGGCCTGCAAACACCACCTCGGCGGTAATGGTAGCCTGCTCCGACATGGTGACCGCTACCGTATCGCCTTCCCGGATGTCCTGGCTGTGATAACCGACGGTGCTTTCCTGCTCTGAGGTGGTGACAATCATGGTATCATCCTCATACACAGCCTGCACCGTCAGCTTGGCCCCTGTGTCCACCAGGCGCCCGTCCGGCCCCACCAGCATGGCGTTGGCCCCGGAGGTAAGCACAAAGTCATCCAGCAGCTCGCCACAGTCCGCAGGAGTCGTGTCCGCCAGTTTCCCCACCAGGGCATCCACCTGAGCGGTAAGGTCATCATTTACTACGGCGGTATAGGTGCTGGGGGAGGCCCAGGCGATAAAGCTGAAGGTGACCGCCCCGGCCGCGAGCAGGACGCCGGCGGTAATGAGAAAGATCCGGGCTGTCAGGCTTTCAGTGATCCTCTTTCGCAGCACGGTAGCCCACCCCCCTTACAGTATCAATATAGTTCCGCCCCAGCTTGTGGCGGAGGTTTTTGATGTGGCTGTCCACCACCCGTTCGTCCCCATAGAAGTCATAGCCCCATAGTTTTGCCAGTAGCATCTCCCGGGTGAACACCCGGCCCGGCGCGGCCAGAAAGGTGTGGAGCAGTTCAAACTCCCGGGCGGTCAGGTCCAGGAGCCGGCCGTCCAGCAGGGCCTCCCGCGTGTCCAGATCCAAAGTCAGGTCCCGGTACCGCAGGCGGCTGTCCTCCCCGGCGGTTCCACGGCGGCGGAGGATGACCCGGATCTTTTCCAGCAGCACCGGCATGGAGAAGGGCTTGGTCACATAGTCGTCGATGTCCATACCGAAACCCCGGAGCTGCGATTCTTCCCCATCCAGGGCGGTGAGCATCAAAATAGGGACCTGGGACTGCTGGCGGATCAGCTCGCAGACCCCAAAGCCGTCGATTTTCGGGAGCATCAGGTCCAATAGAACCAGGTCGAAGGTCTGCCCGCCAAACAGAGCCAGGGCTGCCACGCCATCCCCAGCCACGGCAGTCTGGTAGCCGGCATCCTCCAGGTAGGCGCGCAGCAGCTCCTGAATATCCGGCTCGTCTTCCACAATTAAAATGCGTTTCATTTGTAATCACCCAATCGAAGTATATCATGGGATTGTGAATTTATCATGGAGAAAAGAAAGTAATCACAAAAAGAAGCGCACAGCGGAGAAAAATCCGTTGTGCGCTTGCTTCATTTTGGTGAGGTGCCTGGGACGATGAATTTGTAACCGTGTCCCCGCACTGTTTCTATGATGCCAGTCCCCAGCTTGCGCCGGAGCTTGTAGATCATGCTGGAGATCCCGGTCCAGCTGGCATCAAAAGAGTCCGTAGCGACAGCCTCATAGATTTGGCGGGCGGAGAACACCTGCCCTGGCCGGCGGGCCAGCAGGAGCAGAATGTCAAACTCCATCGGGGTCAGGTCCACCGTCTGGTCGGACTGCCATACCAGCCTGCGTTGCGGGTCGATTTGTAGATTTCCAGACAATAAAGTAAAAGCAGTGTTTTCTTGAACCTCAATATGTTCTGCCCGAAATGCCCGCACGAGCCGCTGGAGCAAAGCATCTTGTGCCTTTGTTGGATTCGTTATTCGAATAATGATGGTCTTTTCCATCCTGACGCCTCCTTATGAGCCGTCGTAGTGTATTAGGCGCAGGGGAAAAGACTGCTGAACGACGGCTTTTTTTCTTTTGCCGTCGTCCGGCAGCAGTTAATTTTCGATTTTTTTCTTATGGGAAAAGACAATCAATCCAACCAGAAACATCACGATAAGGCAAAGTACAATGCTGATACATCCGCCGATGGTGGCCGGTACAGGGGCTTCATAGTAAGTAGATTTATCCGAGAAGAACATGGACACACGATATGCGAAGCTGCCCGGAATGATAAAACCACTTTCTGAACCGATGAACAGGCAGGATGCAAAGCCATATATAACCCCTACGACGCTTGTTACAATGATATTGCGGCTCAGGTTGATAACGATTGCCCCTAAACAGGTAGTTATCAAAACGACAACACCAGCTTCAATTCCAAACCCGATTGCCAGATTGAGGAACAGGGAAACACCCCCGGTCAACCTGCCAGCTCCATTGAGTACCGCCACAAGCAGGCCAAAAGCGATAAATAAGACGGCCGCGAAGCCGAAGCCGATAACGATGCTGACAGCGACTTTCGATAGAAAGAGCTTCTTCTTTGAAAAACCGTAGGTAATCCAGTTGATGTAAGTTTTGTTCTTGTATTCCTGATAAAATAGCGAACCTATCAAAATGAAGATCACCATTGGGAAGAACATGGAAAACTGGTTATTCATAAAGAAGAACAGGTCAGCAAGTGATTTTGTGCTGTTGTTAAAAACTGCTCCTGCTCCGCCGGTAAGGATGGGAAGAAGCGACAACAGCAGAAGAAACACCATAAACCATTCCCGCTTCAACTTGTAAAACTCATTTTTAATCAACACTCCCATTATGCTTCCTCCCTCTGGCCGGAAGTCATAATATCCTCATACAGTGCTTCCAGTTCCTTTTCGTTATAGTCGTTTTCTACAACCTTGATGATTTTTCCGCCACGAATGAAAATAAGAACATCTGTGACAGCGGCAATCTCCGTCAGATTATGGCTTGATACCAAAATACAGTGTTGGGGAGATTTCAGGCGTTCTTTCAGAAGCAGCCGGATTTCCTTTATCCCCATCGGATCAAGGCCATTGGTAGGTTCATCCAGCAGCAAATATTGAACATTGCCTAAAAAGGCGCGGGCAATTCCCAGCCGTTGGCGCATTCCCAAAGAAAGTTGAGAGAACAGCTTTTTCCGGGCATCCAGCAGGTTTACTTGTTTGAGCGCTGCTTCGATGTTTGGCCGTTTCAAACCTAAATACTGCGCGTGGAGCTTCAAATTTTCCTCTACGGTGAGCCGTGGGTAAAAAGCCGGGTATTCAATCAAACTTCCAAAACATCTACTGGAAACGGGTTGTCCATCCGAGAGGATTTCTCCCGAAAAGGCAGTCAGTCCCAGCATGGACTTAAACAGTGTTGTTTTACCGGCCCCGTTCGGCCCCAGAACACCATAGATTTTTCCTTGCTCTAAAGTCAGGTGGATGTTGGACAGCAAGGCGGTATTTCCAACATTCAGATTTACATTTTTGATTTCCAGCATGAAATTCCTCCGTTATTGAAAAAAGATGAAAAGCAAAAAGGCCACAGCATAAATCAAAAATGAAATCCCAATGGGTTTTGTTCTCTGTTTTAACCCTTTTAGGCCATCGCTCAATATACCATGCAAGGCCATGAGCAGGCACACTGCCAAAGCGATGAGTGAAATTACTAAAGCTACCTTAACCATTGTTTGTACCTCCTATGGCTCATACTTTACCAAAGAGGTTTAGGATTTGTTTGAGAAAAGTCTAAGGAAAGTCTAAGGATGAAAAAAGGGCTGCCGAAGCAGCCCTTTAGAAATTGACAATGGGAAACACGATTTGAATTGCAAAGATACCGTTTTGCAGAGAAGCCGAGATTTGCCCGCCCATACGGGTCACAAGTCTTTGAGCGATTGCCAACCCCAGCCCGGTTGTCTTTTTTGCCCGTGACTGGTCGGTGGTGTAAAAACGGTCAAACAAATGGGGAATATCTTCCTGCTGAATACTGCTCGACGCATTTTTAACGGTTATAACCGTTTGAGCTTCTTCTAACGCTGCGGTGATCTGATAATTTCCCTCCCCGTGAACAAGCGCATTATAAACCACATTTGAGAAGATCCGGGCTAAGGCATCTGGATCGCCCCAAATGATAGCCGGTGAATTTGGGATAACGATATTGGGGACGCATTTTTTCTGTTCAAAATCGCCATAGTATGAGGCAACAACATCCCGAAGTACACTGTGTATATCTGTATTCCTGCAATTCAATTTCAGCTCGTCGGCCTCAATCCTTGCAAATTCAAACAGTTGGTCGAGAAGTAGCTTTACAGCGGAGATTCGTTCTCCCGCAATCGTTACATATTCTTTTTGCTCCCCGGTTAAATCCTGTTCCTGTAAGAGCTGGATATAGCCGTTTGCTGTTGCCAGCGGCGTTCGCAAGTCGTGGGACAGACTGGTAATAGTATCCCGGAACAGGGCGTCGCTCCGTTCAATTTCCTGCCTCATACCGCGATATTTTTCGAGAAGATGATTGATACTTGTAGCCAAATCCTGTATTGGCCCATCCGTTTTTTCCACCATGATTTCTGTTTGCGTATCCCGGTCTGTCAAAAAATCAATCTGCTTTTTGATTTTCCGAACCAGTTTCCGCTGATAAATCAGTTTCAGAAACAAAAACAGGGAAAGCATTGCCAGCAAGATACATAACACAATCATGCGGCCATCACCGCCTTTCCAAACCGCGCAAATCCAGCCTTTGAAACAAGGAGAACGAAACGGCTGTCGGTAAAAACAAATATACTACCAGCGTAATCAAAATGGGCATTAAATTCTCCCCAAAGGTATTGATCTGCAAGCTATGGGAAAGCCCTACCACCCAATACTTGTAGAGCGAATAATCCATATCCAATGCTGTGCTTATCTTTGTGAG
Source organism: Ruminococcaceae bacterium AM07-15 (assembly GCA_003477405.1). GTDB lineage: Bacteria > Bacillota > Clostridia > Oscillospirales > Butyricicoccaceae > Pseudobutyricicoccus. The sequence goes on from QUDE01000001.1 coordinate 248,083, forward strand.
ATATAGATACAAAACCCCCAGCAGAAAAAATGCGGCAATCGTGACAATTATCCGATGCCGGAGCAGGTAACTTAGCAGATTGAGAAATGCGGTGTACCCTAAAAAGCACAGACATTGAAGCAGAAGAAAGGCTCCGATTGCAGAAAACGAATAGTCTATGTCATACCGGGATGCTCCCATTATCAAAATGGACAAATATGCAACACCAAAACATACAAACAGAAAAAACAAAACGCCAATCCATGAGGCCAGTAGTTTTCCAAAAAATAGATGTACTCTGCTTGTTCCTTTAGAAAGTGCGATACTGTATGTGCCGGTATGAAAATCTTCTGTAAAGTACAGGCACAAAAAAAGCGTCAACGGAAAGATCAGGCTGTAATCTGAAAATAGAAACTCCGTGAACGAAACCAGTGATATAGCCGGAAGCATAGCATCTACCGAATTATGATAAAATGTCAGGGCAAGCGCAAAGACAAAAAAAGCAGCCAGTGCGAGGCAGACCCAAAACAGGCGGTTTTTGCGGATACGAAATAACTCACTTTGCATCGTCTGGATCACTCTTTGCACCTCCTGTCATTTTCAAAAGATAGTCGGTCGGCTCCATACCGGCAAGCCAGATTTCCGATACCTCTATCCCGGAACGAACCAGCAGCGTATTGATTTCCCCGGATTGCTCATTGCAATGAAAAATTCTAATCAGGTCATGGCCCAACACTTCAAAATCCGGGAACTGCTGGCTTAAAATCGTAATAACCCGTTCTAATTGCGGGGTTCTTATCTTTATGCACCTCTGGCAGCTCTCTTTCAATTCCCCAGTCGTAAGCTCACAAAGCAGCTTGCCATCTGCCATCACACCATATTTAGATGCAAGCCGGGAAAGCAGCGTATAGTCCTGTCCAGAGATGAGAAGCGTGGTATGGTTCATTTCATGCAGATAGGTCAGAACAGAAAGCAGGTGTTCACATTCCCCCTTATCCAGCCCGGAAAAAGGGTCGTCCAGAATTATCATATCTGGATTTCCCAAAAGGGCAACCGCCAAATTCACTAAACGCTGGGTCGATAATGGCAATCGCCGCACCGCCTTTTTTTCTTTCAGGTTCAGATGCAATATATCTAAAAAACGGCTTTCTGTGCTTCCGAAAGCAGAAGAAAAATAGTGCAGCATATCAGCCGGTGACAGAGAGCCGATTGTCACAGGCTTTTGGGGTACAAATCCAATCCGGCGGCGCTCCTGCTGATAGTCTATATTGCCAAATAATTTGAGCGTACCAGATTGAGGTCGAAGTGTGCCAATAATGGCCTGCAACAGTACAGATTTTCCGGCGTTATGACCGCCATACAGTGCATAGATTTCTCCACGCTTTACCTGAAATGTGATATTTTTAATCCCGTTTCCGTCCGGGAAAACATAGGTCAACCCGGCCGTTTCCAAAGCAGCCCCCAAAAAATCATCCCCTTTCCACATCGTCTTATTGTAGCAGATCGGCGTGCAAATTTTATAAGATTTCTCTAAGGATTAGCCCTGCATTTTGAAACCGAGGCCCCAAACCGTCTGAATATACTTTTCCTCTGGATTGACTTTGGCAAACTTCTTGCGGAGATTTCCAATGTGGACATTGATTGCGTTATCGTCCCCGATAAAATTTTCATTCCACACGCTTTCAAAGATATTGTTCTTTGTGAATACTTTTGAGGGTGCGGACATCAAAAGCTGTAAAATCAGATATTCATACCGTGTCAAAGCAATGGGGGTATTCCCGATTTTAGCCTCCATAGCTTCTGTATCAAGGGACAAGTCCTTAAAATGAAGCGTCTTGCCATTATTGAGGCCGGAGGATTTTTGAAAGCGCCGCAGCACCGCTTCAATCCGAACCAGCAGCTCTTGATTGTCGAATGGCTTTGTGATGTAATCATCTGCGCCGTTTCGTATGAGGTTCACTTTGCTGTCTATATCCGTTTTAGCGGACACACCGATAATCGGAATATCCATCGCACTTTTTATCTTCTCCAATACTGTTTCTCCCGGTATGCCGGGCAGCATCAGATCAAGTAAAATTAAGTCAAAAGTGCCTTTCTCCATCAACAGAAGCGCCTCGCTCCCCGAGTAGGCAGAAGTTACATAATAGCCGTGTTGGGTGAGAAGTCGCTTTGTCATGTCGTTGAGTGGCACGTCATCTTCGATGATTAAAATACTAAAAATTTTTTCCATGTCTATGCTCCTTGCCAATCGGTTTTCCTTTCCGACATAATCTATAAATCAATTATCAGATGTCTCTATTATAATTCCTGGTCTGAAATAGGACAAGGGCGAACCTCCCCTCTGACGGGAAATAAAATATCACCTCATATCAAATTTCACTTCATTTTCATAATTCAACCCGAAATGTACAATGATATAGGGTGATATGAAAATGTACCAAGATGAAAGAAGGTTTGACTTTCATGGGCTCGGTCTGGCACTGAAACAGGCCAGAGAGGCAAAGGGCTGGACGCAAGCCTATGTTGCGGAATTGGTCGGCAAGACTGACAAAACCATTATGAACATTGAGAACAAAGGCCAGCACCCCAGCTTCAACCTGTTTTTTAAGCTCGTCACGCTGTTCGATATATCCGTAGACCAGTTTTTCTATACGGAGGGCAACCGTGGCGGAGACAGTTGCCGGAAACACATTGATGTACTTTTAGACTCCATGAACGAAAAAGAGCTTGTTGTCATGGAGGCTACAGCGTATTATTTTTTCCTTTTCAAGAATACAAGGAATCACAAAAGAACTGAAAAGCCGCAGGCCGGGAAATCCCCAACCTGCGGCCTCACTGCGGCAAAATTACTCTGCCGCAATTTCCCATTCTTTCGAGTTGAACTCACTCAGCGGATAAATTTCAGAGGCAGATGCCTCAAAGCCAAGCGTGATGTCTCCGTTGCTATTGACGCCCTCCAGGACGCGCTCGATAGCGCCGCCATCATGGCGCAGCAGCATTCCGACTCGAATTTCTGCACCATGCTTGTCGTAGTATCTCAGCCGCATTACTTACCTCCAACAGCCGCCTTATCGTAATAGTGAACATAGACATTGTAATCCCGGAACCGGGTGATCATCCGAATCCAAATATACAAGTGATCTGTTTCGGAATAGAGGTTGAACTCCGTCGCCTCGCTGGTGGCCTGCGCGTACCTGCAGAACCGCCGCATAGTATTCAGCGTTTTGAAGGCAGGCAGCTTGAACAGGGCATTCTGGAAATCGTCGATCTCCTTCACCAGCTCCGGCGCTGCCTTTTTCCCAGGTCCATCGTGCCAAGTTGTCCACCACCGATGGCCGTCATAATCCGAGCGGGAGTAGACGACCTCGCTGACAGGCCGGCCAGTGAGCTGCATGGGCGGCGTATCGGTGCGCTGGAATACTTCCTCGAAAGTACAGACGGTCTTCAGATAGCAGACACGCCCTTTTGCGGGTGTCGGAAGTCTGCCATGCTTCACTGCATCCCATTCTGTGAGGGGCAAAGAAGCGTGGGCGGCATCCCGAAGGGCCTCATCCATGCCGCAGGCCTCACAGATCTGCACGTCCGCATAGCGGCTGAGGGCATTGATCATCAGATGGGCTGCCAGAGGGGCGCCGCACCGTAGGCATTGGGGCGGCTCTGCGGCATCGCCGTTTGCGTACAGCTTTTTATCCTTACGCCAGGCAGCTTCTAACAAGTCCTTGGGATATAATTTGATTTTCATGATTTTGTGCTCCTTTTTCTGAATTTCTTTTTTGCCGCCTTTTGGCGGACTTCGCTTGTTTCTTTGAATGTTTGTGCAAGGGACGGGTCATGCCTTGCGTCACTTTTTCTGCGGCGTTCTTCAGACCAGGGCGCATAGACTGGAAGCTCACCTTGATATAAGGTAAGCAAATCAGCCGCCATATCATCCCGGAGACGGTACAAGTTGCTCTGCACAGTATCGGTGTCACAGTCCGTGATAGTGGTCCGCAATATGACCCCGCGGTGCTCAAAGGTAAGGTGTCGGTGATGTGCGGGGTCTTCAGCCTCGATCCATAGTGGAGGCGTATTGATGGAGTCCGACAACCTGCGCCATCCGCTGTAATCTGTATAGCAGAAATCTGGAATGTGGTTTGCCAGCCGCCGAAGCACCTGATAGAGCCGCTCATATCGCCGGCCAAGTTCTCCCTTCAAGCGCCGCTCATAGTAGGTGTAGCCGTCTGGGTCCAGCTTTTTCAGCTTTTTGGCGTTGAAGAGGTATTCCACATATTCCACGCCGTCCTCCAGCCGAACCTGACCGGTGCGCTCCCCCAGACCATTGCGCTTGATCCAGGCGTAAAAACGTTTGCCTGCAGATCTGGTGTTGATATATCCACAATCTTTGGGACACAGGCCGCTCAGATTGACCGTGAGGCTGTCCCAGAATACCAACTGGCCGAAGCTTTCCTGATAGAGCTTGATGGCGAGATTGCCCTCCGGATAGGTGGCAATCTTGATGGTCAGGGCATATTCCGTTCCTTTCATGTTAAATGGTATTGGTTTCATGATTTCCCCCGGAACGAAGACCAGCAGGCCGCAAAGCGCAGCCTGCCGGTCCTCGTGATAAGCCTGCCGGTAAGGGCAGTGTGTAGGAGGCGTTCAAAACGCCCCCGTTTTCTTTGAAGTCTAAAATGGTATTGGGGCATTGCTTGCCCTTTTGATGCAATCATCAGGCCGCATCAACTGTGCTTTCAAAAAAGCGGAACCCCGGGACATCCATCCTTTGCTTTGCCAATGCGGCATAGATTTCTCTGTACTTCATGCGCTGTGCCTCCCCGTTGCGAGAGGGCTGCCATCAGCAGCATCGTCTGTCAGGCCTAGTTTCCAGCACAGGGCAAGAACCTCGGAATCAGAAACACGATAGAGCTGCCGCTTGGCGTACTTGGGACGGAAGCAGAAAATGCCATCATCAAACAGGAATTTCCCGTCCTTACTGCCATAGGTGCAGCTGCAGCCCGCCAGCAGACATTTCATCCGGTCAGCATCTTTTTCGATCTTCTCATGGTCGTACCAGATGCTGTACTGGACGGCAACATCCAGATTGCGGTTTTTCCGGCAGCGGTGTTCCAGAAATTGCAGCAGCCGCCAGCAGACCTCGGCACGCTTTTCCACAGTCTGGTTCTCGTTGAAGTTCAATGTAAAGTAGGAATAATCCCGTCCGGACAGGCCACAGCCGTGGAGCGTATTGCTGAAATCATTGCACCAGAAGAAGAGATCCCACTGACAGCTCCCGAAAGGCGCCGGCTCGGTATCCTCATACTGATAGCAGACGAAATTTTGGGCGATGGCGTCCATAACGGGCTCCATAATAGAATTTCGTACCTCAGCAGCCATAACCAGGGCTTGGCCCTCATCAGCCGCTGTATGCGCACGGCGGTTGGCTTTCTTCTGTTCTTCCGTATAGACAAATTGAAAGCGCACGGAATGAACATCGTACATAGCGTAGCCCCGTTCGACCCATTCCGGTCCTGAAGGCGAAATATAGGACTTGTCATGCCATAAGTTCATATTTATCTCTCCCTTGTGGTAATGGTTAAAATTCTCTCCATCCGGTTGTTTTTCCGGTCTTGTTGTGCCGTGCCATGATCAGGCGGGTAGTCGGTGCTGAGGGCTGTACCACCAATTCCCCTTGCTTGTAGGCAGCTTCGGCTGTTTCCAGCGCATGGGAAAGGTCATAAGCCTCCACGGGAAACTCCTGAACGATCTGTTCTTCAATCGTTACGGTGTATTTCCTCAGCATTGGGTGAGATGGTTTTTTCTTCATATTCTACTCCTTTATAAAGAAAGGGACCGGCAGACCATAGCGGTACGGTTTGTCGATCCCTTTGTAATGATGCCCTCTGCCTATTTGGCAGAGCATTTGGCTGGCGCAGGAAAGCTAAGGCTGTGAAGCCTCCAAATCCTCGGATTTGAGTACACGGCCCTGTTTCTCCCGCAGCTGGGCAATATGTGCCTTCCATTCCTTTCGGGCCTGTTCTGCGCGTTGCAGTTCCACGACCTGTTGCTCCGGTGTGAGAGCGGAAAACTCATATTCCCGTTTGTCTGATTCTAAATCACGAATGACCTTCCGCATAATGGCGAGCGCCATTTCAGAGATGGTGGGAGGATGGTTTTCTATTGCTTCTCTGCCACGGCGGAACAGATCTAAATAGGCATGATACTGTGCCTCAGTGATGAACTCCCAGCCGTAAGCATCCTGAATTTCCGCCTCGCTGTGGTACTGCATGGCGGCTTCAAAGTCAGCTTGCCTTGCGGCGGCCTCTTTATCGATTCGCCGCTGCAGTTTGGCGGATATGCGCTCCAGGTCTTTGAGGATCAGGGAGCAGGCCTCCGCCTCCTGTAAATAGCCGTGAGCCTCGCTGCTCAAGTATTTTTGCGGCCGCTTCATGCCGCTTCCTCAGACGGCGCAGGCACCTCATAAATAATCTGCACAGGAATCAGTTCTCCGGGGCGGATATGCTCCGCAAGCTGCCATTCCCCGTTCCGCAAGACCTGTGAAGTGACATCATTATAGATCTCCGGGGGAGTGTGGTAGTCATTCATACACTCCGTAGGAACATACAGGCAGAAAAGCGGCAGGCTGAACACATGCAGGCTCTGCAAAACTACTTCACGGAGCTGCCTTGCCAGTGCCGCGATCTCATCCATGTCCTGTCGCTCAAAGGCGGCCTCGGAGATCTTTTTCAGGTACGGAGTATCTTTGATTGCCTCATTTATGTATTTCACGGCCTCGTCGCCGTAGCGGCTCTTGACGCGGATACCACCGAGGGAAATGTACTGAGTGTATGCGGTGGCAGTCTTACAGATGTTATCTTTCAGGTCTTTGAATGGCTTTGCGTATTTCGCTTTCAGATCTTCCATCGAAACGACCTCCAGGTTGCGCCGGAGCGTATCCAGATGGAATTCCAGGTCTTCACGCAGTTTCTTTTCTTTTTCGTCCATGTAGTCAAACCTCCAATCTATTATGATTTATGTGTCACAGCGTCAGCAGGGGCTATGTCCTGCGGATTGCTGGCGCAACTCTTTCAGCAGAGTGCGTGCCACATCGGACACCGCCTGCCAGTAAGCCTCACCGTAGGCGCAGCTGTGTTCCAGCTGGTTGGCGATCCGCTGCGGCAAATTGGGAGAACGCAGTAGTGCTTCTTTCTGTGTGTCAGAGAGCTCTTGAAAATCGTCACAGTTCTCAATATGCTCCCTGAAATCATCCCGCAGGCATTCTGCGCGGTACAATTCTGCCGTGCTGCGGCAAAATGCAGGGGAAAGAGGCAGCGCCCGCTGTTCCAGCGCAATCGAAAAATGGTTCTCACAGTATTCGCCGTCCAGATAGCACTCATAGCTGTTGTCAGACTCTTCTTCGACGAATTGGCTGCTTTCTTTCCAGCGTGGAATGCTTCCAGCCAGAAATTCTTCCCGAAGATCATTGTGAAATTGATGTAGGGCATCGGTGCGCTCCGTGAAGATCGCTTCATAGGAACCATACTCCCCATCGGTAGCCCAGTGGACGGCGACTACATAGAGCGTCCCTGTGGGATATACCTGGGCAGGATGCTCAAGGGGAACAATCATTTCAGGCCCCATAATGACCATATCCAGGCCCAGATCCTCGATGTGTTTCTGCTCACGGTAAAGCTGTGAAAAGGTCTGCTCCAGCGCAAGACGCTCCGCAGAGAGCACCGGCGCTTCAAACGCGCAGTAGATGTCCGGCGTGTCGTTGTCAGTCTCCCGGTCATCCTCGGTGCGGATTTCAAGGATATTTCCGAAGAGCCCTGCGTAATCGCTCGCTTCATTGGCAACAATGCGTCCGCCGACTTTGTAGCAGACACCCTCATGCCAAAATTCTTCTCCAGGCTGATGATAAATCATCATTGCTCCCTCCTTTTTGTGGGGTGGGGCTGGGTACAATGCCCTAGCCCCGCAGATCAAAAATCGTTCAGTTATCCGCGACGAAAATGGCGGCACCGCTCATACACATGCAAATGAGTGGCAGCAAAAGAGCGGTAGGCTTGCAGCTTACCAGACTGGCGATCCCGATACCCGCTGGGGCGGGTCGTGTTGTGATCAGTCGTCACTTTCCTGTTCGTCTTCGTCCTCTTCCCAGGGAGAGTCATCAACATCAGTATCTGCCTCCTTCATCTGCTCGGCGGGTTGCTTTGTCCGCTTGAAGGCCAGAACAAGAGCATCCTCACCAAAATCATCTTCCTTCTTCTTGCGTTTCTTTTTCCTGCGGCATTTTTCCATGGCAGCGTCATAGTCATAGCCGATGCCGGCCTGAAATTTGCCTGCAATTTCCCTCATTTTTTCCGCATGATACTCATAAAGGGCACGATGAAAACCAGTCAGGTCCCATTGCTCACAGGCCATCTCCAGCAGCCGTGCATAGTCCCGTAAGGCATTGACTGCTTTGCAGATATCGCCATAGCAGGTCTTGAACACATGGGAGCCGTCCAAATCATGAAAGCAAAGGGAGAGTTCCTGCCCCAGCAGGAAGTCTAACTCCATCGGCTGCCGGAGCACAGGCTCGTATAATCCTTTTGGCAATTCTAAAGCGTTGTGCTGCTGTTCATCCATTGGCGTGGTCCTCCGGCGGAGCAGATACCAGCCCAGCAAAAAGCATTTGCATGGCAGTACGGTATCCAGACTCAAAAGCCTGTTCAATCACAGCGCTGTTGCGCTCACCGGCGGCCGTTTGGTACACCTCGAAAGCTGCCAGAGCTGCAGGAGTTTTGGAGAGTTCCCCGCGTAGGGCGGTCTCAGCCGCAGATACTGTGTGGTTAAGTACCTGCTGCTTTTTGTCCTGCTCCTTAAAAACACTCGGTTCGTACTCGCCGTAATAGAGGTCATGCAGGAAATTGGGCTCAATAGTCATGCCATGCGGCAAAGACATTTTTGGTTGGGTAAGGCCATCGGCAATGCGTTCCAGAGCCTTGATGAGATGGGGCAGCTGGGCGTCAAAAAAGCGGCGGCCGCATATCGTTTCGTGAAAATTCAAAGATTGCACCTCCTGTCAATGAAAAGCCCGCCGGCGGCATATGAGCTGCGGCGGCTGTTGATTCGGACCCCGGTGGGGCATGGTTTCTTTCTGGGTCAGTCGAAACAATCGTGCTGCATAGCCTTTTCACAGGCCAGAGCCAGGCCATCCAGCAGTTGCGGAACAGCCTCCATATACTGGGCCGTAATGCCCAAAGCATCAAGAGTTTCCTGCACATCGCCGGTATAACTGTACTCATGGTTCTCCAACTCCTGGAGGAACATATCACAGATAAAACCTTGCCCGGTTTTGTCGACGGCAATGGCATCTTCCAGCTCTTTTCGGTGTCGGGTGAACATTTCATTCAGTTTTGCGACATCGCTTTTACGGCAGTAGCCGCCTCCAAAAATGCTGCATACCTGGCGGGTGTCCGAGGGGGACAAGCCCAGCTTGCGCATTCCTTCAGCAAACTGCTGTTTATTAAAAGCAAAGAACATGGGAAATGCGTTTACTTCCGCCTGCTGGCGGTTGCGCATCTCTTGGTATTGGTTGGTACTCATGCGGCACTCCTTTCTTCTGGTACGCCTGCTGCCAGAGGAATTACCCGCCATTCCTCCGGCCGGCGCTGGTTTTGGCAGACCTTTTCTAAAATTTCATATTTTCCGCAGATAGCGTACTGTATCCAGCATCGACATGGGCGGCCGCCGGTTCCCTGCGCTGAAAAGTGTTCCAGTGCGTACATCATAGGCGCCGCCTCAGTCCAGAAGCGCCAGCTGACGAAGATCATGCAGCAGGCTGCGGTTGTTCTGTTCATACTGGGGCAGGAACGGCTGATCCAGGTCGAAGTTGTAATAGTGATAGAACAGGATCTTGAACACAGATGCCCGGCGCAGTTCCTCTGGTATGCGGCGCATCAGCTTGCCGATTTCCGGGATGGCCCGGTACTGCTGTTTCAGGAATTCCTTATCTTCCCGGGGAAAGTTTCGGTACAGCCAGTCCTTGACAAGCACCTTCCCGCCGCTGAAGTGATACTGCTGGTTATCATCAAAACAGAGGCGGTATTCAAAATCCCGGCCGCGCTCACCGGGCCCCGCCGAAAATGGGTAAAGGCGGCAGGTTCGAGGGCGGGCGGCATAGATACTGCACTGGTTGCCCTGCAGAAAAACACAGGATGCTTCTGCTCCAACCGTTTTGAGTGTGTAAATGGGATACCCTTCATCGGTGAGCGGTGTGGGCTCGCAGTATTGGAGAAGCACATCATCCGTACTGCGGACACCGCAATGCTGCTCTCGAAGGTGTTTTGCCATCCGGTAGGCGTCCAGGCTTTCCACCATGACACAGCCCTCGATGCGGCGGCAGCAATGGCCGCATTGGCTGCACTGGTATGTGACAAACTCCTTGGCGCTTACGGAAACAGCAAGGGTTTTGGATTGTTCCATACATTCCTCCATAAAAAAGGCCGCGGCAGACAAGTGCGCCTGCCACGGCCGGGACCTATGGGGCATTACCCCTTATTGTTTTGACTTCTCTACGCGCACGCGGCCAGAACCGTCGGGAGCGGGCTGGCGGCCGCCAGCGGGAAAGGATCCATCGAAAGGAAGTAGTTGGAGTTGAGCGTTTCGAAATGCACCAGATCCCCGGACTGCTGATGGATCGTCACAACGGGCGAGGTCCGGTAGTCGGAGCCGTTGGCACGCAGGAAGGCGCAGTGGCCGAGAACCAGCGGGCACAAAAGCATTCCGTGCATTACAATGGACTTTTTCGATTTCGTCATAATAGTCAGCCTCCATTCATTTTTGACATTGGCCTGCCAGGGGCGGCAGGCATTTACTCATAGCACAACTCCAGAAACACCGCGCGGACCTCTTCCAGAAGCTCCTTGATGCGTTTCATGGGGAGCTTTTCACGGCTGGCGATCTCGCGGATGCCGTAGCCGCAGCCCTTCATGCGGACGATGTTCATTTGCTGCATGGAAACACGGCCAGCCAGGTCATGGAGCAGCTGCTTCATCTCAAATTCCTGCATCAGATCATCCTGCGCCGGCAGCAGTTCCTCCAGGGGCACTCCGTCCGGGTACAGGCCAATGTGAATGCTGAGGATTTCAGCGTTGCGCTTGCGGCGTTCTTGACTACGGAAATAGTCATAGAGGCGAAACCTCATTTGCCTTATGGCGATTGTGCTGAAAGAATACTCTTGGGCAGATGTGCTATCGCAGTAATCCCGTACTGCCTTCAGGTAAGGGAAAATGACGACATCATAAAACTCGTCTTCCGGCAGATGGTTGTCATTTAAAAATTTGTAGACCAGGCCGTGATGTTCAGCGGCAAACTCCTGTTGCTCCTTTGTTAACGGTACTTCACATAACATATATATTTCCTCCAGTCTAAAGCAAAAAAGGGATACCCCCGGCGTGAGCCGAAGGTATCCCTTGATGACATGTCATGCGGCTGAGGCCGCAACAAAACTCATTACGCAGGCAGCTTCTCGTAGTTGCCGTTGATCTCACCGACCACATAGCTCCCATCGGGGCTGTCGGGCGCCGTAGCGGACTCCGGGATCACATAGTCGCAGTCGTTGGTACGCTGCTCCTCGTTGATCAGGGCCCGCTGGATGTTGATGGCCTTGATCTGCTCCTTAAAGCCATTGGCATAGGCGCGGATCTGAGCCAGTTCCTCGCCCTGGAAGTCGCGCACAAGGCGGAAGGTGGCAACGCTGTAGTCGTTGCTGCCATTGTTCTCCTTCTTGAGCCCAATCTGGATCAGGCTGCCATAGGTGGCGCGCCGGCGGTAGACAAAGGCCCGGTTCAGGAACTCCTTGAACGGCTTGATGCTGGTAGGCGGCAGAGAAATCAGCAGAGGCATATACTCGCCGCTACGCAGCAGGTAGATGTCCCGCATATTCTTGCAGGCCTTGCCGCGGCCGCCGTCTCTGGCCGAACCGTATGCGTTCATCGGGCAGGTGGCGCAGGCACCGCCCGGTTCCCCGATGCCGGTCTTGCCGTCCACAGAAGAGCAGAGAGGCTTGGTGTCCTCGTCATACTCGCTGCCTTCCGGCCACAGGGTATAGGCAGAATGATTGTAGAGAATGACTCCTTCCAGGGTCCGGGCATAATCCGGATTGTCGGGGTCTTCCGTGGGGATCTCGAACTGCAGGGCGCCGCCGGCGGGAATTTTCACCCGCTGGAAACTCATCATCTGCAGGCCGTCCGCATCCTCCGCGATCTCATCGCTGCTGAAATCACCCTCCACCATCGCAGGGAGCAGGAAAGTGTTCCGCTCAGGAGTGTTCATCATAGAAGTGTTCTGTTCGTACATAGTTCGTTCCTCCTTAAAATTGGATGGTTGGCAGCCACTCAGGCGGCCAGCTGGTTGATACGGCTCCACTGCCTTGCCGGCATGGAGAGAATGTTGTAACCGATGCCCTCCAGTGCAGTCGCCCGGTCATAGTCCGGGACATCCTGGCTGTGGCGGGTCACCGCATTGGATAAACCATAGAGCGTCAGGTCGTTGCCCTCGATCAGCCGCTGCAGCACACCGGAGCTTTCCTCATCAGTGATGTGGAAGTCCCTGCTGACCAGCTTGACAATGCCGGGGACATCGGTGGTATTCATGCGAGCCTCCTTGGCCTCCCGCATCATGTTGACTACACGGGTAAAGCGCACCTCGTCTACCACGGCCCGCACCGTGTCCTGGATCTTCATGGCAAAGGCTTTGTCGTCTGCCTCCAGCGTCTTTTCCGAATACAGCTGATAGTTCTCCGAAGCCTCGTTGACGCGGCCCACATGGTTGCGGCGCGTCTGGGCATCATTTACGACCATTCCGTTACTGCATACCAGCCGGTAGACCAGCGGCTGGATGTTCACCGAACCGAGTCCCACCTCGCTGTTGCTGATGATGATGCCGGACTGAACGATGTCGCCCGGTACGACCTCGGCCTCCAGGCGGGTGTTGACTACCTTGATATACATGCGGCTTTCCGTGAGCTGGCAGCTCTCAAAGTGCATTCCCTCCATATCCTGAAGGACGGGAAGGACGATACTCGCAATATCAAGGTTGTCAATGCGCCGGTAGCGGTTGCTTAAAAATGCCCGTGCCGTACCCTCAATGGTGCGGATCATACGGACAGAGGGCTCCCGCTGGAACCAGGCGTTCACATTCTGCGCCAGCAGCTGGGGATATTCCTCCATCATCTTGTCATAGTAGGCCGCCGGGATCTTCAGGTGTGTGCCGATCTGCCGGTGGGCAATGGAATTAACCTCCAGCGGTTCAAGCGCCGGGACACCGGACTGGTCATAGGCGTTGAGGTACAGCTTCGAGTCAAAAGGCTCCAGACGAAGGCTGCGGGTGTCCAGCATATAGTCGGCTTTCAAATCAGCCTGGCGCTGGATCTCCTTTGCCATGTCTACAAGACTGATCCCTGATTTCATTGTGATTTCACTCCCCTCTCTGGGTGATGGCGGTCACCAGGAGACCTGGATGCCCTGCGCCGTGGTTTCAGCCGACAGGCCCTTGCTTTCAAACACTTCCACCAAGCGGGGCCAATAGACCTTCGCGGGAAAGTTCGCAAGATGTTCCTGCGGCACCAGTTCATCGTCCTGCTGGATGCAGATGTCGCCGTTTTCCCGCAGCGTGAGCTTGCTGTGCCCACGGGAATTCAGGTCGGCGATCAGCGTTTCCATGACTTCGCGCCCACAGTTTTCGTACCAGATGCGCGGATCAATGGGCTGCTTGTTGGGCGGGATATTGGCTTCATCGCCCTGTTCTGTGCCAGCCTTGGACAGAGGCACGATTTTGAGCAGGTCACACTGAATGGTCGCGTCCTGCCCGAATGTGATGTCTGCATGGTCGAATCCATCTACATTGTGAAGCCGGATGCGCCCAGTGCCATTGGTGCGGATCAGCTCTGCCGGCCGCTTCTCACACCACTCAAAGCAGGCGTCAGAATACGACGAGCGCAGATAGGCCAGAATCCGGTGGTTGGCATAGCGGAGCAGCAGGTCGTCTGAAACAGGTTCCTCCAGTTCCGGGACCTGGAATGTGCTCTGGGCAATGCCTTCAGCGTGCAGCCGGCGTTCTCTCTGCTGGCGCTGCCGGCGGCGTTTGGCTTGCTGCATATACGGGAGCAGGAGGATCAGAACGACCCAAAGCCCCCAAAGGGTGAATACCCCAATCAGCAGCCACGCCTGCCACGGCCCGCGCACCAGAGCCATGATGGCGATGACAGCACCGATCAAGATGGTGATGCTGCCGCTCAAAAGTCCCTTGTCATTACTCATATTTTTACCGTCCTTCCTTTAGATTTTTGCCTGAAAACAAAAAAAGAGGGACCGCACCAAGCTTCAGATCATTCTGAAAACTTGATACGGTCCCTCTGGAGTGCCGGCTTTTATTCCGGCAGGGGTTCGCGGTCGCCATCCATCACCTCGGGAGGTGACGGAACAGGCGCCGCGCCGTCAGGGTCATGCTGTCCACTTTCGGATTTTGCTTTGGAGGACTGCCCGGGGAGAAATCCAAAGTCCGTCAGCCATATTTTCAGCTGCTTGACTGTGGTTCCGTCCTTTTGGCGAACATCCACCAGCTTTTGCGATCCGGTGAGCCAGATCATGCTTCCCTTTTTGACCTTGAGCCGCATGAGCCGGGTAACATCGTCACCGCGGGCCCATACCTGGTAGTAGTCCGGCGGGGTGTTGCCGGAACGCTCCATCAGGTCGAAACAGACATATTGCTGTTTTGACTGGCCCTCTTTCGGGACAAGCTCGTGCATGACTCGGCCAAATACAACGATTTGTGCCATAACACTTCCTTTCTTCGCCTCTGGCGTTAATATCTATATATAAAAAGTGCCAGCAGATACCAGCCCCGAAAGGGCGCGGCAATACCACTGACACTTGATACAGCATACAACCTTGACTGCGTGTGCAATGCAGATTTTTAATCTGCGGTACAGAAGCTAAGTCTGTATCCCACAAGGGGAAACGCACAAAAATCAATTACAGGATAAGTGTAACACTATATCTTGTGTTTGTCAAGCAGTATTATACTATATATAGATATTTAAGCGAGGCAAATCACAATATATGGTTCATGTCGCGGTAGTAATCATCCAGCAGATAGAATTTGAGTGCTCGGGCTGCCGGCGTCCCGTAGCCGAATATCAGACGATAGAGATTGCCTGTCCCATCCACGCCGAAGGGACCGAGCCAGTGGGAGATGGTGTTGCCGTCGAGATACCAGAGCTGAATATCCCGGTAATCATCTTCGCTGACAAGACCGGAAGAAGCCAGACGATAAGCGTCTTCCTCGTCGATCATGGGGTGGGAGAGAAAATGGCGGTAGAGCTCCTCCGACAGCCCAAGGGCCTGCTGGTAGGTCAGGGGATTGGGGTGGTCCAGCCACCAGCGGGTAATGTCTTCAAAGGTACGCAGACGCGGTTTGAGATTGAGGGCCCGGAAACGCCGGATGAAATCTTTGATTTCTTCCGGGGCGGCCGGCGGCGGGAGCGGAATCTCACGCACTTCGTCATCCAAAAAGCTGAAAGCAAGCTGCTCGCCGGTTTCATCCTCCAGCAAGAGCGAGGTGCGGGACAGCGGTGAGACCAGGAAATGCTCCATTGCAAAGGTGTCGTCCAGAAAACGCTGGATTTTGTATTGCTCAATGGTGTGGGGCTTATACATTGGGATGGACCTCCTTTTAAGTATTCCGCCTATTAAATAGGAAAAAGAAATCAATTTTCTGCAAGATCATTTGCTTTTTTATAAGACTGTCAAAAATAGAGGGATACGGCACTGAAGCTATGACTTTGGTGCCGTATCCCTATTTCTTACTCATGGGGTGTTTGCTCCATATCTTCAGCACAGGAGGCTGCGTCCTCCAGCGCCTCGTATCCAAGAAAACTATTGGTGGAGAGGGCAGCGTCCAGATAGTCGTTTCCGACGGCAGGCCGGCTCCCTTTTTGAAAATAAAAGCGGTAGCGGGCACCGATCTGGAACTTGGCAGTTTTGCTCAACAGCAAGGTGCGCTCCGCACCCTGTTCATCAATCAGTTGGATCTTGCGGTAACGACGCAGCATAGGGGTGCTGACGCCGGCGCAGATCCCTTCCACCACTTCGTACCGGCCCCGGGCAGCGGTGCGCCACAGGCTGCTGCCCAGCACCAGAGAAGCGGCAAAAATAAGTCCACCCAGCACCAAAAGGATGCGGTCTGCGGTGACAGTGAAGATCACAAAGCTGACTGCTATGCTGGCGATCCCGGCCAGGAATGTCAGCAGGATCTTGCGCCGCAGGACAAAGGGAAATTGGCTCCATTGGTTTTTCATGTACTGATCCTTTCAAAAATGATTTGCTGGCGCAGATACAGGTTGGCAACGGCCAGCGTTACCGCCTGGCTGCTCCGGCTGTTCTTCATCAGGCTGGCGATGTTCTGGCAGGTGGTCTCGCTGTCGCCGTACACCTTCTCCATCAGGACCCGCTCGCTGGGGAGGGAGAAGATATCCTGCTCCACACATTTGATGATCTCCGCAGTGGAAAGCAGGGCCTGCCGGGAAAGCCGCATGACGCGGGATTCATAGTCGGTCCGGCGGTCTTTGCGAAACAGCTTCAGCGCCTGCCCGACTGAAACCCGACGGCTGAATACCAGCTTCATAAACGATACGCCGCGCACCAGGGCAGAGCCGCTGGTGGGGATGATGCCCAGGGAACTCAATAGATCATACAGCGCATCGTATTCGGTCTCCCCGCAGCCGGAAACCAGCAGGCCGCGGGTAAGCAGACGGTTCACACAGGCGTCCCAGGGCCGGCTGACAGCACCGCCCATAGACGAGGCCAGCCTATCACACTGAAAAGAAATGTCCTCCCACTTGGAGATCCGCCAATTCAGGGCAGTCCAGACGACCAGCTCCTGCATATCCACCATGTAGGGCTGACCGCCAAGGCGGATGACCGGGCAGGACCGGCCGCATCCATTGGTTTCCCGCTCCAGACGGCCGATTGCAGTATATAAGTTTTTCTGTTCCATCGATCAATGCCTCCTTATATATATCCTTTACTGCGGGAAGGCCGTGGTTTTCAACAGATTCAAAGCAGGCTTGCCAGAAAGCGGGGGTCGCTGCGCAGTTTGGCGACCGAGCGCGAGATCCATGCACCCACATGAGAGGGCGGAACCTGGTAGAGTTCCGCAATATCCGTGACCCGCATTCCCTGGAGTTTGAGCGCCAGGGCTTCAATTCCAAGCCGGGCCACACCGTCATAGTCCTGCTTGCTGGCCTCCAGAAGCGACAGCGTTTCCATCAGGGACACCTGAGCGTCAAATACGTCGGACTGCGCCTCCAGGACCTCGCCATCAGCGGCCAGTTCCCCATGCTCTCCAATAATGAGCCGGCTGAATATCTTGCCCCTGTTACAGATCGTCCGGCAATAGGACAGAAGCCCGTTTTTTACGACCGTTTTGGCGTAGGTGGCAAACTGCGCCCGCCCATCATCCTTAAAGGTGGCCGCGGCTTTGCAGAGCCAGACGCACCCCTCCTGGAACAGATCGCTGTACTCCAGGCCGCAGATAGTCGGATTCACATGGATATAATCGCAGATCACCCAATGCACCACCGGCAGGTTTTGAGCAACGAGTTCCTGCTGCTGTTTCGTCAGACTGGTCATTTGCTCACCTCCCGTCAGGCTGCCGCCTGTCCGGCGGCGGGAGGAGCTGAGGCCTGCCTGCAGAGGCGGACGACCTCATCGCACATCCATTCGGAAAACTGGCCGATATGGGCCTGCCGTTCATCCAGCCCAAGCTTTGCCTGCAGCCAGATGTAGACCTCCCATTTTTCCATGTGCCGGCTTTGCCGCAGCTGCTCCAATGCCCGGTGCGCCAAGATACGCTTGTGCCGGAGATCTCCATTTGCCAAAGTTCCCATAGGCCGGTGCGTCCTGTCATGGGCGCTCACATAGGCATCGCAGGCGGGCCAGCGGTCGCAGAGGTAGAGAAATTTCCCCTGGGATCGGCGGTTCAAGCCGTAAACCACGCTGGCCGGACGGAGAGAGGCATTGGCATGGCAATAAGGACACTTGATCGTTTTTTGCTTCATCATAAAATCATCACCTCCAAAGACGCGCCAAAGGCGGCGCGATGGCGTCTTTCTGTGTAAAAATCAGCTGTTCTGGCTGCAGCTAGGGTCCAGACAAAGCTGCCTGAGCGTACATGCGGAGGGGTCCGGCGCATGCCATTCGATGTACTTGGAAAAAGCGGCGTCAAAAGAGCGGCGCGACAGGACGGCACTGCACTCGGCGGGCTCTACTTCCTCGCCGGTCAGCTCACGGATGGTTTCCGTAGCCAGAAGCATGACCTGCCCGCGCTCATCCACTGTCAGCAGAAATCCGGAGCAGGGCTTCTCCCGGCCATACATGCAGGCATCGCAGCCACAGCTGACAAAGATGGCATTGCGCCAGTTCCCACGGACGGCCCGCAGAAAGGAATAAAATTTGCAGGATGTTTTCATCCTCTACCTCCGTTATTCGTTTTTTGAGAAAATAAAAAAGCGGGGACCAGCTGTGGATGTCCACAGACTGATCCCCGCTGACGGGCATTTAAGCGAACAGGCCCTCAATCTCCTGCGTGATCCGGGGGATGACCGTATCGTTGAAGATGAGGGTCAGGGCCGCCAGCAGCAGGGCGCCCAGCACAACGGCGATGATGATTTTGACCGCATCAGAGATGTAGAAATCGCCGCGCTGGTTGGAGAGCGCCATACGGGCCCGAAGCGCGAGGCCGTTCGCTTTGCTGCGGATGCAGCTGGTAAACTTCTTCATGGAAATACCTCCTGTAAATGTGATATTGGATTTTGGTATGGTTATGGCCGGTCAGGACCGGCGGATAGGCTTGAGCAGGCTGTTTTTGTTGGAGCGGGGCCTGTCCGGATATGCTTTCGGCTTCTGGCGCAAAAGCCATCGGAACCTGCGCCGCCGCCCATCTTCGCCGTCAGGCGGAATATACTTTTTCTTCGACATGGATTTCTCCTGTTCAGACGGTAGGTTCAGGGCCGGCCTGGGAGCAGGCCGGCCCTGGGGAAATGGATGGAAGGCAGCCGGCATAGCGGCTGCTATGGGAACCCACTGCGGTACAAAACATCACCTCCATCGTAGATTCGCCCCGGGTGGGAGCGGGTATATGAAAAGCCCACACCAGAGGCGTGGGCGGATACCTGTCAGCCGAAGAAAGCGCCCAGGGAACTCATGACCTCGGTGCAGAGGACCACCAGATAGATGATCATAATGCAAATGAGCATCATCATGGAGTAACGCTGGATCTTCTTGGGGCGCTTGGCTGCTTCTTTTTTCAAATTGTTCTGTTCGATCTGCCTCATGTCAAAGCAGATCATCTTGAAGTACATCCGCTGGTCATCGCCGCGCAGCACGCCGATCAGGCCGCGGATCACATCGGACAGCATGGGGCTGCCAATGCGGGTTTCAAAACGGATCAGGGCATTCTCATAGTTGCCGGTTTTCATGTCGGCAATGGTCTGGTCCAGTTCCGCGCCGAAGTCCTTGCCCGCTACCCGGCGGTAAGAGGTCAGGATTTTCAACACATCCCGGTCATTCTCCAGGTTCTGCCCAATGGTCAGTGCAAACCGGGGGATCTCGCTTTCAATGATCTTTCGCCGCTTCTTGACAAAATCAAAGACGCTGTAATAAGTTGAGAACCACAGCGCCACCGCAAGACCGATCAGCACGGGAACCATCAGCGGCACCAGAAACACCATCAGGATAGAGCAGAGACCGACAGCGCCTGCTGTGACCCAAGCCCGGGCTGTGTAGATCTCCGGCGTCAGCTCCAGGCCGGCAATATCCAGCGCCCGCTGCAGCTTGTTCCGCTTGAGCTTATCCAGCTTCAGATACGGGGCGATCAGTCCGGCGATTTTAGTGATGTAGACATCCAGCAGTTTCTCGGCCTTTACGCCCTGCTGCTTACGGGCCAGCATCATCATGCGGGAGGTCTTCTTTGTGGGAATATCCACAAAGGCGCAGGTCAGGGTGTAGGTGGCAAAACCAAAGAAGATGATCGCCACAAGTGCCAAAAGGGTCATGCGCCGTCACCTCCGTATTCAATGGGCTTGCTCAGCTTCATGATCTGCGTCAGGGCGAAGAGAATGATGGCCGCGCAGATCGCCAGGGCAATTTTACCGGGTGTGGTGAAGATGAGCGTATGGAACCAGTCTTCATTGAGGAAGTAAAGCAGCGGCACATTGGCGATCACCAGGAACATCATCGTGATGGCCTCACGGCGCGGCCCCTGCATCATGGCTTCCAGTTCAGACTGTACCACACGCACATCGCTGAACTTCTGGGCGATGGTGGGCAGCGTGTTTTTCATGGAGCGGTCAGACTGGCACTGAATGAGGATGTTGCACCACTCATGAAATACCCGGTTGGGGACCTTCATCTTCAGCGAGTTGATGGCGCTGGTCAGGTTGGCATTGATCAATTCCGCCTCGTACACAAACGCCTCGAAGTTGGCCTTCACCGGCTCATTGATGTAGGGCAGGTTTTCCTTGACTGCCCGGATCAGGTCCTCCGTGCGAAGGTAGGAGGTGGTGATGATGGAGATAGCGGTCTCCAGTTCCTCATTCAGATGCTTCTTGTAGCTGGCGGCTGTGCTTCGCAGATACCAGATGGGGGCCAGTGAAAAGCCAATGCCCAGGATCGGCACCATATACACATTGTTGATGAGCAGCGCCAGCACAGCGCCCACCGCAAACAGGATCAGCGACAGCCGTTTGACCGCTTCATAGCGGTCGGCGCGGCCGGTGCCTTTTAAAATCTGCTTCAGCTCATAGTCCTGGTTGAAGAAGCCCTTGGCGGGTGTGCCCATCAGGACATTGAGTTCGTCGGAGAGGGTGGCCGCTTTGCGGCGGGAGCGGAACAGGGCGTCGATGAAATCACCTGGCCGCACGCCAAACAGAGCCAGGAGGCCCGCGCTGATCAGCGCAAAGCAAATTATGTAGATCCACTGCAACCTTTAATCCACCTCCTTCGGGGCGTCCATGAACTCCGCCAGCTCTTTATTGGAGATGCCGTTGTCAAGGAGCCGTTTTTTCAAAGTATCAGAGATCAGGCCCACCTTCCTGTGATGGCCCACCACATGGATCTCACCCTTTTCATCGGTCACATTGTCCTCTACCTCAAACTTGTAGAGCGTGTGGGAAATGAGCTGCCCGTCCCGGTAGTCCTCACCCTCCAAAATCTCCATGATCTTACGGGAACGGTCCTCCAGCTGCTTGGTAAACACCACGATGGGATAGGCCTCCACCATGATCTCCATGAGTACGGCGTCATCCATGCTGTATTTGCGCTTGGCAAGGGTCATCATCCTGCGGTAAGTGCTGTTGCAGGAGTTGGAGTGGATGGTGGTACAGACGGTATGGCCGGTGCGGGAACTTTCGGCCGCCGACAGGCTTTCCGCGGCGGACCGCATCTCGCCGACGCCGATGACATTGGGGTGTTTACGCAGCACCCGCTCCAAAAGGAAGTCCTGATTGATGTTCAGCGCCGGATTTTCGCTGGGCCGGGTCAGCAGGTGGATGACGGAGTTCAAGATATTTCCGTTTTCATCCCGCTTGACCAGATCAAACTCGCGGCTACCTTCCTCAATGGTGATAAGGCGCTGGTTGTTGGGTACATTGGAGAGCAGCCATGCCATGATGGTGGTCTTGCCGGAGCCGGTGGAGCCCGCGATACACACGCTGACGCCATACCGGATGCAGGCCATCAGGAAGTGGAGCATCTCGGCGGTGGCGCTGCCGGAATCCAGCAGCTTCTGTTCGGAGACTGTCTGCTGGTTGACGATACGGATGGAGGCGTTGATGCCCACATCCGGGTCTACAATGGGCGTCTTATCCACAGAGATACGGATGTTTTTGTCCAGAAAGCCCACCACACTGGGCATGGTGTCGTCAATGACCATGCCGCAGGCATTGAGCATACGGCGCACCACATCAATGGCGTGCTGCGGGGAGGAAAACTTATCCGGGATCTTAATGCTGCGCCCGCCGGCCTCGATCACTTCGATGTCGTTGTAGGCGTTGATGTTGACTTCCTCAATGCCGGGCTTGTAGATCCATTTTTTGAGGAAGGAGTACCCGGCCATATCCTCATAGAGCTTTTCACACAGTTCCTCGGTGGTCAGCCCTTCGATGGCGTATTTCCGCTTGACAATATACTGCACCATCAGCTCTTTGAGCAGTGTGGTGGCCCGCTCGGCGTTGCCTTCGCCGGCCTCGGCAATGGTGGAGGCGTGATTTTCAGCAAAATACCGCTGCACATCCTCCAGCACCTGGTCATAGGTCAGGTCCTGGTTGGCCGCCGGCGCGAAGAATATGTCGTTGAGATTATTCATCGGCGTCATCCTCCTCGAACTCGTCCTCGTCGTCCGCATCCTCTGCCGCCTGCTCGGCCAGCTCCATCTGCTCCAAAGCGTCCAGCACCTTGTTGAGCGAAGCGGTGTACTTGGGATTGCAGTATTTGATGGCCTGGAACATCCCGCCCTCGGTGGCGCAGCGGTCGATCTCCTTGCCATAGGGCAGAAGGCCGTCAAAGCCGCCGATGATATAGCCCATTTCATCCAGGGCGTGGAAGGGGCGGGCCATGCCGGCGAAGGTCATGTGCCGGTCATAGTGGAAACGGCCATCCACCAGCAGGGGCTGATGGGCTTTCAGGTAGTTGACGCCCTTCAGGTCGGGGGTGAGCAGGCGGATGACCAGATCGCCGGACTCAATCGCCGCCGGGGTAAACACATTGGTCATGTTGGAACTGCAGTCCAGGATGACGAAATCCACCAGCTTTGCGGCAGCGTTGACCAGCTGGAGTACCATAGCATATTTGACTTCCGGATAGCTCAGCGGATTTTCGCCGGCGGAATAGCCCATCAGGCCGATGAAGGGATAGCTTTTGAGCACCGTAACATGGCTTGCCACCAGAGAGGTGTCGATTTCTACGCTGCTCAGGACCTGCCCCACCGAGGCGTTGGTCTGGATGATCTGCTCCGGCAGCCAGACCGGGAGCATGGGGACGCTGATCTCCGCGTTGATGATGATGGCTTTCCGCTTGTCGCGGGTCAGGGCTTTTGCCAGGATGCAGGAAAACATACTTTTCCCGCTCCCCGGGCTGCCCCAGACAGTAATGACTTTTCCCATAGGAAACTCCTTTCCCAAGGGCGGAATGCCCTTGACTTTTTGCAAAACAAATGTATAATATAAGATAGATTATCATAAAATAGATTATGATAAAGGAGGCGTTAACATGAAGTTTATCGGCAGACAACGAGAACTGGAGTCTCTTGAAAGGGAATACCAAAAAGACAGCAGCTTTGTTGTGATTTACGGCAGGCGGCGTGTAGGAAAAACAACGCTGATTAAAGAATTTATCAAGAGTAAGCTGGCATTCTACTTTCTCGCAACGGAGGAAGTGGAATCACAAAGCATAAAACGGCTGTCTGGTGTTGTGTCCCGGGTAACACGGAATCCGTTGCTGCAGCGTGCAGCCTTTTCCGACTGGCTGGATTTGTTCCATATCATTGCGGAATTCCGGCCGGAGGAAAAGAAAGTCCTGGTTATTGATGAATTTCCCTATCTGGTTAAGTCCAATCCGGCGTTCCCGTCTATTCTGCAAAACGCATGGGACGAAGTTCTCAAGGACAGCAATGTGATGCTGATTCTTTGCGGCTCCTTGATTGGAATGATGCAAAAACACGCGCTGTCTTATGACAGCCCCCTGTATGGCCGCCGGACTGCACAGATCCGGTTGGCGCCTTTGCCGTTCCCGGATGTGTATGCCGCTCAGCATCTCTCTTTTGAGCGTGCGGTGGAGCAATATGCGATTACCGGCGGCGTACCCAAATATCTGGAGTTTTTCAACGATCAGGAAGGACTGCTGGAACAGGTGGAGTCTGCGGTTCTCTCGAAGAACGGTTTTCTGTATGAAGAACCAAACTTTCTGCTGAAAGATGAAGTGGTATCCGCTGTCAACTATTTTTCCATTATCCGCGTGATGGCGGATGGAAACCACAAGCTGGGGAAAATTGCGGGAGCTCTGGGGACAGAAACTTCCGCGCTTACGCCATATCTTTCCACGCTCAGCGACCTTGGCTTTGTCGTGAAGGAAACGCCGGTTACGGAGAAAAATCCGGAGAAGTCCCGTAAAGGCCTTTATTTCATCTCTGATAACTTTGTGCGTTTCTGGTTCCGGTATGTCTATCCATATAAAGGGGAACTGGAACTGGACAATACGCAGATTGTTCTGGATGAAATCCGAAAAGACTTCGTACAGAAGTTTGTGGCCTTCGCCTATGAAGATATCTGCAGATCCATTTTTGCAGACCTTTGCAGGGAAGGTGTCATTGACTTTGTTCCCTCGCGGATCGGAGCTTACTGGCTGAATGATTTGGACAGCGATACGGAAATTGATGTGATGGCGGTGGACCATCAAAACAAGCGATTCTTTGCAGGCGAGTGCAAATACCACAATAAGCCGGTGGATGCGCCTGTATTTTTTGCTCTCCGCGATAAGGTGCAGGCTTCTGGTGAAATCCAAAAGGTATGGAAAGGCTATCAGCCTATTTTTGGGATATTTTCTAAAAGCGGTTTTACCCAGCGTCTTGTTGACTTGGGCAAAGAAAATCCACAGCTTTTCCTGATTAACGAGGATCATCTTTCTACCCAGCAGTGAGGAATCGGGCGGTGAATCTGTTCACCGCCCATTTTTATTCGCCGTCTTCCGGGATGCTGTCCGCAGGAGTTGTTTCCACACCGCCTTCCGTATTCTCGGTGCCCGCTTCGCCTGTGGACTCGCTATCTGCGGCGCCTTCAGCAGTTTCTCCGCCATCCTGGCTTTCAGCATTTTCTTCAACCAGTGTTTCGGGGAAGTAGATCTCCTGAAGCGTCTTGTCCTGCTCAGCCAGCAGTTCCTCGGCCAGCTGGTCGTTGTTGCGGGAGATCAGCGCCACATGGGCCACGCCGTCATTTTCCATCTCAGTAATGATACGGGCCTGCTCCGGGCTTGCCAGCACAGTGATGGTGGCAGACTGCTGCGGCTCTTCGTCCTCGGTAGGCTCCTTGGTATTGTCCACATTGATACCGTCAGAGTCGGTGACCGACAGCACCTTGATAAAGCGTAGCTCTGGCACCTCTTCCGCCGTCTCCAGGAAGTGATAAATGCGGATGATGTCGCCCGGCTGCAGCTTATCCGACAGGCCGGAGGCCAGCGTTTTCACAGTCAGCGAGATGGCGACCTTGCCGGAGGGGATGTCGTTGAGCGCCACATCCGAGGAAACAGGGACGGTACTGACCTTGCTGGTAAGGATGTAGTCGCCCTCTGCCAAATCAGCGGTAACATACAGTCCCTCCACATCATCCATGCTGTGGGCCACATTGGAAGGGAGGTTGTACCCGCCCACTTCTACGACTTCGGCATTGTCGCTGGTGATCTTTTCGCCCTTCAGCACCGGCTGGGTGATGCGGACGATCTCCGTCTTGCCGTTGGTCTGCCGGGCAATGGTGGGCAGTGCCACAAATGCGATGACCGCCGCCAGAACCAGGGACAGAATGCCGAAGATAAATCGGTTGTTGAGTTTCATAAGCATCTCTCCTGTCATAAAAATAGTTCAGCCAGCGTCGCCACAGAGCAGCCGCAGGCCAGAAAAGGTAAAAACGGGATCGCGGTGGGCTGTTTGTCCCGCAAGAGCCGCCGATACAGCAGCACCACCGGCATGGCGAAGCCGGCGGCTACCAAAAATACCAGGGCCATGCCGGAGGGGCCATAGACCAGACCCAGTACCCCGCAGAATTTGATATCCCCGCCTCCCATACCGCTGCCGCCGGTCGCCATAGCAGCGGCCAGCGGAATGCAGAAGCCCAGCAGCGCACCCACCAGAGCCTCGGCCACAACGGGCCAGATGAAAATGGGCGTCCGGTCATACTCCAGAATGAAGCAGACCTGGATCAGCGGGGCCAGCGCGGCCAGGGGGATAAAAAAGACGAGCGCCCGGTCGGGCACCCGCCTGTATAGGATGTCGTAGACGGCAAAACCCGTCACCACCAGAAAAACAGTGAGCAGGTATGCCATCCACACATTACTCTCGATTGGTGTACCAGTCATCATAGAGGCTCCCGTCAATGGAAACATAGTCATTCAGGTTGATACTCAGCATCCCGTCCGGCGTCCAGGTATCCCAGACCTGGGTGAAGACGGTGTAGTTCGTCGCATCCGGGAACCAGATGGGGGTAAAGTGCACTTCCCGGCTGTAAGTAGAGAACTCATTGGGCTGGAAGGTGAATTTGGCGCTCCGGCCGCTGGACACCCGCTGCAGCAGGCGGAGATAGGTTTCATACTGGAACTCCGGGAACACCGAAAAGGCCGTCTGCGGATGGGTGATGTGGCTGGTGGGCGCGTCGGTGGAGAGCGTGGCTGTCACATCTTGCTTGACGCCGTACCCGCTCTTCATGGACTTTCCGGAGGCTGTCGGTACGATATCGTCCGGCATCAGGGACATAACGCCACTGATGGAGGCAGAATAGCCGGTGTACTCATATTCCCAATAGCCTTCATCGACCCAGTGCCCGCCGTCTTCCCCATGGTCGCACCAGACCCATACCGGCACCCAATAGCAGCTCCAGACGCCCCAGTTAGCGGTGAGCTTCTGCGTTTCGTTGGGCAGGGACGGTACCGTATAACCGGGGTTGGTATCAGTCGCCACCGGGTCAGGCGGAATATGCTCATTCAGGTCCACAATTTCCGCCACAAAGGTATCCTGGGCGGTATAGGCCCCGCTGACGGATACCGTGATGGTGACTGTCTGCGGTGTGGTGGGGGTATGCCACTTGACCCAGACCACCTGGCTGTCACCTGCGGGGATCACCACATCGTTGACTCGGTAGGTGGTGCCGAGGATGTGGAAGGTCACCGAAGCGGGATTATCCGGCGTCAGGTCGGTATCCGTCCGCAGGGTGACAGAGGTAATGACATCGGTATCTACCCGGTACTCCACATCGGGGGCTTCAATATCCCCCTCGGGCGGGGCTTCATCAAACCAGACAATGCCGACGCCCAGTGTATTGATGATGTCGGAATTGTTCTGCGTCCCGGTGGTGTTGCCGGTCCAGGCGGAAATACCAAGGTCACTGAACTCCAAAAACATTGCCAGCGGCAGGTTCTTATGGGTCAGCGAGGTCATGGTCCGGCGCAGATTGCCGCCGGACATCTGATCGTAAAGGCCAGCCTCGGTGGCCGTCATGCAGTAATATTGGCCGTTGTGGGTAAAGTAGGCGATGGGCTCGATCAGCAGCTTATATTCTCCAGCGATCATCCGCTCATAGTCCACACCCGCAGCCTGGGCAACCATCATGCAGGCGTACTCCGAGCAGAAGTACCGTTTGATGGCGTCAATGTTGCTCTGGCCCTTGCTGCTGACGATGGTGGGCATGGACTGCGCGGGCTTGATGCAGGAATAGGCCACCCCGGACTGGAGGGAGAGGCCAGTGCCGTTCAGGTACTGCAGTGTAGGTTTGTCAATGATGTGTTACAGATGAGGAAAAGAGAGTAAGACC
>QUDE01000010.1 GCA_003477405.1 Ruminococcaceae bacterium AM07-15
AGGGTTTTACCCGTCTATGAAAAACCCCCGGCTCCGCCGGGGGATTATTATTTATCATTGACCTGAAAAAACAGGCTGATAATGGCTACGGTCAAAATGCCGATTTGAATCAAATCAGAATATGTAACCATGACCACCACCCCCCTTCCTGTATAGGGTCAGGGGGCAAAGAAGCTGTCCCCTGTGTCAGGGGGCTAACCGCCTACCGTTACTGGTAGTGCCTGATCTCAATATAGCATAATGCGACTTTTTTTGCAAGAAACCGTGCGCTGTTGCCCCTTCTGTCCACTTGGCCCCCCCATGCTGCCCCGCCGGGAGGCTGGAAAAGGGTCGGGGAAGTCCGGTGACCGGACGGCCATACTTTCTTTGCCTGAGTGCATCCAACTGGCCTGGATTCCGTTGCCTGGTGCGGGAGCACAGCATGGGTGCAGCGTCACGCTGCCCCGCCGGGAGGCTGGAAAAGGGTCGGGGAAAAACTAGTTTGTCCCCGAGTGTCATGGGCGGCGTTAGCTACCGGAATGATGGTTATTTTGCCTTTTGGCAAAATAACACGCCGCTAATGCCGGAAATCCCCTGCCGGGGTTTCCGGCAGCCTTCGCCGCAGCGAAGGCTATGACACACGTTACACTTATGTTACAATCCCCTGCAAAGTCTTGAAAAAAAAATCGGCTTTTGGTATCATGCTTTACGAAGGGTACGATGTGCCCAAAAATTTTATAGGAGGAATGAACCACATGAGAACTCTGAAAAAAGTTCTTGCGCTGTCCCTGGTGTTTGCCATGGCTTTCACCATGATGGCTGGTGCTGCGTTCAAGGATCAGGACAAGATTGATTCTTCCCTGACCAACGACATCCAGCTGCTGACAGCTCTCGGCGTCTTCCAGGGCGACGAGAATGGCAACTTCAACCCCACAGACAATGTGAAGCGGTCTGAAGCTGCCAAGATGATCTATGTTCTGAAGAACAACGGTGTCGATGACGGCGCTGTTGCTTTCCAGGGCGTATCCAAGTACTCCGATGTTCCCGTTGGCCACTGGGCTGAGGGCTACATCAACTACTGCACCAACCTGGGCTACATGGGTGGCTGGAAGGAAGGCAATGTGCAGAAGTTCGATCCCAACGGCAATGTCACCGGCGTTGAGCTGATGAAGATGCTGCTGTGCATGATCGGCTACAAGGCTGATGTGCAGGGCTACACCGGCAATGGCTGGCAGACCAATGTTCTGGTCGACGCCGCTGTTTCTGGCCTGACTGTTGAGTTTACACCTTCTGTGTATGCTGCAACTCCCCGTCAGTGGACTGCCCGTCTGATGACTAACGCCATCAACGCTCCCTATGTTTCTTATAACAGAGGCGAGCTGCAGTTCGGTAATGCTACTGATTCCACTAAGAGCTATGGTGAGCAATATCTGGGCCTGGTGACTGTGGAAGGCGTTCTGGTTTCCACCAACAACAATAAGCTGGGTACCGATCTGCATGTCATCGAGTCTTCTCTGAATGACAGCGATAAGGTTGTAGTTGAGGAAGCTGACGGCAATCTTGTTCCTGTTCTGGGCGATACTGATGATGATCTGCTGGGTCAGCCTGTTAAGATGTACTACAAGGCTGGTACTGGCACAAACGAAGATAAGCTCTATGCTGTTATGCCCTATGCTTCTAAGGAAGCTAAGGTTGTCAACACCACTGTGGATGCTGTGACTTATGAAAAGGGTAGCAGCAATAAGAAAGTGACTGTTGAAGGCCTGGGTACCAAGACTTATGATGGCACAGAGAAGATCAATGTATACATGAACAATGTTCTGTATGCAAAGGATCAGACTATTGATAAGCTGACTGCTTTCTTGGGTGTTAACTCCAACTTGGATGTTACTCTGGTAGCTGATAAGGATGGTTATATCAATACTGTTCTGATTCATGAGCTGGGCGGTTATGCTCAGATCAACAAGATCGATGCTGAGAGAAATACTCTGTCCTTCAAGGATCTGAGCAAGTATGCTCTGGTTGATGGCACATCTGCTAACCTGGTTAGCGAAACCGGTGCAAAGCTGGTCTTTGATAACACCAGCACCAACAAAGATAACTTTAATAAGTATCTGAATGTTGCTTCTGATGTACAGGCTGATTCTATTGTCAAGATTGTTGCTAACACTGAATCTGGCAAGTTGGTCTATGACATTACTCTGGCTAACAAAGTTGAGGGCACTCCCACTGGCTATACTCTGGATAGCACAGACAACAGCAAGTATGCCACTCTGACTCTGAACGGTGAGACCGTGAAGAAGGCTGATGACAGCATGGCTCTGTCTGAGTATGTTTGGAAAACCAACACCAGTGTTGCTACTGACAAGACCTTCTATACCGATGGTAAGTATGTTGTTTACTCTGAAGGTGGCACTGAGGCTGCTTCTGTGAACAACCTGGCTTATATCATCGCTGTGCAGCAGGGCCAGTCTTGGAGCGAAAGTACCTGGAAGGTTAAGGCTTTGCTGACTGATGGAACCATTGGTGAATATTCTGTGGCTGCTACTTATGATAGCACCGGCAAGAAAACCACTGAGGCCGGTTCTCAGAATGGTGTTGATTCGGATATCTTCCAGAAGGGCAGTGTTGTTAAGTACAGCCTGTCTGACGATAAGATCACTCTGAAGGATCTGTCTGGTCTGAACAGTGATACAGCTGGTACCAACAATGGCGACATTAAGTTTGTTGATGGTGAGCAGCAGTACAATCACGACGCTAAGACTGTTTCTGTTACTAACAGTACTACTTCTGCTAACGGTACTTATGCCGTTGACAGCAATGCTTACTTCTTCGTGAAGAGCAAGGTTGGTACTTCTGATAAGTACAGTGTTGTGAAGGCTTCTGAACTGACAAAGGATCAGGATGGCACAAATGTCAAGGCTTTTGCTTATAAGACTGTGAACAATGTGCAAACCCTGATGTTTGGCACACTGGAGCTGGGCACCTCTGTGACTGTTGCTGATGTTGAGTATGCTTATGTCACATCTGGCACTTCCGTCGCTAATGTAGATGGTAAGTATGTCATCTCTATGGATGTTGTCGATTCTAAGAGCGAAACTGCTACTCTGAAGAAGAGCTTCGATAACATGAGCGATGCTGATGATGCTGTTAATACTTGGGCTGGTCTGCGTGGTAAAGTTGTCACTTATACTCTGAATGATGAAGGCTTGGTTGCTAGCATTGATGTGGTTGATGCTTCTAAGTCTCCTGATGCTGTGACCGCTGATGCCTGGAACAAGCTGGTCGTGAAGGGCTGGAACAACAATATCATCAGTGCCAAGGTTGGTTCCTCCGATAATCAGACCATCACTGTTGCTGCTGATGTGAAGGTTCACTTTGTGGATGCTACTGCTAATACAGGTTATACTGTACTGAGCGATGGCACAGTGAAAGATTATCATTCTAAGGATGATAACACTCAGTCTGCTTACGCTTATATCCAGAAGATTAACAATGTGGATACCATCACTGACATCTTTGTGGAAGTGAATGGTGAATCCATTGCTAAAATCTGGTAAGAAATTACCGG
Source organism: Ruminococcaceae bacterium AM07-15 (assembly GCA_003477405.1). Lineage (GTDB taxonomy): Bacteria > Bacillota > Clostridia > Oscillospirales > Butyricicoccaceae > Pseudobutyricicoccus. The sequence goes on from QUDE01000010.1 coordinate 3,551, forward strand.
GTTTAGCACAATAGCTAACCAAACAAAAGGGACGGCTTCGGCCGTCCCTTTTTCTATCTCTTACCCCTGCTTGGGCAGAAGAAAAGCCCCGGAATGTTTCCGGGGCTTTTGCTTTGTTCGGTTTTCTTTGGTTAGAGGAATTCCCGCAGGCTGTGGACGATCTGGCCGTCCAGCCGCTGGCTGGGGCTGGCGCACACCATGCTGTTCAGCACAGCCTCTTCCGTGGCCTCCGCCACCGCTTTGAAGCAAAGGTCCATCCGCTCTTCGCTGATCTCCTGGCAATCCAGAATGTCCTGAGTGGGGGCGTGGGGGATGCGCCGGGCGGTGGAAAAGCCGATCATGATCTCGCCGCTGCCGTGGCCCACAAAGCTGCCCAGCCGGGCCAGGCCCACGCTGCACCGCTTGAGGATGCGCTTCAGTTGCCGGGTGGAGCAGGGCAGGTCGGTGGCCACCACCATCATGATGCTTCCTTGATCCACCGGGGTGTCCCCCAGGCTGCGCACCGCAAGCCCGGCCCCCAGGCAGATGCCGTCCACCGTCAGGTCTTCCAGCTTGCCGTGGTTGCTCTGCACCAGCACCCCCAGGGTGTAACTTTTGCCGTCCAGAGAAATCCGCCGGGAGGCCGAACCGATGCCGCCCTTGAGCCCATGGCAGATGGTGCCCTTTCCGGCCCCCACATCCCCTTCGTCAAAACTCAGTCCTGCATTTTCGATGGCGGCAAAGACTTCCTTTTTCCCCACGGCCCGATGGCCGATGCGGTTGATCTTGCTGTCGTTGCATTCGCCCACCACCGGGTTCAGGCTCCGCATTTCCACGCCGTCCTTTTCGCACTGTTCCAAAGTGTATTCCACCAGGGCGTCGTGCACCAGGCCCACATTCAGGGTGTTGGTCAGGGCGATGGGGGTCTCCAGGGTGCCCAGCTCATCCACCTGGATCAGGCCCGCGGTCTTGCCGAAGCCGTTCCAGACAAAGCTGGCCGCGGGCATTTTGTCCGTGAAAAGGTTCCCCGGCCCGGGGATGATCACCGTCACGCCGGTTTTGTTTTCCTCGTTATCAATGGTGCAGTGGCCCACCCGAACACCTTCCACATCGGTGATCTTGTTCCGCTGGCCCCGGGGCAGGCTGCCCACTGTGATTCCATATTCGTTGATCCGCTTTTGGTACATTGTCATCTTCCTTTGCGCAATTTTCGCCTTTTTTCTTCATTATAGCATGGGCTGGTGAGGATAGCAAAGCCCCCACGGAATTTTCCGTGGGGGCTTATTGATTGCGAAAAATGTCATACTATGCTATACTGAAAATAGGCGCTGCCAGTAACGGTAGGCGGTTAGTCCCCCTTGTTTCAAAAAGGGGGGAACTTCTTGCCCCCCGACCCTATACAGGAAAGGGGGGATGACCATGGTTACATATGTGACATTAAGTGATTTGCTCACTTTCTGCCTTGTGATCATAGGCGTTATCAGTCTGGTCATCCAGGCCGGTAATAGAAAGAAGTAACCGCCCACAGCTCCCCAGCTCAACGGTTACTTCTTAGTAGTCCTGGGGACTAACCGACTTACCGGCAGCGCCCTTTTCTGTCCTTATTATACTGCGAGATTTCCCTTTGTGTCAAGGCCCAGTGCCTGGGCAGGAAAAAATCCCCCCTTGTTGTAAGGGGGGATTGGTTGTGTTCACTCAGGCAAAGATAGTATGGCCGTCCGGCCACCGGACCGCTTAGTCGTTGCTGGTGCCGGTGCCCACCACATCGCCCAGCACCATCTCCAAACCCTTGGAGAAATTCTGGGCATCGGAGGTGTATTCCTCCATTTCCGCCTGGAGCACCAGAGCTTCCGCAGCACCGTTCTCCTTTTTGGCGGCCTCGGCGATTTCCACCGTCAGCCGCAGCACTTCGCTGGAGGCCGTGGCTCCGGTTTTCACCAGCTCATGGGCTTCCGCATAACTTTCCGGCGCCTGCAGTTCGGCAAAACGCTCGTACATGGGCCGCATATTGCTGATCAGACCCATAGCCACATCGATTTTGTTCTGCTGGGCCTTCTTTTCTTCCTCGGTTTCGGCGGTCGCACTCATGGCTTCGTCCAGCTTGAGGGAGGCCTCGTTGCTGGCCAGCATCAGCTCGTCATAATATTGCTGGCAAACGGTCAGATATTCCTCTTCGCTCAGCGGCTGGGTCACATCGGGCAGGGGAGTTTCTTCCTGCTTTTCTGTGTTGTCCGGGGTATCTGTGGTGTTTTCCGTCTGCTGCACTTCTTCTTCCGCCTTGGAAGGCTCTTCCTGCTTGTTGCAGCCGAACAGCCCCAGCAGCATTACCGCCGAAAGGCTCAAAGCGCAAAGGCGTATGGTGGATTTTTTGTGATTCATGGGTATCCCCTCCTGGGTCATGGTGGTTCCGATATGTAATGTAATTATAACATTACCCGGCCATTTTTTCAAGGTTTTGTAACAAAGTGACAAAGCCGCCGGTTTCCCGGCGGCTTTGGAAAGGTTTAATATTGTTCCAGCAGATCCTGTTTGATTTTCCACAGTTTGGGGGAGAGATCCACGATATAGGAATGGGGATTTTCGAACCGCTTGACCTCGGGCCACAGTGTTCCCACCTGTTGGCGGCAGAACGCCTGGATCTCCTGGATGGGGCGTTTTTCATAGACGCATTTGCCCTTTTGGAAGATGGGCTGAAGCAGGGGAACCACGGTGTAATCGGTGAGGGTCTTTTTCTTCCAGGTGTAAGTGGGGTCGAAAATGGTGTAGGGTTCGCCCTGAGGCATTTCCTCCTCATGGAGGGCCACCACATCGGCAGAGGCCAAGCCGGTTTCCTTGTCATAAAAACGCCATACCTGCTTGAAATGAGGTGTGGTGATTTTTTCCACATTCTCGCTGATCTTGATCTTGGGGATGATGTGGCCGTCGTTGTCCTCGATGGCGGCCAGCTTATAGACGCCGCCGAAGATCGGTGCGCTGCGGGAGGTAATCAGCCGCTCGCCGATGCCGAAGGTGTCGATCTGGGCCCCCTGCATAATCAGGTCACGGATGAGCACTTCGTCCATGGAGTTGGAAACCACGATCTTGCAATCGGTCAGCCCTTCCTCATCCAGCTTGGCCCGGATCTTCTTGCTCACATAGGCGATGTCGCCGCTGTCGATGCGCACGCCTTTCAGCCGGTAGCCCTGGGGCTCCAGCACTTCCTTGGCGATGCGGATGGCATTGGGAAGGCCGTATTTCATGACGCTGTATGTGTCGATGAGCAGAGTGCAGTCCTGGGGATAGATCTCCGCATAGGCCTTGAAGGCGTCGTATTCTGTGGGGAACATCTGCACCCAGCTATGGGCCATGGTACCTGCTGCCGGTACGCTGTAATCCCGGTCGGTCATGACGCAGGCCGTGCCGGCACAACCGCCGATATAGGCCGCTCTGGCGCCCAAAACGGCGCCATCGCCGCCCTGGGCACGGCGGGAACCGAATTCCAGCACTGTCCGCCCCTGAGCCGCCCGCACCATCCGGTTGGCTTTGGTGGCGATCAGGCTCTGGTGGTTGATGGTGAGCAGCACCATGGTTTCGATAAACTGGGCCTGGGCCACCGGGCCACGCACGGTGACGATGGGTTCGCCGGGGAAAATGGGAGTGCCTTCGGCGATGCACCATACATCACAGGCAAATTTGAAGTTTTTCAGATAGTCCAGAAATTCCGGGCAGAAGCAGCCCTTGCTGTGAAGATATTCCAGATCCTCCTGGGTAAAGTGGAGGTTTTTCAAATAGTCCACCAACTGCTCCACGCCGGCCATGATGGAATAGCCGGCATTGTCAGGCACATTCCGGTAGAACATATCAAAATAGGCGATGGTATCTCCCATGCCCTTTTTGTAATAGCCATTGGCCATGGTAAATTCGTAAAAATCGGTGAGCATGGTGAGATTTTTGTTTAGTTTCAAGGTGTCCACCTGCGTTTCTTTCAAAATTGGGGCTTTTTCCCGGAAAGAGATTTGCCCTATCTACATGATATATGGTAAGATGGTCAGTGTCAAACGAAATTCCCTGTTGGGAGGACAATTTTCTGCCTCCCAGGCGTTTTTTCAGCAAAATAAAGGAGAGACCGTTATGAAAAGCAGAACCGGCAGCCTGGAGATGATCAAAAAGATCAATCGACAGCTGGTGCTGGAGACCATCAAAACCCATCAGCCCATCAGTCGTGCCCGTATTGCCCGGGAGCTTTCTTTGAGCAAAACCACCGTCAGCGCCATTTGTGACGAGCTGCTGCGCAGCCGGATGGTCATCGATCTGGGGGAGAAAGGGCCGGAAAAGGGAAGTGGACGCCCGTCCAAAATGCTGGGGTTCAATCCTCTTTCGGCCTGCGGCGTGGGCATCGATATTCACCCGGATCACGCATTGGCCGTGGTCACCGATCTGGATGGCCGGGTCCTCTATCGTACCGAAACTGCTATGGACCCTTCTCCTGAGTCCATGGCGGCCCTGGCCCGCAAGTGCGTGGAAAAGGCGGGGATGACCCAGGAAAAAACCATCGGCCTGGGCGTCAGCCTGCCGGGAACGGTGGATCGGCGGGGACGGGTTATCCGGGCCAACAGTCTGGGGTGGCAGAATTATTCTTTGGCAGAAGAACTGGGGCGGCTGCTGCCCTTTCCGGTGGAGATCAACAACGAGGCCAACTGCGCCGCATTGGGAGAGCGCTGGAAGGGTACCGGCGCCCGGGCGGACGATCTTTGCTACATTGCCATTGGCCAAGGGGTAGGCAGTGCGATTATTTGCGATGGCGAGCTGATTTATGGCGCGGCCTGCCGGGCCGGAGAGATCGGTTATCTGTTGGGTGAGATCGATCAGGAGATGAGCAACCGGAATGTGCTGGGTGAGCCGGGGGTGCTGGAGCGGAAGATCTGGAGCACTCTCTCCAGCTGTGGATTGAATCTGGAGCAGATGTTCCAGGCCTATGTGCAGGGGAAAGAGCCGGCACGGGGAGCGGTGACCTATTTTATCCGGGATCTGGCCCGGGTGATTGCCAATATCGCCAGCATGCTTAACCCGGAGGTGGTGGTCATCGGCGGTATTGTGGCCCAGTATATGAAACCGGTGCTGCCTGATATCCGGGCGGTGGTGGGGGTGTTGACTCCTATTCCCACCCGGGTGGAGCTGGGAAGTCTGGGGCCCTGGGCTGCGGCCATGGGGGCCGCTTTTCAAGGCAGTGTCCACAGCAAATTGTAAAGAAAAACAAAGACAGAAATAGTGAAATGACAATGATTGCATGGCTTGATTTCCCATGTTATAATGGAACAAACAGACAGAAGCGTATGGAAATTCAAGGGAAAGGGCTGGAATATGGACGAGCGGAAGCAGCAAGTCATTCAACGGACACATGATATGCTCTATCGCTATTACTGCAAAAATGATGTGCAATATATTGTCGATCAGATGGATGAGGACATTGTTTGGTTAGGTACAGGGGAGCAGGAGTTCGCCTGGGGCCGGGAAAAGGTGAGCGGTATTTTTCAGGCATTTGCCGGGCAGGTTCCGCTGTGCAACATCACCGATGAAGATTACAAAGTGCTGGAAATGGGAGCAGGGTGCTTTTTGTGCAGCGGCCGGCTGTGGATCAGCACGGACCCTTCCACCGGGATCAGCCTGCGGGTACATCAGCGGGTGACTTTGGGATTTCGTGAAACAGATCAGGGGTTGCGCTGCTGCCATATCCATATTTCCAATCCTTATCAGGAAATGATGGATGACGATGTGGGCTTTCCCACTCATATGGCCCAGCAGTCCTATGAATATTTGCAGGAGCAGGTGGAGCAGAAACGGAGAGAGGCCGAGCAGGAGATGGAGTTCTATCAGCGGCTCAGCTATTCCGATCCTCTCACCGGAATGTTCAACCGGAACAGGCTCAATAAAAAGATGGATGAGTGGTTTCAGAATAGGAGTACGCAGCTGGGTGTGGCCTATTTTGATCTCAATGGCCTGAAAGAGGTCAACGATCAGTTGGGGCACAGCGCAGGCGATACTTTGCTTTGCCGGACAGCAACCCATCTGAGGAAGGTCTTTTTGGGAAAGGCCTATCGCACGGGCGGCGATGAGTTTATGGTGCTGGAGGAAACAGGCGATGAGATGACTTTCCGCTCCTCTGTGGCTCTTGTGGAAAAGGCCATGAAGGAGGATGGCATCAGCTGTGCAGTGGGGATTTCCTGGCGGGACAGCGGCGCCGATATTTCGGAACAGTTCGAAGAAGCCGATCAAAGAATGTACCAGAATAAAAATGATTTTTACAGTGCAGCTGGCAAGAACCGGCGCAAAAGATCGTGAATCACAAAAGAAAAAGCCGTCCCTGGGGACGGCTTTTTTCTTGCAATCTGTTACATGGAGCGGGAGCCGGCATTGCCGGCCGGAGCGTTGATGGTGCCCCGGCCACGAGGGGTGGAGCGGGTATTGTAAAAGGTGACGAACTTGATGGAATAGAGATCGCACACCACATACCGGTCCTCCAGATCCTGATACAATGTCACATAGTTGTTGCCCACGGCATAGAGGATGCCGCCACGGGTGACGATATTCTGGGTGCCGATGAGAAAGTCGATCTCCACATAATAGCCCAGGTTGTCGGCCAGATCCTGAAGCATGGAGCCTCGGGTCACATCGGCATTGGACTGGGGGTCCAGTACCTGATTCATCGGTTCGTCCGGGCCCATATGCAGCCCTTGGGAAGTTGTGCCGCCATAGGATGTGTCATAAAACATAGTAAGTACCTCCCGTGTTTTCGTTGTTATGTTTGAAAATAGGCATCCAGCGGGTCATAAAAGCAATGGTCGCCGATGCGATGGGTGAAAATTCCCACTTCGCTGGGGAAGTTCTCCCGGCAGAGGGGAGAATAGGGATTGTAGAACCACAGCGCCTGACCCAATGGAGAGAGACGGTTGCCCGCCATGGCCCAGTCGGCGATCTCATAATGAATGGCCTCCGGGCGCATATTGTAGATGTTTTGGGAGTTGTATTGGCCCTTTTCCATTTCAGAGGCACAGACGAACTGGCCGGGCTGAAAAATAATGTTCCGCAGGCTGCCCTGGCCCACCCGGGCGTATTCCCCGCCAGGAGCGTGGACCCGGTTCATCACCACCGAAGCCACCGCTTTCATGCCGTTTTCTCCTTCGCCTCCTGCCTCGCACTGGACCAATCGGGCCAAAAGCTCCCTGTCCGAATAGGCCACTGTTCATTCCTCCTTTTCCCTCCATTCTATGTGGAATGTGGAGAAGGGTGCAAAAAAGCCGCCTTCCTAAGTGGAAGGCGGCTTTGCTGTCAGGCCTTTTTACATTGCTTCTTCTTTTTCCGGTGGTACCAGAACAGCATACAGAAGCGGAACAGAGAGGAAATGAGCACAATGCCCAGGGCCAGAGCACCGGCAACGGCCAGGGTGTGCACCAACGACTGGCCGAAGGCGATCTGATTGCCCGACACACAATATTCCATGGTGTAGTAGATGCCAGCGCCGGGGACCAGAGGCAGGATGCCCACGATGAGGAACATGGTCACCGGGGCTTTGTAAATGCGGGCCAGAATCTCAGAATAAAGGGCCACGGCCATGGTGGCCACGAAGTTTTGCAGAATATCGTTGCCGGTGAAATTCAGAAGGTTATAGGCGATCCAGCAAATGGACCCGCCCAAAGGGGCCAGGAAAATGAATTTGCCCCGCATGTTGTAAATCAGGGTAAAGGCCAGGCAGGCCACATAGGCATACAGGAAAGCCAGCAATATTTCATGAATGGGCATAAAAAGGCTCCTTTCTTTTGGTTAGAAAAACAGCCGATGGAGGGAGAGCACCATACCGGCGCCAAGAGCGATGGCGGTGGCGATGAAAAGGGCCTCCACCAGTTTGGCCTGACCGGCCAGCAGATCGCCGGCGATGATATCCCGCATGGAGTTGGTGATGGCTACGCCGGGCACCAGGTTCATAATGGCGCCGATGACCATCTTGTCGATGTGATCGGCCACGCCGATTTCCACCCAGAACACCGCCAGAAAAGCGGTGACGGCGCTGGAGATGGTGTTGATAAAAAAGCCGTTGGTGTGGAACAGATCCATGCCGTAGCCGATGAGCCGGATGGCCGCACCCAAAGTGAGGGAGCAAATGGCGTCCATCAGATTGCCGCCGAAAAACAAGGTGAAGCCGAAGGCGGCCAGGGCGCAGGCAAAAACCTGGACGGGCAGAGGATAGACCGGCTGGGATGCAATGGCTTTCAGCCGCCGCTCGATCTCCTCAAAGGTGGGCCGTTCCTCCACGATGTCAAAAGACAGGTCATTGAGCCGGTAGATCCGGTCCAGGTCGGTGGAGCGGCTGTAGATCCGCTTGGTTTTGGTGAGCGTTTTGCCTCCGGGAGGATTGATGGTGACGATGATGGTGGTGGGGACGGCGAAAACATCCACCTCTTTGACCCCATAGGCCGCCACAATCCGCCGGATGGAATCTTCCACCCGGTAGATCTCCGCTCCGTTTTGCAGAAGGGAAACTCCCACCCGGGTCGCGATGTCCAAAAGCTCCTGATGATCGATGTGCTGATCCATAGGCTTCTTCCTCCCAAAACCGGGTGTGAAGGCCTCCTTCGCCCCGGTGTTTCCAACTGCAAATATTATACTGTATGGCTTTCGGAATGAAAAGATTGCAGATGTGGGAAAAACCGGGAAGAGTATAAAAATATTTCATATATTTTCACTAAGAATAAAAAAGTTTTAGAGTAAAGAGGATAAACTCCAAATTTTTTGTCGAAATTTCGGGAGACAAAGCAAAACCCTGCGGCGCTTGAAAGCAAGGGGGTGCTATGCTATACTGAAACGAGAAAGAAGAAGGGAAAAATCCCCCGGAAAGGGGTCGCGTCCCGGGGAGGACGCATATAGTATGTGAAGCATGAGCACTTAGCCAAGATGCAATAAAGGAGTGGATCGACTGTGAACAAAAGCTATCGGGTGGGCATCGTAGGCGGCACCGGCATGGTGGGCCAGCGCTTTGCCACACTGCTGGAAAATCACCCCTGGTTCCATGTGACCGCCATTGCCGCCTCTGGCCGCAGCGCGGGAAAGACCTATGCCCAGGCGGTGGAAGGCCGGTGGTTTATGGATACCCCCGTGCCTGCCAATATGCGGGATATCATTGTGAAAGACGCCCAGGATGTGGAAGGCATGAAGGCGGAAGTGGATTTCGTCTTTTGTGCCGTGGACATGAAGAAGGAAGAGATCCGGGCGCTGGAGGAGGCCTATGCCAAGGCTGAAGTGCCGGTGGTGTCCAACAACAGCGCACACCGGGGCACCCCGGATGTGCCCATGGTCATCCCGGAGATCAATCCGGAGCATACTGAGATCATCCACGCCCAGCGCCGCCGTTTGGGTACCCAGCGGGGCTTTGTGGCGGTGAAATCCAACTGCTCCCTGCAAAGCTATGTGCCCGCTATCCATCCCCTGATGAAGTATGGGGTGAAGGATGTGCTGGCCTGCACCTATCAGGCCATTTCCGGCGCTGGCAAGACCTTTGAGACCTGGCCGGAGATGCTGGACAATGTGAATCCCTACATCGGCGGGGAAGAGGAAAAGAGCGAACAGGAGCCTCTGAAGATCTGGGGCAAGGTGGATGGGGACAAAATCGTCAATGCGACCTCTCCCTCCATCACTTCCCAGTGCATCCGGGTGCCGGTGTCCGACGGCCATCTGGCTGCGGTGTTCGTTCGTTTTGAGAATAAGCCCACCATGGAGCAGATTCTGGAGGACTGGAAGAACTTTGCCGGTGAACCCCAGCGGCTGGAGCTGCCTTCGGCCCCCAAACAGTTCATCCACTATTTCACCGAGCCTGATCGTCCCCAGCCCCGTCTGGACCGGCAGCTGGAACATGGTATGGCGGTTTCGGTAGGCCGTCTGCGCCCCGACTGCCAGTATGACTATAAGTTCGTCTGCCTGTCCCACAACACCCTGCGGGGCGCAGCAGGCGGCGCTGTGCTGCTGGCCGAGCTGCTGTGTGCCCAGAACTACATCTAAGAGGAAAGTATAAAAACTGCGTGAAGGAAGAAACAGTCCGCCCTGGCGGGCTGTGCAGATTCTGGAAAGGGGAGAAAGAAACATGAACAATGTGCAGAAACTCCTGGGGGAGGAAAAGGTCCAGAAGGCTCTGGATTATCTGAAACAGGATGCAGCCAATATCCTGAAAGAACAGCTGGAGATCGTCACCATCCCGGCCCCCTCCAATGACGAAGGGGAGCGGACAGAGGATTTTGCCCGCCGCCTGCGGGAAATGGGCTATGAGCCTACTGTGGATAAAGTGGGCAATGTATATGCCAAAATTCCCGGCACCGATCCGGAAGGCCCCACTGTGATGGTGGCCGGGCATCTGGACACCGTTTTCCCCCGCACTCTGCCTTTGGAAGTGAAGGAGAAGGACGGCGTTTACCACTGCCCCGGCATCTGTGACGACACCCGTGCTTTGGCCGAGGTGCTCAGCCTGGCCCGGGCCTTCAAAGAGACCGGTCTGAAACCCCGCGCCAATTTGCTGCTCTGCGGCAATGTGGGCGAAGAGGGCCTGGGCGATCTGCGGGGCACCAAGGAGCTGTTCCGCACCCTGCCCATCGATGCCTTTGTGTCCCTGGACCACTGGGGTGTGGAGGAGATTTTGCTGGACGCCACCGGCAGCAAGCGGTATAAGATCACCTATACCGCCGAAGGCGGTCACAGCTTCGGCGCTTTCGGCAAGCCCAATCCCATCCATGCCATGGGCCGGGCCATTGCCGCCATCTCGGAGCTTCACGGCTTGAAAGAGCCCAAGACCACCTTCAATGTGGGTGTGGTCTCCGGCGGCACTTCCATCAACTCCATCCCCTGCGAGACCCATATGCTGGTGGATATCCGCTCCAATAGCGCCCAGGAGCTGGAGAAGCTGGAAAGCACCATTCTGGACATGGCCCGCAAGGCCGCTCAGGAGGAGACCGATCACTGGAAGCATGAGGATCATGTGAATGTGATCATTGAGAAGATCGGCGACCGTCCGGCTGGTTCTCAGCCCCATGATGGCATCATGGCGGAGACCTTCTCCCAGGTGATGGAGGCCATGGGCAAGACCATGCACATCTCTGAGGCCGGCAGCACCGACTGCAATGTGCCGGTGAGCCTGGGTGTTCCCGCTGCTGTGCTGGGTTACGGCGGCACCGGCGGCAACTGCCACAATCCGGAGGAATGGTACCGGCCCGATCCCAATTATCCCGGCCCGGCCCATTCTCTGCTGATGCTCCTGGCTCTCACCGGCCTGGAGGGAGTCTGCGACGGCGTGATCGTCAAAAAGAAATAAAAAGAGAAGAAAAGCCTGTTTTCCGGCGCCCGGGCATATTGTCCGGGCGCTGGGCACACAAGGGCAAGGGAGGGACAGCATGAAGATCGGATTGATCCAGATGGGAGCCGGGATGGACAAGAACAAAAATCTTTGTCGTGCGGCGGAATTTGTAAAGAAATGCAAAGAGAATGGAGCCGATATCGCCGTGCTTCCGGAAATTTTTAACGGCCCTTATTCCAACGATTATTTCCGCCAGTATGCCGAGCCTGTGGGAGAACGGAGCTGGAAGGCCTTGTCTCACATGGCAAAGGACAACCAGCTGTGGCTGGTGGGCGGCTCCATCCCGGAGATCGATGAAGAGGGGAAGGTTTACAACACTTCCTTTGTGTTTGATCCGGAGGGAAACCAAGTGGCCCGCCACCGGAAAATGCATTTGTTTGACATCGATGTCAAGGGCGGCCAGAGCTTCAAGGAGTCGGACACCTTTACCGCCGGAGATGAGGTGACGGTGTTTGACACCCCTTGGGGAAAGATCGGTCTTTGCATCTGCTTTGACTTCCGCTTCCCCGAGCTTTCCCGGCTGATGGTGCTGGGAGGGGCCCAGGTGCTGGTGGTGCCGGCGGCCTTCAACATGACCACAGGCCCGGCTCATTGGGAACTCCTTTTCCGCCAGCGTGCGGTGGACGGCCAGTGCTACACCGTGGGCGTGGCTCCGGCCCGGGATGAAAAGGGCTGCTATGTGTCCTATGGCAATTCCATTGCCGTCTCCCCTTGGGGAGATGTGCTGTGGCGGGCCGGGGCAGAAGAAACTTTCCAGGTGGTGGAGCTGGACATGGAGCAGGTACAGCAGGTGCGCCAGCAGCTGCCGCTGCTTTCTGCCCGCCGGGAGGATGTATACGAGGTGCGGGAAAAGAAATAGGAGGCGCCTATGGCCAGAAAGCTCTTTTGCCAGTGGGGACCTTGGGCCTATCGCATCTCCCAGGAAAAGGAGATTCTCCGCCGGAAGATGAAAGACCTTTCCCAGGGCCCCTTTGCCAAGACATTCCAGAAAGAACCATTGCCGCAGCTGATCTATGACCACAAATCCCTCATCCTCCGCCGGTTGGGGGATGTAGATATGGCTTTGCAGCAAAACAAAAGGGTGAATCTGACCCTGGCCGCTCCACGGGTGGATGGGATTCTGATCTATCCCGGGGAGACCTTTTCCTTTTGGCATCTGGTGGGCCGGTGCACTCGACGCAAAGGCTATCAGACGGGTATGACCATCGGCAAGGGACAGGTGGGCCAGGGCGTGGGGGGCGGAATGTGCCAATTTACAAACCTCATCCATTTCATGGTGCTCCACAGCCCCTTGACCATCCTGGAGCATCACCATCATGACAGCATGGATCTGTTCCCCGATTTTGGCCGTCAGGTGCCCTTTGGGGTGGGAACCTCCATTGCCTATAATTACCTGGATTACCGGGTGAGAAACGATACTCAGCAGGTTTTTCAGCTGAAAACCTTTATTGACGGGGAGTATCTCCACGGCCAGCTGCGGTGTCAGGAACCTCTGCCTTATTGCTGGCACCTCCGGGTGGAGAACGAGTATTTTGAAAAAGAAGGGGCGGAACTTTACCGCCATAACACCATCTATCGCCGGAAAGTGGACAAAAAAACAGGAAACTATGAAGACACTGTCCTGATGCGCAACCGGGCCCGGGTGCTCTATGACCACAGCTATGTGCCCCAAAGCGCCATCCGGCAGCAGGAAGAGGAAAGAAAGGAAGAAAGCAAATGTTCCAGTATACCATAGGATTCATCGGCACAGGAAACATGGGCGCGGCCCTGGTACGGGCGGCCTGCAAGGGCATCGGCCCTCAGCAGGTGGTGGTGACCAATCACACCCCGGCCAAGGCCCAGACTCTGGCCAAGGAAGTGGGCTGCCAGGTGGTGCTCACCAATGAAGAGGTGGTGCGCCAGAGCAAATTCATTATGCTGGGGGTCAAGCCTCACATCCTGCCGGAAGTGCTGCGGCAGATCGCCCCGGTGGTGAAGGAGTGCACCGACCAGGGAGAAGAAAAGATCCTGGTTTCCATGGCCGCCGGAGTCACCATGGAGAGCATTTATCAGCATCTGAACCTTCCCGACCGGGTGCCTGTGCTGCGCATCATGCCCAACACCCCCGCCGCTATCGGCAAGGGGATGACTTTGATCCATCCGGAGTGCTGCAAGCCGGAGCTGGTGGATGAATTCGAAACCATCATGGCCCAGTCGGGCCGGTTTGACCGGATCGGGGAGAATCTGGCCGATGCCGCCGGTGCGGCTTCCGGCTGCGTGCCCGCCTTTGCCTACCTCTTTATGGAAGGCCTGGCCGATGGCGCCGTTATGGCCGGTGTGCCCCGTCAGAAGGCCATGACCTATGTGGCCCAGGCTGTGCTGGGCGCCGCTTCCCTGGTGTTGGAAAGCGGCCAGCACCCCGGTGCGCTGAAGGACGCCGTTTGCTCCCCGGGAGGTTCCACCATTGTGGGCGTCTCCAAGCTGGAGGAAGGCGGCCTGCGCAGCGCCTGCATCCAGGCCGTGGCCGGGTCTGCGGAGAAGAACAAGCAGCTGGGTAAATAAGTGGAAAAAGGGCTTCCTGCAAACCGGGAAGCCCTTTTTGGTAAAAAGAAAGGAGCAGAATATGACAGAGGTGGTGGCAGCGCTCATCTGGGAAGGCGACCGGTTTCTCATCGGCCAGAGGCCGGAGCACAAGGCCCGGGGGCTTTTGTGGGAATTTGTAGGCGGAAAGACCGAACCGGGGGAAAGCAAGGAGCAGGCTCTGATCCGGGAGTGCCGGGAAGAGCTGGATGTGGAGATTCAGGTGGGGGATGTCTTTTTGGAGGTAACCCACGAATATACCGACCTCACAGTGCATCTCACCTTGTTTCACGCTTCCATTGTTCGGGGAATTCCCCAAAGATTGGAGCATCAGGACCTTCGGTGGATCACCCCGCAGGAAATCGAAAATTATGCCTTCTGTCCGGCCGATCAGGTGATACTGGATAAACTGCGTCGGGAAGGCAGAGGATAATATATAAAAAGACCTGGCCATGTGGCCAGGTCTTTTTATATATAGAACAGGAGGAAGTTACTTCTTCTGATAGCCGCACTTGGGGCAGACGCCCTTTTCATTCAGGGCAATGCCGCACAGGGGGCAGCGGTCGATCTGGTTCTTGGTGACAAATTCCGCAGAAGCGGCATTGACACCGCTGGTAAAGGTGATTTTGGCAATGTTCAATTTGTCTTTCAGCAGATCATAAACGATTTTGATCATGCCTTCCACCGTCAGGGTCTCCTTGGTGACCACCAGGCGGCATTCGGGATAGGCCTTGGCCAGCTCTGTCTGGAAAGCAGGGCCTTTCATCTGGTTCTGGGGAGCACCGTTGCGGATGCCCTGGTCCTCGTATACCTGGAGGACAGCGGGGAGCAGGGGATCGTCTTCCCGCAGGATGAGGGCGTGGTCAAAGTTCTTCAGCACTTCCCAGGCTGTCTTTTGAATTTCGTTACAGGGGAAAACCATGTTGACCCCGGGCTCGATAGTGTCTTCCACCTCGATGGTCAGGACACCGGTGTGGCCGTGGAGATATTGGGCCTCTCCCTTGAAGCCGTAAAAACGGTGGGCGTATTGCAGATCCAGTGTGGTGATGCTTCGCATAGCATTGTCCTCCTTGTAAATGAATTTCCAGGGATGCCCTGGAGAAATAAGAATTAGAATTATTCTAGTTCTAATATACACAAGAGAGTAACAGTTGTCAAGAATTTTTTTGACAAAAAAATCCCCCCACCGGCGGTGAGGGGATTTGATGCAATCATTATGCAGAGGTCTTTTCTCCCTGAAGGCGAGCGGCCCGCCCATCGGAGATCACATCGATCACTCGTTTTTTCTGGAAAATAGCCATGTTGATCAGAATACGCACGATCTGATCGAGAGCAATGGCCACCCAGATAAAGGACAGATCCAGGTGAAGGAGTTTGCCGCAGATCACCGACATGGGCACACGCACACACCAGATACCCACAAAGGACACTGTCATAGGCACATTCCGGTAACCTGCCGAGCGAATGGTGCCGTTATAGACCTTGGCCAGGTCCTGAGGGATCTGGGCAAAGCCCATGATGAACACATATACCCGGCCCAGGGCCTGGATCTCTGCTTTGTCGGTGAGCAATGTCATAAAGCCGCCGGCAAAGGTGAAGAGGGCCACGCTGGCAAAGACGCCGGTGAAGAAGGAGAATTTCCGCATCTGTTTGAAGTACAGCCGGTACAGGGAGTCATCGTTCATGCCGATGGCCCGGGCCGCCAAAGAGGTGGAGGCGGTGACAAAGCCAATGCCCGGCATTTCGCAGATGGTCTCAGCCTGGAGTCCCAGGTTGTAAGCGGCGAAAGCGGCGCTGCCATAGCCCAGGATCACATTGCTCAGCACAATGGCCGAAAGCTGCCAGAACACATTCTCACAAGCGGCCGGGATACCGGTCTTGTAAACTTCAGCGAGTATTCGCCGATCCAGGGAGAAAAAAGGCTGGTTGTGGATCTCATGGCTGAAATAGCCCTTGGGGGCATAGAGAAGGAACAAGCCGGTGAGCCCTCCTGTCATCCAGGAGAAAAGGGTGCTGATGGCAGCGCCGGTGAGTCCCAGGGCCGGCAGCGGGCCGGGGCCGAAGATCAGCAAAAAGCCCAGGACGATATTGACCCCATTCATCAAAAAGGCGATGTACATAGGGGTTTTGGTGTTGCCGTGGCCGTTGAAAGCGGCGGCATTCAGGCTGGACAGGGCCATAAAGGGCACGGCGAAAATGGCGATGCGTGCAAAGCCACGGGCGGTATCCAGCAAGGCCTGATCCTGGGTGAACAGATGAAGGATCGGGTCCAGGAAAACCAGCGTGCCCAGCACACAAAGAAGGGCGACAGGGATGACCGTCACATAGGCCTGCTCCACCGTACGGCGGCACTGATCCCGTTTTTGCTGGCCATAGCGCAAAGCCACGATGACCGTGGTGCCGATGCCAATGCCTTTGAAAAGCGCCCAAAAGGTGTTGATAATCCGGTTGCCCACGCCTTGTGCGGCAATATCATCGGCCATCAGCCGTCCGATCATGGCGGTGGTCACCAGTCCGGCGGACATCTGGAGCATATTCTCAATGATAATCGGCAGCACCATTTTGAAAATATCCCGATTGACTTGCTTTTTGTCCATCTTCCCCATCCTTCCCTTTTTAATGGGGGAGCGAACGGCTCCCTTGCTCCCATACTAACATACCCCCTTGCACCGCCGCAAGGGGGGGCAAAAACGGGGAAAATCCAGTTGTTTGATTTTCGCAACTTTTTCAAGAGATATCCACTGTTTTTGCAGGAACTTTAC
Source organism: Ruminococcaceae bacterium AM07-15 (assembly GCA_003477405.1). GTDB lineage: Bacteria > Bacillota > Clostridia > Oscillospirales > Butyricicoccaceae > Pseudobutyricicoccus. The sequence goes on from QUDE01000010.1 coordinate 20,219, forward strand.
AAAAAAACACCGGGGAAAAATTTTTTCCCCGGTGCAGTTTTCCCGCCGGGCCCCAAGACCCGGCGGGAGAGAAATACGGTATCTTTGGTGTTTACTTCAGCATTTCGCTGTGGTTGACCACCTGCTCGTTATACAGGAAGAGCACATCCTTGCCGGCGAAGTCCACATACTGAGGCAGCAGGCTGCTCATCATGTATCGGAGATCCACCAGTGTGACGGTCTTGTACTGCTCCACCAGCAGGGGAGCCAGGCTGCAGGAATAGGAATCCCGGAAGATCACCAGCTCCTTGTCCGAGGTGGCGTTGGGGTTTTCCAGAGTCACCAGGGGAGTGGGGCCGGAGAGGAACACATCATAGGGGGAGTCGCCTTCCAGAGCAGCCACATCATAAATGGTAGCGGGAGCGGTCTGGTCCCAGTTGTTCACCTTGACCTGCTCCATGGCGGCAGAGGTGAGATAGGTCAGGGTCTCAGTGGGGAAGCCATCCTTGCCCTGTCCATGCTGGCCGGTAATGTTCTCCTTGGAGTTCTGGGTGAAGGTGGACAGATCAACGGAGAAGCCCATGGTCTTTCCCAGTGTATCGACCACATCCTGCAGGCATTCCTGGCGCCAGTGGGGATCGGTCTTGTAGTAGTCCTCCAGCTGGAGTGCGCCGAACAGGTCGATGTACTGAGCGCTCTTCACATTCTCGCCCAGAATGGACTTCATCTGGTCGTAGTCAAAGGAGGTCTCCAGTTTGTCATTGACAAAATAGGACTTGCTGGGGATGACGGAATAATAGAGATTTGCAGCTTCTTTCAGCTGATCGGCAGCCAGGTTTTCGATCTTTGCGGCAAAGTTTTTCACCGAATCGGGCCGCAGAGTGCCGATGTCATCCATGTAATAGTCCTCATACAGGATCAGGCCGTCGGCGTCCGGTGTGAGTTTGGGGGAAAAGTCCAGCTTCATAAAGCTGTCGGCGATCTGCTGGGGAATGTCGGGATTGATGACCATCAGGATCAGATTGCCCTGGCTGGCCATGACGATGTCCTCGCGCTCCACGCCAACGCAGATCCACTTCCGGGGATTCACCGAGGTGCGGATCTCCTCTTTCAGAGCTTCCACATCCACGCCGTCCTTGGCACGCACCAGGCAGACCGAGTGGGGCATGGAGCCGATGGCCGCTTCCGAAGCCACCGCTTCAGAAACCTGGGACAGATCCTTCAGACCCAGATAGTATTCTGCGGTCTCATCGGTGATGCGGGTGGTGGTTACCAGGGGGATGGCATCGGGATCTTCCAGACCGGCATAGGTGCGCTCAATGATCCCTTCCAGAGAATCGGCATCGTGGACCAGGCCCAGGGAATCCAGCAGCTTGACGCTTTCGGCCCGGGTGATGTTGGCCAGAGGACGGAGGGTACCGTCGGGATAGCCGCCCAGATAGCCTTTTTCCACAAAGCCGGCCACAGAAGCCTGGGCATAAGCGGCTACCTGATCGCCGTCAGAGAACTTATCCAGCACTTCGTCATTGGCCGAGGTGATGCGGAAGGCGCGCCCGGCCATGGTCATGGCATCCTGGCGGGTGATGTTCTGGGAGGGGCGGAAGGTTTCATCTTCCGAGACGACGCCATAGGCCAGCAGTTTGGTGACGGCGGAATAATACCAATCCCCTTCCTTCACATCGGAGAAGGGGCTTTCGGGAGTTTCTGCCGGCTGGGAGAGCAGGTTTGCCAGGATGTTGGCAAATTCCGCCCGGGTGATGTTGTTGTCGGGACGGAAGGTGCCGTCCTCATAGCCGCCCAGTTTGCCGGCTTCCACCCAGCGGGTGATGTTCTCCTCGGCCCAGTGGCCCTGGATGTCGCTGAGGGGGGCGGCAGCAACGGCGCTCCACAGCATGGTAAGGGAAAGGGCCGCAGCCGCAGGCCGGGCCAGGTAATGCTTTTTGTTCATGGGTTACAGTCTCCTTTCGGTCTCATTGGGTTTCATGCCCTCTTTAGACGAAGGCCTCAGGGAAAAGTTCCCGTTTTTGCAAAAGAAAAAAGCGAGACGCTTGTCTCGCTTTTTTGGAAAAGATAAAATTTACAGAGCGGCCTTGGCCTTTTCCACCAGGGAGGTGAAAGCAGCCATGTCGGACACAGCCAGCTCGGCCAGCATCTTCCGGTTCAGGCCGATGCCCGCCTTCTTCAGGCCGTTCATGAAACGGGAATAGTTGATGTCGTTCTGGGCGCAAGCCGCAGAAATACGGGTGATCCACAGTCTTCTGAAGTCGCGCTTTTTCAGCTTTCTGCCCACATAGGCATACTTCAGGGACTTCATCACCTGCTGATTGGCAACCTTGTAATGGTTCTTTTTATTGCCCCAATAGCCTTTTGCCAGCTTGAGGGTCTTTTTTCTTCTTTTGCGCGTCATCATCGCGCCTTTTACTCTAGCCATTGTATTTCAGCCTCCTGTGTATGCTTTGTTTAGTTGTAGGGCAGCAGACGCTTGATCTGGGCGGCCTTGGTGGAATCCACATAGTCGGCCTTGCGCAGCTGGCGTCTTCTCTTGGCGGTGTAGCCATGGCCATTGTTGAAATGGCGTCTGTTGATGGAACCGTGCTTGATTTTGCCGGACTTGGTCAGCTTAAATCTTTTTTTGGCGCCTGTATGAGTTTTGATCTTCGGCATAGCTTTTGAAACTCCTCTCTTAAAACAAACGGCACAGCCGTTATGGTTTTTTCTTGACGGGGGCCAGGAACATGATCATCTGGCGGCCCTCCAGCTTGGGCTCTTTTTCCACATTGCCCACTTCCTTGCAGGTTTCGGCGAACTTCTTCAGCAGATCCATACCGATCTGGGTGTGAGCCATTTCCCGGCCGCGGAAGCGGACGGTGACCTTCACCTTGTCGCCGCCGGTGAGGAACTTGGTGGCGTTGCGGGCTTTTACCTCGAAATCATGCACATCGATCTTCGGAGAAAAGCGGATCTCTTTGACTTCCACAATGCGCTGATTTTTCTTGGCTTCCTTCTCTTTTTTAGCCTGCTCAAAGCGGAACTTGCCATAGTCCATGATCTTGCAGACGGGGGGATTGGCCTTGGGGGAGATGTTCACCAGGTCGAGTCCCTTTTCTTCGGCGGCATCCAGCGCCTTCTGGAGGGACATGATCCCCAGCTGCTGGCCCTCGCTGTCGATCAGCCGGACTTCCTTTTCCCGGATTTCCTCGTTGATTTGATGTTCCATGATGCTAATGTAAAAGCACCTCCTTGAAAATGAAAAAAGCTCAGGCGCAAAGCGACCGCCTAAGCTACAAAAACCGCTCTTTCCCCAAAAGGAAAGAGAAACCCAGTCTTAACCCTTTCTGTCAGCCATGAGGGTGAGGGCGGTCAGCCCTGCTTTGTTTTACCAAAGATAGTATACCAGCGAAATCTTTTTGTGTCAACTCTTTTTCTTTGCCCCGATTGTGGTATAATAATAAAAACGAAACCGAAAGGAAAAGCCGGCTCTTCCGGCAGGATAGATGCTTTATGAGCACACTGAGCCAAAACCAAGACGGCTACGGCAACGATTTCCTCACTCTCACCGATGATGAGGGCAATCAGCTGGAGCTGGAGCACCTGGACACTCTGGAATACGAAGGGGAGACCTACATGGCCTTCATTCCCGCCGAGATGTCCCTGTCTGATGAATACGAACTGATGATCCTGCGGGTGGAGCCCGATGAGCAGACAGGAGAAGAGATCCTGGCCACCGTGGAAGACGAAGAATTGCTGGAAAAAGTGTTTGAGATCTTCTCCCAGCGCCTGGAGGATTATTACGAAGAACAAGAGGAAGAAGAAGCCCGGAAAGAGGGATATTGATCTTTTCCTCTCCATATCATAAGGTTTGCCGCCCCTTTTGCGCTGGCGGCGCCGGATCCATTTTAACCCACAAAGTAACGAAACGGGACCGCGTATTTCGCTGCGGATTGCAGGCCTCCCGCCCTCTTCGGAGAGTCGGAAGTTGGAAGCGCTGAAACAGTGAAGAGCGGACCCACCTGCAGAAAGCGCAGGTTACTACGGGTCCGGTGTCGCCAGGGCGAAAGGGGCTTTTATTATTTTTTCTGAGAAAGCCCGGTGTCCCGCTCCAGGGATACATAGCCCCATTCCCGCAGTTTGAAGGCGGTGAGCACCACTACCGGCAGAAGGAACATTCCGGCAAAACCTGCGATCCGGAAGCCAAAATAGATGCACAGCAGCGTGACAAAGGGATCAAGACCCAGCTGGGCTCCCACAATGCGAGGCTCCAGCAGGCTGCGCACCAGAAGCATCACGGCATAAAGCAGCCCCAGGCCAATGGCCAGGCCCTTTTGCCCCAGGAGAAAGGAAAACAAAGCCCAGGGCAGCAGCACGGCGCCCGCTCCCAGAATGGGCAAGGCATCGATGAGGGCGATGAGCAGGGCCAAAAGCCCGGCATAGGGAAGCTTTAAAAGGAAAAAGCCTATCGAAAGCTCACAGAAGGTGATGCAGATGAGGATGCACTGGGCCCGCAGCCACTTTCCCACGCTTTCATAAAGAAAGGCCCGCAGCTGACGGCCCAGCTGAGTGCCCTTTTCCCCCAAACATTGGGCCAGGAAGCCGGAGATCTTGCTTTGCTCTCCGCTCATGAAGTAGGTGCCCAGCAGGATGAATGTCAGGGTGAGGAGCACCGAAGGCAGACCGGTGGCCGCCGAGCCCAGAGTGCTCAGGATCTGGGCTGCATCCACCGAAGGCGGCTCGATCTGGGCCAAAAGGGTTTCAAAGGACAAAAGGGCCGGGTCGATGAAAGACAGGTGCCATCGGGCGGCCCATTGCCGCAAGGCCAGGTTGGCACGGTCCAGTTTTTCAGGCAGGTCATCCAGATAGGCGGGCAGAGCCTGGAAAAGGGCCAGGGCCTCCGTGAAAAGGCGGGACAGCACAAAATAAACCACCCAGCTCAGAAGTCCCACGGTGAGGATGGTGCAAAGGAAGGCAGCCATATTCCGGGGGAGCCGGCATTTTTGCTGCAGGAAGGCCACCGGCTTCTGGATCAGCCGGGAGAGCAGGTAGGCGATGACCAGTGGCAGCACCCAGCCGAAGATATAGTGGAAAAACAGCCATACCCCTCCGGCGATGAGCAAGAGATAGATCAGTTTGAGCAGCAGGTCAATGGATGGGTTTTCATGCAGATGCACAGGGTTTCACTCCTTTTGTGGGACAATGGGCAAAAGTCGCCCAGGCCGCTTTAAAAATATTATGTAACATTGCCCTTTAAAAAAACAGGAAGCCCCTTTAAAATGTGGAGAGGAAGAGCGGCCCTTTGGCACGGGGGCTCATATACTGGTAATGAATCGGCAGGCCGGAGCATAGGCTTTGGCCCGCGCCTCAGATATTGGAGGACGATAGCGTGTCTTTGATGGTATTGAAATTCGGCGGCACCTCGGTGGGGAACAAAGAGCGCCTGTTCCATGTGGCCGCCATTGCGAAAAAGAATTGGCAGCAGGGGCATCAGGTGGTGGTAGTGGTCTCCGCCCAGGGAGACACCACCGATGAACTGCTGGAAAAAGCAGCGGAGATCGGCAGCGATCTGCCGCCGCGGGAGATGGATATGCTCCTTTCCACCGGAGAGCAGATTTCCATTGCCCTGCTCGCCATGGCCCTTCATCAGCTGGGATGCCCGGCAGTGTCCCTCACCGGCTGGCAGGCCGGGGTGCGCACCGACAGCCAGCACACGGTGGCCCGGGTGCGCTTTGTGGAAAACGCCCGGCTGAAAGAAGAGCTGGAAAAGGGAAAGATCGTGGTGGTGGCCGGCTTCCAGGGCCTGGATGAACAAGGGGACATCACCACCATCGGCCGGGGCGGCTCGGACACCACGGCGGTGGCGCTGGCCGCTGCATTGGGTGCGGAAAAATGCATCATTTATACCGATGTGGATGGGGTCTATACCGCCGATCCCCGGATGGTGGAAGGGGCCCGGAAACTGGATGACATCACCTATGACGAGATGCTGGAACTGGCGTCCATGGGAGCCCAGGTGCTCCACAACCGGTCGGTGGAAATGGCCAAACGCCGCGGCGTGCCCCTGGAGGTGCGCTCCAGCTTTACCGATGCGCCGGGAACGGCAGTGAGGGAGGAGACCATGGAACGGAGAACAGTCAGCGGCATTGCCCGGGATCTGGATGTGGCGGTCATCAGTTTGACCGGTACCGCCGATGTGCCCGGCATTGCCTATCAGATTTTTGACCGGCTGGCCAAGGAAAAGATCAGCGTGGATATGATCGTCCAGTCCGCCGGAGAAAACGGGTGCAAACATATTTGCTTCACCGTGCAGAAGCGCCAGGGAGAACGGGCGCTGGCCATCATCCGGGAGCAGAAGGATGTGGAATATGCCAGCCTGTCCATGGACCCGGAGGTGAGCAAGATCTCTATCGTGGGAGCCGGTATGGCCGGCAGCAGCGGTGTGGCTTCCGATATGTTCCAGGCTTTGTATGAAGCGGGGATCAATATTATGTTCATCGCCACCAGCGAGATCAAGGTGTCGGTGATCATCAAAAGCCAGGATACCCAGCGGGCCATGCAGGCGCTGCATGATAAATTTTTCGGAGAGAAGGACGGCATGGCCCGCTGAGTCCGGTGCCCGGACTGGCATACTGACCCGCGTCCATTGAGCGTATGATCCCTTCGGCTGCCGAAAAACTCATTTGGTTAAAGAGGAACTATTTGACCTACCCTTATCAATTTGTAAAAACCGGCGACCTGTGCGTCGGTTTTTACACCTCTCAAGGGGCCAGTGTGCGCCGAAGGCGTGCATGCAGCCCCTTGCAAAAACTCGAAAAAGTGGCTTTCGCCACTTTTTCGACACGCTTTCCCCGGAGGGATTTGTATCCTTCCGGGGCTTTTTTATCCTGGGACAAAAAGAAAATGTGAAATTTGTCGAAATTCCCAGGGCAAACGGTTATTTTTTTCCGGTCTTTCTGTTATAATGAGGGATACCGGGGAAAGAATCCCTGAGAAGTGGAATAAATTAGAAGAAACAATGGAGGAAAGAGGCATGAACAAACAGCCGGAAGGACGCAAAGGGCAGGATGGACGGGGAGCCCCCGCCTGGCGCGGCAAGGGAGGAAACAAAGGCCGTCCCTTCCGTGGAGGGCCGAAAGCCCCCGCCGGCGCCTCCGATGAGAATATGCTGGAGGGGCGCAACGCCGTCACCGAGGCCCTGCGCAGCGGCCGGGAAATCGACAAGATCTATTTTGCCCAAGGAGCCATCGGCACTCTGGGCCATCTGGTGGCCCAGGCCCGGAAGCAGGGCATCACCGCCCAGGAAATCGACCGCCGGAAGCTGGATGCCATGAGCATCACCGGCTCCCATCAGGGCATCATCGCCCTGTGTGCCGCTGTGCCCTATCGCAGCGTGGAGGATATGCTGGCTCTGGCCCGGGAGCGGGGGGAGGACCCGCTGCTGGTGCTGTGCGACGGCATCACCGATCCCCATAATCTGGGAGCGATCATCCGTACCGCCGAGGTGGCCGGGGCCCATGGGGTCATCATCCCCCGCCGGCGCAGCGCCACCTTGAACAGCGCTTGTGCCAAAGCGGCTGCCGGGGCGCTGGAGTATTTGCCGGTGGCCAAGGTCAACAACCTGCCTTCGGTGATCTCCCGGCTGAAAGAAGAGGGAATTTTCCTCTTTGCCGCCGATATGGACGGGGATCGGACGCTGTATGAAGCCGATTGGAAAGGGCCTGCGGCCATTGTCATCGGCAGCGAGGGGGAAGGTATTTCCGCCCTGGTGAAAAAAGAATGTGATTATGTGGTGCGGATCCCCCAGAAAGGGCGGATCTCATCCCTCAATGCCTCCAACGCCGCCGCAATTTTGCTGTATGAAGCGGTGCGGCAGCGGATGGAGCAGACAAGGAGCGAAGTGTGAGCTGGAAACCGGAAGATGAAGAATATTCGGTAGACGAGATCATCGCCGAATTTAAAAATGCCCAGCTGCGGGAGCCGGAGGAGCGGGAAGCGGACGCCCCTGTATTTGACGAGCTAACGCCGCCGGAAGAGCCGGTCCCGGCCCCCATCCCCATGCCCCGCCGGGAGAAGAAACCCCAGCCGGAGCCCACCGAAGAGGAGAGCCGGGAGGAGAAAGAACAAGAGCCGGAGCCGGAGGAAAAGGAAGAGGCCGGTACTGCCCAGGAGGAAGCGAAGGAGGAGCCGGAGAAAAAAGCTCCAGCGATTCCACCGCTTCAGCCGGGAGAGAGCCGGGTGATCGACATCACCAGCCGGGTGGCGGCCAAGGTGCAGCAGGAGGAAAAGAGCGGGAAGGCTTCCCGCTCCGGGGGGAGAAAGCCCTCCGGCCCTCCGGCGCACCCAATGGAAGAGCCGCCGGAAGGGGCAAAAAAGAAAAAGCCTCAGCACCGGGAGAAAGATGTTCCGGTGGAGGAACAGCATGTGCCGCCGGAAAAAGGCAAGGAGAAGCCTTCTTTCTTCAAAGGCCGGAGGAAAAAGCCGGTGGAAGAGCCGGAGTACCCGGAATATGAGGATTACGAAGATTACGAATACGAAGAAGAGGAGCCCAAGGAGCCGATCCCTTATGACTTCCTCTTTGCCGCCGATCTGGAGGATCTGCCCAAAACCCTGACCAATCTGGGGAAAAAACTGCGCCGGCTGCGGCTGCGGTCGGTGCTGGCCTTCTTTTTCTGGATGTTGGGACTGGGCGTCACCGCGTTGCCCGATCTGGCCCTTCCCATCCCGGAAGCCTATTCTTTTGCTACAGTACCTCATTTTTATTTTATCGCCCTGTGTGTGCTGTTGGTCTTTTCCATGGCATCCGCCGGGGATGTGGTCTTTGCCGGACTCTATCGGCTGTGCCGCCTGCGTCCCACATTGGACTCGGCGGTGCTGCTTTCGGCCCTGGCGGCCCTGGCCCATGGCCTGTGGAGCATCGGGCAAAAAGATGCCGCCATGCCCTATATCTGCGTGGCGCAGGGAGCGCTGTTTTTTGCCATCCTCAGCAAACGGGGACGGCTTTTGATGCTGCGCCGCACCTATAAGGCCGCCAGCCTGAGTACCGACCCGGCCGCTGTGTGCACCAAGGAAAACCGGAAAGAGCGTACTTTGGTTTATAAGGCCAAAGGGGCCAAGGAGGCCGACCTGTCCCAGGTGGAGTCCCCTGATGCCACCATGGCCTTTTCCCGCATCTATGCCCCACTGGCCATCGTGGCCGTTCTGGCCCTTTCGGTGATGGCCTCCTTCGGCACCGGAGCGCCGCAGCAGTTTTTCCCTGCTTTGGCGGCGATTACCGCTATGCTGGCTCCCATGGGACTGCTTTTGTCCACTGCAGCACCGGGGGTGCGTATTTCCAAAAAGCTGTTCACCGGCGGTTCCGCCTTGCTCAGCGCCCGCAGCGCCAGAGAACTGGCCTGGGGCGAGCTGGCCGTGATCACCGACAGCGATATTTTCCCGCCGGGCAGCGTGGCCATCAGCGGCATGAAAATCGCCCGGAGCATGAGCATGGAAAAGGTGGTGGCCTTTGCCGCCGGTGCTCTGCGGGCCGTGGGAGGCGGCGTCAGCCATGCCTTCCTGGAGTTTGCCAAGCAGCAATATATCTTTGTGCCGGAACCGGCTCGGGTGCAGTATTTTGAGACCGGAGGCATCTCGGCCCAGATCGGCCCGGACAGCGTTTTGTGCGGCACGGCCAGCTTCCTGATGCGCATGGGCATCCATGTCAGCGAAGGCCGGAGCATCAAAAGCGGCGTCTTTGTGGCGGTGAATGGGGCCTTTGCCGGAGTGTTTGCCTTGAAGTACAGCACTCCGCCCCAGAGCTATTCCGCCTTCCGGGTGCTGCGGGTGGGGCGTCTGCGCCCGCTGCTGGCCACCCGGGATTTCAATGTGACTCCTTTGATGGTGGAGGACAAATTTGACCTCCGCCCTGGCCGCACCGATTTTCCCGATGTGGAGGAGCGGGTGGCCCTGGCCCAGGAGGAGGGGCGGGGCAAGGGAAAACCCCTGGCGCTTTTGTCACGAAATACCATGCTGAGTTTTTGCGAATGTGTTACAGGGGCCCGGCGTCTCCATCGGGCCGTCCGGTTCAATCTGACAGTATCTCTTCTGTGCGCCGTCATCGGCATCGCATTGATGTATTATCTGTCCAGCACAGGCAATCTTCATGCCGCAGGGCCCTGGAATGTGCTTTTGTACCTGATTTTGTGGTATATCCCTGTGTGGCTCTACAGCTCCCTTTTGTCCAGATATTAAAAAAATCGCTCTATTTTTATGTGAAAATGCCCAAAGAAATTCATTGTAAAAGTGTTAAATATACTGTATAATGACTAACAGAAGCAGTTCATATTCACATAAAGGAGAGATTCAATCATGGCCTACACAACTGAAAAAATCAGGAATATCTGCCTGCTGGGACACGGCGGGGATGGCAAAACCTCCTTGGTGGAGAGCCTGTTGTATATGACCGGGAACACCGACCGTCTGGGCAAGATCGCCGATGGCACCACGGTGTGCGATTACGACCCGGAAGAGATAAAGCGGAAGATCTCCATTCAGACCACACTGGTCACTCTGGAGACCCAGGGCTATAAACTGAACATTCTGGACACCCCGGGCTATTTCGACTTTGCCGGAGAAGTGGCCCAGGCCCTTCGCGTGGCCGGCTGCGGCCTGATCGTGGTTTCCGCCAAGGACGGCGTCAATGTGGGCACCGAAAAAGCCTGGCGCATGGTTCGCGGCAAGAAGCTGCCCAGCTTCTTCTATGTGTCCAAGATCGACGAGGAAAACGCCAACTTCGACAATGTGTACGAGAACCTGCGCGGCCAGTTCGGCAACAGCGTCGCTCCTTTTGTGTTCCCCTTCTTTGAAGAGGGCAACCGTCCCGCAGGCGTTATCAATATCGTTACCCGCAAGGCCTATAAAGCGGAAAACGGCAAGATCGTGGAAGTCCAGCTGCCCAAGGAAAAGATGGACAAAGTGGACCGTCTCCGCGATTCCCTGGTGGAAAGCGTTGCCACAAACTCCGAAGAGATGATGGAAAAATACTTCGCCGGTGAAGAATTCACCGAGGAAGAGCTGATCCACGGCCTGCATCAGGGCGTGCTGGAAGGCGCCATCACCCCGGTGTGCTGCGGCAGTGCGTTCACCGGCGTGGGCTCTTTGCAGCTGATCAAGACCCTGATCGACTACGCTCCCATCCCCTATGAGGGCCTGGCCGAGCACGGCGTGGACGAAAACGGCGAAGAGACCGAAGTGAAGTTCGACGAAAACGGCAAGCCTCTGGCCATCGTCTTTAAGACCATTGCCGACCAGTATGGCCGCTTCTCCTTCTTCAAAGTGGTCTCCGGCAAGATCACAGCCGATATGCAGCTGAAGAACCAGCGCACCGGCACCATGGAAAAGATGGGCCATATCTATACCGTCAACGGCAAGAAGAATACCGAAGTGAAGGAAGTCTGCTGCGGCGATTTCGCGGCGGTTTCCAAACTGGTTGACACCAAGACCGGCGATACCCTGGCCGATCCTTCGGTGAATGTCACACTGGACGGCATTGATTTTGCCGAACCCTGCTATTCTCAGGCCATCACCCCCAAGGTGAAGGGCACCGAAGATAAGCTGGCCGCTGGCCTGAACAAGCTGCGGGACGAAGACCCGGCCTTTATTGTGCAGAACAACACCGAGACCCATCAGATGGTCATTTCCGGCGCCGGCGATATCCATCTGGATGTGATCTGCTCCAAGCTGAAGAGCAAGTTCGGCGTGGAAGTGGACCTCCAGGACCCCAAGGTGCCTTATCGTGAGAAGATCCGCAAGTCTGTGAGCGTGGAAGGCAAGCATAAGAAACAGTCCGGCGGCCATGGACAGTATGGTCATGTCAAGATGACCTTTGAGCCTTATGCCGAGGGCGATTACCTCTTTGAAGAGCGCACCTTCGGCGGCAGCGTGCCGAAGAACTTCCATCCCGCTGTGGATAAGGGCATCAAGGAAGCCATGGAGCACGGCGTTCTGGCCGGATATCCCCTGGTGGGACTCCATGCCATCCTCACCGATGGTTCCTACCACGATGTGGACAGCAACGAGCTTTCCTTTAAGATGGCGGCCCGCCTGGCTTACAAGGCCGGTATTCCCCAGGCCAATCCCTGCATCCTGGAGCCTATGGGCATGATGAAGGTCTATGTGCCCGACAGCTGCATGGGCGATGTAATCGGCGATCTGAACAAGCGCCGGGGCCGTATCCTGGGCATGAACCCCACCGAAGGCGGCGAGCAGGAAGTGGTGGCCGAAGTGCCTATGGCGGAAGTCGGCTCCTATGCCATTACCCTCCGCTCCATCACCCAGGGCCGCGGCTGGTTTACTTACAAGTTTGAGCGTTACGAGGAAGCTCCTCCTGCGGTACAGCAGAAGGTCATCGAAGAAAGCAAGTTCGTGGATACCGAAGAATAAGTTCGGGCAAGTATCATACGGTGAAAAAAGGGGCCGGGAGAAAATTCTCCCGGCCCCTTCTTGTGTCTGTTCGATCAGGCAAAAAGAAAGCCCGGAAGCACATGGCTTCCGGGCTTTGATAGCTTTTGCAGCGGTTACTTACTTGTTCTGGTGCTTCTTTGTGAACTGCTCCAGCTCTTCCCGCTCCTTCTCGGAGAAGGTCAGCTTGAAGGGGTTGAGGATCTCATCCACTTCGTCGGCGGAGACGATGCCCTTCTGAACCACCAGCTTACGCACAGGCACGCCGGTCTTCAGGGATTCCTTGGCGATCTCGCTGGCCCGCTTGTAGCCGATGAAGGGGCAGAGGGCGGTGATCATGCCCACGCTGTGCTCCAGCAGCTCCAGGCAGTGCTCCTTGTTGGCAGTGATGCCCAGGATGCAGTTATCAATCAGGGTGCGCACGCCGCCGGTGAGGGTCTCGATGGACTCGAACAGGTTGTAGAACAGCACGGGCTCGAAGGCGTTCAGCTCCAGCTGACCGGCTTCGGCAGCCATGGTGATGCACATATCGTTGCCGATGATGTTGAAGGCCACCTGGCTCATCACTTCGGGGATAACAGGGTTGACCTTGCCCGGCATGATGGAAGAGCCGTTCTGCTTGGGAGGCAGGTTGATTTCAGCCAGGCCAGTACGGGGGCCGCTGGACATCAGCCGCAGGTCGTTGGACATCTTGGACAGGGTGACGGCGCAGGTTTTGATGATGCCGGACACATTCACAAAGCCGTCCAGGTTCTGGGTGCCGTCGATCAGGTCTTCGGACTGGATCAGGGGGAACTTGGTCACTTCACGCAGATCGTCCACAATGTGATCCAGGTAGTCGGCGGAAACATTGATGGCGGTGCCGATGGCAGTGGCGCCCATGTTCACAACGCACATATCCTTGGAAGCCTTGTGCAGACGCTTGATGTCGCGCTGGATGGCGCTGGCATAGGCGTGGAAGGACTGGCCCAGACGGATGGGCACGGCATCCTGCAGCTGGGTGCGGCCCATCTTGACCACATCGTCAAATTCCTTGGCCTTGATCTCCAGAGCCTCATACAGACGGTTCAGCTGATGGAGAGCACCGGGCAGCAGAGCCAGGATGGCCAGCTTGCCGGCGGTGGGATACACATCGTTGGTGGACTGAGCCATGTTCACATGGTCATTGGGATGGACGATGGAATAATCGCCCTTCTGGCCGCCCAGGATCTCGATGGCCCGGTTGGCAATGACCTCGTTGGCGTTCATATTGGCAGAGGTGCCGGCGCCGCCCTGGATGGCGTCGACGATGAACTGGTCATGGAGCTTGCCGTTGATGACTTCGTCGCTGGCGGCGATGATGGCGTCGGCGATCTTGGCATCCAGAGTGCCGGCATGCTTGTTGGCCATGGCAGAGGCCTTCTTGATCTGAGCCAGGCTGACGATCAGCAGCTCATGCATGGGATGGCCGGTGATGGGGAAGTTCTGATGGCCGCGCAGGGACTGGACGCCATAGTAAGCGTCAACAGGCACTTCCAGGGTACCGATGGAATCGGCTTCGACTCTTGTGTTCATAAAAAAGACCCTCACTTTATTCATTGGCCGCCGGAGCGGCTTTTCTTTTCGGGCACAAGGATACACGATTTGCCCCCCGGGGTAAAGGGGGGGAAGAAAATACGGAAGAAATCGAAAAAATTAGCCCCTGGGCTTCATTTTGCAAAGCAAAACAAAAATGAGACTTTATTTTATTAGGCGAAACTGATATACTGTTGCAAAAGGGAAGGACTTTCCCAAACCATAGGCAACGGGAGCGAGTTATGGACGCTATCGATAAAAAAATCTTATCTCTTTTGGGGCAGAATGCCCGGATTCCTTTGAAGAAGATTGCCGAGCAGGTGTTTTTGTCGCCGCCGGCCGTTTCGGCCCGCATCGAGCGGATGGAAAGCAGCGGCATCATCACCGGCTACCGGGTCACCGTGGCCCAGGAAAAGCTGGGCTATCACATCACCGCATTTGTCAATGTGGTGCTGCCGCCGGAGCGGCAGGAGGATTTTTATGCCTGTGTCCGTTCCTGCCCGGGCGTGGTGGAGTGTTACCATGTGGCAGGGGCTTTTTCCATGCTGCTCAAAGTTTGTTTTCCCGACACCCAGCAGCTGGATGCTTTTGTGGCCAGGGTGCAGAAGTTTGGCAAGACCCAGACCCAGATCGTCTTTTCTGAGGTGATGGGGCACCGGGAACCGGGGCTGGAGTAGAAAGAGGACAAACCGGCTTCCCAGAGGATGAAGTGTGAAAAACCAGGCGGCGCGGCATTCCGCGCCGCAATTTTTTCTTTTGTAAGGAAAAAGCCGGTTTTTACCGGCGAAAACCGGTTTTTTACATGATTTTGCCATGGATATGTTGTAAGCAGCATCTAAAATTGTTATAATATTCTTTAATAAAAATTCAAAAGGGGGAGCGGCTATGAGAAGAAAACAATGGAATATCGCCCCGCCCTGCCCGGAGGAGGCCCGGCGCCTGGAAACGCAGTTGGGGCTTTCTCATCTGGCAGCTCAGGTGTTGGCTGCCCGGGGACTTTGTGGAGAGGATGCTGCCCGGTTTCTGGACTCTTCTCTGGATCGGTTGGGAGATCCGTTTTTGCTGCCTGATATGGATAAGGCCGTGGCCGCTTTGGAGGAAGCCATCGGGCGGGGAGAGAAAATCGCGGTTTATGGGGACTACGATGTGGACGGCGTCACCGCCACCGCCATTCTGATCCGGCACCTTCGCTCCCGGGGAGCGGAGTGTCAGTATTATATCCCCGATCGGATGAACGAGGGCTACGGCCTGAACACCGGGGCCATCCGCAAATTGGCGGAGGATGGCTGCCGCCTGATGGTGACGGTGGACTCGGGCATCACCGCCGTGGAGGAAACCCTTCTGGCCCAGAGCCTGGGGATGGGAGTGGTCATCACCGACCATCACGAATGCAAAGAGGTTTTGCCGGAGGCGCTGGCCGTGGTCAATCCCCGGCGCAGCGATTCCCCTTATCCTTTCCGGGAGCTGGCCGGCGTGGGCGTGGCTTTCAAGCTGATCTGCGCCATGGAAAAGGGCCGTCCTTTGGAAGAGATGATGAAGCAATACGCCGATCTGGTGGCGGTGGGAACGGTGGCCGATGTGATGCCCCTGGTGGGAGAAAACCGGAGCATCGTCCATTGGGGCCTGCAATATCTGCAAAACACCAAAAACCCTGGCCTGCGCGCCCTGATGCAGAAATTGGGGGTGGAGGACAAGGGAGTCACCGCCGGGGCCATCAGCTTCACCATGGCTCCCCGGATCAATGCCGCCGGAAGGATGGGCGGGGCGGACAAGGCGGTGGAGCTGTTTTTGACCGATTCCTGCCAGTTGGCCGGGGAGTTGGCCGGGGAGCTGTGCCAGCTGAACCGGCAGCGGCAGCAGGAGGAAAACCAGATCTTCCAGGAGATCCTGGGGCGGCTTTCCAGCCAGTTTGACCCGCAGCGGGACAAGTCCATCGTTTTGTGGGGCGAAAACTGGCACAATGGCGTGGTGGGCATTGTGGCCTCCCGCCTGGCCGACCGGTACGGCGTGCCCGCCATCCTGATTTCTCTGGATGGGGATACCGGCAAGGGCTCCGGGCGCAGCGTTCCCGGTTTCCATCTCTATGGAGGGCTGGAGGAGTGCGGCGACCTGCTGGAAAAATACGGCGGCCATGAGCTGGCCGTGGGACTGACGGTACAGCGCACCCATCTGGAGGAGTTCAAAAGCCGGTTTGAGGCCTACGCCGCCCGGCAGATGGAACAAAATCAGGTGCAGCCTGTTCTGCCGGTGGACTGTCTGGTGGAGCCGGGGGATCTGACGATTCCAGCGGTGGAATCCCTGGAAGTGCTGGAGCCTTTCGGCATGGGCAATCCCCAGCCCATGTTCTGTATGCGGGGGCTGACCATTGAGGAGATCACCCCCATCAGCCAGGACCGGCATACCAAGCTTCAGCTGGGCCGGGACGGAAAGAGCTTCTGCGCCTTTTTGTTCGGCATGGGCAGCGCCAACTGTCCCTTTGTCTGTGGGGATCAGGTGGACGGCGCCTTTTCGGTGGAGATCAACCGGTACCGGGGACGGGAGAGTGTGCAGCTGGTGCTGCGGGATCTCCTTTGGTCCGGGGAAGAGGACCGGGCCGACCGGGATTTCTGGGAGGTTTATCAGGCATTCCAGGATGGGGGAGCACTGGAGCCGCGGCAGGCGCTGGGGCTGATCCCCACCCGTCAGGATCTGGTGGCAGTGTTCCGCCATGTGAAGGCCCACGCCGGGGAGCAGGGATTGAGCTGCTCTCCCCGCACATTGTACCGTCAGGTGCGTTATGAGGCTTGCCGGGGGATGAATTTGGGCAAGCTGCTCATCTGTCTGGATGTGTTCCAGGAATTTGACATTTTCTCCTGCACCCGTGGAGATGAACAGGTGGACATCCGGGTGCTGGAGCGCAAGGACAAAGCCGATATCAACGGCTCCCGTATACTGAAACGGCTGGCCGAGGCCAGCAAATCCCAGGGATAGAGCAGGTGGTTGCAATATGAGTGAAATGGATCGGAACAACGGGGGCTTTGCCCCGTTTCAAAGCGAACTGGAAGGCGGCCAGGAGCCGCTGGGCCAGGTGGATTATAGCTTGGAGACCCTGCTGAAAAAGGTGAAGGAGCACTCGCCCCTTTCCGATATGGAGAAGATCACAAAGGCCTATCATTTTTCCGAAAAGGCCCACGAGGGGCAGAAGCGCCGCAGCGGCGAGCCCTATTTCATCCATCCGGTGACCGTGGCGGGCATTCTGGCCGAGCTGGGCATGGACACCGATTCCATCGTGGCCGGTCTGCTCCATGACTGTCTGGAGGACACCAGCGCCACATACACCACGCTGGAAAAGGAGTTCGGCCGCTCGGTGGCCGATCTGGTCAACGGCGTCACCCGCCTGGGCAAGATCGTTTACAGCAGCAAGGAAGAGGCCCAGATGGAGGACCTGCGGAAGATGTTCATCGCCATGGCCCGGGACATTCGGGTCATCATCATCAAGCTGGCCGACCGCCTCCACAACGCCCGCACATTCCAATATCTTCCCGAGCAGAAGCAGCGGGACAAGGCGCTGGAGACCATGGAGATCTATGCCCCTCTGGCCCACCGTCTGGGCATCCAGAACATCAAGTGGGAACTGGAGGACATCTCCATCAAGTACCTGGACCCGGTGGGCTACGGGGAGATCATGAGCCAGATGGCCGACAAGGGCCAGCAGTATGAGGACTTCCTCCAAGGGGTGAAAAAGCGCATCAGCGAAAAATTGCTGAGCATGGGCATCCCCTGTGAGATGAAGGCCCGGGTCAAGCATGTGTACAGCATTTACCGGAAGATGTACACCCAGAATCTGAATCTTTCGGAAATTTACGATATCTGCGCCGTTCGGGTCATTGTGGAAGAGCTGGCCGACTGCTATAATGTGCTGGGGTTCATCCACGACCTGTACCGTCCGGTGCCGGGTCGCTTCAAGGATTATATCAGCACCCCCAAACCCAATGGCTACCAGTCACTGCACACCGTGGTCATCGGCCGGGAAGGCATCCCCTTTGAGGTGCAGATCCGCACCCGGGAGATGGACCGCACGGCGGAATACGGCGTGGCCGCCCACTGGAAATACAAAGATGGGCTGAAGGGCAAACAGAACGAAGAGACCTTTGCCTGGATCCGTCAGCTGCTGGAATCCCAGCAGGACACTCAGGCCGAGGACTTTATCCAGAACATCAAGGTGGATCTGTTCAGTGACGAGGTCTTTGTTTTTACCCCCAAGGGGGATGTGATCAATCTGCCGGCCGGGGCTACGCCCATCGACTTTGCCTATGCCATCCATTCGGCGGTGGGCAACCGGATGGTGGGAGCCAAGGTCAATGGCCGGCTGGTGCCTATCGACTACGAGCTGAAAAACGGAGAGATCGTGGAAGCGGTTACCTCCAAGGAGACCGCCGGTCCCAAGCGGGACTGGCTCCAGATCGCCAAAACCGCCGAGGCCCGCAACAAGATCAAGCAGTGGTTCAAAAAAGAGCGGCGGGAAGAGAACATCCAGCAGGGCCAGGCCGCGCTGGACCGGGAGCTGAAACTGACCCTGCTCTACAACGATTTCCAGCGGGAAGAAGTGTACGGCCCGGTGCTTCGCCGGTTCAATTTTGCCGCAAAGGACGACCTTTATGCCAGCATCGGCTATGGCGGCGTCAGCTGCGCCAAGATCCTCACCAAGGTGCAGGAAGAAGTGGAGCGCATCAACCGGCAGAAAAACAAGAACGACCCCAACAAGATGCCTTTGCAGCGGAAGCGGGCCACCAGCGACAGCGGCGTTATTGTGGAAGGGGTGGACAACTGCCTGGTGAAGTTCTCCAAGTGCTGTACTCCCATTCCCGGCGACAACATCGTGGGCTTTGTCACCCGGGGCTATGGTGTGTCCATTCACCGCACCGAGTGCCGCAATGTGGCCAAGGGCATGGAGAACACCGAGGAATATGGCCGCTGGGTGCGGGTGTCCTGGGACCCCTATACCAAGTTCAAATTCAGCACCGGTATCCAGATCCGGGCCAAGGCCCGGGTGGGTATTCTGGCGGACATTCTCCAGGTGTGCAGCGTGATGAAGATCAATGTCACCGAGATGAATGTGCGGGACAGCCAGGGCCAGGGCAATTATTTCTGCACCCTGGAGGTCTCTGACCGGGAGCAGCTGGAAAATATTATGAATCGAATCCGCAAGGTCAGCGGCGTCATCGAAGTGACCCGCACCATGGCGGAGAAAAACTGAGCATAGAACAGAGGAGGAAACCATGCGAGCGGTTGTTATCCGAACAAGCGGAGCCAGTTTGCGGGTGAACGGGCAGGATCATGCCCGCATCGGCCGGGGACTGGTGGTACTTCTGGGCGTGACCCAGACAGACGGAGAGAAGGAAGCCACATATCTTGCGGAAAAATGCGCCGGATTACGGATTTTTGAGGATGAAAATGGAAAGCTCAACCTGTCGCTGAAAGATGTGGGCGGGCAGATGTTGGTGGTGTCCAACTTCACTCTTTATGCCGATTGTTCCCACGGCAGAAGACCGGATTTCCTGGCGGCGGCCAAGCCTTCTCAGTCGGAGCCGCTGTATGAGTTTTTCCTCCAGGAGCTGCGGCGGCTGGAGGTGCCTTTGGAAAGCGGTGTCTTTGGTGCCGATATGCAGATCGACCATGTGAACGACGGGCCGGTGACCATCATCATGGACACCGACCAGATGATGAAGAAAAAATAAGAGGGAGGGGATACCCATGAAGATACAAGTGATCCCGGTGGGGCCGCTGGCTACCAACTGCTACCTGCTGGGGGATGAGGAGACGGGGGAGTGCGCCATCATCGATCCCGGCGCCCAGGCCGAGCGGAAGATCTTCCCGGCTCTGGAGGAGTTCGGCATGAAATGCACCAAGATCCTGCTGACCCATGGCCATTTTGACCATGTGATGGCCTTGCGGGATGTGAAGGACAAGACCGGTGCTGAAATCTGCATCCACAAAAACGATGCCCCCATGCTCACCGAAGAATACCAGAGCACCTGGAAGGCCCTGGCGGCCCGGGGTTACCGGCAGGCTCTGGCCGACCGGATGCTGGAAGATGGGGACACCGTGCAGGTGGGCAATCTGACGGTACGGGTGATGCTCACTCCCGGTCACACCCAGGGCTCCTGCGTCTATCTGTGTGAGGACGCCATGTTTGCCGGGGACACTCTGTTCTGCGGCGGCTGCGGCCGGTGGGATCTGGACGGCGGCGACGCCGATCAGATGTATGACAGCCTCCGCCGTCTGGCGGCCTTGGAGGGGGACTTCCGCGTATTCCCCGGCCATGAGGAGGCCACCACCCTGGAACACGAACGCCAGACCAATCCGGTCATGACCTATGCGATGAAACGATGCAAATGATCTTACAGGGCACCGCTTTGGAGACGGCGGTGCATGAAACTTTGGTCTGCCTGCTTCCCGAAGAGCGCCACGGCCTTGCGGAAGACTGTGCCCAGGAGGGAACGGTCACCGTCTCTCTCACACGGGAGGGAGAAGACTTCCTTTGCCGGGTACAGGCTGTGCGGGGCGGCGAAGAAAGAACGGGAGAATGCCGTCTGCCGCCGGAAGGGGACAGCCCGCTGGAGCAAAAGCGGGTGGAGACCCGGGCGGTGAAAACCGCCGTCTATCGGGCTGTGGTAAACTTTTTGCCCCAGCCTCCTGTGTGGGGTGCCATGAGCGGCGTCAAACCGGCCAAGCCTTTGCGCCAGGCCTTCCCCCAGGGGATCGAGGAAGAAGAAGCAGACGAATTTTTGAAGGAGCGGTTTTTCATCGCTCCATCCCGGCGGAAGCTGGCCATCCGCTGCGCCCAGAAAGCCCAGCAGCTGGAACGCAGCCTGCCGGAACAAACGGGGGCCCTTTATATCGGTATCCCTTTCTGTCCCAGCAAATGCGTCTATTGCTCCTTTGTCAGCGGCAGCACTGCTCAATGGGGCCATCTGATCCCGCCCTATCTGGATGCTCTGTGCCGTGAAGTGGAAGCGGCCGGGGAGGGCTTCCGGCAAAACGGCTGGAAGCTGGACAGCATCTATATGGGAGGCGGCACTCCCACCACCCTGACGGCCCCGCAGATGGACCGGCTGCTGACGGCGGTGCAGCAGCATCTGCCCCATCCCAGGGAATTCACCGTGGAGGCCGGAAGGCCGGAGACCATCACCAGAGAAAAGCTGGAGGTGCTCCACCGTCACGGCGTGGGACGCATCAGCATCAATCCCCAGAGTATGCACGATGGAGTGCTTCAGAATGTGGGAAGGCTTCACACGGTGCAGCAGATCGAGGAATGCTACCGCATGGCCCGGCAGGTGGGGAATTTTGAGATCAACATGGACTTGATCGCCGGCCTTCCCGGGGATGACGAAGCGGGACTGCTGGAAAGCGTGAGACGGCTCATTGACTTGCAGCCGGAAAACATCACCATCCACTGTCTGGCCCGGAAGAAGGGGTCGCCCTTGCGGTTCGGTCCCCAGGGACAGCTTCCTGCCGGGATCCTGGACGCCGCCTATGCCATGCTGGAACAGGCCGGTTACGCCCCCTATTATCTGTACCGGCAGAAGTATATCGCCGGGAATCTGGAAAATGTGGGCTTTGCCAAAGGGGACACCATCTGCCGGTATAATATCCTGATGATGGAAGAGCTGTGCCCGGTGGTGGCTTTGGGGGCCGGAGGGGTCACCAAGATCTGTGCAGACGGCGGCCGGAACATCACCCGGCTGACAAACCCCAAATATCCCAAGGAGTATATCGAACACAGCGATGCCATTTGCCAAGGAAAGCAAAAACTGGAGCTGGAGTTTGATCGGCTGTCCGATTGAAAGAGACGGACCGTTCTGGTATACTGAGAATAGGATAAAAGGAGAGGGGGAGGCCCCTCGATTTTGCGGAAGGGAGTGACCGATGGTTATGGATCAGAGAGTCAATGATGTCCTGGAAAGGATGCGCCAAACCGCCGCCCAGGCTGCGCAGGCCATGGGGAAAGCCGCCGATGTTGCCAGCAAAAAGACCAATGAGCTGGTCAGCTCCACCAAGGTGAATCTGCAGATCTTCGAGCTGAAAAACGACATCGAAGCCTTGTACAAAGAGGTGGGACGCAGCGTTTACATGGCCCATACCGGCGAGACAGTGGACCCTCAGGAGATCGACGGCAAAATCGCCCAGATCGATGAGAAGGTGGCCCGCCTTAGCTGTCTGCAGGAAGAGCTGGAACGGCAGCGGCCGGGGAAAAGATGCCCCGCCTGCGGCAAAGCCTGCCAGCCGGAAGATGCCTTCTGCCGTTTCTGCGGCCAGCGGCTGTAATCGGAAAACCAATCAAGAGCAGGACGCCCCGGAAGGGAAAGAACCGGTTCCCCCGGCCTTCCCGGGGCGCCCTGCTCTTCTGTTTTGGAAGGGAATATTACTACAAAAAGGAGAAAAAAGATGTTTACATACGAACAGTATCAAGAAAGCGCCGCTTTTCTCCAGAAGCGGCTGGGTGATTTTCAGCCGGAGCTGCTGCTGATCCTGGGTTCCGGACTGGGCTTTCTGGCCGGTGAAGTGGAAGGGGCCGTGGTCATTCCCTATGGAGAGATCCCCCACTTTGCCCGTTCCACAGCGCCGGATCACGCCGGGCGGCTGGTGTGCGGCACGCTGGCCGGACGCCGGGTGATGGTGATGGACGGCCGCTTCCACATCTACGAAGGCTATGACGCCTACCAGGCGGCCTACCCGGTACGGGTGGCAAAGCTGCTGGGGGTGCAGACCATGGTGGTCACCAACGCCTGCGGCGCCATCAACAAGAGCTATCAGGTGGGGGATGTGATGCTCATTTCCGATCACATCCGCCTGTTCGATCCCAATCCTCTGGTGGGGCCCAACCTGCCGGAGTTCGGTCCCCGGTTCTGCGACATGACCTATGCCTATGACCCGGCCTGCCGCAAGATTGCGAAAGAGGAAGCGGACAAGCTGGGCATGACCCTCCGGGAGGGCGTTTATTTCTATTTCCCCGGTCCTCAGTTTGAGACCCCGGCAGAGATCCGGGCCGCCCGGGTGCTGGGGGGAGACGCGGCGGGAATGTCCACCGTGCCCGAAGTGATCTGCGCCAACCACTGCGGCATTCGGGTGCTGGGCTTCTCCCTGGTGACCAACATGGCCGCCGGTGTGCTGGATCAGCGCCTGGATGGGGTGGATGTGCTCCAGGCGGCAGAGCGGGCCCGGGACGGTTTCTCTGCTTTGGTGCGGGCCTGCTTGCCCCGGCTGTAAGAGAAAAAGGGAAGAAGGAGGAAGCAGAAAATGGAACTGCTCATCAAAAATGTTACCGCCGTCACCATGGACCCTCAAAATCCGGTGGTGGAAAATTGTTTTATCGGTATCGATCAGGGAAAGATCTGCTGGCTTTCGGAAAAAGAGCCGGAGGAGAAGGCCGGGCGGGTGGTGGACGGCCAGGGCTGCGCCGTCATGCCTGGGCTGGTCAATGCCCACACCCATTTGCCCATGACCCTGCTGCGGGGCTATGCCGACGATTATGCCCTTCAGGAGTGGCTTCAGGACCACATTTTCCCGGCAGAAGGACGGCTGGATGCCCGGTGCGTTCAGGCCGGCATGATGCTGGGGCTGGCGGAATCCATCCGGTTCGGCACCACTTCGGTGACCGAGATGTATTTCAAGATGCCTGCCATGGCGGAGGTTTGCTTCCAGGCCGGGATCAAGGCCAATCTGTGCAATGGGGCCATGTGCTTTGATCCGGCGTCCTATGACTTCCACAAGGCCGGAGAGACCCTGGAAATGGAGGAAATGCTGAAAAGCTGGCACATGGCCGACGAGGGCCGCATCCGGCTGGATGTGGGCATCCACGGAGAGTATACCTCCTGCCCGGCGGTGTGGGAGCAAAACGCCGCCTATGCCCAGAAGCATGGGCTCAACATCCATCTCCATCTGTCGGAGACCAAAAAGGAGCAGGAAGAGTGCATCGCCCGGTGGGGCAAGACTCCGGCCAGGGTTCTTGCCGATCATGGCGTGTTTGAAAGCCGGGTCACCGCCGCCCATGGGGTGTGGATCACAGAGGAGGATATGGACCTTCTGGCGGAGAAAAAGGCCACGGTGGCCCATAACCCGGTGAGCAACCTGAAACTGGCCAGCGGCGTGGCTCCGGCGGCCAGAATGGCGGAAAAAGGGGTGAATGTGGCCCTGGGCACCGATGGGGTGGCCAGCAACAACAGCCACGACCTGTTTGAAGAGATCAAACTGAGCGCCCTTTTGCAAAAGGGAATCCAGGGTGATCCCCGGCTGGTGCCTGCCCAGCAGGCTCTGTCCTGGGCCACCCGGGGCGGTGCTTTCGCCCAGGGCCGGGAAAAGGAATGCGGCATGCTGCAAGAGGGCATGGATGCCGACCTGATTCTGGTGGATCTGTCGGGCGTAGCCACTCAGCCGGTTCACTCTCCGGTGTCCGCCCTGTGCTATAGCGCCACCGGGCGGGAGGTCATCCTGACCATGGTGCGGGGACGCATCCTCTATGAGAAGGGAGAATTCAAAACCATCGATGTGGAGCGGGCCATGGCCGAGATGAAAAACTACGCCCTGCCCCGCATGACCGGCCGCCAGGTATAAAAAACAAGCCCCCGGGACTATGAATGGTGAAAAAGGCCTGATGGTGGCCGGGGGAGTGGTGGCTGTGGTAAAAAGAAGAAGCAGCTTTGTGGAAGGGGCACTGATCCTGGGGGTGTCCGGTGTGGTCACACGGCTTATCGGGGCTTTTTTCAAGATCCCCTTGGGCAATCTCCTGGGGGGCAGCGGCATGGGGGCCTTCACCGTGGCCTATCAGATTTATTCGGCCCTGTTCCTTCTGTCCACCGCCGGGCTGCCGGTGGCCATCTCCAAAATGGTGGCCGAAGCCCGGGGACGGGGGTGCCCGGGAGAAGGAAAACGGATCTTTCGGGTGGCCCTTGGTACCTTCTCCCTGGTGGGACTGCTCCTTTCCGCCGGGTTGTGGGCGGCGGCGCCCCAGGTGGCGGCGCTGGTGGGCAGTCCTCAGGCTGCCCCGGCGGTGCGGGCGGTGGCCCCCTCCCTGTTTTTGGTGTCCATAGCGGCGGTGATCCGGGGCTATCACCAGGGGCTGGGGGATATGGTGCCCACGGCAGTGTCCCAGGTGCTGGAGGCTGTGGGCAAGCTGGTGGTGGGATATGGGGCAGCGGTGATTTTGCTCAACCGGGGCTGCTCTCCCGCCCAGGCCTCTGCCGGGGCCATCGGCGGCGTGACGGTGGGCAGTCTGTTGGGCTGCCTGTATCTGCTTCTCCATCCCCGGGAAGAGGAAGAAGGCATCGGTGGCCGGGGACTGTCTGCGGGAAGGTGTCTGGTGCGGCTTTTGGCCATTTCCTTGCCGGTGATGGCCGGGTCCTTGGTGCTCAGCCTTTCCAATCTGATGGATATGGCCATTGTGATGAACCGGCTGCAGGACATCGGCTTTTCCCAGCAGGCTTCCGGCGGGCTTTATGGCACTTATAACATGGTGACCACTCTGTTTCATCTGCCTCAGACCCTGATCACGGCTCTGGGAGTCAGCCTGATCCCGCCCCTCAGCGGAGCTCTTTCCCGGAAAAACAGGATGCTGGCCCGCAGGCTTTCTGACTCGGCGCTGGAATTTGCCGCCTTGCTTTCTTTGCCCGCCGGGGTGGGATTCTGTCTGCTGGGGCGGCCCTTGCTGGAGCTGATCTATTTTGCCCGGCCCCAGGACTGCGCTCTGGGAGCACCTCTTTTGGTCATTTTGGGCCCTGGGGTGTTTTTCGTGGCCATGACCACTATGACCAACGCCATTTTGCAGGCCATGGGGCGGATGCGCACTCCGGTTTATACCCTGGCCGTTGGAGCTTTGTGCAAATTGGGGGTTACCTATACGCTTACCGGAAAGCCCACTGTTCATATCGGCGGAGCTCCCTGGGGCACGGTGTGCTGTTATGGACTGATCACTCTGCTCAATCTGCGGGCCCTTCACCGGGCCGGGATGGGGGTTTCCTGGGATAAGGTATTTTTCCGGCCGGCGCTGGCCGCAGGGCTGATGGGGGCGTTTCTGGTCTTTCTCCGCCTGCCGGTGGAGGGGGCTTTGGGGCCCCGGTGGGGATTTGCGGCCCTGACCCTTTCAGGGGCGGCCTTTTATGGATTGATGCTGCTGGCGGTGGGAGCTTTGCCCAGGGAGGACATCCTGCTGCTTCCGGGAGGGAAAAAGTTGGCAAAGGTTCTCCGCCTCAAATAAACCGGAGGCCAGTCATCGGATTTTTGTGAAAAACCGTGCAAAATCGGCAAAAAACAGTAAAATCAGGAAATAATGCTTGCAAAGGAAGGCATAATATGATAAATTTTAATC
Source organism: Ruminococcaceae bacterium AM07-15 (assembly GCA_003477405.1). GTDB lineage: Bacteria > Bacillota > Clostridia > Oscillospirales > Butyricicoccaceae > Pseudobutyricicoccus. The sequence continues at coordinate 46,521 of QUDE01000010.1, forward strand.
CAAAAGATCGCTATGGCTTTGAAGATCTGGTGGAGATCATGGCGATCCTCCGTTCGCCGGAGGGTTGTCCCTGGGACAGGGAACAGACCCACGAAAGCATCCGGAACAATTTTCTCGAAGAGGTCTATGAGGCGGTGGACGCCATCGACCATAAGGACACAGCGAACCTTCGGGAGGAATTGGGGGATGTGATGATGCAGGTGGTCTTCCATGCTCAGATCGCCCGGGAAGAAGGGCTGTTCGGGCTGGAGGATGTGCTGGATGAGGTCTGTCAGAAATTGATTCGCCGCCATCCCCACATTTTTGGCACCGTTTCGGCCAATACTTCCCAAGAGGTGCTGAAAAACTGGGACGCCATCAAGCGGCAGGAAAAGGGGCAGAACAGTGTGTCCGACACGCTGCGCCAAGTGCCCACGGCCCTGCCCGCCCTGATGTATGCACAGAAGCTTCAGAGCCGGGCCAGAAAAGGCGGCCTTTCCCTGGCGTCCATCCAAAGCCCCATGGAGGAGATGGAGCAGGCGATGCAGCAGCTGGGGAAGGGAGAGCAAACGGAGCAGGCTCTGGGCCGGCTTTTGTTTGCAACAGCCCTTCAGGCCGGAGAGCAGGGGCTTTCCGCCGAAGAAGCGCTGACATATGAGGCCAGGCGGTTTGTGGAAAAATTTGAGGAACTGGAAAACATTGCTCCAGCCCCTCTGAGCCAGCTTTCTTCTCAGGAGCAGGCCCGGCTGTGGCAGGAGACAGGGAGCACCGTCTGCAAGACCGATCAGCAGGCGGAAGCATAAAGGAGGAGTTTTAAAATGAACAAGACAGAATTGATCGCGGCCATTGCCGAGAAAGCCGAACTTTCCAAAAAGGACGCCGAAGCCGCCCTCAACGCCATGGTGGACGCTGTGACCGAAGCTCTGGTTCAGGGCGACAAGATCCAGCTGATCGGGTTTGGTTCCTTCGAAGTGAAGGAGCGGGCCGCCCGTGTGGGCCGCAACCCCAAGACCCGGGAAGAGATCAAGATCCCGGCCAGCAAGTATCCTGTTTTCAAGGCCGGCAAGGCTCTGAAGGATCAGGTGGCCAAATAAGAATCCCGCAAAAAGCAGTGTGGGAAAACCGGACTGGTTCAGATTGTGGAAAACTTTCGTGTGAGGGATATGTTTGCTCTACCACGAATCAATGAATCAATTCGCAAAAAGCTGCGACCTGTGCGCAGCTTTTTGCACCTATCAAGGGGCCAGTGTGCGCCAAAGGCGTGCATGCAGCCCCTTGCAAAAACTCAAAAAAGTGGCTTTGCCACTTTTTTGACACGCTCAGGCAGCACGGGAAACCGGGCTGCCTTTTTGCACAGAGAGGAGAAAGAAAAATGCGTTTGGATAAATATCTCAAGGTAGCCCGGCTGATCAAGCGGCGCACCGTGGCCAACGACGCCTGTGATGTGGGGCGGGTGATGGTCAACGGCAAGCCAGCCAAAGCCAGCTACCAGGTGAAGGTGGGAGATGTGCTGGAACTGGCCTTCGGCCAGCGCACTCTGAAGGTGAAGGTGCTCCAGACGCCGGAGCATGTGGGCAAGGATCAGGCCGAGCTGCTGTATCAGGAGATCCAGTAAAAAGAAAAAAGGTCTAAAAGCCCTTTCCGTTCCATATAGTTGTGGTATGAATCTGGAAAGGGGCGGCCGTATATGAAAAACGAAGAGTACAGAAGAATGGACCTGGCACCGCACAATGTGATCCTGGAAAACCGGGAGCACCTCAGTGTGTCGGGGGTATCGGAAGTCATCAGCTTTGACGAAAACCAGGTGTCCCTGGTGACCAGCATGGGCATCCTCACAGTGGGCGGCCAGCAGCTTCATGTGGAAAAGCTCAATCTGGAGGTGGGGGAGATCGCCATCGCCGGACAGATTGAGGCCATGGTCTATGAGGAAGATCAGCTGCGCCGGCGGGGCTTCTGGTCCCGGCTGTTTTAAATGATGGAGGTGGTGCTGGCCCAGCAGACCCAGGCCTTTCTCCATGCGGCGGTGCTGGGACTGCTTTTGGGGCTTTTGTATGATGTGCTGGCCTTCTTTCGCCGCTTAGGCGGCGGTGGGGTGTTCCTCACCGCTTTGTTGGATCTGCTTTTCTGCCTCATGGGGGCCGCGGGGTTTTTCCTGCTGGTCTTTGGGGAGAGCCGGGGTGTCATCCGGGGATATCTGCCCTTGGGGGCCATCCTGGGCGGGGCGCTGTATGTTGTTTTGTTCTCCCCCTCCGTTCATAGAGTACTGGGGAAGATTCAGGGCTTTTTTGCCTTTTTCCAGGGGAAGTTCGGGGGTTTTCAGGGAAAACACCGGCGCAGATCCAAATAAAGTATTTGACTTTTTTGTGAATTTTTTTTATTATTATAGTGTGCATCTTCCCAAGGAGGATGGATGCGCTTTTTTCCATGCGGCCCTGGGCCGGAACGCAACATCCACCCATCGGGGCGCCCTTTGCCCCGGCCGGACTGAGGAATGCCAATGAAAAAGAAAAAGAAAGTGGGCGGTCTCACCAAGATCGCCGTGGCGGTGTTTGCCGTCTATGCCACCTTTACCATGGTGTCCCTTCAGCTGCAGATCAGCCAGAAGAAGGAAGAAAAGACCCAGCTGGAACAGCAGGTGGAAGAGCAGCAGCTTCGCAACGCCGAAACAGAGGCTCTTTTGGAAAGCCAGGATTCCGACCAGTATGTGGCCCGCATCGCCCGGGAACAGCTGGGCTATGTCTCCCCTGGCGAACGGGTCTTTGTGGACATTGCTAGCAAATAAAACGGAGAGGGTTACAAAGCGGATATGGAGTTAACAGTGGGAACCATCTATGATGGAAAGGTCACAGGAATCACCAAGTTTGGCGCCTTCGTGGCGCTGCCCGGCGGCAAAAGCGGGATGGTCCACATCTCGGAGATCGCCAACACCTATGTGGAGGACATCAAGCAGTTCCTCACAGAAGGCCAGGAGGTCAAGGTCAAATTGATCGCCATCGACGAGCAGGGGCGGATCAATCTGTCCATCAAAAAAGCCTTGCCGGAAAAACGCCCCGAGCGGCCCCAGCGCCCCCGACAGGCTGTGCCGGCCCCGGTGCGCAGCACATTGCAGAAAACCAGCGATCTTTCCTTTGAAGATAAGCTCAAGCATTTCATGCAGGCCAGCGAGAGCAGAATCTCCGATTCCCGCGCGTTCGGCGAAAAGCGCAGCTCCAGACGCAGAGGCAGATAGTCCCCCAAAAGCGCGGCCCCAGCGGTTGCGCTTTCTTTTTGTTTGGGGTATAATAACCGCGAAGCGGTTATTATACCGGATTTTCACGGCCGTTTTCTCGTCCCGCAAGCGGGACAACCGAAAACACGGCCAATATACCATGTCGCTTCGCTTCATGGTATAAAACCGCAAAGCGGTTATTATACCGGATTTTCACGGCCGTTTTCTCGTCCCGCAAGCGGGACAACCGAAAACACGGCCAATATACCATGTCGCTTCGCTTCATGGTATAAAACCGCAAAGCGGTTATTATACCGGATTTTCACGGCCGTTTTCTCGTCCCGCAAGCGGGACAACCGAAAACACGGCCAATATACCATGTCGCTTCGCTTCATGGTATAAAACCGCAAAGCGGTTATTATACCGGATTTTCACGGCCGTTTTCTCGTCCCGCAAGCGGGACAACCGAAAACCTGGCCAATATACCATGTCGCTTCCGCTTCATGGTATAATAGCCCATGAGCCCCCAAAGGGCAAAAAAGGGGCGCGCCTTTCCGAGAAAAGCGCGCCGAATAGGGTTGTGGGGATAAAGATATGAACGGTGTGTGAGAACTCCTTCTCACAGCCTTATCTTACCATGGGAGACCCTTGTTGTCCATAGGAAGTTTTGTCATATTTTGTTATGTAAAACCCGGCTTTGCCGGCTGGAAAGGACGATTGTGAGTTATGCGTGAGATTTCTGCCAAGCTGATCACAGAAAAGGTGAAGGAAGCCTGTATCGCGGCCAACTGCCGCCTGCCGGATGATGTGATCGAGTCTTTCAAAAAGGGCAAGGAGGAGGAGAAATCCCCCCTGGGCCGTCAGATCTTCGATAAGATGCTGGACAACGCCGCCTTGGCCGCCAAAAAGGAAGTTCCCGTCTGCCAGGATACCGGTATGGCGGTGATTTTCGCCGAGATCGGCCAGGACTGCCACATTGTGGACGGTGACTTTGAGACCGCCATCAACGAAGGCGTCCGCCGGGGTTATGTGGACGGTTATCTCCGCCTGAGCGTGGTCTCCGATCCCATGCGCCGGGTGAACACCAATGACAACACCCCGGCCATCATCCATACCAGCATCGTTCCCGGGGATCAGATCCACATCACCGTGGCCCCCAAGGGCTTTGGCAGCGAAAATATGAGCGCCATCAAGATGTTTACTCCCGCCGCCACACGGGACGATGTGGTGGGCTTTATTGTGGACACCATGTCCAAGGCCGGCTCCAATCCCTGCCCTCCCATGATCGTGGGTGTGGGTCTGGGCGGCACCTTTGAAAAGGCTGCCTATCTGGCCAAAAAAGCGGTGTGCACACCGCTGGACGCGCCTGCTCAGGACGAGTTTTATGCCGACCTGGAGAAGGAGATCACCGAAAAGGCCAACAAGCTGGGCATTGGCCCTCAGGGCTGGGGCGGCACTGTGACCGCGCTGAAAGTGCGGGTTATGGCCTTCGGCACCCATATCGCCGGCCTGCCCTGCGCCGTTAACATCGGCTGCCATGTGACCCGTCACCAGGAGTTTACTCTTTGATCTGTCTGGAATAAACTTAGTTCCCCGCCTGAAAGCAATGCTTCGGGCGGGGATTTTTATTTTGAAAAAATTCACAAAAAGGTCTCGCTTTTGCCTGGATATGTGCTATAATATTACCAAGAAAACTGAATAGAGCGTAGCGCATCAAAAAACAAAGGAGTGCTGACTATGAAGATGACCTTTACAGAGAGAAAGGTTTCCATTTCCGACGAGCTGAAGGAATATGCAACTAAAAAATGTGAAAAGCTCGAGCGGTACTTTGATAGAGATAACAGCGCCAAAGTGACTTTTTCCATGGAGCGGGGCCGGTACATCGCCGAGGTCACCGTGGCCCATGCGGGGATGCTCTTCCGGGCTTCGGAACAGAGCCATGATATGTATGGTTCCATCGATGGCGCCGTGGACAGCATCGAGCGGCAGATCCTGAAAAACAAGACCCGTTTGGAGAAGCGGCTGCGCCAGGGTGCTTTTGACAAACCGGCGGAACTGCAGATGCTGGCCGAGGATCAGGCTCCCGAGGACATCTATGATGTGATCCGGGTGAAGGAATTTGAAGTCAAACCCATGACCGTCCAGGAGGCCATTTTGCAGATGAATCTGTTGGACCACCAGTTCTTCTTCTTCCGCAACAGCGAGGAGGATGACCGGTACAGCGTGGTTTATAAGCGTCAGAACGGCGGCTATGGCCTGATCATCAGCAAATAAATCAAACCGAACATAAAAGCGGCGGGCGAGAGCCCGCCGCTTTTTGCGCTTTCCAATGGCGGGAGGCCGCAAGCAAATATTCTTTCCTGGGCGGATACAACCCGCCGAAGCAAAGAAAAGAATGGGAGCGGCGGCTCGCCGCAAAAAGTTTTTCCAAAAGCTGCGGAGCCATTGCCGGGAGGGAAAAAATCTGCGATAATAAAGAATAGATGCGGCACAGGCCGCAGGGAAGAGGAGAAAGAGAGAAACCATGAACTATACCTTTTGTGTTCCCTGTCTGTTGGGAGTGGAGGGCTTGGTGGCTGACGAGCTGCGCTACCAGCATTTTGAGGGGGTCCGGACGGAAAACGGCCGGGTCTATTTTGAAGGCCCTATGGCGGAGTGTGCCCGGGCCAATCTGCGTCTGCGCTGCGGAGAACGGGTGCTTTTGCGCCTGGCCTCCTTTCCGGCCTACACCTTTGAAGATCTGTTCCAGGGGGTCAAAAGCATTCCCTGGGCCGACTATCTGCAAAGCGACAGTATTTTTCCGGTGGTGGGCTACTGCGTAGGCTCCCAGCTGCACAGCGTTCCCGATTGCCAGCGGATCATCAAAAAGGCAGTGGTGGAATGTCTGAAAGAAAGCTACGGCCTGTCCTGGTTCCCCGAGACCGGAGTCAAATACCAGATCCGCTTTGCGCTGCTGGAAGATCAGGCAGAGATCTATCTGGACACCACCGGTGCGCCCCTCTATAAGCGGGGGTACCGCCTGGCCACCCAGCAGGCCCCTTTGCGGGAGACTCTGGCGGCCAGCCTGGTGAAGATCACCCGGTACCGTGGCCGGGAAGAGCTGATCGATCCTTTCTGCGGTTCCGGCACTTTGGCCATCGAAGCGGCTATGGTGTGCTGCCGTATCGCCCCGGGAGCACGCCGGAGCTTTGAAGGGGAAGACTGGCTCTTTGAAGACAACGCCTGCTGGGAGGAAGAGCGTCAGCGGGCCTTGGGGGAAGAAGTGCGGGAGAAACTGCCCATCACCGCCAGCGATATTTCGGGGGAAGCGGTGGAACTGGCCCGGGAGAATGCCCGGCGGGCCGGTGTGGAAGATCTGATTACCATTCGCAGGGCCGACGCCCTGGGCCTGCCCTATACCGGCCGGAAAGGGGTGCTGCTCACCAATCCTCCTTATGGGCAGCGGTTGTCCACCCAGGAGGAAGCCCGGGCCCTTTATGACGGGCTGGGCCGGGCGCTGCACCAGACGCCGGGACTGAAAAAGTATATCATCACTTCTGATCCGGAGTTTGAGACCTATTTTGGAGCCAAGGCGGACAAGCGGCGCAAGCTCTATAACGGAATGCTCAAATGCCAGCTGTTTATGTATTATAAACAGGCTGTGGAAGAGGGGCGGGAAAAGAGAAGATGAAACACATCTTTTTGATCAATCCGGCGGCGGGAAGCCGGGGCCGTCAGGCCGAACTGGCCGGGGTGTGCCGGAAAGCCGCTCTGGAGCAGAATCTGGAATATGAGATCCTGGTCACCGAGCACCCGGGCCACGGGGTGGAACTGGTGCGAAAGGCCTGCCTGCAAGGAGGCGGACAGCACCTGCGGTTTTATGCCTGCGGCGGCGATGGTACCTTGAACGAAGCGGCCCGGGGGGCCTTTGGGATGTGGAATGTGGCGGTGGGGCATTTTCCCGCCGGTACCGGCAACGACTTCATCAAGGTGTTTGGCCGGCAGATGAACCGGTTTTTCCAGCTGCCGGAGCTGACAAAAGGGGAAGAACTGCCGGTGGATTATGTGGAGACCAACTGCGGCGGTGCAGTGAATGTGCTGTCGGTGGGCATCGACGCCCGGGTGGCGGCCGGAATGCGGAAATACAAGCGTCTGCCCTTGTGCCGGGGACAGTGGCCTTATGTGTTCTCGGCGGCGGAAAACATTGTCCGAGGCCTGGGAGAAGGCTATCAGGTCATCATCGATGGCAAGAGCTACGATGGAGACTATTCCATGATCTTTGCCGCCAATGGCCGGTGGTATGGAGGAGGCTTCTGCCCTGTGCCCGATGCGGACCCTCAGGATGGGCAGCTGGATGTGCTTCTGGTGAGCAAAGTGGGCCGTATGACGGCGGCCAAGGTGGTAGGGGCCTATAAAAAAGGCCTGGGATATCAATATCCCCAGTATATCAAAAGAGTACCGGCCCATGAAATGGAGATCCGCCACCGGGATGGGAAGGATCTGTGCGTCAATCTGGACGGAGAGATCGCCTATACCCCTCGTTTGCAGGCGGTGCTGCGCCAAGGGATGAAATTTATCGTGCCCCAAGGGGTGCGGGTGGAAAAACAGGATCAATAGAGAAAGAAGGAAGAACAATGGGAAATGTTCATGTGATGAGCTTCAGCCCCACCGGCGGCAGCCGGAAGGCCGCCATGGAAGTGGGAAAGCAGATCGCCCAATCGGCCGGTTGCGCTGTGGGTGAGCTGTCTTTGGGTCGCCCCGATGATCGGGCGGCCCAATACCATTTCGGCCCGGAGGACCTGCTGGTGCTGGCCTATCCGGTGTATGGCGGCCGGATGCCCGCTTTGTTGGAGGAGACCATGACCCATCTGGCGGGGGAGAACACCCCGGCGGTGGTTCTGGCGGTTTACGGCAACCGGGCCTATGAGGACGCCCTGCTGGAAGGGGTAGAGTGGCTGGAGAAGCAAGGCTTTGTTCCTATTGCCGCAGGGGCCTTTGTGGCAGAGCACACCTATACCAGCGCCCTGGCCGGAGGCCGTCCCGATGAAAGCGACCTGGCCCTGGCCCGGCAGCTGGGAGAAAAGGCGGCAGAGAAATGGCAGAAAGGGAACAAAACCCTGGTGAAAGTGCCGGGGAACCATCCCTACAAAGAGCGGGGCGCCGGTGCTTCCCGCCATCCCAAGACCAAGGACAACTGCACAGGCTGCGGTCTATGTGCTTCCCTTTGCCCCATGGGCATCATCGATTCCCAGGACCCCAAAGTGGTGGGCGAGGGCTGTCTGGCCTGCTTTGCCTGTGTGAAGAACTGCCCGGTGGGGGCCAAGTTCTTTGAGGACGAGGGATTGGACAAGGCCAAGATGTGGCTGGAGGCCAATTTCCAGGAGCCCAAAACACCGGAACTGTTTGTGGATTAAAAAAGATAACAAAATCCCGGAACTCTGTGGTTCCGGGATTTTTGTATGCAAAGATAAGAATCAGTTTTTGATGGCGGACACAAGCAGCATCATAGGGCGGCGCATTTCATCCTTCATGCCCGGGATGTCCATCATTTCAGCAGGTGGCTGAGGTTCGATGATATGCTGCAAGGTAAGTCCATTTTGAAGCAATGTGTTCAGATAGGTGGTCAAGGTCCGGTGGTATTTGACAACCGGTTCTCCTAAAAAGACGGCCTTGCGGGGGCCTTCATAGTAATAGTTATCCACAGGGAAGTGGAGAATTTCCCCCTTCTCATCATAGTACCAGTCCTGAGGGCCGGAAGAAGTGAAAACCGGATGCTCTACGGAAAAGACCAGATGACCGCCTTTTTTCAGCCAACAGGCAATGTTTTCCGCCAAAGGTCCGAAGTCTTTGACATAGTGGAAAGCCAGAGAGCTGAGGACGATGTCAAAGGTTTCAGGGGGAAACTGCAAGTCTTCCATGGCCGCGCAGTGGTACTGGATCTGAGGCGCGGAGTTGATCTTTTGGGCCTTTTGGAGCATCTTGTGAGAGATGTCGGTGCCCAGCACCGATGCGGCCTTGTGCTCGGCGGCGTATTTGCAGTGCCAGCCGTAGCCGCATCCCAGGTCCAGAACGGTTTTTCCACAGAAATCCGGGAGAATTTTTTCAAGTTCTGACCATTCCCCTGCACCTTGCAAGCCCTTTTGAGAGCGGAGCATCTGGCTGTATTTCTGGAAAAAGATCTCGTTATCGTATTTGTTCTCTTTCATGTTTTGGTCCTCCCATGTAAATATTGTTCTGTATTTTGTCTATTTACATGGGTTTATGCAATCTTTTGGGAGATGATACCACCGCACATATCCATTCACTCCCTTCCGGTGACAGAAACAGTATAGCACTGCTTTGCTGAAAAATCCATCTTGCGGAAAGGGGGAGAGGAAGGCATTATTCCTCCACTTCGGCGGGGGTGGTGAGAAGAGCGGCAACGATGGCGCACAGTCCGCCCACCAGTTTGGAGATCATATAAATGGCCACCACCCGGGAGGGCTCCAGGCTGGAGACAAAGGCTAGTTGCCCGCCCAATACAAAGGCGCCGCTCACCGAGAAGGCGGCGTTTACCGCCTTGCCCCGCTTGTCCATCCGGTCAAAGAGGGGCAGCATGGAAACACTGGTGGCCAGGCACAGCAGCAGTCCAACCACGGCCGGTTCGTTGATGCGCATTTTCCGGGCCAGCCAGTGCATGGGCGGGCTGAAGCGGGTGAGAGCCAGATGGGAGAGCACCATGGCCCCGCAGATGACGACGGTGACCTTGATGACCACCACCAGTGCTTCGTTCACCAGATCCAGAGATGCCACCTGCCAGGCAGGGATGAACAGCCCGGCCATCACCAGGGCAAACAGGGTGAAGCTGAGGATCTGCACGCCGCGGCCGATGCAGAGCAGGGCCTTGGTGGTGCCTTGGGGAAAACGGGACAGGGCCAGGCACAGAAGCAGGCAGATGAGCAGGATGGGGGCGGTGTTCCGCAGCAGGGTCAGCAGGGGCAGGCGGAGAAGCAGGCCGCCCAGCACCACTCCGGTGGGCAGCGTGACGATGCCCAGCACAATGCCCCGCATCATAGCGGGGGTGTCTTCCTTTTTGATGGCCGACATGGCGATGGGCAGCACAAAGCTGATGGTGCAGCCCAGGCTGGAGGCCACGATCAGACCGGAAAACAGACCCAGGGCCGGGGTGGCTGCCATCTGTTTGGCGATGGAATAGCCGCCCAGGTCGGGAGCCAGCAGGCTGCCGATGAGCAGAGAAGGGTCAAAGGGCAGCAGCTTTTCCAGATGGGCAATGGCTCCGGCGCTGTGCTGTACGGCGGTGATGCCCAGGGCATAGATACCCACCAGGGACAAAGCCAGACTGCCCATGGCGGCAAGGCCGTGGTCGATTTCGGCTCCCAGCCCCATTTTTCCCCCTGCCATTTTGTCCAGCAAACCCAGAAGTGCCAGAATCAGCATGATGGCAATGAAAATATTCATGGTTCTCCATTCCCCCAACCGGCGTTTTTCTTTTGCAAAGAGTTCCGCAGAGCATCTTATCATGGAAAGGGAAGGAAGACAAGATGGCATTTTTTCCTTCCACATCCATCCATTCACAAAAAATTTTAAAATGGGGGCTTGAAAAACTTCCGCAGGTGGCATATTATAATACTTGTGTTAGCACTCCGATGTAATGAGTGCTAAACCATTTCTGAATGGATTATCATTGAGGAGGTCATCCCATATGAAACTGCAACCGCTGGCTGACCGTGTGGTCATTAAAATGGTAGAAGCGGAAGAAACAACAAAGAGCGGCATCATCCTGACCGGCTCCGCCAAGGAGAAGCCCCAGGTGGCTGAGGTCATCGCTGTCGGCCCTGGCGTCAAGGACAACAAGATGCAGGTGAAGGTGGGCGATAAAGTCATCACCAGCAAGTTCTCCGGCACCGAAGTGAAGATCGAAGGCAATGAGTACATCATTGTCAAGGAAAACGATATTCTCGCCATTGTTGAGTAATAGAGGAGGAAAACCATCATGTCCAAAGAAATCCTTTATGGTGAAGACGCCAGACGGGCCCTGGAGCGGGGCATCAATCAGCTGGCCAATACAGTGAAAGTGACCATGGGCCCCAAGGGCCGCAATGTGGTGCTGGACCGGAAGTACGGCACACCCCAGATCACCAATGACGGCGTGACCATCGCCCGCGAAGTGGAGCTGGACGACATCTTCGAGAACCAGGGCGCTCAGCTGGTGAAGGAAGTTGCCACAAAGACCAACGATGTGGCCGGCGACGGCACCACCACCGCCACCCTGCTGGCTCAGGCTTTTGTCCGTGAGGGCATGAAGAATGTGGCCGCAGGCGCCAACCCCATCGTGGTGAAGAAGGGCATCCAGAAGGCTGTGGATACCGCTATCGAAGCCATCCGCCTCAACTCCCAGGCTGTCAGCGGCACCGAGGACATCGCCCGCGTTGCCTCTGTTTCCTCCGGGGATGAGTCCATCGGCAAGCTGATCGCTGAGGCCATGGAGAAGGTCACCGCCGACGGCGTTATCACCGTGGAAGAGTCCAAGACAGCTGAGACTTACAGCGAAGTTGTGGAAGGCATGCAGTTTGACCGGGGCTACATCACCCCCTACATGGCCACCGACACCGAGAAGATGGAAGCGGTGCTGGACGATGCCTATCTGCTCATCACCGACAAGAAGATCAGCAACATCCAGGAACTGCTGCCTCTGCTGGAGCAGGTGGTTCAGGCCGGCCGCAAGCTGCTGATCATCGCTGAGGATGTGGAGGGCGAGGCCCTGTCCACCCTGATCCTGAACAAACTGCGCGGCACCTTCAGCTGCGTGGCTGTCAAGGCTCCTGGCTTCGGCGACAGAAGAAAGGAAATGCTGAAGGATATCGCTACCCTCACCGGCGGCGAAGTGATCTCCAGCGAGCTGGGTCTGGAGCTGAAGGATACCACCCTGGATCAGCTGGGCCATGCCACCACTGTGCGGGTCACCAAGGAGAACACCATCATCGTGGGCGGCCTGGGCGATGCCGAAGCCATCAAGGCCCGTGTGGACATGATCCGCAACGAGCTGGAGAACACCACCTCCGACTTCGACCGCGAGAAGCTCCAGGAGCGCCTGGCCAAGCTGGCCGGCGGTGTTGCCATCATCAAGGTGGGCGCTGCTACCGAGACCGAAATGAAGGAAAAGAAGCTGCGCATCGAGGACGCCCTCAACGCCACCCGCGCCGCTGTGGAAGAAGGCATCGTAGCCGGCGGCGGCACTGCTTATGTCAACGCCATCCCCGCTGTGGCCAAGCTGGTCACCAAGGTGGAAGGTGATGAGAAGACCGGCGTGCGCATCGTCATGAAGACTCTGGAAGAGCCCATGAAGCAGATCGCTGTCAACGCTGGCGTGGACGGCTCCGTTGTCATCGAGAAGGTGAAGAATGCCAAGCGTGTGGGCTATGGCTTCGACGCTTACAACGAGGTCTATTGCGACATGATCAAGGCTGGCATCGTCGATCCCACCAAGGTCAACCGCTCCGCTCTCCAGAACGCCGCTTCCGTGGCTGCTCTGGTGCTGACCACCGAAGCCATCGTGGCCGAGAAGAAGGAGCCCGCTCCTGCAGCTCCTGCTGCCGGCGGCATGGATATGTACTAATCGGTCAGCGGCATAGGCTGAATAAACTTTGTATGTACGAAAATCCCGGACAGACCGTTTTTGGTTTGTCCGGGATTTTTTTGTTTTACCGAATGGGAGGGAAAGGAAGCTTCTTTATGAAGGTTTTACTGGAAAGGATATGGAAATCACGGCAGAACTGTGCTATACTGAAACCATCCAATTATTCATAATAAGTTTCCGAAAAATTTACATTCTGGCACAGCGGCGAGAAAATCTGCAACAAAGCGGATGTTTACTCGCAGGACGAAGTTTTCGGAAAACACCACTGCACCGTCCTTGTTTTGGGAATGGAGAGAGGCGGATGGGAGGAGATAGGCAAAGGCCATAGGCCGGTGGGGCGGAAATGGCCGGATGAAAAGACCTTTTCAGAGAAAACAGTGAAAGAGAGGAAAAAATATGTTTTGTCCCAACTGCGGAAAGCAGCTTCCCGATGACTCCACATTCTGTGAGCATTGCGGTGTAAAGATCGAGCCGGAGCAGCCCGGTGCGGCTCCCAGCGCTCCTGTACAGAATCCGGTGCAGCCTTCGGTGCAGGCCACGGTTCCCAGCGGACCGGTTCAGCCCAGCCCTTTGACCGAGTTTGTCAAGAAAAATAAGAAGATCCTGGGCATCGGCGCCGGTGTGCTGGTGCTCCTCATTGCGGTGGTGGTCTTTATCGCCACCCGCCCTCAGAAGGTGAAGCTGGGGGATTATGTCAGCGTGGAGTTTTCCGGTTACGACACCATGGGCAACGCCACCTATACTTTTGATACCGAGGCTTTCTGCAAGGAATATGCCGGAAAGATCGAGTACCAGACCCCGGCCCTGGGGGAGAACATGGACGATCAGTCCATCTGCCAGATGCTCCTGCAGGAATGTGTCAGCGGCAGCCTGAACAAAAACCAGGAGCTGACCAACGGGGATGAAGTCGTCTATGAATGGAAGTGTGACGACAAGGCCGCCTTGGAAAAATACGATGTGAAGTTGTCCTATGAGGACATCAAGTTCACCGTGGAAGGCCTGGAAGAAATCCGGGAAGTGGACCCCTTTGAGAATGTGAAGCTGGAATACACCGGCACCGCTCCCAATGGCCGGGTGAATGTGGTGTGCGAGTCCACCGAAGACTGGGCCCAGGCGCTGGAGTATTTTGTGGATCCCTCCCGGGATCTGGACAATGGGGATACCGTGACGGTGTCCATCGCCCAGGACGATGTGGGCGAAGAATGGGAAAAGATATTCCTGCAAAATTACGGTGTCAAGTTCACAGCCACCGAGAAGGAATACACGGTGGACGGTCTGGGTTCCTATCTCACCAAGCTGGAGCAGGTGGACAGCGCCACTTTGGAAGAGATGAAGTCCCGGGGCGCAGACGCCATCAAGGCCGAAGCCGCCCAGGACTGGGATGAGGCCATTTCCCTGGACAGCACCACCTATGTGGGCAACTATCTGCTGGTGGCCAAGGATCAGGAAACCAATTCCCGGAAGAATATGCTCTATCTGGTCTATCAGGTGCAGAGCACGGCCAGCTTCCCCGAGGAGGGCTATCAGGGCAGCGTCACCTTCTATTACACCGTGCGCTTTGACAACCTGATCGCCACGCCCGACGGCAAGGTTCAGGTGGAGCTGGGGGATTATGTGACCCAGAACGACCGTTTCCGCACCGAGTTCAACGGCCACAGCTATTACTTCCCCGGCTATGAAAATCTGGATGCGGCCTATCGTCAGTGTGTAACGGTGAATGTGGATCGGTATACATCCGAAACCAGCACCGCAGAGCAATAAGAGAGAAACGAGAAAGTGAGGGATTTCTATGGCATTTTGTAGGTATTGTGGACGGAAATTGGAGGATGGCGAGGTCTGCACCTGTCAGCAGGCCCAGCAGAACCAGGCGCAGGCCCAGCAGCAGGCGGCACCCCAGCAGAATGTACAGTATCAGGCACCTCAGCAGGCTGCGCCTCAGCCGGGAGCCGCTCCCGCGGTTTCGGCCCAGGGTAAGCAGGTGATGGACGCTTTGCTGAAGGATCTGGTGGGTCTGGTGAAGGCGCCGGCCACCACAGCTCCTGGCTATGTGCGTCGGGGAGATGTGACAGTGTCGGTGATCTTCCTGCTGCTCCAGGGGATCTGTTCGGCGATCTTTGCCCTGTTCTGCATTGGAAAGATCAACAGCCTGATCGCTCTGGGCGGAAGCATGACCCAGAACATCAAGTTCTCCGGTGTGGGCGCCTTCTTCCTCACACTGCTGTATACAGTGATCTTTGAAGCGGTTCTGGCCGGGCTTTATTTCGGCGTGGGCAAACTGCTGGGCGGACAGCTTCGGTTCCAGGAAGCGCTGTCCATCGTGTCCATGCGTTCGGTGATCCTGGTTCCTGTGATTCTGGTCAGCTGCCTGGTGTTCCTGCTGAACATCTCCGCCGGCATCGTGTTCTATTATTTCGCCGGCGCTCTGGCGGGCGTCATTTTCCTGGTGGCCGGGAGCAACGGCATCGCAAACCTTACCCCCGACCGGAAGGTCTATCTGAATCTGATCGTCACCGTGGTCTTCACTTTGATCTTCCTCTTCCTGGGAACAAAGCTGCTGCCCAGCTATGTCCCCTCTTCTCTGCGGGAATTCTTCTCCACAGACAATCTGATGAATATGCTCAGCAATATGTAATTGCGAGAACAAAAATCGCCGGAGTGCTTTGCATTCCGGCGATTTTTTCTCTCCGGCCGGGGTAGGCGGCGGCAGGCGGATATGATATACTGATCCCAGAGCGGGCGGCGCAACCGTTGCAGGAAGCCGGTTTTCCGCCTTTTGCAGAGCAAGAAAAATCTGTGATCATGGAAAAGGGAAAGGAGCCGTAAATTATGTGGGATCTGCTTTTGACAAACGGTGTCATCATCACAGTGGATGGAGAGCACCATCTCTATGACAAGGGGTATATCGGGGTGGAAGGGGACACCATCGCCGCCATCGGCCCCATGGAGGAGCTGGGAGAACGCACAGCCGCCCGAGTCATCGACTGCAAAGGCCATGCCATTCTTCCCGGATTGGTGGACGGTCACGGCCACGGCGGCCATTGCCTGATCCGCACCCTGGGAGAGCATCTGGATGATGGCTGGGAGGAGATGGCCGAGACCATCTACTACAAATGCACCGCTCCGGAGTTCTGGCGGGCCGAAGGTGCACTGGCCGCGGCGGAGCGGCTGAAGTTCGGCACCACCACCGCTGTGTCCATGGTGGGCAGCACGCCCAGAGTGGACAGTATTCTGCCGGTGCAGGCCAACCTGGAAGGATCGGTGGCCACCGGTATTCGGCAGTTGTCCGGCATTGGATGCCCCTATGGCGCATTCCCCAAGGTGGCCCGTACTTATCGGGAGGACGGCAGCTTTGAGGATACCGTGGTCACACCGGAAATGGCCTATCAAACCACCGAAGAAGCGGTGCGCACCCTCAACGGCCGCCACAAGCGGATGATGTGCATTGTGGCCCCCGGGCGCATGGGCCGCCGTCCCGATGAGAGCGACGAAGCCAATATCCGTCACAATCGGGAGATGCACCGCATTGCGGAAACCTATGATGTGCCGCTGCACACCCACGCCTATGGCGGCGATGTGCAGTTTATGATGGATCACACCCCGGAGGTGCTCACCCCCCGGCTCAGTCTGACCCACAGCACCGGGTACAGCCAGCAGGAACTGGAGATCCTGGCCCGCACCGGCCCCTATGTGTTCCACGGCCCCACCACCCACGCCAACGCAGTGGGCCATTGCCCGGTGCAGGAGATGCTGGAAATGGGCATCCATCTGGCCGTGGTCACCGACGGCACCGCCGGTGACCGGAGCTTTGATCTGTGGCGGGATATGAAGAATGTGCAGCTGTTCCAGCGCTTCCGGAAACGGGACGGAACCCTTCTGCCTTGCGGCAAGGTGCTGGAGCTGGTGACCATCGAGCCGGCCCGGGCACTGGGGCTGGATCATCTCATCGGTTCTCTGGAAGTGGGCAAGCGGGCCGATATCATCGCCGTCAATGTGATGCAGCCCCATCTGGCTCCCTTCGTCATGCCGGTGCAGCGGCTGGTTTACCACGCCATGGGTCAGGATGTGGATCTGGTGATCGTGGACGGCCAGATCGCCATGGAAGGGAGAACCCTCACTCAGATTTCGGAAGAAAAGGTGCTGGAGGATGCCGCCCGGGCCTTTGAAAAGATGATCAGCCGTCTGAACCGGCCGGAAGTCATGCAGAACGACAAGCTCTATGAGCTGCGTCAGTGATGAAACATGAGCTGGGACAGAGAGCGTCAGGCAGAATTTGATCCCTTTTGGGAAAATGTGACCGTCACAGGCCATTTTTACCGCCGGGAACTGAAACGGATGGTTCTGTGCAGTCTGGGATTGACGGCCCTTTTGGGTTATTTGGTGTTTGTGGCAAAGCAGAGTCCACTGCTTTTTCTGGTGCCGCCGCTGGTGCTGTTGCTGGCGGTGGGAAGGATGCTGCTGGGCGGCACCCGGGCTTTTTCCCGGGAGATGGCCTCCCTGGACCCATTCCGCCGGGAGCGTCTGCTCCGTGCTTTTCAGCAGCCCCATCCCCAGGGCCGGCTGTGGAGCGGAGAAGGGCATCTGCTGGAAAACTGCCTTCTTTGCCGGGTCGGCGGCCGGCTGCGGCTGATCCCCCTGGAAAAGGTCACCCGCACCCGGCGGGTGGAGGTGAGCCGCTCGGCCGGACTGGTCAAGGCACTGATCCTGTGGAGTGATGCAGGCAGCTGCCGTCTGGAGTTTAGCGGAAAGCACCGGGCCGAGCTGGAAGAAGTGGAAGAGTGGATCTCCCGGGCCGGTGGAAAAGTGGGAGAATAGCAAAAAGAAAGCCCTTGGCAGTTTGCCAAGGGCTTTTGTGTCTTTATTTGCCTTTTTCCAGGTAGGGTTTCAGATATTGACCGGTATAGGAAGCGGGGTTCTGGGCCACCTCTTCCGGGGTGCCCTGGGCCACCAGAGTACCGCCGCCGCTGCCGCCTTCGGGCCCCAGGTCGATGATGTGATCGGCGATCTTGATCACATCCAGGTTGTGCTCGATGACGATGACGGTGTTGCCCGCCTGCACCAGCGCGTCCAGCACCTGGGTCAGTTTGTGCACATCGGCAATGTGCAGCCCGGTGGTGGGTTCGTCCAGGATATACACCGTTTTGCCGGTGTGCCGTTTGCTCAGCTCGGTGGCCAGCTTGACCCGCTGGGCTTCACCGCCCGACAAAGTGGTGGAGGGCTGGCCCAGCTTGATATACCCCAGGCCCACATCGTACAGGGTCTGGATCTTCTTTTGCACCTTGGGGATGCTTTCAAAGAAGGGAAGGGCTTCGTCCACCGTCATATCCAGCACTTCGTTGATATTCTTCCCTTTGTAGTGTACTTCCAGGGTTTCCCGGTTGTACCGTTTGCCGCCGCACACATCACAGGGCACATAGATGTCAGGGAGAAAGTGCATTTCGATCTTCACCAGACCACCGCCGCCGCAGGCTTCGCACCGACCGCCCCGCACATTGAAGGAGAACCGGCCAGGGCCATAGCCTCGGGCTTTGGCGTCCTGGGTTTTGGCGAAGATCTCCCGGATGTCCCCGAACAGCCCGGTGTAGGTGGCCGGGTTGGAGCGGGGTGTGCGGCCAATGGGGGATTGGTCGATGTTGATCACCTTGTCCAGGTACTGGAGGCCATCGATTTTGTCAAAGGCCCCGGGACGGGTGCGTGCCCCGTTGAGCTCGGCGGCCAGATGCTTATAGAGCACCTCGTTGATCAGGGAGCTTTTCCCCGAGCCGGAGACGCCGGTGACCACCGTCAGCGTGCCCAGGGGGATGTCCACATTCAGCTTTTGCAGGTTGTTTTCCCGGGCGCCCCGGATCTTGAGAAAATGGCCGTTTCCCTTCCGGCGCTCCTGGGGTACCGGGATGCTCTTTTTGCCGCTGAGGTATTGGCCGGTGAGGGACTCCGGGCAATCCATAATGGCCTGGCAGTCTCCGGCGCAGAGGATCTCGCCGCCGTGGACACCGGCTCCCGGCCCCACATCGATGATATAGTCGGCTTCCCGCATGGTCTCTTCGTCATGCTCTACCACAATCAGGGTGTTGCCCAGATCCCGCAGCCGTTTCAGGGTGCTCAGCAATTTGTCGTTGTCCCGCTGGTGCAGGCCGATGGAGGGCTCGTCCAGGATGTAGAGCACACCCATCAGGGAGGAGCCGATCTGGGTGGCCAGACGAATGCGCTGGGCCTCGCCGCCGGACAGAGTGCCACTGGCCCGGGACAGGGTCAGGTATTCCAGGCCCACGCTGCGGAGAAAGCCCAGCCGCTCTTTGATCTCTTTCAGAATCCGCTGGGCGATCATGGCTTCCCGGTCGGTGAGGGTCAGCCCTTCCAGAAATTCCAGGGCCTTTGTCACGGAAAAGTCGGTGAAATCGGTGATGTTGATGCCGCCCACCGTCACCGCCAGAGCTTCGGGCTTGAGTCGTTTGCCATGGCAGGCCTGGCAGGGGATGGGGCTCATGCACTCTTCGATCTCTTCCCGCACACTTTCGCTGGCGCTTTCCCGGTACCGCCGTTCCAGATTCCGCAGCACCCCTTCAAAGGCCTGGGTATAGTGGCCGCTGCCGCCGGAACGCTTCCAGTGCAGCTCCAGTTTTTCGCCTTTGGTGCCGTAGAGAATGGCGTCCAGAGCCTTTTTGGGCAGATCTTTCACCGGGGTGTCCAGGGAAAAGCCGTATTTTTGGGACAGGGCATTGAAATACATCCGGGCGATGCTGCCATCGTCCAGGGAGTTCCAGCCGGAGGCCTTGATGGCCCCTTCGTTGATGGACAGATTCTGGTTGGGGATGATCCGCTGGGGGTCCAGCTCCAGCTTCATCCCCAGGCCGGTGCATTCCGGGCAGGCCCCGTAAGGGTTGTTGAAGGAAAAGAGCCGGGGAGTCAACTCCTCAATGGAGATGCCGCAGTCCTCACAGGCGTAGTTCTGGGAAAACAGGGGCTCGCTGCCGCCGGGAACCTGGGCGATCACCAGGCCGCCGGACAGGCTGGCGGCGGTTTCCACCGAGTCGGTGAGCCGGCGCTGTACCCCTTCTTTCAGAACGATCCGGTCCACCACGATTTCGATGTTGTGCTTTTTGTTCTTTTCCAGCTTGATCTCTTCCGAAAGGTCATAGAGATTGCCGTCCACCCGCACCCGCACAAAACCGCTGCGCTGGGCGTCTTCGAAAATCTTCTGGTGTTCGCCTTTCCGGGCCCGCACCACCGGGGCCAGGATCTGCAGCCGGGTGCCTTCCCCCATGTTCATCAGCTGGTCGATGATCTGGTCGATGGTCTGCTGACGGATCTCCTTGCCGCATTTGGGACAGTGGGGCGTGCCGATGCGGGCCCACAGCAGGCGGAGATAGTCGTAGATCTCGGTGACGGTGCCCACCGTGGACCGGGGGTTTTTGGAGGTGGTCTTCTGGTCGATGGAAATGGCCGGGGACAACCCTTCGATGGAGTCCACATCGGGCTTTTCCATCTGTCCCAGAAACATCCGGGCATAGGAGGAGAGGGATTCCACATACCGGCGCTGGCCTTCGGCATAAATGGTGTCAAAGGCCAGAGAGCTTTTGCCCGAGCCGGAAATGCCGGTGACCACAGTGAGGGTATCCCGGGGAATGGTCACATCCACATTTTTCAAATTGTGCACCCGGGCCCCTTTGACGATGATTTTGTCGATCATATTTTTCCAAACCAATCCCCCGGGGGATGATACCCCGGGGGCCTTTCTTCTGGGATGGGGAGGCTATTTTTCCTCCCGGAGCTTTTTCAGCTGGTCCCGGAGCACGGCAGCGTATTCGAATTCCAGCATCTTGGCTGCTTCCCGCATATCCTTTTCCAGCTTCTGTATGGTCAGTTCCTTCTGTTTCTTGGTCATTTTTTTCAGGCTGTCCGCCGGCATGGCCAGGGTGCTGGCGTCCCGGGAGATCTCGATCACATCCCGCACGCTTTTGAACACCGTTTTGGGGGTGATGCCGTGGCGCTTGTTGTAATCGTCCTGAATGGAGCGGCGGCGCTGGGTTTCCCGGATGGCCCGGTCCATGGAGGGGGTGATGGTGTCGGCGTACATGATCACCTGGCCGTGGGCATTTCGGGCCGCCCGGCCGATGGTCTGGATGAGGGAGGTCTCGCTGCGCAGGAAACCTTCCTTGTCGGCGTCCAGAATGGCTACCAGGGACACTTCCGGCAGGTCCAGGCCTTCCCGCAAAAGGTTGATGCCGATGAGCACCTGGAATTCGCCCAAACGGAGATCCCGCAAAAGCTGCATCCGTTCGATGGTGTCGATGTCGTGGTGCATATACCGGCAGGCGATGCCCTCCTGGCGGAGATAGTCGGTAAGGTCCTCGGCCATCCGCTTGGTAAGTGTGGTGACCAGCACCCGTTCCTTCTGTTTTTCCCGCTGGCGGATCTCGTCGATCAGATCGTCGATCTGGCCTTCCACCGGCCGGACGATGACCTCCGGGTCCAACAGTCCCGTGGGGCGGATGACCTGCTCCACCGTCTGGGAAGAGCGGGTGCGCTCGTATTCTCCCGGGGTGGCGCTGACATAGATCACCTGGTTGATCCGCTCCTGGAATTCCGGGAAGTTGAGCGGACGGTTGTCAAAGGCCGAGGGCAGGCGGAAGCCGTAGTCCACCAGCATTTCCTTCCGGGCCCGGTCGCCATGGTACATGGCCCGCACCTGGGGCAGGGTCACATGGGATTCGTCGATGATCATTAAAAAGTCTTTGGGGAAATAGTCCAGCAAGGTGTGAGGGGCCGAGCCGGGAGCCCGTCCGGAAAGCACCCGGGAATAGTTCTCGATGCCGCTGCAAAAGCCGATCTCCCGCAGCATTTCCATATCATAGGCGGTGCGCTGCTTGATCCGCTGGGCTTCGATGAGTTTGCCCTCTTTTTCAAAGAAGGCCACCCGCTCTTTGGCCTCTTCCTCGATCTCCCGGATGGCCACCTCCAGCTTGTCCTTGGGGGTGACATAGTGGGAGGCGGGGTAGATGGCCACATGATCCACCACCCGGCGCACCTGGCCGGTGACGATGTTGATCTCGGAGATCCGGTCGATCTCATCGCCGAAAAACTCCACCCGGATGGCGTAGTCGTCGGTGTAGGCCAGGTGAATCTCCAGGGTATCTCCCCGCACCCGGAAGCGGTTGCGGTCAAAGCTGATGTCGTTGCGCTCGTACTGGATCTCCACCAGCTTGCGGCAGATCTCGTCCCGGTCCCGCACCTGGCCGGTGCGCAGGGAGATCACCATGTTGGCATAGTCGATGGGGTCGCCCAGGGAGTAGATGCAGGAGACGCTGGCCACGATGATCACATCCCGCCGCTCAAACAGGGCCGAGGTGGCCGAGTGGCGCAGCCGGTCCAGTTCGCTGTTCACATCGGAGTCTTTTTCAATATAGGTATCGGTGGAGGGGATATAGGCCTCCGGCTGATAGTAATCGTAGTAGGAGACGAAAAACTCCACGGCGTTGTGGGGGAAAAATTCCCGGAACTCCGAGCAAAGCTGGGCGGCCAGGGTTTTGTTGTGGGCCAGAACCAGAGTGGGCCGCTGCACTTTTTGGATGATGTTGGCCATGGTGAAAGTTTTGCCCGAACCGGTGACGCCCAAAAGGGTCTGTTCCGGCAGGCCCAGTTCCACCCCTTGGGCCAGTTTTTCGATGGCCTCCGGCTGATCTCCCGAAGGTTTGTAATCGCTGACGATCTGAAATTCCGGCATAGTGCCCCTCCTTTGCTTTGGGCAGTAAAAGGCGCCGCGCCAAACAGGGCGGCGCTTCTGGCAACATTATAGCAGAACATTTGTTCCGGCACAACCATTTGCCGGATACTGGATGTTATGGATAATAGGAAGCGTTCATGGAAAAGTAGCCGGAATCGGCCATGGACACATAGTCGTTGTCGGCCACGATGATGTGATCCACCAGATGCACCGTGACGCCAGCCAGGGCATTGTACAACCGGTCGGTGGTGTGCAGGTCCTCTTCCGAAGGCAGAGCCACCCCATTGGGATGGTTGTGAGCCAGCACCACATGGGCGGCATTGAAGCGCAAAGCGGTTTCCACCACCGAGCGGGAGCTGACGGCGGCGCTGTTTAAGTTGCCGGTGGCCAGCAGGATGCAGCTGAGCAAACGGTGTTTGCTGTCGGTGCATAGGAGAAAGACGGTTTCCACCGTCCGGCCGATGAACCGGGGGATCAGATAGGCGGCGCATTTTTCCGGGCTGTTCAGGACCACATGGGTTTCTTGTTCGGAGTAGTACATCCGGCACAGGCCGGGGATGAGCCGCAGCAAAGTGGCGGCATTGGGGCCGATGCCGGGGATCTTCTGCAAAGACTCCCGGGGTGCATGACAGATGCCATGGAGCGAGCCGTATACATGAAGCAGCTCGTGGGCGATGGGATTGGTATCCACCCGGGGCAGAGCACAGCTGAGAAGCATTTCCAGCATTTCGTGGTCGTGAAACCCATCGGCGCCCATTTGGTCATAGCGTTGGCGCATCCGTTCTCTGTGGCCGTCGTGTATACCCATAGTGTCCGCTCCCTTTTATTTTTCATACATATATATCTATTGTAACGGGGCGGCCTGTTTTTGGCAAGGCCCTGGAAAGCAGAAAAAAAGACGGGCGGCCAGCCCGTCCAGATTGCAGAAAAATTGATATGGCCAGAGGAGCAGTTTGTCTTACCCTTAAACAATCTGCAAAAACCGGCGACCTGTGCGGCGGTTTTTGCACCAATCAAGGGGCCAGTGTGCGCCGAAGGCGTGCATGCAGACCCTTGTAAAAACTCGAAAAAGTGGCTTTCGCCACTTTTTCGACACGCTCAGACGGGCGGCCAGCCCGTCTTTTTTATTTAGAATGGGAGTATGAAATCAGCGGCGAGCGCCGGTCTTGGCCGAAGGCATCAGACCGGAGCGCTGGAGAATCGGCTCCAGAGCCTTGAACAGCACCAGCAGGATGATCACTTCAATGGGGATCATCACGGTGTTTTTCACCAGGCTTTTGGCAGCATAGAACCAGAAGGCCTTGCCCAGCAGAATGGCGTTCCACAAAGAGCCAAGCCCCACATTGATGAGATAGGCGATGCAGATACGGGCGCCGGCCAGCCGGGGCAGGTTGGGCTTCTGCCGGTAGAGGAACAGGCCATAGAAGAAAACGCCCAGCATGGTGTTCAGGGTATAGCCGGGGAAAAAGCTGAAACCTGTGGGGAAGAGGAAAAACTCCGTCAGATCGATGACCGCTCCGGCCACCAGACCCACTACAGGTCCGCACACTGCACCCAGGATGGCACGGGGGATAAAGGAAAAATACACCCGCAGGCTTTCGCTCACCGGGATGAAAAGGCCGCCCATGGCAATGGAGATGGCCGAGAGCAAAGCGGCGATCACCAGAGTGCGCAGGTGTTTGAATTCTTTCACCGATGCGATCCAGAAAGCGGGGCTCAGGGGGGACAGATAGGTTTTTTCAGGCATAAAAAATACCTCCTCAGTTTGTGATTGCCACATAGAGGAGGTCTGGCCGCCGCTCCGGTATGTGACAGCGGGATGCGGCGAATCTACGGCAAGCCAAAACGGCTTTTCGTCCAAAGGGCAACTCCCCGTCCCTTCAGCACTTGACCCATATCCGCCTACTCTGTCAGGTTGATTGACAAACACAGTATACACGATTGGGAGCCGAATGAAAAGGGGGAGTTCTTCGTCATTTGGTACGAAAAACCAAGGAGAATTTTGGAGGATGAAATAAGTGAAAAGAGAGATAACAGGAGAAAACAGGCGATTTGAAGAGAAAAACAAAGCAGTCGGGAGAAGTGATGCTCTAGAAGCTAAAATTTGTGTAAAAAGGATTGCAAACAAGGAGAATCAGGTCTATAATGGTTTTGCCCCTGGAGGGAACCGGTTTTCCGGAATCCGTGAAAAGAAGGAGTGAGCGGCGTGAGCCCTGAGCCTGAAAGTTGCAGACACCGAATGACTACACACGGCCCCGCCGCGTTTTCAGCGCGCCTGGGCTTTTAAAGGAGCGTTGAAAATATGATCACCTATTTCAAAAGCGAAAACAACCAGATCTGCTCCATCCCTGCGTTGGAGCCGGGATGCTGGGTGAATATGATCCATCCCGATGAGGAAGAAATCGCCTCGGTCTCCCAGGCCCTGGAGCTGGACCCCGCTTTCCTGCGGGCCGCACTGGACGAAGAGGAAACCTCCCGTATCGAAGTGGAGGACGATGTGACATTGCTCATCGTGGACATTCCCTACAGCGAGGAGCAAAAAGACGGCGGTATGCTGTTTTCCACTTTGCCTTTGGCCATTTTGGTCACAAAGCAGAATGTGGTTACCGTTTCTTTGGAAGAGACCTCGGTGGTGCGGGATTTTGCCGGCGGCCTTGTGAAAAATGTGAACACCGCCATGAAAACCCGCTTCACCCTGAACCTGATGCTGCGGGCCGCGGGAAAATATCTGTTCCATCTGCGCCAGATCGAAAAGATCTCCAGCAAGATCGAAGGGGAGCTGTATAAATCCCTGAAAAACAAAGAACTGATCCAGCTGCTTACATTGGAAAAGTCCCTGGTTTATTTTACCACATCCCTGAAGTCCACAGAAACCACATTGGAAAAGCTGCTGCGCGGCCGGATCCTCAAACTGTACGAAGAGGATCAGGATCTTCTGGAAGATGTTATCATCGAATTCAAACAGGCCATCGAAATGGCCGATATCTATTCCAACATCCTCAGCGGTACCATGGATGCTTTCGCTTCGGTGATCTCCAACAATCTGAATATCATCATGAAAGTGCTCACCGTCATCACCATTCTGATGACCATTCCCAATATCGTTTTCAGCTTCTATGGCATGAATGTGCAGGATATGCCTTTGCCCCACACCTGGTTCCCGGTGACCCTTTCCATCGCCATCACCGGTCTTACCTGGCTGCTGCTCAAGAAGAAAAATCTCTATTGATGGGAATTTGCTTTGGCCCCAAACCGAAAAACTTCGGTTTGGGGTATTTTTTTTGAAAAAGGGAATAGAAAGAGTGATATATAACAGGTAATATATGATATGATAAAGCTATCCTTTGCAGATAGAATGGCAAAGCGATGCAAAAATATGGATAGGTAAAGAGAAAGAGAAAAAGAAAGAGGGATCGAGATGAAACGATGGGGCAAAAGATTATGGGCTTGCGCATTGATTTTTTGTATCCTGCCATGGCCTTTTCCAGTCCATGGTCAGCCGAAGGCGCAAACGGCAGAGCCTGGGGAGCCGGAAGAAACGGTGTTCACCCTGCTGGAAAGCGGCGGAGAGGATCGCCCTATCACCAGAGCAGAGGCTGCGGCCGTAGTGGTGCGGGCCTTTGGGGCCACAGAAGAAGCCGGGATGCAGGACTATGTGGATGTGCCCAGGGACAGCTGGTACCGCCAGGATATGGCGCGGGTGGTGGCCATGGGCGTGATGCAAGGCTATGGAGGTTATCTGCGTCCTCAGGAAACATTGACCCATGAAGAAGCGGCTTTGATTTTCAAGCGGCTGTTCTGCCTGGACTGGCTGCCGGAGGGGGAGAAGGCGGAACATGAGCCGATCACAAGAGGTGAATTTGTTCAGATGGGAGCCCGTCTGGCGCCGCAGCGCTTGACCGCCGGGAGCCAGGGATGGCAAATGGAAGGAACCACATTGATCACCCAAAACGGAAATTACTCGCAGCTTGTGGTAATGGGGGATCTGATCCTCACCGAAGGGGCCTGTGGACAGGTGTGTCTTGAGGATGTGGTGGTATATGGACGGCTGGTGGTGCGGGGCAGCGGACAGGTGACCATGAAAGGGGTCTCTTGGGCCGATCAGATCCTTTTGTCTGCGGTTGCGGACCGCGTTCATTTGGAAGCGGAGAAAGGATGCGTCACAAAGCTGAAAGTGTTGACACCCATGGCGACTTTATCCGGTTTCTTCACCCAGGTGGACCTGGAGAGCGACAGCGTGCGGCTGCTTCTCAGCAGTGCGTGGGTGGAGAATGTGCGGATGCTGGCCGATCACAATGTGGTGATGGCATCCCCTGGGAGTTTTGTGCGGTACATGGAAAGCTGGGGCGATCAGGGAGCCATTATGGGCACAGGACAAGTGGAACAAGTACGGGCTTATGGAAAAGCACTGTATGTGGAGACACCAGGTACTCAGGTGATTGTTTTGCCGGGGAGTGACGATGTCTGGGTCGGCGGGGTTCTGCTGGGAGGAGGCAGTCTGGTGACACCGGGAGAAGGGCAAGGCCCCTCTGGCTGGCCGGAAGAGCCGGAGGAAAAGCCGGAAGAACCAGAGGAGCCGGATGACGGAGATTCTGGCTCTTCGGGAGGCGGGACGGAGACACCACCGGATGAGGCGAACAAGTGGCCTATGGATCAAATTTCGTTGGAGAGTGCCCATACCAGTTCGCCCATTTCCGGTGTGACCGCAGAAGAAGATAGGGACACACGGAAGCTGAAGCTGGAAATGGAAAATGAAGAAAAGCTGGTGTGGGGATATCCTTCCCAGGAGACCCGGGAAACTTTTGAAGACAGAGATCCCCATACGCCTTTTGGCATGGTGGGACTGAACATTCAGCCGGGCGGAGAACTGAAAGAAGACGGCACCACCACGGTGAGCTGGAACAGCAAAACATTGCTGGCCATGGGCTTTTCCCAGGAGGATTCCGGGGATGATGTGACCTACAAGCAGGAAAATCAGGGACTGACCCGCCAGTGGACGGTGAAAAACAGTGAGCTGGAGCAAGGACTCAGAGTGCTCGTACCCATCAGTGCATTGGAAGAGCAGATCCCCATCACCATCCGCTGGAACGACGAAGAAGAGGTGACTTACCAGCTTTGTGTGGGCACGCCGGAGTTTCAGTGGATGACGCCGCCGGAACTGACGGTGGAAAGCACATCCAGAGGCCCGCAGATCACGCTGTCTTATCAGCGGGGAGGAACGGTGGAGAGCAGTGTGCTTCGTCTGGTTTCGGCTCAGGAGCCTCAGCAGGAATACGGCCGTTGGGAAAGCAGCCATTTGGAAGCGGGTGAGGTGTCGTTCCAGTGGACTTTGACCGGAGAGAATTGCCCGCCCTTTGAGGAAAAGTTGCTTTTGGTGCTGGAAGAGACCTGCGGGGCGGAGCATAAGACATGGGAGAAAGAACTGTCTTTCACCGGCGAAGAGCTGGGAGAACTGCTGCCCAAGGAAGAGGGTGTGCTGGCCTCTGTGGCGCAAAACGACAGCTTGACTGCGGAGCAGACGCAAGTGCTGGAGGGGATGTGGAGCCAAGGGGGAGAAACACCC
The DNA here is from genome assembly GCA_003477405.1 of Ruminococcaceae bacterium AM07-15. Taxonomy (GTDB): domain Bacteria; phylum Bacillota; class Clostridia; order Oscillospirales; family Butyricicoccaceae; genus Pseudobutyricicoccus. The sequence continues at coordinate 74,608 of QUDE01000010.1, forward strand.
TTTGCCGGACTGCTGTCTTTTGAAGGACAGACATTGAAGGTGGATACCAGCAAGGCCCAGGGCCTGGGAGACTGGTGCCAGGAGAACCTGGGGCGTCGGGAATTGCCGGTGGCCGTATACAGCACCGTGCTGTTGCCGGGAGTGGACACCGGATTTGAGTGGGTCACCCCGGTGCTGTGGCTGGATGCCGATGAGCTGGCGCAGGAGGGACTGAACTGCGTGGCGGCCGAAGAAGGCCCGGCCTTGTTTATTCTGCGTTATGGGAATACAATAGAGGGAGGAACCAATTGATTTGTGAAAAGAAAAAAGGAGTACATATGAAAGAAGAAAAAATCGGGCTTGTGGTGGAAGGGGGAGGCATGAAATGCGCATACAGTGCAGGGATTCTGGATGCTTTCCTGGATGAGGGGATCTCGTTTCCCTATTGCATCGGCGTTTCGGCCGGTTCAGGCAATCTGGCCTCCTATCTGGCGGGACAGAAGGGAAGAAATCTTCGATTTTTCACCGATCACATCCATTCCCCTGAGTATTTCGGAATCAAAAGCGTGGTAAAGACCGGTGAGCTGTTTGGAATGCAGTACATCTATGGGAAATTGAGCTGTGCTGCAGGAGAAGATCCTCTGGACTACCCGGCCCTGCTGGAAAATCCCGCAGAATACCAGGTGGTGGTCACCAATGCCAAAACGGGGCAGCCGGAATATTTCGGCAAAGAGATGGTGAAGCAGGATGACTATCGCCTCATTATGGCCTCCAGCGCTATTCCGGTGGCCTGCCATCCGGTGAAACTGGGGGGCGTGCCCTATTTTGACGGCGGCCTCACCGATGCCATTCCCGTCCGGCACGCCTTGGAAGAGGGATGCAGCCGGTTGGTGGTCATTTTGTCCAAGAGCCGGGATTATGTGAAAAAGCCTCAGAATATGCGCCTTCTGTATCGGACGGCCTGCCGCAAATATCCCAATATCGTCAACGCCATCCGCCGGCGCCATCGGGTGTACAATGAAAACTTCAAAGAAGTTTTCGCCCTGGAAAAGGAGGGCAAGGCTTTTGTGTTTGCTCCCAGTCAGCCCAGCTCGGTGGGCACCTACTCCATGGATGAAAAGGCCGAGCAGGCCCTGTACGATCTGGGACTGAAGGATTTTCACGAGAGAAAAGAAGAATTGCTGGAGTTTCTGAAAAAATAAATCACAAGGCCGGAGCAATCTGCTCCGGCCTTGTGGCTGTTTGTTATGCAATGGAATTTCCCAAGGCATAGGCTTGCTCCAGTTCCGGCTTTCCGGCAATGTCTCCCACATCCATATTGCCGCCGGCCAGGACATGGCCCAGATCGGTCCAGTGCAGGTGCTCCATCAGGTGCTGGTAATAGGTCAGCACATCTTCAAACCCATGGCCCTCGGCCGCCATCAGCAGCACACAGGCCCGATCGTGCCCACGCAGCAGGTTGCCATCGTTTTCTTCCAGAGCAAACAGCCGGTCCATAGCAGTGCGCAGCTGGCCGCTGAAATTCCAATAATACAGCGGCGAGGACAGCACCACCACATCGCAGGTGCGTATGGCTGGATAAATCTGGTCCATATCATCTTTTTGGACACAGGGGCAGGGACGGCTGCTGTGGCCGCCGAAACAGCCTTTGCACCCGTTGATCTTCATATCACTCAGGAAAAATTCAGAAACGGTGTGTCCGGCCTGCCGGGCGCCTTGGGTGAATTTTTGCACCAGGGCAGAGGTGTTTCCGTTTTTTCGAGGGCTGCCGTTTAAAATGACGATGTTCTTTCCCATGTTTATTTCCGCCTTTCTCAGATTTTTTCGGCCAGGGCCGCTGCCTGTTCACAGCCGTCTGTTTTTTGGATATCGCCAGGCTTCAGCACGCCAGGCACCAGCACTTCTCCCACCATGGTCCATTTGTTCAAAGCGGCCGTGCGTTCCATGGGGATGCGCACTCCATCCAGCACGGACAGATCCTCTTCTTCACAGCAGGCGATGAGGGCACATTCTTTGCCGGAAATGTCTTTTCCTCCCACTACCAGGGAATAGATCCGGTCGATCACTCCTTTGATCTGGGCGGGGATGGAATACCAGTAAACCGGCATGGTAAAAACAAGGGCGTCGGCCTCCAGGATGGCCGGGGCGATTTTGTTGAAATCGTCGTCAAAGGTGCAGGCTTTTCCGGTGGAAAAACAGGTTTCACAGGCACGGCAGCCGCCGATCTCCATCATGGCCGCGTCAAAGCGGGTGACCGAATGCCCTTTTTCCTGGGCCGCTTTGATGAAGCTTTCGGTCATGGCAAAACTATTGCCGTTTTTCCGGGGACTGCCGGTGATGACAACCACTTTCTTGCTCATATATGTTCCTCCTCATTTGTGTGGGATTGACTTTTCCCAGGTGGGATAATACAATCATAGCAAGAATGAACCAAAGAACAAGTACGCACATTCAGGTGCGATACTTACCTTCGGGGAAGTGTAATGGAAGATGAAAGAAAAAGAAGAGTACAAAACCTGTATAGCCAATGCCAATCTGGCCGACACCGGTTTCAGCTATACTCTGTCGCTCATCAATGGCAAATACAAGATGACCATCCTGTATACCTTGATGTGTTTTGAGGTGGTGCGGTTCAACGAAATGAAAAAGTATATTGGCGGCATTTCTTATAAAACCCTCAGTGCCACTTTGAAGGAGCTGGAAGCCGATGGACTGGTTCATCGGGAGGAATACCCTCAGATTCCGCCCAAGGTGGAATACAGCCTGACCGAAAGAGGAAAATCCCTCATCCCTATTCTGGATCAGATGTGCGATTGGGGAGAGCAAAACAGATTGTGAGCGATGCTGCGTAGCCTTGATACCGATGCAATCAATATATTTGAAATTGAAAAATTCAGGATTGAATCAAAAAACACCCCTACTGCCATGGCAGTAGGGGTGTTTTGTTATAAAAATTGTTGGATTTACAGAGTGGGCATGATTTCCGGAGGCATGGGGCAGCGATAACCGCCGCCGTTTTGCTGCAGCAGTTCTTCCTTGGCCTTCTTCAGAAGCTCCGGATCTTCCAGAGCATAGAGGCCGGAGAGTGCCATCACCTGGGCAGCCTTGATGGTGCCCTTGTGGGCGATGGAGGAGCAGGACTGGGCTGTCACCTGCCAGGTATGGCCGGGAGTGCCCATGGCCTCGGTGCACATATTGATCTGGGCCGTGGGAGCGCAGTAGCTGGCGTCACCCACATCGGTGGAGCCGCCCATGGGGGAGCTTTCCGGGATAAAGGGCAGCACCACATCGCACAGAACGGCGTTCTGCTGGATCAGCTGCTGCATTTCAGGCACACCGGCATATTTCTCGGCGTAGCTCTTCAGCTGATCGGGGGAGAAAGTCTCCCGGATGGCAGAAGCCAGCTTCCGGTCCTCTTCGTCGAACTCAGGTGCACCCACTTCGGTGAGAGCCTGGTACATCAGCTTGGTGAGAGAGGGGTTGGGGATGTAGTCGCTCAGGCCTTCGTGGATCTGGATCTCCAGCTGGGTGCCGGTCATCAGAGCGGCGCCCCGGGCCACATCGCACACCCGCTCATAGATCTCCATCATCTGGTGCACCCGGGGAGCACGGATGAAGTAGTGGACGGCGGCGTGATCCTGCACCACATTGGGAGCGATGCCGCCCACATCCACATAGGCGTAGTGAACCCGGGCTTCAGGGATGATGTGCTCCCGCAGATAGTTGACGCCCATGCTCATCAGCTCGCAGGCGTCCAGAGCGGAACGGCCCAGGAAGGGGGTGGAGGCGGCGTGGGAAGTGCGGCCCTTGAAGCGGAAAAAGACGCTGAGGTTGGCCAGGCTGCTGCACAGCCACACATTGTTGGTGGTGCCGGGATGCCAGGTGAAGCAGGCGTCCACATCGTCAAACAGGCCGTCACGGGCCATGAAGGCCTTGGCGCTGCCGTATTCCTCACCGGGGCAGCCGTAGTAGCGGACCGTGCCCGAAAGGTGATTTTTCTCCATGAACTCTTTGGCGGCCCAGGCGGCGGCCAGAGCAGCGGTGCCCAGGCAGTTGTGGCCGCACCCATGGCCATAGGCCCCGGGGGAGAGCTCGTCTTTCACCGGGCAGGCGGCCTTCTGGCTCAGGCCGGGGAGAGCGTCGTATTCACCCAGATAGGCAATCACCGGTTTGCCGCTGCCCCAGGAAGCCACAAAGGCAGTGGGAATGCCGGAAAGACCGGTTTCCACCGAAAAGCCCAACTCACGGGCGGCCTTTTCCAGACATTCCGCCGATTGGTATTCTTTCATGCCCGCTTCGGCATAGCCCCAGACTTCATCGCTGACAGCGTTGAAAAACTGCTGTTTTTCCTCGATGGCCTGGCAGACGAACTCTTTTTTGTTCATGTTGGATCGCTCCTTTGTATTATATAGTGTGGAAAAGCAAAATAAATAGGCTGGTTTACAGCACCAGCGTCAGAGAAAAGCGGCCTTCGGAGACTTCAAACTGGAAGACGGCACCGTGTTTTTTGCAGAAGGCTGCAATGGATTGCACACCGAAGCCGTGTCCCTCCTTTGAGGATACCGGCAAACCTTGGTCATTGAATGTTACCGGTGCGGCATAGGGGTTGGAAATCTCCACCATGACAGAGGGGGTGCCCACCATCTTGCAGCGGATCTCCTTCTGCCTCGGGGGCAGGTCTTTATTGGCATGAATGGCATTTTCCAGGGCGTTGGCCAGGACAATGGCCAGCTCGCTTTCCTCCACCGGCAAAGTGCTGAGGGAAGCGATTTTGGTCTCCAGGCGGATGCCCTGCTGTTGGGCTTGGTTAAAATAGGCGGAAAACACGGCGTCCAGCACCGGAAGGTGGCACCAACAGGTCTTTTTTTGCTCATCCAGATGCTTTTGCGCCGCATCCAGAAACTTCAGTGCGGATTCTGTATCGCCTCGGGCCACCAGTTCGGTTACGGTCTGGAGCTGATGGCGCAGATCATGGCGCTGGATCTTGATATCTTCTTCCACTTCCTGTACAGTCTGCAATTTTTCTTTTAAAGCAGAAATCTGTACGGTGAGCAGCGCAGCATTCTGACGCTCCAAAAGGACCTGGTACTGGCCGACGAGAAGTTTGAACACAGCCACATATACCACAACCAAAGGGATGATGGCAATATAGAGATAGGCCCTTTGGGAACTGCTTTCGATGTAATTGACCGGCCAGGAGGCCAGAAAGATGAGATAGAGACAAAAAGAGCAGGGGATCAGGGTGAGAATCCCCCAGCGGGAAGGAATGACGGTGAGCAGCATGCGGAAAGGCCGCCGCAGAAAACGCCATTCCAGATAGATGGCCGCCGAATAGAACAGGGCCGTCAGCAGAAGATTGGCCCAATTGGACAGATGAAGAGTATCGGCGGCCCAACGGATCATGGAAACGGACAACAGGGACAGAAGAATTTGAGTGGCATAATTGAAGACGGCCTGAGCCGGGGTATCATTGGCCGCCCAGTAAGCAAGTAGGATGGCCGGAATGGAGATCGTGAAAAAGAACAAACGAAGGAGAAGCAGCTCCCCGCCCAGCCACAGAAGGAGGGCGCTGGACACGATGCACCAAATGCTGTAAAGAATCAGAATGCGAAGCAGTTTCCGGCCTTTCCAGCGGAAATCTGTCAGACTGGCCATCATTCCGATGGTCATAAGGGTGATAAGATAGGTGCGGCAAATGAGAAAAACCAGTTGTGACATGGCAAGCACCTCCCTTTATGACGGCTTTTTGTTCCTGCTTCATGTATGGGAAACAGACCGGTCAATAAACCAAATGGAGCAAACGGGGATTCATGGGCACATCGGTATCCCGCAGGCGGCGGGCGATGCGCAAAGCAGCTTCTTTGTGGTTTTCCAGGTTCTGGTTCAGAACAAAGCTGCGGGTGGCCGTATCAAAGATATAGCTTTCTTCTGTGCCATCCTGGCCAGGGATGGCTTCGGCCAGGCGGAAATCCTCCCAAGGCATGTAGTGGGAAGCGATGCCATCGCAGAAAATAACGCCTTTTTCTCCCAATTCAAAAAAGGAGCGGCGGCACACGCCCAGCAGGCGGAAATAATAAGAAAAGAAATAAAGCAACACAAAAAGGGCCATGGCGCAAAAAAGAGTTCCCGCCCAGTTGAACAGGGAAAAATCCTGCAAAGTGGCCCGCAGCATATGGATCAGCAGGGGAAGAACACAGAGAGCACCGATTCCCTGGATGAAGAGCACACGACTGACCCGATCCCGAACAAAGGCCCGGGTGAAGTGATAGCGTTTCCCATCTCCGGGAAAGGGAGTGGAAGGGGGCTGGACATAAGGGGAAAAGGGACCATCGGTGCTGTGATAAGTCCGGCAGATCGGGCAATAATAGGCCGTTTCAGCCTGCGGATCGCCTAAGTTGAGATAGGGGAACGCATCGGTTCCTTGGGGTTTTAAGCAGACGGCCAGACGGCTGCCGCACTGGGGGCAGGCTCTGTCCCGAAAAAGGATGTCATTTTTTTCAGCCATTTGCCGCAGTTTATCCCGTTTTTTGGCCGCCATGAAAAACCCTCCCTTTTTGTGAAATGATCCAATCATATTGTAGCAGACGGGGCGGCCTGTGGCAAGAAGCAGGGAAAGAAAGGAGAAAACTGGGGTTAGAACAAATCGTTCTGAAACGCAGTTTTTGGAAGGACAAAATATATAATGATTTTAAGGTATTTTGGGGTCGTGTGTCCCGGGATGCCAAATACATTATAATAGGGGGAGACACCTATGAAAAAGCAAGTGTTGTCTTTGGCCCTCAGCGCCACCATGCTGGCGTCGATGCTGCCAAAACCGGCTTTTGCCGCAGATAACACAACCTTCCCTGACATGCCCAACGACTGGTCCACTCAGGCGCTGCAGAACGCCATCAACAATGGGCTGCTCAACGGCATCGACGGGAAAATCGCTGCGGGCGAGAATCTGACCCGTGCACAGATGGCCGCTATTGTCACTCGTGCTTTCGGCACCAATGGCAAGGCCGACATTTCCTCTTTTGGAGATGTGAACACTGGCGATTGGTTCTATGATGCCATGGCTTCTTCCGTGCTGATGGGCGCGTTCCAGGGCGATGGCGTGAACCTCAATCCCAACGCCAACATCACTCGTCAGGAAGCTTTCACCGTCCTGGCCCGTCTGTTCACCCTGAGCGGCGGCGATCAGAGCGTGCTGAACAGCTATACTGATGGGGCCCAGGTGGCCGATTGGGCCAAGGACTCCATGGCTTCCATGGTGGCCGCTGGCTATGTGAAGGGTTCTGACAATAAGCTGAATCCCCTGAGCAGCATCACCCGTGCGGAGTTTGCTCAGGTGATGGACAACCTGGTCAAGACCTATTTTGGCGACAGCCAGTTGAATGTGAATGCCAACGGCAATGCAGTCCTGAACAAGGCCGGCACTCTGGAAGGCGCCACCATTTCCGGTGATCTGATCATCGGCGACGGCGCAGCCGAAGGCGATGTCGTGCTGAAGAATGTGACCGTTTCTGGTCGTCTGCTGGTTCGCGGCGGCGGCACAAGCACTGTCACACTGGAAGGCAATACCACAGTGGGCGGCGTTACAGTCAATAAGCCCACCGGCGCTGTGCGTGTGGAAAACAACGCCGAAAAGGCCGTGAATGTAAATGCGGTCAGCGACAATGTGGTGCTCACCGGCGATTTTGCCGAAGTCAACGCCAGCGCTTCCCAGGGAACCATTACCCTGAATGACGCTACTGTGGCCACCATGAATGTGGCTGGCACAAGCGCCAAGGTGGTTGTGGCCGAGAAGTCCACTGTGGAGACCATGAATGTGCAGGGGAGTGCTTCCGGCGCAGCGGTTTCCGTCCAGAGCGGCACCACTGTGAAGACAATGAACACAGCTGCTTCCAAGGCTGTTGTCACTGTCAATGGCACTGTCAATACCATGAGCGTGGCTGGCTCTGACACCACTGTCAAGGCGGAAGAAGGCGCCAAGATCGAGAAGGTCACCACTTCTGCCGCCAACACCACGGTTTCCGGCACAGGTTCTGTCACAAACTTTGAAGCGGCCCAGGGCTCCAGCGGCGCCAGCATCACCACCGACGGCACCAAGGTGACAAACAACGGCACCGGTGATGTGACCACCGGCGGCGACAAGGTGATTTCCTCTGGCTCCACCGGCACCAGCGAAAGCGACAGCACCACTCCTGGCGGCGGCGGCTCCACCGGTGGCGGTTCCACCGGCGGCGGGGATGAAGGTACCCCCATCCTGCCTGTGGGCGGCATTGTTGGCGTAAAGCCTGTGGATCAGAGTGAGGAAGGGGCGATTGCTCCTGAGAAGATGCCCACCGTTGAGGCCTCTGCCACCCAGGACATTATCAGCAAAGTTGTCACCATCAAGCTGAGTACAGATAAAGAAGTGCCGCTGCATCAAAATGAGAAGAAGGCAGAGGGCTACTGGGTTGGTGTTGCTATCAAGGCTCCGGATGGCTATGAAGAAGATACCGTAGCATATCATTTCGGAACGGAAGCTAGCGATACAGCTGACAATGGAAATGATACCTTGGTAGTAGACGATCCTAATGTAGGCGAAGGGAAGTATTTTGTCGCTTGGGTCAATGCAGGTTCAACCGCTCCCAAAACTCATATAACCCTCCAGTGGGGCACTGACGAAGTTGTGAAGTATGTCATCGACCTGTCTGGTGTGAAGACAAGTGCGGTAACATTGCCTGAAACTGCGAAGACACAGCATTTTGATGAGCTGGGTATTTCTTCCACAGCAGAAGGATTGTCCAAGGGCGAAACCGCTGAGCTGCCTGAAGATAAAGAGCTGACTCAGGCTGAAGTTGCCAAGATGGGCGGTACTGCTGAGAAGCCTGTGGGCGGTCAGTATGTGACCTACTTCAAGATTCCCACGGCCGAAGTTGCCTCTTTTGACAAGGTGATTTACAGTGTCAATGTTGGCGAAGAGCTGGTATGGGATATTACGAATGACAATCAGAAAGCTGGCTGGTGGGTTCAGGAGGGTGGATACAGCTACTTCAAGCTGGGTAACACCTTTGCTGAAAAAATCAATGGTGTTTGGAGCATGAAGGACAATGGTGTGTTTAATCACAGCGTGAAGCTGGTCAAGACTTCTGGCGATCCGGATTATACCACCGATACTGTCGTTGCTACTCTGAACTTTACAGTGGATATGACCCAAATGGGTTATTCCATTGAAGAAGTTAGTAAAGTTACTGCTGATGTAAAGACTGTTGAACCGGGCGATTACGCTCCTGAAGGAATTGCACCTGATACAGACAATGAGTTGGATTTGAGCGCTGCAAAGATCATGACTCAGGAAGATGTAGAGAATTTTGAGCATGCTGGTGATGCTGAAGGCCAGGATACCAGAAGAGCGATGGTTAACTACATTAAAGTAGATGGCATCGACGGCGAAGTTAATTCTATTCAGTATTCTGTTGATCGCGGGGACGGAAAGACTGCTTCTGCCGAAGCTACTACTACTGAACTGACAGAAGAGCAGCGCTATGTTAAGAAAGATGGAAGCACTTATCTGAAGCTGGGCATTAGTTTTGCTGAGAAAGCGAATGGTGTTTGGAACAAACTGGGCAATGGCGACTATACTGTTAATCTGACTTTTAAGGATGCTTCTGGCGTTGCTCTGGCTCAGGCTAGCTACACCTTGCCTGTCAGCAACCTGACCATTGCGGCTCCGGTGACCGAAGGCGGCACATTGCCCACAGAAGCTGACTGGAAATTCATTTCCACCTATACCCTGACAGGGGAGGTTACTTTGGAAAAAGGGTACGAAGTTCCCGCTGACAAGACCCTGGTGATTGCTAAAGGCGGCAATTTGAATGCGTATGATGTTGCCCTTTCCGGCGAAGGCTCTGTTGTTGTGCAGGGCGGCACATTGAAGATCAATGCCAACTACAACGGCGGCGAAGGCAGCGAGCTGCCCACTATTGCAACCATCCAGGTCAATCATGGCGGCACACTGGCCTCTATGACCACCAAGGTGGAAGAAGAAGCAGCAGATACCAAGTTTGTCGGCCCTGGTGCAGATGCCCGTATTCAGACGACGGAAGGTGCTTCCGTAACTTTTAAACTGGGATCTTTTAGCAAAGGAAGCAAGCCGACCATGACCATTGCTGGCGATGTGACCATTCCGGAAGGGCAGACCTGGTATTCCATGTTTGATTCCGGCAAAGATCCCAATGGTCCTGCTGCGGATGCTGGCGATGCCATTGGCATTGATATGACTCTGAAAAGCGGAAAAATGACAGTAAATGGAACCCTGGTGCTCTCTTCGGCCAGCAGAACAGGAAGCTCTTTGGCTATAAGTGAAGGTGCTTCTGTTGTGGTCAATGGTAGAATGACTGTTGCGGCAAGAGGTTCTGTTACAGGTACATCGGGTAGCGTAACTGGAGGAGAAAACGCTGTTGTGGAAATTACGAAGGGCGTTGGAGACGCAGTTATTACTGCGATTGCCGGTGTGGACCACAACACAACTGCCATCTACACCTGGTCTGGCGATGCCTGGACCACCGGTGCTGGTGCGTAATCCCTTCTCACAATCCTAAATCAAACGGCCCATCCGGGCCTGGGGGCCGCCCTTCGGGGCGGCTCCCTCTTTTTTCTTTTATCTGCAACTGAAAAAAATACATTTTTCCTTGACATTGCTATTTGCCCCTTCTATAATAATGGTTAAAGAATACACCGCTATGCGGTTTATTCTTGCGGCAGATGCCGCATCAATCCATAAAATAGCACAGGGACGCTATTTTATGGATTTCAACCATTGTTACAATGTGTATTTCCGTTGGTGGGTTTTGCCGCACCAACGGAATGTGCAAGGCTTTGGAGTGGTCTTCTCCAAAACCTTGCACTCGAACAAAGCCAATTTGCCTTGAAGACCTTGGCTTTCAAGGCTTGCGGCTTTGTTCGGCATACATTATAATAGAATCAGAAGTTATTGGTTACACTGATAATTGAAAGGCGGTACTCTTTTATGCGTAAAATTATTTTGTATGGCAGCCCCCTTTGAAAGACCTGCCCCCCGGTGAAAGAGGTTCTTTCCCAGAACAATGTACGCTTTGTCTATATCGACATTACCTCCAGCATTGGCTATCTCCGTCAGTTCCTGAAGGTGCGGGACAATTATCCCGCCTTTGAGGAGGTTCGCAAGGAGAGCCGTGTGGGTCTGCCCACCCTGTTTGTGGACGATACCCCCTATCTGGTGGATGGCCCCGAACATGCCCTCCAGCTCATCGATGAGCTGAAACTCACAGAACAGAAGTAAAATGCCTCCATGGCCGGAACGCTTTTTTGCGTTCCGGCTTTTTCAATCCATAAAAAAAGGAATCCCCAGGATTCCTTTTGACCGCTGTTGACAGAGCCAGCCCGATTCAATATAATCCCAATGTGTGGAAACCCGCCGTCCGCAGTTGAGTTTTGCCCATTTTGTAGACGGTGTACGGTGAAAAAGACGGTTGCCTGATATCCCGCGAGAGCGGAAAGGAAGGCGTGTATAGAGCCCTCGCGGGAAATCTTTTCCCAAGGGGGTGATACATATAACACTTCAAGAGGTTTTTTGGATTGTTTCCATCGCTTGGATTTTTTTCCAAGCCTGGGATCAGATTCATAACAAAAAGAAGTGAGCCGTCTGGTCGCAACAGAACGGCTCACTGTGGTTTGAGGGCAGAACCCTCGGCCTGATGTAGTTTGTATGTTGTGGCAACCGTCTGGGTTTCCACATTTTTATTATATCTATGGCCTGTAAAATTGTCAACTAAAATCCCCCCTGTGGCTTTTTTCTTTCTTCAGAATGTTGAAAAGTTACCCAGGAGTTGATACAATAAATTGAATATGGAAGAATTTCTGCGGGGGTGTGGCATTGTATCTGAAATCCCTTGAGATCCAGGGCTTTAAATCCTTTCCCGATAAGACGCGGCTGGATTTCAGCAGCGGGATCACCGCTATTGTGGGACCCAATGGCTCGGGCAAGTCCAACCTGGTGGACGCCATCCGCTGGGTGCTGGGCGAACAGTCCACCCGCAACCTGCGGGGCAGCCGGATGGAGGATGTGGTTTTCGGCGGCACCCAGCGCCGCCGTCCCCTGGGCTATTGTGAAGTGACCCTCACCGTGGACAATGGAGACCACAGCCTTCCTCTGGATTATGATGAGGTGGCCGTGACCCGCCGCTATTACCGCTCTGGGGAAAGTGAGTTTTTCATCAACAAAAAACCGGTGCGGCTGAAGGATGTGCACGAACTCCTGATGGATACCGGCTTGGGTCGGGAGGGTTACTCCATCATTGGCCAGGGCCGTATCGACGAGATTTTGGCCGTCAAAAGCGGTGAGCGCCGGGAAATCTTCGAGGAAGCCGCCGGTATCACCCGTTACCGCTATAAACGCAATGAAGCCCAGCGCCGCCTCAGTGCCACCGAGGATAATCTGGTGCGTATCCGGGACATTATCACCGAGCTCCACAGTCAGGTAGGCCCGCTGGAGAAACAGGCCCAGGACGCCCGGCAATTTCTGCTGCTGCGGGATGAGCTGCGGGTGCTGGAGGTTTCCCTTTGGATGGATTCCCTTGCCAAGCTGGGAGAGAACCGGCAAAAAACCAAAGTGGACCTGGACAATGCCCAGCGGATGCTTTCCGCCCGGGGGCGGGAGCTGGAAGAGCTGTACGCAGAAGGGGAACGCCTACTTCAGAGCATGCGGGACAAGGAACTGGAGACCGAGCAGAGCCGGGTGGAGCTGCGGAATATTGAAGGCCAGATTCATTCCTTGGAAAGCGACATCGCTGTGTTGGGCACCCAGCGGGAAAATGGCCGGCAGAACGCCCGGCGTCTGGAGCGGGAGCTGGAACTGCACGCCACCCGCCAGGATGGCCTTGTGGAACAGAAAACTGCTCAGGAACAGCAGCGGGAGGAAAGCCGCAAGATCCTTGCCGCCAAAGAACAGGAACTGGCGAAAATCGCCCATCGGCAGCAGGAGCTGGCTAGAAATCAGCAGGAGCAGGCCTTGCGGGAAGAGGCGGCCCGGGAGAAACTCAATCAAAGCAGCCAGCAGCTTCATCAGCTGGAGATCGTAAGAGCTGCTTTGGAAAGCGGCGGACAGGAGATGGAAAGCCGGGGCAAAAACCTGGAATCGGAACTTTCCCGGGCCAAAGAACGGCTGGAAAAAGAAGAAGGGGAAGCCAAAAATCTGGAGAAGCTTCTGGAGCAGGGCCGGGAGCAGGCGGAAAGTGCCGGGAATATGCTGGAGGGCTTTTTGCTCCGGGTCAGAACACGGCGGGAAAAGGCCCAGAAGCTGCTGGAAACATACCAGGAGGAAAAGCGTGCCCTGGGCACCCTTTCCGATCGATTGGAAATGCTCCAGGCCCTGGAGCGGGATTACGAAGGCTTTGGCCGGGCGGTGCGCCAGACCCTGGAAGCTGCCCGGAAGGGGGTGCTTTCCGGTATCCATGGCCCGGTATCCCAGCTGATCTCCGTGGGGGACGAACACGCTGTGGCCATTGAGATCGCCTTGGGCGCGGCCATGAGCAACATCGTCACAAAGGACGAGGGAAGCGCCAAGCAGGCCATCGGTTTTCTGAAAAGCCGGGACCTGGGACGGGCCACCTTTTTGCCGGTGTCGGCCATGGCCCCCCGAAAGACAGATGGCCGCCCGTTGGAGGGCGAACCCGGATTTGTGGGCATGGCCGATACGCTGGTACAGCGGGAGCCCATTTACGACAATGTGGTGCGCAGCCTTCTGGGAGGCACTGCGGTGGTGGAAAACTTGGACAGCGCCATTCGCCTGTCCCGCCGCTATCCTCACCGGTATCGGATGGTCACTCTGGACGGTCAGTTGATGAGCAATTCCGGCGCCATGACCGGCGGCAGCCTGAACAAAAACACCGGTATCCTCTCCCGGAAAAATGAAATCGCCCGGCTGCGTCAGGCATTGGAGAAGAAAAGCGGCGATTTGAAGGAGCTGGCTGGACAGGTTCAGAAGGCCCAGGGCGAATGGAAGAAGGCGGAGAATGACGCCCAGGCCGCCCAGGAGGAGAAGAACCAGGCGCAAGCGGCCCTGCAATCCCTGGAGGCCCGGCAAAGCCAGCACGCTTTGCTGCTGGGAAGCCTGCGCCAGGCTCTGGAAGGATTGCTGGAGGAGCAGGGAAGCGCCCAGGAGCGCCGCAGGACATTGGAGACACGGCTTGCGGAAAACAAGCAGGCCCGGGAGGAAGCAGCGGAAAAACGGGAAGAAGCGGCCCGCCATTTGGAAGCGTTGCAGGCGGAAAGCCAGGAACTTTTGCAGCGCCGCCGGACTTTGGAAGAGCAGCTGCTGGAAAAACGGGCGGAGAAAGCCCAGGAGGACAGCCGTCTTGGGGCGCTGGAGCAAAGCCTCTGTCAGCTGGAAGAGCTGCTCCATTCCCTTTCCGGGGACCGGGAAGAGCGCCAGCGGGAGCTGGAGGAGCTTTCCGCAGAGGAAGCGGTGCTTTCCCGGCAGATGGAAGAAAAGGAAGCGGTGAAAAAGGAATACGCCGCTTTGCGGGAGAAAAAGCAGAGCCAACTGGAAACGCTGGCAGAGGAAAAACTGCGTATTGAGGGCCAGCGTACCCAGAATGGGCGGCAGGCCCAGGAGAAAAATGACGAGATCCTGCGTATGGAGCGGGAAAAGGCCCGGTTGGAAGGCAAGGCCAGCCAGCTCCAGCTGGAGGAAAAGCAGGTTTTGGATAAAATGTGGGAAAGCTATGAGCTGACTCCCAATGCGGCCCAGCAGATTCAGAAGCCCATGGAAAGCCGCAGCGAAGCCCAGCGCCGGTTGGGACAGCTGCGGGGAGAGATCAAAAAGCTGGGGCCGGTGAACATCGGGGCCATCGAGGAATACCAGAAGGTCCATGAGCGATACCAGTTCCTGGAGGAACAGAGACGGGATCTGGAAAAGGCCAAAGGCGATCTTTTGGACATCATCGGCGATCTCACCCAGAATATGCGGGAGATCTTCGGCCGGGAATTTGTGCGCATTGATAAGCACTTCGGCGAAACCTTCCAGGAGTTGTTTGGCGGGGGAAAGGCCTGGCTTCAGCTGGAGGAAGGGGAAGATATCCTGGAGTGCGGCATAGATATCCATGTGGAACTGCCGGGAAAAAGCCAGCGGGCCATGTCCCTGCTGTCCGGCGGGGAAAAGGCGCTGGTAGCCATTGTGCTCTATTTCGCCATTCTGAAAGTGCGGCCCACGCCCTTCTGTGTGCTGGATGAGATCGAGGCCGCCTTGGACGATGTGAATGTGCTGCGGTATGTGGGGTATATGCGCCGCCTGTGCCAGAGCACCCAGTTCATCCTCATCACCCACCGCCGGGGAACCATGGAGGGCTCGGATATCCTCTATGGCGTCACCATGCAGGAGCAGGGGGTGACCAAGCTGCTGCGGCTGCAGCTGAGCCAGGTGGAAGAAAAACTGGGCGTTTCCCTTCAGGAGAAGATGGAAGAATAGATGGAGTAATCAATCAGGAGGAAAGAGAAACATGGGATTTTTTGATAAGATCCGCAGCGGTCTGCAAAAGACCAAAGAGAACATCGGTGAGACACTGGATTCGGTGCTGTCGGTGTTCCGCAAGGTGGACGAAGAGACACTGGAAGAGCTGGAGGATGCACTGATCCTGTCGGACATCGGGGCCCAGACCGCCGCCGAGACCATCGACGAGCTGCGGGAGCGGGCCAAGCGCCAGAGCATTGAGACCAAGGAAGAACTGGTGGAAGCCCTGTGCCAGATCCTCACCGAAAAGATGACCCCCAACGATGGGCTCCATCTCAACACCCATCCTTCGGTGATTCTGGTTATTGGGGTCAATGGCGTGGGCAAGACCACCACCATCGGCAAGCTGGGTCAGAAGCTGACGGCCCAGGGGAAAAAGGTGCTCTTTGCCGCGGCCGATACCTTCCGGGCTGCCGCGGCCGATCAGCTGACGGTGTGGGCCGACCGGTGCGGCGCCGATATCGTGCGCCACAGCGAAGGAGCGGACC
Organism: Ruminococcaceae bacterium AM07-15; assembly: GCA_003477405.1. Lineage (GTDB taxonomy): Bacteria > Bacillota > Clostridia > Oscillospirales > Butyricicoccaceae > Pseudobutyricicoccus. Next base: position 90,589 of record QUDE01000010.1, read on the forward strand.
CGGCGGCGGTGGTGTTTGACGCCATCTCCGCGGCCAAAGCCAGAGGGGTGGATGTGGTCATCTGCGACACCGCCGGACGGCTGCACAACAAGACCAATCTGATGAACGAGCTGGCCAAGATCAACCGGGTCATCGACCGGGAACTGCCTCAGGCCGACAAGGAGACCTTGTTGGTGCTGGATGCCGTCACCGGCCAGAACGCCCTGAGCCAGGCCGAGCAGTTCAACCAGGCGGCGACTCTCACCGGGCTGGTGCTCACCAAGCTGGACGGCACCGCCAAGGGCGGCATCGCCATCAACATTTCTGCCCGGCTGGGCGTGCCGGTGAAGTTTATCGGCGTGGGCGAAACCGCCGACGATCTGCTGGAATTTGACGCAGGCCAGTTTGTGCAGGCCTTTTTTGAATAAAGAAGGAGGAAGGACCCATGAGACGCTATGATGGACGGCAGCCGGAGGAAATGCGGCCGGTGACCATTACCAAAGATTTTATCAAATACCCGGAGGGATCGGTGCTCATTGAGTGCGGCGACACCAAGGTGATCTGCAACGCCACCGTGGAAGAGGGCGTGCCGCCTTTCAAAAAGGGAAGCGGCAGCGGCTGGGTGACGGCGGAATACTCCATGCTGCCCCGGGCCACTAACACCCGTGGACGGCGGGATGTGAGCAAGCTGAAGCTCTCCCCTCGCTCGGCGGAGATCCAGCGCCTGGTGGGCCGGGCTCTTCGCTCGGTTACCGATATGGACGCTCTGGGCGAGCGGACCATCACCATTGACTGTGATGTGATCCAGGCCGACGGCGGCACTCGCTGTGCTTCCATCACCGGCGGTTTTGTGGCTCTGGTGCTGGCTCTGGACAAGCTGCGCCAGGAGGGCATTTTCCAAAAACTGCCCCTGCGGGGGTATGTGGCGGCGGTGAGCTGCGGCATGGTCAGTGACAACCCTCTGCTGGATCTTTGCTATGTGGAAGACAGCGGCGCTCAGGTGGATTTCAATTTCATCATGGACGACAAGGGCAACATCATCGAACTCCAGGGCACTGGAGAGGAGCGGCCCTTCTCCAAAAAGGAGATGGACGCCATGTATGCCCTGGCGGAAAAGGGCATCGGCGAGCTGATCGCTGCCCAGAGAGAAGCTATAGGTGATCTGCTGTGAGATTTGTACTGGCATCCAACAACCAAAAGAAAAAAGGGGAGATGAGCGCCATCCTCCAGGGATTGGGTATTGAGGTTTTGTCCATGGAGGAAGCGGGCGTGCACACCCAGCCGGAAGAAGATGGGGATACTTTTGAGGAAAACGCCCTGATCAAAGCCCGGGCGGCCTGCAAGGCCTCCGGCCTTCCGGCCCTGGCCGACGACTCCGGCCTGGCGGTGGACGCTCTGGGGGGCGCACCGGGAATCCACTCGGCCCGCTATTGTCCGGGCAGCGACTGGGACCGGCTCCAGTTTTTGCTCCACAATATGAAGGACATTCCCCAGGAGAAGCGGGGCGCCAGATTTGTTTCGGCGGTGGCCTGCGTCTTTCCCGATGGCACCGAACGGGTGTGGCGGGGCGAATGTCCCGGCCTGGTGCTGGAAGAGCCCCAGGGCGAAGGGGGCTTCGGCTACGACCCGGTGTTTTACCTGCCGGAATATAAAATGACCTTTGCCCAGATGCCCGGGGAGGAAAAGAACAAGATTTCCCATCGGGCCCGGGCCATGGCAAAGTGCGCCGCCGGACTGGCGGAAGAAATGAAAGGCAAAGAAGAGGAGAAAAAATAACATGATCACATCCAAGCAAAGAGCAACTCTGCGCTCCCTGGCCAATCGCCTGGACACCGTCATGCAGATCGGCAAGGGCGGCATCACCGAAAGCGTCATTACCCAGGCCCAGCAGGCCATCTCCAATAAAGAAATGATCAAGGTGCGGGTGCTGGAGAGTGCCCTGCTCACCACCCGGGAGGCCTGCGAAGTCTTGGCGGAGGCCATCGATGCCGAACCGGTGCAGTGCATCGGTTCCCGGTTCGTTCTCTATAAAAAGAACGAGAAGAACCCGGTGATCGATCTTGGAAAATAAGGGAGAAAAGGTCCGGATCGGTTTGTTCGGCGGCACATTCAACCCGCCTCACCTGGGACACCAGCGGGCGGCGGCGGCCTGTGTCCGGCAGCTGGAACTGACCCGGCTGCTGCTCATTCCCGCCTTTGTGCCGCCCCACAAGTCCATGCCGGCGGGCAGCGCCACCCCCCGGCAGCGGCTGGAGATGACGGAGATCATCGCCCGCAAGATCCCCCGGGCCCAGGTGTGTGATCTGGAGCTGTCCCGCCTGGGGCCCAGCTATACCTGTGATACCGTGGAGCAGCTGGCTGGGGAATATCCGGGGGCGGGTTTCTGGCTGATCATGGGAACCGATATGTTCCTTTCCTTCCACAAATGGCGCCAGCCGGAGAAGATCGCCCGCTATTGCCGTCTGGCGGTGGTGGCCCGGGAGGAACAGGAAAAAGAAAAGATCCAGCGGCAGCAGGTCTTTCTCAAAGAGACACTGGGAGTGGAAAGCGATGTGGTGTCCTGCCCGGTCACCGTCCTCAGCTCCACCCAGGTGCGCCAGGATGTGATGGCCGGAGGCGGAGAAAGTGAGCTGGATGAAGATGTGGCCCGGTATATCCAGAGCCACGGCCTGTATCAGCCATCCTCCCGGCTGGAAGAGCTGGGGAAAGCGGTACGGGAGCATCTGACCGAAAAACGCTGGCGGCACACCCTGGGCGTGGAAGAGGTGGCGGCCTCTCTGGCCCGGCAATATGGGGTGCCGGAGGAAGAAGCGCGGGAAGCGGCTTTGCTCCACGATGCCACCAAGTGCCTGGATCTTGAGGAGCAGTTGAAATTGTGCCGCCAGTACGATATAATTTTTGACTATGGTGAACAGAATACTGCCCTGCTCCACGGGAAGACGGCCGCAGCGTTGGCGCAGGACAAATTCGGCTCCAGCCCCCAGGTGGTGCAGGCCATCGCCCGCCATACCACGGGGGACCGGGATATGACCACTCTGGACAAGATCGTTTACCTGGCCGATTGCATTGAGCCGGGCCGGGATTATCCTGGAGTGGATCGATTGCGGAGCTTGTGCCGGCAGGATCTGGATCAGGCCATGATACAGTCGCTGAGCGACACCATAGAGCATGTGCGTCAGAAGGGCGGAGAGCCTGACCGGCGCTCACAGGAAGCATTGGACGATCTGCGGTCAAAGAAAGAGAATGGGAAATGAAGATATTTGGTGGAAATCACGGCAGAAAACCTTCTGCCATCCATGACGAAACGGCCCCTCTTCCCCAGGTGGAAAAGCTGGAGAAACAGGCGGGGACCCCTTCTCAAGAGAAGGTGAAAAAAACAGAAGGCACGCCCAAACCGGTATCCTCTTCGGAAAAGAAGGGGCCGGAAAACGCGTCCAAGCCTCAGGCCAAGGGCAAAGAGGCGGGAGGAGTGCCTTCTCATCCGGGGAAAGTTCCTGGAAAGCCTCTTGGGAATGGCGAAAGCAAGATCCAGGCCGATCAGAGCGGAAAGAAGAAAAAGAAGCGGCGGCTCAAAGCCCGGTATATCCCGCTGATCGTTCTGGGAATATTGCTGGTGCTGGGAGTGGGGGTCTATGCCTTCCTCAAGGCCTTTGCCAAGCCCCCCGATGTGTCGGTAAAGGAACCGGAAGTCACTTTGGGCGAGGGAGAGGACGATCCTTACGCCGATCTGGTGGAGCCCTTTATCGAGGATGGAGACCGGGAACGGAAGGATGATTACTACACCTTCATGTTCTGCGGCACCGACGATGGCGGTACCCGTACCGATACCATCATCGTGGCATCCTATAATGTAAAGACTCAGAAGGTGAACATGGTCAACATCCCCCGGGATACCATGTCCAATGTGAAGCGGAAGATCAAGAAGATCAACGGCGGCTTCAACGGCGGGCCGGAGCAGCTGGAAAAAGAGCTGGAAATGCTGCTGGGCATTCCCATTGACCGGTATGTGGTGGTCAGCTTTGAAGGTTTTGAAGAACTGATCGACCTGATCGACGGCGTGGACTTCAATGTGCCTACCTATATGGTATGGGACGATCCCTCCCAGGATCTCCACATTTATCTGGAACCGGGAATGCAGCATCTGGACGGAGAAAAGGCCATCCAGCTGGTGCGCTTCCGCCAGAACAACCCGGGTGTCAAGGGCGGTTATGCAGAAGGGGACATTGGCCGGATCAAGATGCAGCAGGAATTCCTGCGCACTGTGGCCAAGAAGATCCTCAGCCCTGAGAATCTGCTCAACCTGGGGGATATGACCAAAGCCGTGCTGGACAACACCGAGACCAACCTGACCCTCAGCGAACTGACCTGGTTTGGAATGCAGGCGCTGAAGATGGACTTCAACAACATTGATATGACCACTCTGCCCGGCCATGCGGCCTACCTTTATGAGGCGGACTACGGCCATATGCAGTCTTATTTTGTTCCCGAAGAGGAGAACATCCTGGAGATGGTCAATGAGCTGCTCAATCCTTATAAGGACGATGTGACCAAGCTCAACCTGATCGATGTCAGCAAGTATTCCACATCGGCCCCGGCCGGTTCCGGTTCTTCTTCCGGCTCTTCGGAAGGGAAAGATGACGATCCGCCGGCCCAGAGCTCCGGTTCCGGCTCCGGTTCCAGCTCCAGCTCGTCCGGTTCTTCTTCCGGTTCCTCGGGTTCCTCGGGGAGTAAGCCCAGCGGCGGCGGTTCTACCACTCAGCCCGGCGGCGGGACGAATAAGCCCACAGAGCCGGAAGGCGGCGGAAACGAAACGGTGACGCCGGAACCTGAGCCAGAACCCACACCGGAACCGGAACCCGAGCCAGAACCTGAGCCTGAGCCGGAACCGGAGCCCACACCGGATCCCATCACCCCGGAGACGGGGGACACCGATCCGGGCATTCAGCAGCCAACCACGCCATAAGCGTGAATCTATCACGAACAATCGGAGGAAAGTATATGACACCTGAACAGACACTGGAGGCCATTGTCCGGGCGGCGGACAGCAAGAAGGCCCGGGACATCACAGCCATCCGGGTTTTTGAGCAGACCACCCTCACCGACTATTTTGTGGTGATGACCGGTACCTCCACCACCCATATCCGGGCCCTCAGCGAAGAAATCGAACTGAAGCTGAAGCGGGAGCATGAAGTGGTGCCCCATCACATCGAAGGGGTCACATCCAACTGGATTCTGATGGATTACACCAGCGTTGTGGTCCATATTTTCCTGGAGGAAGCCCGGGAACTGTATGCTATTGAGCGGCTCTGGTCCGATGCCCAGAAAGTGGATGTGGAGCCCTATCTTGTAAAGAAGGAAGAGGAAGCAAAATGAAGTATGATTACACGGCCATAGAACACAAATGGCAGGATAAGTGGGAGGAGGCCCAGGCTTTCCGGGCGGAAAACAAATACGACAAGCCCAAGTATTACGCTCTGGTGGAGTTCCCCTATCCTTCGGGCCAGGGTCTCCATGTAGGCCATCCCCGGCCCTATACCGCCATGGACATCGTGGCCCGGAAGCGGCGGATGGAAGGCTATAATGTGCTCTTCCCCATGGGCTGGGACGCCTTTGGCCTGCCCACGGAGAACTATGCCATCAAAAACCATGTGCATCCGGAAGAAGTGACCCGGCAGAATGTGGCCCGGTTCAAAGGCCAGCTGCGTTCTCTGGGCCTGTCCTTCGACTGGTCTCGGGAGGTCAACACCACCGATCCTTCCTATTATAAATGGACCCAGTGGATCTTCCTCCAGCTGTTCAAAAAGGGTCTGGCCTATAAGACCACTATGCCCGTCAACTGGTGCACATCCTGCAAATGCGTGCTGGCCAACGAAGAAGTGGTCAACGGCGTGTGCGAGCGGTGCGGCAGCCCGGTCATCCGCAAGGAAAAGAGCCAGTGGATGCTGAAGATCACCGAATATGCCCAGCGGCTGCTGGACGATCTGGACCAGGTGGATTATATCGAGCGGGTCAAGACCCAGCAGCGCAACTGGATCGGCCGTTCCACCGGTGCCCAGGTGCGTTTTGACACCACCGAGGGCGATGTGCTGGAGATCTACACCACCCGGCCCGATACCCTGTTCGGCGCCACTTATATGGTTATTTCTCCCGAGCATCCCTATATTGAAAAATGGGCTGGGAAGATCCAGAACATGGACGCTGTCCGGGAATATCAGGAGCAGTCTGCCCGGAAGTCCGACTTTGAACGCACCGAGCTGGTGAAGGAAAAGACCGGCGTACGCATTGAAGGCGTCCGGGGCATCAATCCGGTGAACAACCAGGAGATTCCCATTTTTGTTTCCGACTATGTGCTCATGTCCTATGGCACCGGCGCCATCATGGCCGTGCCGGCCCACGACACCCGTGACTGGGAGTTTGCCAAAAAGTTTGAGCTGCCCATCATCGAAGTGGTCAAGGGCGGCGATGTGGAGAAAGAAGCCTTCACCGACTGCGATACCGGCATTATGGTCAATTCCGGCTTCCTGGACGGCCTGAGCGTGGAAGAAGCCAAGGTCAAGATCGTGGAATGGCTGGAAAAAGAGAAGAAGGGCGAAACCAAGGTCAACTATAAGCTCCGCGACTGGGTGTTCTCCCGTCAGCGGTATTGGGGCGAACCCATTCCTCTGGTTTATTGCGAAAAATGCGGTTGGGTTCCGGTACCGGAAGACCAGCTGCCCCTGCGCCTGCCCGAAGTGGATTCCTACGAGCCCACTGACGACGGCGAATCTCCCCTGGCCAAGATGACCGACTGGGTCAATACCACCTGCCCCCACTGCGGCGCTCCCGCCAAGCGGGAAACCGACACCATGCCCCAGTGGGCCGGTTCCAGCTGGTATTTCCTCCGCTATTGCGATCCTCACAACGACAAGGAGCTGGCCTCCAAGGAAGCTCTGGAATACTGGATGCCGGTGGATTGGTACAACGGCGGCATGGAGCATACCACTCTCCATCTGCTCTATTCCCGTTTCTGGCATAAGTTCCTCTATGACATCGGTGTTGTGCCCCAGCCCGAACCCTATCAGAAGCGCACCAGCCATGGTATGATCCTGGGCGAAGGCGGCGAGAAGATGTCCAAGAGCCGTGGCAATGTGATCAACCCGGATGATATCGTGCGGGACTATGGCGCCGACACCATGCGCCTGTATGAGATGTTCCTGGGCGACTTTGAAAAGGCCGCTCCCTGGTCTCAGAACGCTGTCAAGGGCTGCCGTCGCTTCCTGGAGCGTGTATGGGCCCTGTTTGACCAGGTACAGCCTGGGGACAGCTATACCCAAAAGAACGAAGGGGAAATGCACAAGACCATCAAAAAGGTCACCGAGGACATTGAGAACCTGAAGTTCAATACCGCCATTGCGGCCCTGATGAGCCTGCTCAACACCTTTGGGGACAATGGAGTCAACCAGGCCGAGTATAAGACCTTTATTCTGCTGCTTTCTCCCTTTGCGCCCCATATCTGCGAGGAGCTCAACGAGCGCATGGGCGGCAAGGAGATGCTGGTGTATGCTCCCTGGCCCAAATATGACGAAAGCAAGACAGTGGACGACACCCTGGAGATCGGCGTGCAGATCAACGGCAAGGTGAAGGGCACTGTGTGGATCGGCGCCCAGGATACCAAGGAGCAGATCCAGGAGAAGGCCATGGCCGAGCCGAAAGTGGCGGCGGCTCTGGAAGGGATGCAAGTGGTGAAAGTCATTGTCATTCCCGGCAGAATCGTCAATATAGTTGTAAAACCCGCGTGATTTACAGTTGACAAACCCCCCTTGCCTGCGTATAATATAGGAGTGTTTAAATCTGCCTATACTGATTGGTTATAACACGGGGGGAGGGAATGAAATGTCAGAGATCCGCGTAAAAGATAATGAATCTTTGGACAGCGCACTGAGACGCTTTAAGCGTTCTTGTGCAAAGTCGGGCGTGCTTTCCGAGCTCCGTAAGAGAGAACATTATGAAAGCCCCAGCGTCAAGCGCCGCAAGAAGTCCGAAGCGGCCCGCGCCAAGAAGAAGTCTTATCGGTAAAAAAGAAACCCCTCCAGCATCGGCTGGAGGGGTTTTTCTATCCCTGCTATCCCTCTGGAATGGCTGCGGCATGCAGCCTTTTCAGGCCACGCAAAAAGAAAAGCAAAAAAGATGCAGAAAAGTGTTGACAAAAGGGGAAAAAGGC
>QUDE01000011.1:0-32845 GCA_003477405.1 Ruminococcaceae bacterium AM07-15
AATGTGACTTCTTTTTGAATTTGATGAAAAAGTCCTTGACTTTTCGTCTCTGGCAAGACCCTGAAATCCATCCTGATTAGCTGCGGCGCCCGCCTTGCCCCCTTTGATATTGCGGAGCTGCGGGAGATCATGTCGGACGACGAACTGGAGCTGGACACCCTGGGTGACCGGAAAACGGCGCTGTTCCTCATTATGAGCGACACGGATACCACCTTCAACTTCGTCATCGCCATGCTGCAAAGCCAGCTATTCAATCTCCTTTGCGACAAGGCGGACGATGTATACGGCGGCAGGCTTCCCGTCCATGTGCGGTGCCTTCTGGACGAGTTCGCCAACATCGGGCAAATACCAAACTTCGACAAGCTGATTGCCACCATCCGGAGCCGGGAAATCTCGGCTTCTATTATTTTGCAGTCCCAAAGCCAGTTAAAGACCATCTACAAGGACGCCGCAGATACCATTGTGGGCAACTGCGACACCACCTTGTTTTTGGGAGGCAAGGAGAAATCCACCCTGAAAGAAATCTCGGAGCTGCTGGGCAAGGAGACCATCGACAGCTTCAATCAATCCGAGAACCGGGGCAGCCAGGTTTCCCACGGCCTCAACTATCAGAAATTAGGAAAGGAGCTGATGACCCAGGACGAGATCGCGGTGATGGACGGAGGCAAGTGTATCTTGCAGCTACGAGGGGTACGGCCGTTTTTCAGCGACAAGTTTGATATAACCCGCCACCCTCGCTACAAATACCTTGCCGACGCCGACAAGAAAAACACATTTGACATTGAACGGTACATGAAACGCAGACCGGCCATCGTGAAGCCGGACGAGCCTTTCGATCTGTACGAATTGAAAGCAACCGACCTTCAACCCAACAATTCAAACGAACGAAAGGAGAATTGATCTATGGATTTCTTCGCAAAGTCGATTGAGGTTTTGCAGACTTTGGTTATCGCGCTGGGCGGCGGCCTGTGCGTGTGGGGCGGCATCAACCTTCTGGAAGGTTACGGCCAGGACAACCCCGCCTCCAATGCTCATGTACGGTAAAGTATCACAAGAAAATTATGTCGAATTGACAGCCGCCTCCGCTATACCGAATAAGGAAATAAAGAGTCCTCAAATTTTGCGCTACTAAATGAAGACGAGCGGAAGTAATCTCCCGCTCGTCAGTAAACTTAACTATGCCATATCAATCCCGCTTCTTTCCCGCCACCGGCACTAAGAACAGCGCGGGCAACAGCAGGAAAGCGGTACAGACCAGCCCCCAGGGTATGGACACCTGCTGGGCTACCAGCCCCACAATAGGCCCGCCGATGATCTGCCCGAAAGAGTCCAGCTGTCCGCTGGTGGAAAAGACTGTGGCGCGCATTTTCTCATCCACATGGTCGTTCATCCAGGCGGCCAGCACAGGCTCCTTGATGGTGCGCATAAGCCCCGCCAGCAGGAACACCAACAACATGAACCAAAAGCTCCGCCCCACCGCGAAGAGAACCAGGCACAGGATATACCCGGCGCTGGTGGACATGACCACACTGGTTCGGCTGACAGTCCCTTTTTTCTCCATGCGGGCGATGAGCAACTGAGAAGCCAGAATACCTAAGCCGCTGCCGATAAGACTGATAACACCGAACCAAGTGACGCTGTTCAGCGGCCCGATAACGGGTATTACCGTGTCATCCAGAAAATGAGCGGTGGAGAGCCGGTCAAAGCCTTCACTGGCAAGTCCCCCGCATAGTGTGATTGCTAAGAGCGCCAGCAACACAGGTGCGCCTTTCACAAAGCCCAGGTTGAGCTTGAACAGGCAGACAAAGTCTTTAAGCAAGCCCTGCCGTTCCTCAATAGCAGGGGAGAAGTTGGTTTCTGGCATGATGCGAACCAACACCAGCCCCAACAACAAGCACAAACTGCCCCCCAAGATGACAGGCATTTGCAGGTTTATGTTTCCCAGCAGTGTGCCCAGCACCACGCCCAGAACGCCGCCGATTTGCCCCATTTGACTGCCCCGCAGGAACACCTTGTCTATGGGTTTGTCCTCTTCCTCCGAGGCAATCCACGCCTCCAGAGCGCCGGTGATGAAGGTATCACCGCAACCCCAGACAACCTGGGCCAGCAGAACCGGCGCGAACCACGGTAGCGCACCCTCCATCAGAAAGCCCAGGCCGTAGAGGAACATTCCAATCAGCACCGAGCGCCGACGGCTATACAAATCCGCCACCACACCGGTGGGTATCTCGAACAGAAAGCAGGAGGTCTCCAGAACCGTCCCTACCAGGACAAGCTGGAAAGCATCCAGCTGCACCACCTCCAGGTGGTACACGATGGAAAGCACTGTGGACATAGAAACCGCCAGGGAAAAGACAAATCGGAACAGCAGGTAGACAGAATATGCCTTTGAATTTTTAGCAAACATGAAGTTACATTCTCCTAGTATAATAATGGTGTAGTCAAGAACGACTACTGGTTAATAGTTACAAAGTCCAATCTAATAAATCTATATAGATATAACGGAAGGAGGAGTTCCCCCTCCATCAGAAGTTATAGGACATATTTACCGTGTCTGAGGTTTCCTTAATGCACCAGACAAAATATAGAGGTATAATCACTGAAGGCAGGATCATTGACGTTTCCTCCTTGGGAGCCGGCCTTCTGGCTGGCGATACCTCTTAGAAAGTCTGTCAATCCTTTCGGTGGTGATTTATGTTTTGGCTGGTTGGGAAGCCTCAGGCTATACCTGTATAAGCCGCTAGGTTGTGTATCCACCCTTTGGAATTGGATGCCTGCCGGAAAGGATATTACTATGCACTATCAAAAAGTACTCAAGATGCCTGAAAGCATCCCCTATCTCTCTGTCGGGTTTGATGTCGGCGCAGACTTCACCTGGATGTCTATCATGCTCCCCAATGGCATCCTCATCGGTAAGCCTTTTAAGATCATTCATTCTGATCCGCAGTCCCGTGAGCTTGCCATCTCAAAAATAAAGGAAGCCCAGGAGATGTATTCTCTTGAAAGCCGCTGCTTCCTTGAATCCACCGGGATCTACCACATCCCACTCCTGTGCTTCCTTCGTGATAAGGGTTTTGACTGCGCCGTCATTAATCCTATCATTACTAAGAATAGCACAAATATGAACGTCAGGAAACTGCATAATGATAAATTTGATTCAAAAAAAGCTGCTAAAGTCGGCCTGGATGCCTCCCTTAAGGCTTCCATTGTCCCGGATGACGCAATCATTTTTGAGAAATAGCGGATATATCCGGCGTAGTGGAGCAGGACAGCGTTCACGGCTTCTGGGTCGCCCTCACGGGCTTTGAGGATTGTTTCATAGGGGAGAAGTCTACTCATACCGGCTCACCCCCATTTCTTCGCGTAGCCGCTGCAAGGCAAGCTGGATATGCCGCCCCGCTGTGCTGCGTGACCGGCCAATACACGCGCCGATCACGCGCTGCGGCTGGCGCAGAAAGTAATAGCGCAGGATTTCTTCCCGCGTCTGCTCCGGCAAAACAGAGATCGCGTCGGCAAGGGCGGCGTTGCAGAGCAGGACGGTCTGACCGCAGACGGTAAATGGGTATTCCTCGTCCGGCTCCGACGCGGCAAACTGGACAAACTTCTCGTTCATCAGATAGTCAAGGGAAACTTGCCGTTCCCATTGCCGTTTAAGCTTCAAAATCTTGTCCAAGGCGGCACAGCGGATAACAGTCTTGCAAAAGGCGTTGTACCTGCGCTGAATATATTCTTGATAGGCTATCTGGTCGGTCATGGAAATTCCCCTTTCTGAATAATAGTGCGGGGCGGTGGCACTTCTTGCTGTCGCCCCTTGATTGCCTACCAGCAAAGGCGGGCGGGGCTGTCAACGGCTGCGCATATGCGCCGTTCATCTTGACCGTTGACTGGCTCGGCTGGGTTTGCTATTTACCCGACAAACTTGAATTTATTTTAAGCTATCACGTTTTACCTTCTTAAGCCTTACTATCATTACCATAGGAATTTCTTTGTTGGTTTTAAAACATTCTTCATAAAATCCATCAATGACAAATCCAGCTCTAAAACAAAGGTTAAAAATATCTTGTATGGAACGATGATAATAAATCTGCTCTTTCGGTTGCCCTTCAATCGCTATATCATAGTAACTGTGCGGTGTCATATATTTTTCAGTCAACGTGACAAAACAAGGGTGTTGCGTTGCAAAGACAAAAATTCCGCTTTCCTGCAACAGTTCATAAACAGCCATAAGAAGTGGTTCAATATCCGTAATATCCATAATTGCCATATTAGAAACTGCTTTCGTAAAGGCTCGATTTCTTTTTAATTCTAATATACTTTTTCTATCGGTCGCATCCGCCACACAAAATTCAATTTGTTTTGCATATTGTGATTGCCGTCTTTTAGCCAATTCTATCATTTTTTTGCTGTAATCAAAAGCGACAACCGAAGCGCCTCTTTGTGCAAGATACGAAGAATAATTTCCATTGCCACACGCAATATCCAAAATGTAATCCGCAGGATTAGGAGATAGAAGTTCCGTTACTTTGGGACGCACTACCTCTCTGTGAAATTCATTAGATTCGTCACCCATTGCATTATCCCAAAATTGTGCGTTCTCCTCCCAGATTTTTTTACTTTCCTCTGTTCCCATGTTCTCTCCCACTCCCCAAATTTGCTTTTTTGCTTCCATTAAATCTTCCTTACTATATTCCATTGTTACCCTCCATAACTTCTGATTGTTGCCGTCTTGACGATTATGTATCTTTACATTACCTTCTGAAACATATGGCGCACCTTGTCCAGGCGGCTGTTTGGACGGCGGGGCTGGATGACCGGCTGACCGACAGCGGCCTGATATCCTTTCAGCTCTGTAAGGCATACGCTCCGCCCGTTGGTGTAAAAGGCCAGATCAGTACGGTATGCCTGTATACAGCGGGCGGGAATCTCGCCAGTAAAGACAACTTCATCCTTTTTTACCTGGGCCGTTTCGATGGTGGCACAGTATTTCGGTGCATCATGATAAGCCCTGGAAAGGTATTCCTGGGGCGCATAGAGGATGAAGGAGAGATAAGGTTCCAGCAGCTGCGTCCCCGATTCCTTCAATGCCTGTTCCAATACAATCGGGGCCAATGAGCGGAAGTCCGCCGGCGTGCTGACCGGACTGTAATAAAGCCCGTATTCAAAGCAAATCTTACAGTCCGTTACGTTCCAGCCGAACAAGCCCTGCTCCAGCCCGTAACGGATACCATCCCTGACAGCGTTTTGAAAACTCTGGTTCAAGTATCCCAGCGAAACCCGGCTCTCGTATTGTACACCGGAGCCAAGCGAGAGTGGTGTAACAGACAGTCCTATGGATGCCCAAAACGGGTTGGGCGGCACCTCGATATGGATGGTGTGGCTGGCTGCTTTGAGCGGCCGCTCCATATAAATGACGGAGGGTTCCTTTACCACTGTTTCAAGCTTGTATTTTTCCGACAGCAAAGCGGAAACAACCTCCAACTGCACCCGGCCCAAAAAAGAAAGAATGATCTCATGGGTGATGGAATCCACTTCGCAACGCAAAAGCGGGTCAGTATCCGCAAGTTGCGTAAGAGCGTCCAGCAGCCGTTCTCTTTGCGCTGCCGTTTTCGGCGCAATCGTCGTCCGCAGCATGGGGAGGGGGTCCTCGCGCCACCTTTTACGAGGGAGCCGGGTTTGGTCCCCTAATACATCGTTTAACCTCACGCTGTCGCTGGGAAGGATAACAATTTCACCCTGATAAGCGGTGTCTGTCCGAACAATTTCCCCTTTGGATGGAATACGCATCTCTGTGATTTTCAGCTTTTCTCTCCCGGCCAGGGCCACCGTATCCCGCAGGCGCAGCGTTCCGCTGTATAACCGTAGATAGACACGCCGCTGGCCGCAATCGGTGTACTCAACCTTGAAAACGCTGCCGCATAGGGCGGCGCCCCCCTGTTCCCCAATCGGTTGGAACAGCCCTGTCACCGCATCCATCAACGGTTGAATGCCAAGGCCATTTTTGGCGCTGCCATGATAGACTGGGAACAGGGAGGCGTCTTGAACCCGCTGCTGTTCCTCCCGCGCAAGTTTTTCCCGGCTGATTGGTTCTCCTGCGATATACTTTTCCAATAATTCATCGTTATTTTCGATGACCGCATCCCATGCTTCTATGTCGGTATTTTCCTCCAGGACTATTTCCGGGGACAGCGACACCGTCTGCTTGATGATAATATCGGCGGAGAGCTTATCCCGAACAGACTGAACCACGCTCTGCAAATCAACGCCAGCCTGGTCGATCTTGTTGATAAAGATAACGGTGGGAATGTTCATTTTCCGCAGGGCATGGAACAGAATACGGGTCTGGGCCTGCACGCCATCTTTAGCGGAGATCACCAAGATGGCCCCATCTAAAACAGCCAAAGAGCGGTACACCTCCGCCAAAAAATCCATGTGGCCGGGCGTATCCACAATGTTGACTTTACATCTGTGCCACTGGAAGGAAGTGACTGCCGCTTGAATGGTAATCCCACGCTGCCGCTCCAAAAACATGGTGTCCGTCCTCGTTGTCCCTTTTTCGACGCTCCCCGGTTCTGAAATGGCTCCGCTGGCATATAGCAGGCTCTCCGTCAAGGTCGTCTTTCCAGCGTCTACATGGGCAAGAATTCCAATATTGATTATTTTCATGTGATTGTCCTCCCTTTACTGCCCCGAAGGGCATAAAAATCCCCAGCAGTAAAATACTTTTACCACTGGGGATGATAATTTGCGGACATACACATATACAGCATACACCTGTTTGTGAGTGCTGTTTTTGGGGATATGTCAAAATTGATAAGGCAAAAGTATTCTTGAATTGGGTACAAAAAACTAAGCCCCTACAAAAGGGACTATCATAATCCTTTGTTCCCACTATTTGATTATAGTTTTATTTAAGAATACCTTGCCGCATATTTTTTACTCCTTTTCTGGAATAGAATTATTATATCACATCAGTTTTAGGAAAACAAGTATCTAAAAGAAATTTTTCTTCCCTGAAAATGCTACTAATAAGAGTAACAAAGGGTAAACCCCTTGTTACTCTTATTTTTTTATGAAAAACGGAGGTGAAAGGACCATGAGCAACAAATATTTGGGACCCGCGGATCGGCAGCTGATTGCAGAGAAGTGGGCCGCTTATGCGTCGGTGCGGGAGATCGCGGCCCTGGTGGGCGTGGCGCCTAAAACAATCTATCAGGAATTGCGCCGCGGGAACAATGGCACCCTGGACAAGAACAGCCGCCAGTCATACAACCCCGATCTGGCCCAGCGTCGTTTCCAGGAAAGCCTCCGCCGGCGCGGAAAGCCCCTGAACAGGGCGCGGGCCGCCAGTGAATGAGGGACCCCACCGCCCTGGGGGCGGGTAAATGCAAAGGAGGAAAAAGCAATGGCAACCATGATCAAGCAGACGAAAGAGGAAATCAGCTGGGCGGAGATCGCCAGGGCCAGAGAGATGGGTGTGCTGGACAAGCTGCTGGCGGAGCGGGATGTGATCCGCTTCAACCTGCGGAGCGGCGCCGAGGTGGCCATCATGGTGGAAAAGGTGGAACCGGGCCGGGCGTGGATGGGCTTTGTGGACGGCGTGGCAGAGCGTCCCATGTATGAGCGCCTGCTGGTGCGCCCGGTGTCCTGGAAAGAGAGCGACGCACGGAAGTGGTGCAACACCGATCTGGTCCAGGATCTCCCGGAGGACCTGGTGTCCATCATTACACCCCGGACCATTCGGCAGACGGTAGAGGACAAGGAGCTGGTAACCACGGATCTGCTGTGGCTACATAGCGCAACTGAGTTTTTCGGGCGTCGGCCCTGGGCCTCTGGCGACGATCCCACGGAGGAGCAACTGCCAGCCTACAAGACCGAGCGGGACCGCGTGAAGATGTGGAACGGGCGGATATGGCCGCATTACACCCGTTCCGCCTCTGCGGGCAGCAGCGACCGTTTCTGCCTTGTCTATACGGACGGCGCGGCCGCCAGCTACAGCGCCGGCACTTCAAGGGCCGTGGCCCCCGGCTTTTGGATCTAATCGAACAATCCAGAAAAATCAAGCCCCGCAAGGGGCGGAGAAAGGAGCCGGACATGGCAAAACGAAAGGAAATCAAGTGGCGGTGGGAAGCCCGCGGCACCATGATCGGACGGCAGAACGGGATCATTTTTCGGATTTATCACCCGTGGGACATGCCGGAGCGGGAACACACCGTAAGCTGCTACGACACAAAGGGATCCGCAAGAACGATCAGCACAACGGGTTACAGAAAATTCACCTGGGAGGAGGCCGTGGAGTTCTGCCAGGCAATCGCAGCCGGAGAGATTGACCTGGAGGACCTGCGGGCGGAGTTCGCCGCGATAGAGGCAGAACGGGAACGGCAGGCGCTCCGCAAAGCCGTGGAAGAGGCCAAGGAGTTCCGGGGCCACCTGGAGGCGGCGGGAATTTCATACAACACCCTGCTGGAACTGGAGGCGCTGCGGGGAAACCTGGGAAGCCTGGGACACAACGCGCTCCTGGGATTTGAACGCGGGGAGGGCTGGCCGGATGGGACCTGACGGGAAAGGCACCGCCAAGGCGGCGGTCTACATAGACGGACAGCCGGTGCAATACGCCGGAGAAATCACGCTGCCGGAGATTGTCGCGGTGCCGGAGCAGGTGGAGAGCATGGAGGCACCGCCGCTCCTTGCGTCAATGGGCTTTACGATGGAACAGTTCAATGAAACGGCCCGCTTTATGGCGGAAGCGTTCGGTATTTTCTGCGACAAGCTGGCGGAGGCCACCAGAGCGATGGTAGACGCATGGGAGGCGATCCGGGCGGCAGAGGAGTTCCGCAAGGCCCTGCGGTGGGCGGAGGCGGCCAACAGGCCGCTGGCCGCCCGCTACCACCACACCAAAAAGAAGCGGATCCGCAAGAAGTACGCCAAGCGGATCCTGGCCTGGTATCGGGAGGAGATCCTGTAATGCTACGACTGAAAGCCACAAAAACCAGTTTGTACAAGCTGGTGGCGGAATTTGTGCCGAACCTGCCTCCTATGCGGAGCGGGACCAGCTTCATCAAATATCCGAGAACCCCGGACTATGCCCTGGACTGGATCACGCAGGAATGGGACACGGCACATGCCTTTTTCTCCACCTGCATGGGCCGCCCGCTCCTGTCCATTGAGATCAAGAGCGGAGAAACCAGAAAGACGGTGAACCGCACCACACACGCCCTGAACCTCCGGGATCTCCGGGAGCGGGGCATGGTGGAGGAGTTCATCACGGCGGCGGAGCGCCGGCGGGCAGAAAGGAGTGCCGACAATGGCGGACTTTCTCCCGCTACCTGAAAAGGAATACAGCGTGATTTATGCGGATCCGCCGTGGTCCTATCAGCAAGGTGGAAAAACGAAAAGTTCCCACGGCATAGCAAAACAGCATTACCAGACTATGACCACCGCGGATATATGCAATCTGCCGGTGCGGAAAATCTGCGGGGGGGGGGGCAGCCTGTTTTCTGTGGGCAACTTTCCCAAACATTGCCGAGGGGATCAAAGTCCTGGAGGCATGGGGGTTTCAATACAAAACCGCGGCATTTGTGTGGGTGAAGAAAAACGCCAAGAGCGGCACCAACTTTTGGGGCATGGGCGCCTACACCCGCGCCAACGCGGAGGTGTGCCTGCTGGGCGTTTCGCCTGGGTTTAAGGCGAAGGAAAGGATCCGCAGCCACAAGGTACACCAGATCATTGAGGCCCCATTTGAGGGGCATAGCAAAAAGCCGGACGAAACCCGCCGGCGGATCGTGGAGCTGCTGGGGGATGTGCCCCGCCTGGAAATGTTCGCCCGCCAGAGGGCGGAGGGCTGGGACGCCTGGGACGCCTGGGGAAACGAGGTGCCGCCGGAAGAAAGGACGATCAAATAAATGACAGAGCGGGAAAGACTGCTGGAGAAGCTGGGAAAGGTCAAGGCCCTGGCGGATCGCGGAGAGGGCGGGGAGAAAGAGAGCGCGGAGCGCACCCTGGCCGCCCTTATGAAAAGGTACGGGATCACCGAGGAGGACCTGGAGGACACAAAGGCCACCATTCACTGGATCCGCTACAAAACGGACTGGGAGCGCAGACTGCTGGGACAGCTGGCTTATATGCACCTGGGCACGGGCCATTTTTTCGGGTGCGTGGGTCAATACACGGGAAGATCCCGAAAAAAAGTGGGGATCAAGTGTACAGCGGCCCAATACATCGAGATAGAGGCAGATTTTGCCTTTTATAACGAGGCCATGAAAGAGGAAATGGAGCTGTTTTACAGCGCGTTTCTCCAGAAAAACAGGCTTTTCCCGCCGCCGGAGCTGGCCGCGGAACCAACAGAGGCGGAAAAAGAGGAATGGGAAGATATGGAACGGATGTGGAAGATCCACTCCATGATGAACGGGATGGACCGGCACACGCGACACAAGGCCCTGGAGGCCGCAGAATAGGAGCAGACCATGGACAAAAGACAGGGGCGCCAGGCCAGGCTGGAGATCGGAATGGTGGTGGTGCGGACGCCGCAGACAATATTCGAGGAGGAGCACGGAAAGGAGATCCGGCGGCCCAGGCAGGGGCAGGTGGACTATATCCACCCATTGGGCCGGTTTCACATTGTGGCCTTTCGTGTTCGCGGGAAAATCATCAAGGAAACCTTTCAGGGTGTGGAGGTATCACAATGAATTTTTTGGAAATGAACGGACTACAAACGGCGCAGACCCATTTCAAGGACATTTTTCAAAACAATATCCACCGGGACTATGCGGACGCCATGCTGGACTGGCTGGAGCAGGAAACAGACTTTTTCACGGCCCCGTCCTCCACGAAGTACCACGGGGCACACCCCGGCGGCCTGCTTGCACATAGCCTGAATGTGTACTACCGCCTGCGGAATATTGCGATCCGCGATCTGGCGGACAAGGAGGATCCGGGGAAATGCCGCCTTTCGGAAGAACAGGAGGAAACGGTGGCGGTCATTGCCCTGCTGCATGATGTGTGCAAGGTGGGCTGCTATCACATGGAAACCAAGCGGCGGAAGAACCCGGAAACTGGCCGCTGGGAGAATTACGAGGGATATACATACAAGGATCCCCTGCCGCTGGGGCATGGAGAGAAAAGCCTGTACCTGGTCCAGCGCCACATGGACCTACTGCCGGAGGAGGCACTGGCCATCCGGTGGCACATGGGCGCATACGATGACGCGGCCAAGACGGACAACCGCGCACTTTCGGCGGCCATGGCGGCCTCCCCATGGGTATGGAGATTACAGGAGGCGGACATGTGCGCGGCCTGGATCGATGAACAGGAGGCCGGGGAATGAAAAAGGAGCTTTGTAAGCCCTGCGCCATTGCCCTGGCTGGCCGCGGAAAGACCGTAAAGCCCGCCGGCGGACGGTGCGAGAAAATCACCTGTGCGGAGTGTGGCCGCCGGCGTTTCGGGTACACATACGAGGTGACAGGCAGAGCAACCCGCGGGAAAAAGGAGGACAAGCAGACATGAGCCAGAGAAAGGCCAAGGAGTACCGTCAGGCCATGGAGAAATACCGGGGCGTGGTGGAAGATGTGGACGATCTGAAACGCCGGATCGGATCCATGGAAGCCAGGCACCGCCGGGAGGATCAAATGGAGGAGATCCGCCGCAGGCAGGCCAGACGGGAGGCAGAGAGGCGGGACGCCATCAGAGAGGAACAACGGGAATGTATGCGGAGGGCCAACGCAGAGAAGCGGCGGCGGAAGATTGCCAGACAGCGGATCGCCGTCCTGATCATTGGGGCGCTGGTGGTGATCCTGCTGGCGGCGCTGATCATCAAGGAAATGCTGACGGACACCGCAGCGGCAGAGGAGCCGGAGATCATGAACGCCTCCCCCGTCACCGTTCTGACGCCATCCAATGCCCTGTGGAATGGTGAGGGCGAGGACCCGATGGAGGCGGAGAAGATCGAGGAGGCCCTGCTGGCCTCCGGGTATTTCTCCCTGGCGGTGCCCATGAGCTACGAATACCAGGACTATATGCGGACCTACTGCGCGGAATATAAGTGCCCCTATCCCCTGGCCCTGGCCGTTGCGGAAACAGAAACCAATTTTGATATGGAGGCCGTGGGCGCCGCTGGCGAGGTGGGGATCATGCAGTTAAACCCAGGGCCGAGCGGGTCCTATCACGCGGAGCTGGAGGAGGCCACAGGGATGGACCCCGCCACCCCGTCCGGGAATATCGCTGCCGGGTGCTACCTGCTGGGAAAGTACATGGAGGATTATGGGGACCCGCACAAGGCCGCAATGGCCTACAACATGGGAGTGTCCGGGGCGAGAAACGCCTGGGAGGCTGGGATCACATCCACAGAATACTCCACAGCCGTGGTGGAGGCCATGGAGCGGTGGGAGGTCACGGTGAACGCATGGAATGGGATTTGAGCCGGGAGGCAACGCACAACGCGGCGGCCAGGAGGGCAATGATCCACCGCTGGCGAGTTCCTGGCCGCTCCAGGGTGGTCCACCCTGCCCACGGATCCGTGGTGGTCCCACACGCCTCCAATCTGGCGGCAGTTATGAACGCGGCGGAGGTGTGGGGCTGCGACTGGGCGGAGATCCTGGACGCGCAGGTGTGGGCGGCGCCGGGGGAAAAGGCGGTCCCTATGCCTACATTATATAAATAAAGGAGGCGGAGAAATGCTGATCAATGAAAGCGGCCTGGTGCGCTGTATCAAGCGGGCTTATAAATCCGCTGGGTATGCAGTGGCCACAGAGGGCGATTGCATGACGATCTACACAGAACAATGGTATATCCAATGCAAGCGGGCGGCCATCCCCCGCAAGGTGCTGGCCACTATCGTGGAACACATGGGGATGATCCCGGACACGGAGCCTGTGTCCATCGTAAAGGACGGAGAACCACAGCTAATTATGCCAGATGTGGCGGCGGATGAAATAGCACACTGGAGGACCGGGGAGCGCACTGACGCGGTGACCATGGCAACGGTGATCATGCAGGGCTACCAGATTTTCCAGCCGGATGGTGGCGGGGCCTGCTACGGGGTGAGCCTGCTTGACCTGGCGATCATGGAGCGGGACATGGTGGAGCATGGAGCCGCTGCTGTGATCGACGGGGACCGCCTGCTGTGGCACGGGGACACCGAGGTGGTGACCATGAACGCAGTAAGAAAGGCCCGGTCAAGCTGGGCCAAGGAATGGGAGCGGGCCGTGTGGAACGCCCTGGAGGGCGTGGATCTGCACAAAGAGGAGGCATGACCATGGGAAAGACGAATTTTGACCGGATCACTGCCTCCCCGGAGGCACTGGCCGCTTTCCTGGCCTCCCTCCCCTGCCTGGACGCGCCATGGGATGACGCTTTCCACCGTCATTTCTGCGACAACTGCCCCATGGAGGACTGCCCCAAGGTATGCCCCAACGAGGAAAAAAGAAACAGCCCCGCGTGGTGGCTGGGGCTGGAGGTATCAGAGTAATGGAAGTAAATGTAAACATGAGCGCCGAGGAGTTCCTGGAGTTCATGGCCTGGAAAAGGGACCGAGAGCAATACAACAATGAAATGGCAGCCAGGGCCGAGAAAATGGAACTGCTGGCCAAGAAAACATGCTGGGCCATAGAGAAAGACCCGAAGCGGCCCGGCAAGGTCAAGATCGTGGATCAGGAACACGCGGCGGAGCTGCTGGAGCTGGCCAATGATTACCTATCATAAAAAGAAAACCACCTGCGCCCGGTGCTGACAACACGGCGCAGGTGGACAGATACGAGGCGGCGCGGAGGCCGTCCTGGATAGTTGCATTATAGCATACTCCCGGACGGCCTGCAAGCCGCAAAATTCAACGGGGCCGCGGCCCCGTATAGCTCCGGTAAGAGCTATTAGTAAAGTGACCAGCAGGCCCAAAGGAGGAGTATAGCATGGCCTATGTCCATAGACGGGTAAAGGCTGGCCGCACAATCGAACACAGGAAAATGCAGTCATACCGGATCCACACCAAGGGGGGCCAGAGGGGGCCGAACCACGGGACCACATCGGAAAAGCAGGCCAAGATCAACGAGCGGGTGGCAGAAGAACACCTGCGCTGGGACCTCAACGCCAATTTCGGACACCGGGATCTCCACGCCGTCCTCCACTACTACGCCAAGGACACCAGCTTTGAGGAAATACTGGAACACAAAGCCGTTTTCCTGCGGAACCTGCGGAAGATCTGCAAAAAACGCGGGATCAAGTACAAGGCCGTGGTGGTCATCGAAACCAAAAGGATGACAAATCCGCACATTCATGTGGTAATAACGCGCATGGACCCGGAGATCATCACGGAGGCGTGGGAGTTTGTGCCGAGGGGCGGCGGGGGCGTCAGCTTCAAACCGCTGGACCGCCGCGGGAACCATGCAAAGCTGGCGGCCTATCTGGTCAAAGAAAGCCGGTCAACCATGGAGAAGTACCGGGAGATCGGGAAGCGGGGCAAGAGGTACAGCAAAACACAAAACATGGCCAAGCCCGTGATTACATACACCACCGTGGCCGCTTCCTCCTGGCGCAAGGAGCCGAAGCCAAGCAAGGGCGCCGTGCTGTACATGTTCGATGACGGATCCACCACGCGGAGCGGGTGGCACGAAATCAGCGGTTACCCATACCAGGAATATTTCGAGGTTTTCAACGAATAGGAGGACGCCATGAAAATTTACATTGCCGGCAGGATCGCCGGGGATAGAAAATACCGGGCAAAATTCCGGGAGGCCGCCAAGGCGCTGGAGGGAATGGGGCATGTGGTCCTGAACCCGGCCACTCTGCCGGACGGCCTGACAGACGCGGACTATATGCAGATCTGCATGGCCATGCTGAACGCGGCAGATCTGGCCGTGTTCCTGCCGGACTACCGGGAGAGCCGCGGCGCCATGGTGGAATGGGCGTACTGCCAGAGGATCGGGAAAGACTGCGCCCTATACATGGACATGACAGGAGGCGGCAGACAGTGAGCAAAGCGCAGATCAGTATGTGGGAGGAAAAGATTGTGGACAGTTTCGCCGGCGGCGGTGGAGCTTCCACGGGAATTGAGCTGGCCACGGGCCGGGTGGTGGACATAGCGATCAACCACGATCCAGACGCCATTTTAATGCACAAGACCAACCACCCGCACACCGTACACTATCAGGCCAGCGTGTGGGATGTGGACCCGCTCGAAGTCACCGGCGGCAGCCCGGTGGGCCTGTTGTGGGCCTCCCCTGACTGCAAGCATTTTTCCAAGGCCAAGGGAGGAAAGCCCGTGAACAAGCGGATCCGGGGACTGGCCTGGATCGTTCTGCGCTGGGCGGGAACGGTCCGCCCCCGCGTGATCATCCTGGAAAATGTCGAGGAGTTCCAGACATGGGGGCCAGTGCGCCGCGGACACCCGGTAAAGGCAAAGACCGGGCAAACATTCCGGCGGTTTATTGGCCAACTGGAGGGACTGGGCTATGCCGTAGAGTGGCGGGAACTGGTGGCGGCGGACTATGGAGCGCCAACCACCCGCAAACGGTTTTTTCTGATCGCCCGCTGCGACGGGAGGCCCATTGTGTGGCCGGAACCCACCTACGCGCCGGCGGACAGCCGGGAGGTGCTGGAGGGGCGGAAAAAGCCGTGGCGGAGCGCGGCGGAGATCATAGACTGGAGTCTCCCCTGCCCCTCCATTTTCGACACGCGGGAGGAAATCCGGGAGAAATACGGCCTTTCCGCCCAGCGGCCACTCCGGCCCAATACCATGCGCCGGGTGGCCAGAGGCGTGGACAAGTTCGTGATCAAATCCGCTGCCCCGTTTATCGTACCAATGGGCTACGGGGAGCGGAACGGACAGGCCCCACGAGTTCACAATATCGCAGACCCAGCGCCCACGGCGGTGGGGAAAGGCAAGCATGGAGTTTGCGGCCCGGCCATGGTGCCATGGACGGTGACAAACACAACCAACTCCACGGGGCACCCCGCCAATGAGCCGATAGACACGGCACGGACCGGCGGCGGAGGCGGTCAAATGTTTTTAGGGGCCTCCCTGATCCAGTATCACACGGAGCAGTCGGAGCATGTGAGAGGCCAGGAGATCACCGGGCCGATCATGACCATTGACGCAGCCAACCGCTACGGCCTGACGGCGGCAAGCCTGGTCAAATACTACGGGAACGACCGGCACGGCCAGAACATCCAGGACCCGCTCCACACGGTAATATCCAAGGACCACGAGGGCCTGACAACTGCGCACCTGGTCAAGATGAAAGGCACCAACCTGGGAGGGCCTGCCACGGAGCCGGTGCAAACCATCACCGCGGGAGGAGGCCATCATGGCGTGGTAACCACGCGGATCACCAGAGCGGAGCCGGGAGCAGATCTCAAACACTGGCCGGAGATCCGGGAACTGCTGAATACATATTGCGGCTATGACCTGGGGCCGGAGGATGTGATCCTGCTCCAGATCGGCGGTGTCTGGTATTTCATGGCGGACATTGGCCTTCGCATGCTGACGCCGCGGGAACTGTACAGAGCCAACGGCTTCCCGGATGATTACAAGATCGAGCGGGACTATACCGGCCAAACCTACGGGAAAAGCAAGCAGGTGGCCAGATGTGGCAACGCCGTGCCCCCTCCCTTTGCCGCGGCCCTGGTGCGGGCCAACCTGCCGGAGTGGTGCGCAGGGGTGGAGATCAGCACCATGGAGGAACTGGAAAGGGCGGTGGCGGTGTAATGCTGGAAATCGTCCCCATGACATTGCGGGAGGCCAACGCCTTTGTGGAGCAAAACCACCGCCATCATGGCCCGGTGGCCGGGCATAAATTCTCCATAGGGCTTTCGGACGGAGAGCAGATCGTGGGCGTTGCCATTATAGGGCGCCCGGTATCACGCCACCTGGATGATGGGTGGACCCTGGAGGTAAACCGCCTTTGTACTGACGGGAGCCGCAACGCCTGTTCCATGCTGTATGCCGCAGCCTGGAGGGCGGCGCGGGCAATGGGGTATAAGCGCCTGGTGACATATATCCTGGAGAGCGAAAACGGGGCAAGCCTGCGGGCAGCCGGGTGGAAATGCGTGGGGCAGGCCGGCGGCCTACGCTGGACCGGACGCCGGAGGCCGGAGGTAGACCTGTACCCAGCACAAATGAAAATCCGTTTTGAACGGACGGCGGAATGAGGTGGAGCCATGAACGGAAAGAAAAACATGCGCCGGATCAGCGTCCTGGTGACCGCGCAGACGGCCTACAACCTGGACAAGCTGGCGGCCATGTGTGGCTACCGGGAGCGGGGCCATGTGATCGACAAGCTGGTGAGAGAAAAAATGCTGCAACTGAACGGAGGAAAGCGACATGAACAAAACGAAAATTGACTGGGCCACCATGAGCTGGAACCCTGTAACCGGGTGCCGCCATGGGTGCCCCTACTGCTACGCCAGGAGAACCGCCCACCGCTTTGACGCTGGGCGTGCGGATCCTGCCCCCGCTGGCTAATGGCCTCCATGTCCTGGAGCGCAAGATCAAGGCCACACCGTACCCCTATGGATTTGAGCCAACCCTGCACCGCTACCGGATGAACCAGCCGGAACGCCAGGAGGAGCCGCAAACGGTTTTTGTGTGCAGCATGGCGGATCTTTTTGGCCGCTGGGTGCCAACATCATGGATCGTGGAGGTGCTGGACGCCTGCCAACGCGCTCCGCAGCACCGCTATTTGTTCCTGACAAAGAACCCGGCCAGATACCTGGAACTGGATCACATGGCACTCCTACCCCATGCGGAAAACTTTTGGTATGGATCCACGGTGGCAAATGAGGACGCAGCGGCCATGTACACCATGCAGGGCGTGGCAATCAACAGTTTTTGGTCCATGGAGCCGCTGCTGGGGCCGGTGGACATGAGCGCGGCGGAGGGGCTGCCCCAATGGGTGATCCTGGGGGCAGAAACCGGGAACCGGGCGGACAAGGTGACACCACGGCGGGAGTGGGTGGACCAGATTACACAGTTTTGTGCAGAAAATGAGATCCCAGTGTTTTTCAAGGAAAACCTGCGGGAACATTTCAACGACTTGCCCGCCTCCGCTTTCCCGTGGGATAACAAGGCGGGCGCAGCAGAGTGGGCCGCTCATTACATGGGGCGCTTTGAAAGGCAGGTGTGAACTGTGGACAAAATCGAAATAGGCTACACCGTGGAGAAAGAGCGGTGGATGGAGGCGGCGGAAAATCTGCATGAGTTTGGGCAGGCCATGGCGCGGAACCTGCGGAACATGAACCGGGACGGACGCGGCCAGGAGGACGCGGACGATCTCATGGCGGACATTATGCTGGCATGTACGGCCATCGGATATGTGGCGGAGTTTGCCGTGGATAAATGCCGGTTTATTCCTTTGCCGGGAGGTGGCCAGAAGTGACCGAGCAGAAAAGGCCACAGCAATGTGAGGGCTGCGCGCTGGCAGAGCATGACGCATATATCTGCGCCCGCTGGCGCCTGTCCTATGCGGTGAATGAGCTGAAAAAGGCCATTCCGCTGGTGCGGAGGACGGCGGCGGAAAATATGAAATGCCCATACCACTACCACGCCAGCCTTTTGGGCACCGGGGTGGTGATAATGGACGAAATAGGGTCATGGCCGACGAAAGGAAAGGGGCGCTGACTGTGCGGGCGGTGCTTTTGAGCATAAAACCGGAATGGTGGGAGAAGATCCTGGCCGGGGAGAAAGACCTGGAAATCAGAAAAACAGCCCCGCGGGGCGGAGCCGGGGAACCAGAGCCGTGGCCGCTGCTGGTCCTGGCCTATGTGAGCGGGACCGGGGCCGTGCTGGGGCAGTTCCTTTGCATGGGGTGGGTAAAAAGAAACTGCTGGCGGTATCTGTCCTCCAGATCCTGCGTACCGGCGGAGGACCTGGAGAAATACGCCGGCGGGAAATCCCTGTATGGCTGGATCGTGGGAGAGGCGGAGGAATACGACACCCCAAGCCCGCTGGCAGAGTTCGGGCTAAACCGTCCGCCTATGTCGTGGCAATATGTAGAGGTCCCGGACCCGGAGGACGAATAAATGGCCATCAACATTTCGGACCTGCCGCCAAAATATCAGCAGCAGGCCGTGGAAAAGTACATGAAGCAACAGAAGCGGCGGGGGCCTGTGCCTCCCGCCGCAGCTGTGCAGAATACGGACAGGGCGGCGAAATATCGCAACACCCCAACCGAGCGGGTCACCGCCTCCGGGGCCGTTCTCCGCTTTGACAGCCAAAAAGAGGCCCGGAGATATGACCACCTGACCATACGGCAGAAAGCCGGAGAAATCCATGATCTGCGCCTCCAGGTGGATTTTACTTTGCAAGAGGCATACACAGACCCGGAGGGGCGGAGAGTGCGGGCCATCCGCTACCGGGCAGATTTTACATACAGGGAGCGGGACGGGCGGCTGGTGGTGGAGGATGTAAAAAGCAAGCCCACCAGGACACGGGAATACCTGATTAAGCGAAAGCTGATGAAAGAACGGCGCGGAATTGACATAACCGAGGTGTGAACATGAAGCAACAGGCAACGGGCGGGGCCACCCGCGAAGCCGTAAAAGAATATTTACAGCAGTACCACATGGCGCGGGAGCGGCGGCGCATACTGGAGCGGCGGCACGATGTACTGGCGCGGGAGCTAAAGGCACCGGCGCCAGGATCGGCATACATGACCATGCCGGCCTCCCACTCTACGGCAGACAGCGAGGGGGCCGTGTCCGTTGTATTTCGCTTGTCAGAGGTTGAGGAGCGCATAGAGGCCCAGCGGATAGCCATGGGCCGAGCTGTCACCATGGTAATGGATCTCATTGACCTGTTGCCAGAGAACAGCATGGAGCGCACCGTGGTGGAGCTGCGGCATATAGATTGCAAGAAATGGGAACGGATCTGCAAAGAGGTCCACATGAGCAGGTCAAGGGTAAATGTCTACTACAACGCCGCCCTGGATATTATCCTATCCAATGCACGGGCGCAGAAGTTAGTACAAGAGTTTGAGCAAGGGCAGACACCGGAGGTATGCACAGAAAAAATGGGCCATATTGAAAAGGCAGGACACAACAGGACATTCACCTGTGGTATTCTGGTATCGTGGAAAACGACAGGGGCAAGAGCAAAGCCCCAGCCAAATAGAGAAAGGCTGCCAGGGCGTGAGAACCTGGCGGCCTTTCTGTTTCCACACCATGGGCCGGGGAGCAGAACCGCAGGGGCTTTTCTCCTTTCACCCTGCCCTGCCGCATTGTACACGAGCGCGGCGGGCCGGCCCAAACACCCTTTGCCCTGGGCCGCTCATGCCGAGGGGCGGCCCAGGGACTTCCTTGTGAATTTGCCACCCCCTCCCCTGTTCGGGTCCTTTCTGAAAAATAAATCTTTGCGGGGCAAGTGAAGTCCGATTATTTTCCACAAAAAATCAAAAATTTTCAGGGGTGTTTCGTTACGCTTTTTCAAAAAGCGGGAAAACCATACCCCCTAAAGGGGGTATCAGGCGGAAAGGGGAGGATGAAAACGCGAAATCGCCCACGCCGAAAAAGCGAAATCCGGCAGGGCGGGGCGAACCGGGCCAGCGGCACAAAAGGAGGTGCAGCCGGTGGCGGAGAAAAAAGGGGCCGGAAAGGCCAAAACAGGGGCGGCCAGCAAGGCGGCGAAAGCGCCGGCGGCCCTGAATACAGTCCCGGAGTGGGCCAGCACCACGGCGGTGGCCAAGCTGCTGGGGAAAACCACCCGGCGGATCCAGCAGCTCACCCAGGACGGCGTGCTGGAAACCGAGGTGCCGCCCGGCGGCGCCCGAAAATATAAAACCTGCGAAACGATCCAGCGTTATATTGCCCACATCGAGCAAAAGGCCCAGGAAACGGCGGCGGCCAGCTCCACCGCAGAGCTGAACCTGCGGAAGCTGGAGGCGGAGGTGGAGCTGAAAGAGAGCCAGGGCCAGCTCCACAAGCTGAAAACCGCCATTGCCGAGGGAAAATACATCAAGGCCGAGGAGGCCACCAGGAATCTGGCAGACTTCATGGCCATGTTTAAGAAATTCGCCATGAACATCCCGCCCCGCACTGTGAAATCCATAGCCGGATATGCAGACCCACAAACGGCCAGGGCTATGGAAAAGGCAATGCGCAAGGAGCTGGAGGACATGCTGGCCGTATTCGTTGACGCGGCGGAGATCGGACCGGAGGAGGCGGAGCCATGAGGCCGTATAGGGTAAAGCCGTACACGGTGCCGTCGTGGATCCACCGGGCGCTCCTGTCCCTGCGGCCAGCGGAACGCATGCCGGTTTCCAAATGGGCGGAGAAATGGCGGGTCCTGCCCGACACCAACGCCATACCGGGGCCATTCCGAAACAGCGTGACCCCGTATCTGGCGGAGATCATGGACGCCTTTTCTAACGAGGATGTGGAGCGGATCGTATTTGTGAAGCCCACCCAGGTGGGAGGCACCACGGCGCTGGAGAACATGCTGGCCAGCGCGATTGACCAGGACCCGGCGCCAGCAATGATCGTCTATCCCTCCGACAAACTGGCAGAGCGGACGGTGGAGGCGAAGCTGGAGCCGATGATCCGGCAATGCAAACCGCTGGCGGCCAAGTACCGGGAGGCGGAAAGCCAAAAACTAAAGCTGAAATTTGAAACCATGTTTGTTTTCCTTTCGGGAGCAAACAGCCCGGCCTCCCTGTCCTCCACCCCGATCCGGTATCTGTTTCTTGACGAAGTGGACAAATTTCCGGGCGCCTCTAAAAAAGAGGCGGATCCGGTTTCCCTGGCCATTGAGCGCACCAAGACCTACACCACAAACCGCAAGATCTTCATGGCCTCCACCCCCACGCTGAAATCCGGCCATATCTGGAAAGCCAAGGAGGAGGCGGAAGCGGAAAAGCATTACTTTGTGCCATGCCCCCATTGTGGGGAGTACATAGAATTTGTGTTCGCGCAGCTGAAATGGCCGAGCAAGGACGATGTGCCGGACAGCGCCGAGCGGGCGGAAATGGCAACCTATGTCTGCCAAGCCTGCGGAGCCGTGATCACTGACCAGGACAAGGGGAAAATGCTGGCCGCCGGAAGGTGGCAGACGGTCCGGCAGACCGCCGCCAGACCCTCCAGCGTGGCCTATTGGATGAACACCCTGTACTCCCCATTCACGCGGTTTTCAGAGATCACCAAGGAGTTCCTGCGGTGCAAGGATGATCCGGAGCTGCTGCAAAACTTTGTCAACAGCTGGCTGGCGGAGCCATGGGAGGACACCAAACTGCGGACCAATGCGGAGCTGGTGCTGGAGCGGCAGACCGAGGTGGAGGCATACGCCCTGCCGAAGTGGACAAAGCTGATCACCGCCGGCATAGATGTGCAGGAAAATTGCCTGTATTGGACGATCCGGGCCTGGGGCGATTATATGACCAGCCAGAACATTGCCCACGGACAGGCGCTATCCATGAACGAGGTGGCGCAGATCATGAACACCGAGTTTATACACCCGGATGGGCAAAGGCTTTTGGTGTCGCTGGCCCTAATGGACAGCGGCGACCAGACGGATGAAGTTTATGATTTCTGCCTCTTAAATTCGGACTGGGTGCTGCCCAGCAAAGGAACCGGCACCATGCTGTCCAACTACCGCCTGTCCACGATCAACAAGGCCGGAAGCAACGCCAACGGGATGACGCTGGTGCTGGTGGACGGAGGGAAATACAAGGACATGATTGCCGCCCGCATGAGGAAGCCAAACGGGAGCGGATCCTGGATGGTCTACAAGGGCTGTGATCTGGAGTATGCGGAGCAGGTCACCGCGGAGCATAAAGTGACCGAGCGGGCAAACGGGAAAGTGGTGCAGAAATGGGTGCCGAAAACCACCCACGCAGACAACCACTATCTGGACTGCGAGGTGTACGCCGCGGCGGCGGCGGACATGCAGGGCGTCCGGTCCCTATACCTGCAAAGCCAGGAGCCGGAAAAGCCAAAGAAGCCAAAGCCGGAGCCTGCGCCGACACCAGAAGAAAACTGGATCCAGCAAAATGAAAGCTGGGTATAAAGCCGGGAGGACGAAATGGAAAACACACAGATGAAGCCAGCGGAACTGCTGGAACAGGTAAACAAAGCCATTGCGGCGGTGCTGGTGGGCGGCCAGTCCTACAAGATCGGCAGCCGATCCCTGACACGGGCAGACCTGTCCATGCTGAAAGCCATGCGGGATGATCTGGAGGCCCAGGTGGTGGCGGGGAAACCGTCCCACCTGCTGGATCGAACCTATGTAGCCTACTTTGACGGGAGGTGACCGTGCCGCATGGGATTTTTGGATAACATCATCACCGCAATTTCGCCGGAAAGAGGCTACCGGCGGGAGGCGTGGAGGCAAGCCCTGGAGGAGCTGCGGGGATATGACGCGGCCAGCCATGGGCGCCTAAATGCCGGGTGGAGGGTTTTCAACGAAAGCGCGGAACTGACAGACCGTTACAGCCGGGATGTGATCCGCGCCCGCGCCCGCGACCTGGAACGCAACAGCGACATTGCCCAGTCCGTGATCCACGCATTTCGGCGGAATGTGATCGGGAAAGGCTATAAACTCCAGCCAAAGACAGAGAGCGAACTGTTAAACGACCAGCTGGAAAAACTGTGGAAGCAATGGTGCCGCAAGGAAAACTGCGACATAACCGCGTCACAGTCTTTCAATCAGATCATGCGCATGGCTGTGACACGGAAGCAGGTGGACGGAGGGATCCTGTTCATCAAGCGATACACGAGGGGTGGCCTGGTGCCGTTCAAGCTCCAAATGATCGAGGTGGACGAACTGGACACCACCGCCTCTATCCCAAGGCACAAGGGAAACACCGTGGTTGGCGGGATTGAGTATGACCCGGCCCGCCGGGCGGTGGGCTATTTTATCCAGCAGTACGATGTGGAGGGCTGGAAGCTGACCACCCCGGTGTATATCGAGGCCAAGCATGTGATCCCATACTGGACCAAGCACCGCCCCAGCCAGCTGCGTGAGGTTTCGGACCTGTCCCCTACCATTACGCGGGTACGGGACACAAACGAATTTATCACAGCCGTTTCCGTCAAGGAGCGGATCGCGGCCTGCCTGGCCGTGTTCATTAAGCGGGCAACCCCTACGGGCGGATTTGGACGCGGCGGCGTGGTGTCCGGCGGGGACCGAGTGACCTATGAGGGCAAGAGCCTAACCCCCGGCATGATCAAGGAAATGAATGTGGGGGACAGTATCGAAACTGTGGAGCCGAAAAGCGCGGGATCGGACGCCTCCCAATTCCTGAAAATGCAATGGCGCTTGATCGGAGCTGGCCAGGGCATGAGCTACGAGGCCACCAGCCGGGACATGTCGGAAAGCAATTATTCCAGCGCACGGCAGGGAGCGAATGAGGATGAAGCCACATTCGCGGCAGAGATCGAGCTGCTGACCGAGATCATGAGCGAGATCTACGAAACTTTTGTTATTTCCTGTTATCTCACCGGGCTGATCAACCCGCCCGGATTTTGGGATAAAAAGGCGGATTACCTGGCGCACAAATGGGTGCAGGCACCGAAAAAATGGATCGACCCGGCCAAGGAAACCACCGCCACCAAAACCGCCCTGGCAACAGGTCAAAAGACATTCCAGGATGTCGCAGCCGAACAGGGCAAGGACTGGAAAGAGGCCGTGGACGAAATGGCCGAGGTCCTGAAATATGGCCGTAAAGCCGGCATTGAGATGGGAGGTGTAATTTATGGCCAAGGAGCAGCAGCACAGCAGAACGCCGGAACCCAGGGACAAGAGCCAGGGAACCAGGAGCATGGGGGAAATCCTGATTAGACAGGAGGAGGGGCAGGACAGCCGCCGGAGAACAGTTAGCTTTTCCAGCGAAACGCCATACCGCCGCTATTTCGGAATGGAGATCCTGGACCATGCAGAGGGCGCCGTAGACCTGGGGCGCCTGAACACCGTGGGCGTCCTGCTTTTCAACCACGATGTGGACAGAGTAGTGGGCCGCGTGATCCGCGCCTGGCTGGAAAACAACCGCGGTATGGCAGAAGTGGAATTTGACACCGACGAGGACGCGGAAAAGGTTTTCAGCAAGGTGCAGAGCGGGACACTGAAAACCACATCGGTGCGGTACAGAGTGGACAGCTGGGAGGAAGTCCGGGCCGGGGCAACATCGGCGGACGGACGATTTACAGGCCCGTGCAGTATCGCAAGACGATGGACACCCATGGAGATCTCCATTGTTTCCGTACCGGCAGACCACACCGTGGGCGTGGGTAGAGCTGATGAAAACACAGGCACGCCGGACCTGTCCGCATACGAGCGGCAGATCCAGGTAAACAAAAACACTTTCAGGAGGTAAGAAAGCAATGAACATTCAGGAAATGATTGCCCGGCAGCAGGCGATTGTGGACGGCGCCCGGAACGAGGGCCGGGGCCTGACCCGCGAGGAGCAGGCGGAGTTTGACCAGCTCCAGGGAAAGATTGACGCCGCCCGGAACGCGGGAGGCCAGGACGGCAACCAGGGCGGCGGAGAACACCCTGCGGAGGGCAACCGCGGCGCAGGCGATCCCGGCGGTGCGGAGGGCGAGGGCAGAAACAATGACGCTACACGCCAGGCGGCGGTGCAGGCAGAACGCCAGCGCAACAGCGACATTGTGGCCCTGTGCCGGCAGGTAGGCATGGATCCGGCGGAGTACATCCGCGGCGGCCAGACCATGGACCAGGTGCGCCAGGCGGCGGTGGAGTTCATGATCTCCCACGGCGGCCCCGTGGGCACCAGGACCGATGACGGCCAGGGCAATGAGTTCCGCAACGCAGCGGTGGACGCCCTGCTGCTGCGTGCCGGCGTCCCTGTGAGCAATCCGGCCAGAGAGGCGGACAGCCTGCGAGGCATGTCTGTGCGGGACCTTATGATCGAATGCATGGCCCGGAGCGGCGAGGGGTCCACCACCTCCCTGCTGCGCATGGGCAAGAATGACCTGTGGGACATGGCGGTGCGCCAGTTCCTTTCCCCCACGGCCTCTTTCCCCGCAATTCTGGATCAGGCCATCCAGAAATCCATTGTACACCAGTACCAGCTTGTGCCCACCACATTTGACCTGTGGACCAGCAAGGGCAGCCTGCCGGACTTCAAGCCCAGCAAGGCCCATGAATACACCATCGGCGGCGGCCAGTTCGACAAGGTGACCGAGGGCGGAGAGCTGAAGCACAGCACCCTGGACACCGACATGAACCCCCTGCGCAAGCTGGACACCTACGGGACCCAGTTCACCATGACCCGTGAGGCGTTCATCAATGATGACATTGGCTTTTTGTCCGAAATGCCGGGCCAGTACGCCCGCGTGGCAAAGCGGAAGATCAACAAGCAGGTGTATGAGGTCATCGTGAAGAACCCCGCCGTATATGACGGCGTGACCCTGTTTGAAGCTGACGCGCACAAGAACCTGATCGCCACCGGCACCGCCCCCACCATTGAGAGCGTCCAGAAAATGATGATGAAGCTGCTGCGCCAGACGGATCCTTTTGGGGAAAGCATTATGGTACAGCCCAAGTACATCCTGGTGCCTGTGGGGTACGGTTTCCTTATGTCCCAGCTGCTTGAAACCTCCCAGGTGGATGTGGAGGGCATTGGCAGCCACACCGCAAACGCCCTTTACAAGTACCGGACCCAGCTCCAGGTGGTGGAGGAGGGCGCAATCAACGCCCTGGCCGGATCCAGCGAGGTGCCCTGGTATATCGTGGGCGACAAGACCACAGCCAAGAGCGTGCAGGTGGACTACCTGAACGGAGTGGAAACCCCCAGTTTCCGCCGGAGCGAAAAGGCCGGTTACCTGGGCTTTGTGTGGGACATTTGGCTGGACTGGGGTATCACCGTCATGGACTACCGCGGCATTGTCCGCAATAACGGCGTAGCCATTACCGAGTAAGGAGGTACAGAGCAATGAACGCAAGATACTGGCAGAGAGGCGAAACCCTGGACTACACCGCCGAGGACGCCGTGGCCAACGGCCAGGTGGTGAGCCTGGGGAACCGGATCGGCGTGGCCGGGAATGACATTGCGGAGGGCGCAACCGGCGCCCTGCATGTCACCGGCGTGTACATCATGGACAAGAAAGCCTCCGAGAAGATCACCATGGGCGCCCCGGTGTACTATGACACCGCGGAGGACGAAATCACCGCCACCGAAAAGGGAAATATCCCCGCCGGCTATGCAGCCGCAACGGCGGAGGCCAGCGACGCCACCGTGCTGGTGAACATTGGGGACCCGGACGGCGCACCAGCAGTCCACAACAGTCTGGCCATGAAAGGCGAGGACGGAAAGGTGTACGACATTACCGTGGCCACCGGCGGAACGCTGAAAGCCACCGAGCGGGCATAAGGAGGGCGTAAGGCATGAAAAAGCTGATCGCCAAGCGCCCCGTGCTGTACCTGGGGCGGATGTATGACGCGGGCGACACCCTCCCAGCCAATGACCAGAAGATGGTCACCGCATGGCTGAACGCCAAGAGCGCGGAATGGGGCGGACAGGAGGCACAGGAAAGCCGCCAGGAGGCCCAGGAGAGCGCCGAACAGGCGGACGGGTCCCAGGGCAGCCAGGAGCAGAACGAGGGCCAGGAGGCCGAGGAAAACGGCCAGGAGGCGGAAATGGTGGAGGGCCACCTGGACGCTGAACAGCTGGCCACCATGAAAAAGGCCGAACTGGAGCAGCTGGCCGCAGACCTGGGCGTGGACATTTCCAACGCCAAGAACAACAGGGAGCGGGCGGAGCTGATCGCGGCGGTCCCCGTACAGGCCCCCGCCAAAGAAGCAGGGAGCGCCCAGTGATGGGCGCCCCTGGCTTCAAGGATCTGGTGGCGGCTGATATTTCCACCGTGTTTCTAAACGGCCAGGAGTTCGCGGACACCCACACCATAGACGGCAGACCCATGACCGTGGTGGTGGATGAAAACGAACTGCTGGAGCGGGACAAGTCAAAAATGGGGATCCAGGTGGATGGGACCTACAAAGCCCGCCGGCTGATCTATGTGGCAAAGGAGGAATATGGACCGCGGCCCGCCCATGGGAAACAGATCAATTTTGACGGGCGCCTGTTCCGGGTGGCCGACTGCACCGAGGAGGCCGGTATGCTGGCCATTACGCTGGAGGCGGTGAGATCGTGAGCGAAAACGGCGCTATGCTGGAAATTAACACCCAAGCGGAGATCGAAAAGATCATACGCCAGCTGGACACCCTGCCCAACCGGATGAAAGCCCCCGATGTGCTGGCCAGCGCACTGAACGCAACGGCCAACGAAATGAAGCGGAAGATCGGCCAGAGGACCAGAAAACGCTATGCCATCAATGACAAGAAGATCCTGACCGACAAGAAGCGGGGCGGCATGTATCTGGAGAGAGCCAAGGGGTCCGCCACATCCGCCACGCTGATCTCCAGGGGCGGCATGGTGGAGGCCATGGCATACATGACCAGGAAGAACACCGAAACCACGGCGGCCATGCTGAAAGTGCTGAATGAAAGCGCCATGACGGCGCTGGAGGTGGACGGGCGAAAAGCCTTTGAAACCACTTTTAAGAGCGGACACACGGCCATTGTGCAGCGCGTAGGCCGCGCAAGACTGCCGGTAAAGTCCCTTATGGCCCCGGCGGTGCCCATGGCATACGGCAAGACCTACGAGGAAACCACACAGGACTATTACACCATCCTGCAAAAGCACATCCAGCGGGAGGTGGAGCGGGTCCTGGACGGTTTCGGGAGAGCGGCATAAAAAAGCGGCCCCGCAGAGGGGCCGCAAAAGTCAGCAATTATAAAAATCGTCGCTGGTGTAGCCCATTTGCAGGGCAAGGAAATAAATGTGCTTGCACGGTTTACTGCGTTTATCAAAATCAGGGCAAGAGCAATAGTCCAGTGTGGTGGTGTATTCCGTTCCGGTGGAACCGCTAACCTTTGCTGTACCGCTGTCCACATCATAGCTGATCAGCCCCAAACACTCATGGGACGCTTTTTCAAAACGGTCAGACTGGGCCGCCCCACGGTGTACTTTTTCGTTCCATTCCCCAAATGAGTGCCCAATGGGGCAATGCCGACTATGGATAGAAACAAGTTCGTTTTTTTTACGCGGGAAAATCAGGAAATACGAAACCGTTTCACGGATCGTTTTACTCCCCTCTCTCCCCTCTATCGTGCGCAGTTCGCTTGTATTGCTTACGGGATGTTTCTTTTTCCACTGGCTATATGCAACCAGGGCAGCGGCGAGTAAGACACCGCCTCCAAATGACTGCACCTCCCCGGTAAACAGGCACCCAAGCGCGAGAACGAGAACGACACCAGCGGCAATATACAGCCCTTTCCCTTTCATTTTACCACCCTTTCCATGCTCTTTTATGCTGATTATTACCATACTTTTCTGAACATTAACACAACCGTAATTATAGGGAAGAAACGGTAAAAAGTCAAGGAGGCGCAAGCATGTGACCCAAGAATTTTTGCAGGACGCCATGGTGGCGGACCTAAAGGCGCTTTTTGCCCATGAGAGGCTGAAAAACTCCCTGGGCGTCGAGCGGGAGATCCAGATCTACCCACAGGATGTGCCGATCCGGGAAAGCGACGATGAAGCCATGGACAGGGAGGCGCCGCCGGAGCCTTATGTGGTGGTGCGCCTCCGGGGAGGAAAGACCGAAAGCGACGATGACCCGCAGATCATTGACGCGGTGCTGGTGACCTGTGTCTACGACCCCGATCCGGGGCGCCAAGGCTACCGGGACGCCCTGCACATCATCAACAAAATTTATCATCACTATTCCGCCTGCGCCGTGATCGGCAACCGATGGGAAGTCCTTTACCCTATGGAGTGGACCACCCAGGAGGAGGACACACACCCGTACTATTTCACGGCCATGTCCCTGCGGATCCAGGCGCCGGCGGTCCACAAGGAGGTGCCAGAAGCATGACAGCAAAGAAACAGACCAAACCGGCGGCGGAGGCCGGCACGCTGGTGTACTGCGGCCCAACGATCCCCGGAGTGGCCAAGCAATTCACATCCTACCGGGGAGGCATACCGGAGGCCCTGGCGGCGGCGCAAAAGAAAACCCCGGTGCTGGGCGGCCTAACCGTACCGCTGGACCAGCTGCCGGAGGCCATGCGCCAGCTGCGGGAGAAAACCGGACCCATTTATGCCCTGTACCGAAAGGCACAGAAACGAAACTAACAGGAGGTAAAGCAACATGGCAACCTATCAGCATGGCGTGTACAACCAGGAGCAGGCCACGAGCCTGACCACGCCGATCCGAAGCAGCGCCGCCCTCCAGGTGATTTTCGGCACGGCACCCGTTCACCTGGCGGACGATCCGACCAAAGCGGCCAACACCCCGAAACTGTGTTACAGCTTTGCGGAGTGCCAGGCCGCTGTGGGCTATTCCGACGATTTCAAAAACTTCACACTTTGCCAGAGCATTGACGCCAATTTCCGGGTGTTCAATAACGCCCCCATTATTCTGGTGAATGTGCTGGATCCCGGCAATTCCAAGCACACCAAGAACAACGAGGAGGAGGACTGCGCGGTGGCCAACGGGCAGGCGGTCTATACCAAGCCCTATGTGCTGCTGGACACCCTGGTGGTGAAGAAAGACACCACCCCGCTGGTGGCAGAAACGGACTACACGGCGGCCCACGACGATGACGGGAATGTGGTGATCACACTGATCTCCGAAACAGCAAAGGAGGCGGAAAGCCTGTCTGTTTCCTCCACCAGCCTGAACCCCACAGGCGTGACCAAGGAGGATGTGGTGGGCGGCGTGGACACCGAAACCGGCAAGGAAACGGGCCTGGAGCTGGTGCGCCAGATCTATCCCAAGCTGGGCCTGGTGCCCGGCCTGCTGCTGGCCCCCGGCTGGTCCCACGATCCCGTGGTGGCGGCGGCACTCCAGGCCAAGACCGGCAAGATCAACGGCAATTTCGACTGCAACACCTATCTGGACATTGCGGCAGACAGCACGGGCGCCACGGTGTACACAGCTGTAAAGACTGCCAAGGAAAAGCTGGGCGCAAGCTCCAGCCACGCGGCGGTATTCTGGCCCAAGGGGGCGGTGGGCGAAAAGATCTATTGCCTGTCTGCCATGGCGGCGGCGGAAACGGCGGCAACCGACGCAGCCAACGGGGATGTGCCCCATGAAAGCCCCTCCAATAAGGACCTGAAAATCACCGCCACTGTGCTGGATGACGGCACCGAGGTGGCGCTGGACCAGGAGCAGGCCAACCTCCTGAACGGCCAGGGCGTGATCACGGCCATCAATGCCAACGGTTTCAAACTGTGGGGCAACAACACGGCAGCCTATCCCTCCACCACGGATCCGAAAGACCGCTGGCTGGCGGTGCGGCGGTTTTTTGACTGGGATGGAAACAACTTCATCCCGACCTACTTCCAGAAAGTAGACAAGCCGGGAAATAAGAGGTTGATCCAGTCCATCGTGGACAGCCAGAACATTATTGGCAACGGGTATGTGGCCCGCGACTACTGCGCCGGGTATCGGCTGGAGTTCAAGGAGGATGAAAACCCGATCACCGACCTGCTGGACGGGAAGCTGACCACCCACACCTATCTGGCGCCATACATCCCCGCGGAGAAGATCGTGAACATCCGCGAGTACGACACCGCGGCCCTGGAGGCCGCGCTGACCGGAGGAGGCGAGTAACCCATGAGCAAGAATATTCCGACCAAGGTAAACAACTACAATGTGTACAACGAGGGGGAAAAGCTGCTGGGCGTGGGAGATGAATTGACCCTGCCGGACTTTGAGGCCACCAGCGAAACGGTGAGCGGCGCCGGGATCCTGGGTGAGATCGACGACCCCACCATCGGCTATTTCGGAAACATGCAGCTGGAGATCCCTTTCCGCACTCTGGACAAAGAGGCCACCGACATGATGGACCAGACCAAGGCGGTCCAGCTGACGATCCGGGGCGCTATTCAGGAGATCGACAGCTCCGGAAACATTGTACCAAAGGCCATCCGCATTGTGGTGGGTGGCCGGGCGGCAAAGCTGACCGGCGGCAAGCTGAAACGGGCCAGCACAATGGACAGCGGCGTGACCCTAAACATCCTTAACATCTTGATTGAGGTAGACGGGGAAAGCGTCGTTGAACTGGACAAGATGAACCCCACATATAGGGTCAACGGAGTGGATCTGCTGGCCGCATACAAGGAGATGTGCTAAATGGACGAAATCAAGAGTAACGCCGCCCCGGAGGCGGAGCAGACCACCGCGCTGGTACCTGCGGACACCGCGCTGGTCCCTGCGGGCACCGCAGAGGAACCGGAGGAGGAAAGCCTGATCCTGAAATTCCGAAAGCCGTACAAGTTCGAGGGGCAGGAATACACCGAGGTGGACCTGTCCGCCATGGAGGACATGACAGCGGCGGACCTGTGCGCCGTGGGAAAGATCATGACCAGACTGGGCATTGTGAACCCTGTGGCGGAAATGACCGTGGATTATGCCATTTATATGGCGGCCCGCGCCTCCGGCAAGCCTGTGGAGTTTTTCCAGGGCCTCCCCACCAAGGAGGGCATTAAGCTGAAAAACATGGTCACGGGTTTTCTTTACGGCGGGGACGGAGAGGACTGACTCCGCCAGAAATCAGAAAGGCTTGCGTGGGCCTGTCCTATCTGCTGCGGACAGGGGTTGACTACTTTATGGGGCTGCCCATAGAGGAACTGCAAGAACTGGCGGAGGAGGCGATCAAGCTATATGGCAAAAGGAAAAACCTATGAGCTGGCGCTAAAGATCGCCGGCAGAGTGGACAGCTCTTTGAAAAAAGCCTGCCTGGACGCAGACGAAAACCTGGGCAAACTGGCCAAGACAGCGGAAAAAATCGGGAAAGCCGCCAAGGTGGCCGCCGGCGTAACTGCGGCGGCGGCCACCGCGGGGGGCG
>QUDE01000011.1:32855-94086 GCA_003477405.1 Ruminococcaceae bacterium AM07-15
TGGGCGTGGCCGCTGTAAAGTCCTACACAGAGCATGAGCAGGCCGTGAACAGCATGGCGGCGGCCACCGGAGCCGCCGGCGAGGAACTGGAACACCTCCAGGGCGTCATGGAGGCAGTTTACCAAAACAATTTTGGGGAAAACCTCCAGGAAGCGGCGGACGCCGTGGCCGTGGTGGACCGAAACCTGAAAAACATATCCCCGGATGAAATCCAGGAAGCCACGGAGGCGGCGCTGGCCCTCCAGGACACTTTCGAGTATGGCGTAGAGGAAAGCACCCGCGCCGCGGCGGCCATTACAAAGAATTTCGGCGGATCCGCAAAAGAGGCGTTCAGCCTGATCGCGGCGGGTGCCCAAAACGGCCTGGACTATTCCGGGGAACTGATCGACACCATCAACGAGTATTCCAGCCAGTTTTCCAAACTTGGTTTTACGGCGGACGGCATGTTCCAACTGCTGCAAAGCGGTGCGGACAGCACGGCGTGGAACCTGGACAAAGTGGGCGACGCCATCAAGGAGTTTTCGATCAGGGCCATCGACGGGAGCGACACCACGGTGCAGGCGTTCCAGGATTTGGGCTACAACGCAGACGCCATGATGGAAACCTTTGCCGGCGGCGGCGAGGAAGCGAACAAGGCGTTTTTCGATGTGATCAATACCCTAATGGACATGGACGATCAGGTGAAGCGGGACGCCCTGGGCGTGTCCCTGTTCGGAACCATGTGGGAGGACCTGGGCGCGGAGGCCATGCAGGCCATGGCGGACGCCTCCACGGCAGCCTATGACACCAAAGGGGCACTGGATCAGATCAATTCTGTGCGATACAACGACCTGGAGAGCGCAATGCAGGGAGTGAAACGCCAGGCGGAGGGGATCCTGTGGACCATCGGGGAACAGCTGGAGCCGTACATACTGGACGGCCTGAACTTCCTATCGGCAACCGTTATCCCAAATGTGCAGACCGCTGTGGAAAAACTGGGTGGATATGTGAAAAGCAATATCATCCCGACGATCAAGACAGCGGCCCAATGGATCGGGGAAAACAAGGACATGCTGCTGACCCTGGCCGGGGCCGTTGCCACCGCAGCGGGGGCTTTCGTAACCCTGCGAACAGCGGGGCAAGCAGCGGGGGCCATTAAGGGGATCGGCACGGTATTGGGTACGGCGGTCAAGCAGGGCGGCCTCCTGAAAACCGTTGTGGGACTGCTGGGCGGAAAATTCACCATCATTATAGCGATTATTGCGGCGGTGGCGGGTGCTTTTGTGATCCTGTGGAACAGAAGTGAAAAATTCCGCACTGCGGCCATGGGGATCTGGCAAAAGGTCCAGCCGCTCATACAGGCATTTGGCAACCTGGTGAGCCTGATCGCAACCAGCCTGGCCCCCGTTCTGTCGAACCTGGCCAGCGTTGTGCTGGCGGGACTGGAGGCCGCTTTTGTGGCATTTGCACCGTACATCCAAAATGTGATTGCAATTTTAACGAGCCTGATCGAGTTTGTAACCAATGTGTTTTCTGGCAACTGGGGCGCCGCCTGGCAGAACATAGTGGACATTTTCGGAAATGTGTTCGGCATGATCGTGAACCTGGCAAAAGTTCCTATAAACGCGGTAATTTCGGCAATCAACTGGGTTATTTCCAAAATAAACAGCATTTCCGTAACAATCCCGGACTGGGTGCCGGGCGTGGGCGGCACAACCCTGGGCTTCAATATCCCGACCATTCCGGCCCTGGCTGCCGGCGGCATTGCCACGGCCCCCACACTGGCCATGATCGGTGAGGGCGGAGAGCCGGAGGCGGTCATGCCGCTGTCTAAACTGGCGGCCCTGCTGGATGAATGGACCAAGCCGAAACCGAAAGGCGGCGGAGGCGGCCAGGAGAACGGCGACGGGGACCGGATCGTGTGGTCCCCTGTGTTTAATTTCTACGGCAACACCACCAAGGAGGAGGCCGTGGAAGCCGCCCGCATGAGTTTTGCGGAGTTCAAAAAGATGTACAAGCAGATGAAAGCCGAGGAGCGGCGCAAAAAGTTTGCCCCGGCGTAAGGAGGTGCGCACATGGCAAAAACCTACACCACCCAACAGGGGGACGCCTGGGACGCTATCGCGCACAAGGTATATGGAAGTGAAACATATACAGGCTGGCTTATGCAGAACAACCTCCCCATGCTGGATATTTTCGTATTTGAGGCGGGGACGGTGCTTCAAACACCGGACCTGCCGGAGGATGACAAGGCAGAAAACATGCCGATCTGGAGGACGGGAGCATGAAAACACGCAGGGCGGCGGTAGATCTGACCTGGAACGGCGCGGCAGTTCAAAGCAAAATGCTGGGCCAGAACACAGAGATCACCTACACGGACCCAGCCAGCGGAGAGGCGGACAGCCTGGACATTGCGATCCACGACCGGGACAGGCAATGGACGGTGGCGTGGCTGCCCCTGGCGGGCGATACGCTGGAGGCCACCATAAAACTCTCCGACTGGGAGCGGGAGGGCGACAACCGCGCCCTCCCCTGCGGGTTTTTCATCCTGGACAATTTCGAGTTTGCGGGGTGGCCTATCACAGGGACTATTTCCGCCGTGTCCGTGCCGGCGGACGGCGCTTTCCGGGAAACAGAGCGGACAAAGACCTGGGAAAAGGTCACCGTCCAGGAGATCGGGAAAGAGATCGCAAGCCGGGCAGGCATTACCCTGGCGTGGGATGTGGAGGGGACCCCTTTCACGATCCAGTCCATTGAACAGTCCGGGCAAACCGACTGCGATTTTTACATGGAGCTGTGCGACACATACGGCTACGCCATGAAAGTGTATGCCCAAAAAATCGTGGTATTTGACCGGGAGGCATACAAGAAAAAGGACCCGGCGCTGACCATACGGGAAAGCGACATTGAAAGCTGGAACTGGAAAAAGACACTGGCCGGGACATACACCGGAGGGGAGTACGCCTACACGGACCCGATCA
Organism: Ruminococcaceae bacterium AM07-15; assembly: GCA_003477405.1. Taxonomy (GTDB): domain Bacteria; phylum Bacillota; class Clostridia; order Oscillospirales; family Butyricicoccaceae; genus Pseudobutyricicoccus. The sequence goes on from QUDE01000011.1 coordinate 35,816, forward strand.
CCGAGGAGGAGATCAAGGCCACGGTTGGAACCGGCAGCCGGATTTTGAAACAATCGGGAAAAGCGGACAACCTGGCCGACGCGGAGCGGAGGATCCAGGCAGCGGTGGACAAGGCGAACCACGGAGCCACCACCCTGTCCGTGACCATGACAGGAAACGCCGCCCTGGTGGCCTCCCAGTGTGTCACTGTGGTGGGCCTGGGGCGCCTGTCTGGAAAGTATTACATAGACAGCATTACACACCATGTCGGGGCGGGGTACACCATGGACCTGGAGCTGTCCCTGGTGGAAGCCATGACCGAGGAAGTGATCAAGGACGCCACAGAGCGGCTGGCCGCCGTGGGCGTCATGGCCTCCCCGGAGTATTGGGTGGCCCATTACAAGGATGTGAAGCACCTGGACGGCCTGATCCTGAACATGGCAACCCGGATCAAGGTCAACCTGGGCGGGAAAAGTATCACGACGGTGGACGCGGCGCTGAAAGTGCTGACCAACACCGGGGTGATCAACTCCCCGGACTACTGGGCCACCGCCTACTCCTCCCTGGCATGGCTGGACACTCTGCTGATCAGCGCGGCCAACGCCCTGACAGCGGATTGAGGAGAACGACATGGCAAATGAAATTTTCAGGGTGGGCAAGGTTTCATCCATTGACTACGCCGCCGGCCTGGTGCGGGTGGTATACCCAGACAAGGACAACAGCGTGACCGCCCCACTGCCCATGCTATGCACAGAATACAACATGCCAAAGGTGGGGGATCCCGTAATGGTGCTGCACCTATCCAACGGGACCGAGGCGGGGCTGGTGCTGGGCCGGTATTGGTCCGGCAATAACAAGCCCCCGGAGGGCGTGGAGGGCCTGTACCGCAAGGACCTGGGCCGGACGCCGGGGGAAGCCATGATCCGGTATGACGGCAGCACCCTGACCATCCAATGCGCCGGGGCCATCAACATTGAGGCCGGAGGGGCGGTGACCATCAACGGCGCTACTATCGACCTGAACTAAAGGAGGCGGGATCCATGCCGCAGGCGGCAAGAATAACCGACGCGGTGGCGGGAACCACCGCCGGGGAACACACAGGGCATGTGCCGCCCCACTCCCCGGAACCGTTCAGCGGGGAGATCTCCGGGGCGTGTTCGGGGACAGTGCGGATCAATGGCCTGTCCGCCGCTACGGTGGGGAGCATTACCACCGAGCGGGACGGGTGCTGCGGGTCCAGCGAGGGCGCCGTGGGCGCCGGAAGCGGGACGGTGCGGATCAACGGGAAGCCGGCGGCCCGCACGGGCGACGCCCTGACCGCGCACAGCGGGAGCGGGACCGTGACGGGCGGCAGCCCTGATGTGAGGATAGGAGGGTAAGCTGTGACCATTGGAACGCTGGGGCGGAAAATCGTCTTTGAGGTGAGCGACGAAACCGCCCTGATCCTCCAGGAAATGACCAGGGAAACCTCTGGGCGCTGGGCAATCCATGAAGCAATGGGAGCAAAGCCAAAGGCGGAGTTTTTAGGCCCTGGCCTCCAGACTGTAAACCTGACCATATACCTGTCCGCCGGGCTGGGGGTGCGACCCCGGTCCGTGCTGGAGGCGGTGGAGGGCATGGTGGAGGCAGGGACGGCGGAATATTTGGTCATCGGCAACAGGCCGGTGGGAAAAAATCCGTTTCGGCTGACCGGATCAAGCGAAACCTGGTCCACCATATTCAGCCGCGGGGAGCTGGTCAAGGCCGCCCTGTCCATCACGCTGGAGGAATACGCATGAATATTTCACCTTTTGATTTTCAACTGCAATTCACATTTGCCAATGACGCCATGGCGGAGCTGGACCGAAAGCTGGCCTTGCTTTACTCCACCAGGGAGGGAACCATGCCACTGGATCGGGAATTTGGGATCAACATGGATTTTGTAGACATGCCGCCGGAGGTGGCAAAGAGCCTTTACACGGCGGAGATCACGAAAAAGACGGCCCAATTCATCCCGGAGGTGCGGGTGCAGTCAGTCCAATGGACCCATGGCGGCGAGGGCGTATTTTATCCCAAGGTGGTGATTACAAGTGCCTGACATGTCAGCAATCGAGAACACGCCGGAAATCAGTTTTATTGACAATAAGACGGTGGAAGATGTGCGCAGCGAAATGGTGGCCGATTATGAGGAACACATGACGCAGGCCCAGGGCGTGACTGTTTCCCTGGACCGTGCCAGCGTCCACCGCATGATCCTGTACGCCGCGGCGGCGCAGATCTACCAGGCCATGCAGTACATAGACCGGCAGGGAAAGCAAAGCCTATTGAAATACAGCTATTCCGACTACCTGGACAATCTGGCGCTTTTTAAGGGCGTCACCAGAAGCCCAGCCACGGCGGCAACCTGTACCCTGCGCTTTACCCTGGCGGCGGAGCGGGAAACGGCAACGGCCATCCCGCAAGGCACCAGGGTGGCGTCCTCCGGGTCCGTGTACTTTGCCACGGACGAATACGCGGAGATCCCACCGGGCGGCACCGAGGTGGAGGTGGCGGCCACATGCACCGAAACCGGAAGCGCCGGAAACGGCCTGACCGCCGGGGAACTGTCCACCATGGTGGATCCCGTCCCCTATGTGGCCAGCGTAACCAATACCGCGACCACGGAGGGCGGGGCGGAGATCGAGAGCGACGCGGACCTGGCGGAGCGGGTTTTCCTGGCACCCGGCGCCTATTCCACGGCGGGACCGGAGGACGGCTACCTGTACCACGCCAAGGCGTACAGCCCGGCTATTGGGGATGTGGTGGCCACCAGCGACCAGGAGGCCGGAACGGTGGACATTGTTTTCATCATGGCGGATGGGGCAAAGCCTGGGCTGGAAATGATCAACGGGCTAAAGGGCTATCTGCAAGACAAGACGATCCGGCCCATGACGGATCTGGTCAATGTATCGGCCCCGGAGGAAGTCCAGTACACCATCAACATGACCTATTACATCAACCGGAGCGACAGCGCCAAAGCCGTGACCATCCAGGCGGCGGTGGCCAAGGCCGTGGCGGATTATCAGACCTGGCAGCGTGCCATTGGACGGGACATAAACCCCTCCAAGCTGGTGGCCATGGTCATGGAGGCCGGGGCCAAGCGGGTGACCGTGACGGCCCCAGCATACACCGCCGTGGCGGCCACCAAGGTGTCCGCCCTCCAGGAAGAGGCCACCGTGACCTATGGAGGGCTGGAGGATGATTAAACTTTCCGGGAGCCGCTTTACAGACATTATGCCGGAAAACCTGGCCAGCCAGGCGGAGGTCCAGGCGATTGCCTACGCTGTGGGGCGACAGGTGGAAAAACTGTGCGCCTATTCCGACGCAGCCAGGACCTATGCGGCCATTGCCACCATGCCGGAGTGGCTGCTGGATGCGTACCCCGTCCTATGACGAAAACTATTCCATCAAAACCAAGCGGGCGCTGATCGAGGGATCCCTGCTGTTTTATACGCAGATGGGCACCCCCGCGGCGGTCAATCGGATCATTGAAACCATTTTTGAAACCGGGTACATAGAGGAGTGGTACGAGTACGACGGAGATCCGCACCATTTCCGGGCCTATGTCGGGGACGGCGGCGAGGTGGGGCCGGGAGAACTGGAGGAGTTCCGGCGGGTCCTGTCCTCTGTCAAGCGTCTGTCATCCTGGCTGGATGACATTATCACCATTTCACAGATGGATCCGGCGGCCCTGACCATCACGGGGGCCATGGGGCGGGGCTACATGTCCACCGCCCTGCCGGCGGCGCCCATGGACTACAACCTGGAGGCGCCGATCCGAGCGGGCGGGGTTTTCGGGTCCATTATGCAGACCGCCATCCCGGCGGCGGATTAAGGAGGCAAAAATGTTTTACGGATTTGTCATTACAGAGGCCGGCAACAATCTGCTGGCCAAAATGGTGGCCGGAGACAAGCTGACCATTACCAAGGTGGTCATGGACAAGGGGACCGCGGAAAGCGCAAACGCGGCCAGGCAGCTGACCGCCCCCATTGACCCAGGCCCGAACGGAACCAGCACCACGCCGACGGTGGACGGAGCCGCCGTCAACATGGTGGTGGAATATCGCAGCGACCTGAACGGAGGGCTGCAAGAGGGTTTCTGGATCGGCGGTTTCTGCGTGTACGCAAAGACCGAAACCGTGGCGGAAACCATGGTCTATTACGGATCCCTGGGAGATCAAAAGCAGTATGTGAGCGCCTATGTGGAGGGAACCGCCCCGGATGTGCGCCGATACCCCGTTTCCATCACCGTGACCGCCGGTGTGGAGGTAGAGGTGTCCTATCCTGCGGAGGCATGGATGACTGCCGAGGAGGTGGCGGAATACTTCAACGGGACCCTAAAGCCGGAACTGGAGGAGAGCCTGGGCGGGCTGATCGACGATCACAACAAGGACCCCGAAGCCCACAACGGCGCCCTGAAAGACAAGCAGGACGCCATCAAGGTGGAGGGCCTGCTGAAAGGGACCAAGACCGCCGGCGAGGGCGGGGACACCTACACCGTAGGCGCGGCCACGCCGGGCAGCGACTACCAGCAGCCCACCAACAAGCTGACGCTGGCGGAGGCCATGACCACACAGGACTTTATCCCGTTCTATGACCACGACAGCGGCCAGCACATGCGGGCCACGCTCCAGAGCCTGAAAGAGGCCATCGGCGTGCAAAGCCCCACCATCAAGGTGACCACCTGCGCCGGCGCGTCTGTGACCTGTTCGGACGGGGAAACCACCCTGGAGGGCACGGGATCCACGGAGTTTGAGCTGCCCTATGTGGGGGACTGGACCGTGACCGCCTCCCTGGGCGGAGCAAACGCCAGCCAAGTGGTGGATGTGAGCGGCGCCCTGCTGTACGAGGTGGATCTGATGATCACCAGCGGCATTGCCGTGACCGCCCAGCCCAGCAAAAAGACCTATTACATCGGGGAGGCATTTGACCCGGCAGGCATGGTGGTAACTGCTACCTTTGCGGATGACACCACCGAAAATGTGACAAACGACTGCACTTTCTCCCCTGTCACCATTTCCAAGGGCACAACGGCCATCACGGTGAACTACCAGCGGGCGGGGATCAAGAAAACCGCCAGCGTGCCGGTGACGGTGCGGGTGCTGTCCAGCATTGCGATCACAACCGCCCCAACAAAGACGGCGTACAAATACGGGGAGATCTTCAACCCCTCCGGCATGGTGGTGACGGCCCACTACACAGACGGCCAGAGCCGGACGGTGACCGGGTACACATTCTCCCCCGACACGGCCCTGGGCATGAGCAACACCACCATTACGATCTCCTATACGGAGGGGGATGTGACAAAGACCACAACCCAGGCCATCACGGTGGCCAAGGTGCTGGACCGTATCGCCGTAACAACGCCACCCAGCCGGACCAGCTATTTTTCCGGGGAGAGTTTCAGCACCTCCGGCATGGTGGTGACCGCCTATTACACCGATGACAGCAGCGCGGCGGTGAGCGGGTACACCTATTCCCCCACCGGCGCCCTGGCGGCGGGAAACAAAACGATCACCATTTCGTACAGCGAGGGCGGCGTGACTAAGACCACCACGCAAGCAATCACGGTGACCACGATCAGCACAACGCTGAACTCCAACAGCTGGGCAACCATCAAGGCGGTTTCTGACGCTGGACAGGGGGACAATTACTGGGATGTGGGCGACACAAAGACCATCACCATCAATGGAACAGTGCAGGGCTTTACATTCTCCAACCTGTCCATTGCTGTCTTTATCCTGGGTTTCAACCACAACAGCAGCCGTGAGGGAAGCAACCGGATCCATTTCCAGATCGGGAAGATCTCCAACAAGCTGGTGGGGCTGTGTGATAACAGTTACGGCAGCTATGTGTCAAGCGGTTTCTGTATGAATACCAGCCGGACCAACTCCGGCGGATGGAATGGCAGCTACATGCGAAAAACCGTACTGGGCAATAGCGGGACCCCCTCCAGCCCGCCGGCCAACTCCCTGCTGGCGGCCCTGCCGGCAGACCTCCGGGCTGTGATGAAGCCGATCACAAAATATAGTGACAACACCGGAGGCGGGAACAATACGGCCAGCTATGTGACTGCCACCACGGATTATTTAACCCTGCTGGCAGAGTTTGAATACCACGGCAGCCGGAGCTACGCCAACAGCGCGGAGCAGAACTACCAAAAGCAGTATGACTATTACAAGGCGGGCAACAGCAAGGTGCATTACAGGCACGACAACACGGGATCGGCGGTCTATGCGTGGACCCGTTCCGCCGATGCGGGCGGCAGCCACTATTTCTGCCTTGTCAACACGGACGGCACGCCCACCAACAGCACCGCGGACCTTTCAAGGGCGCTTGCCCCCGGCTTTGCCGCCTAATCGCCGCAGCATATCCGGCCCTAATCCCGTCCCGCGGAAGCGGGCGGGATGACCGGAGTGCAGAAACCAAGAGAGGAGGACACCACAGTGTCCGTTTTGAAAGAGAAACGCACCACCAGCAAGGCGGAGTATGTGAACACTGCCAACCAGATCTATGTGAAAACCGTGGATTTCCTTTCGCGGCTGTCCGCCCGATACTCCCGGCTGATCGCGGCGGACACCTCACACCTGGCCGGGCAGGTCATGGACCACGCGGAGCAGGCAAACAAGATCTTTCCGTCCGACGGGCAGAGAAAGGAACTGCGGAAAGCGCACCACCTGGAGGCCCTGGGCGCCCTGTCCGCCCTGGATGTGCGCCTGACCCACTGCTATGAAATCCTGTACTGCAACCCGCAGGGCGCTTTCACCGACAACAAAGGAAAGAGCGTGGCGCCCAGGGAGGCCATGGAGCGGCTGGACCGCATGGCCCAGGAGCTGGGGGAGCTAATCGACCAGGAGGAAACCCTGCTGCGGAACATCATGGAGAGCGATAAGAAACGAAAATAGGTCATAACTGGGTGTATTTCTGAACAAGTGCCGTGCGGCAGGGCGACACTCCGGCGGCGGTCAATGCGTGGACCCGTTCCGCCAATGCGGGCAACAGCAACAATTTCTGCCTTGTCAACACGGACGGCACGCCCAACAACAACAACGCGGACAATTCAAGGGCGCTTGCCCCCGGATTTTATAGAATGGGTTGAAAGCGGACGCCAGGCGCGTCCCGAACCCGTATAAAAGGAGAAATACTTCCCTGGGTGTAAATCCCTAAAACTGCGCCGCTTGGGAGAGCGGCATAGGGTATAACCCACGAAAATGGCCGATACCCTATCTTTTGAAGCCTTTACACGGACGCTTTTTGCATGGCGGGTGATGTGCCTTACCCCGTTTCATGTGTCGAGGCAAAGCAGATTAGACGGCACCCTACAATTTATCTGCACGAAAGGCGAATACCAATTATGACAAGTCAAGAGCGCCGGGAGGCGCGATACCAACGCCGCCAGGCGCGGCGGAGAAGAAACAGGCAGGCCCGCAGCGACGGCCTGGGCGGGCTGACGGGCGTTTTCAGCTACCGGAACATGTTCAAGTACGGGAAAAAGTGCTGCAACGGCGTGCGCTGGAAAGGATCTACACATAACTTTGAGCTGTACCTGTTTTCCGGCACGGCCAAGCGGCGGCGCAGGATCCTGGACGGGAAATGGAGGCCGGGGAAAACCATCCGCTTTCCCCTGCGGGAGCGGGGAAAGTTTCGGACCATCGACGCACCGCACATCACGGACCGACAGATCCACAAGGTTTTCACCAGGGAGGTGCTGGCGCCGCTCTACTGCCCCAGCATGATCTATGACAACGGGGCAAGCCAAAAGGGAAAGGGCCTGCACTTTCATTTCCAGAGGCTAAAGGAACAGCTGCGCTGGCATTACCGGCGGCACGGGCGGCAGGGCGCCATCATGCTGGCGGATTTCCACCACTTTTTCCCGGACGCGCCACACGCGCTGCTGTATGAACGGCACCGGCGCCTGATCCTGGACCAGGACCTGCGGGCGCTGGCGGATCTGATGGTGGCGGCGGTGCCGGGCGAGGTGGGCATGTACCTGGGCGTGGAGCCGAGCCAGCAGGAAATGGTGGCCCTGCCCTCCTATCTGGACAACTGGATGAAATGCCAGCTTTCCCTCCACGGCATGGGCCACTATATGGATGATTACAACGCGATCCTGGAGGGTACGGAGCAGGCGGAGAGGGTCCTGGCGGAAATGATCCGCCGGGCGGCGGAAAAGGGACTGACGATCAACCGGAACAAATGCCATGTGATCAGCCTGGACAAGCCTTTCCGTTTCTGCAAAGCCAAGTTTCAGATTTTGCCCAGCGGGCGGATCATCACCCACGGCTGCCGGGACGGCATGAAGCGGGCGCGGCGGAAAATGCGATATTTCCGCAAGCAGGTGGACGCCGGGGAAAAGACCGTGGAGCAGGTGGCGGAATGGCTGAAAGGTCCAATCGCCTACTATGAGCAATTCAACGACCATGGGCGGGTGCTGAAACTGCGCCGCCTGTATTACGCCCTGTTCATCAAGGGCAGGAAAACAGAGGAGGTAAAACCATGTATCGGATCGTAAAAGACGGGGCAGAGCTGGCGCTGATCGAGGCCCCCAGCTATGTGCGGAAGGCCGAAAACGGGTGCTTTGTGCTGTGCCAGGAGGCGGAAGCAACGGGGATCGCCCATAACGGCACCGTGTACCACCTGCTGGGACGGGAGGAACTGGAGGGAGCGGAGAGCGTGATCCTGGAGGCGGCGGACGCGGGCGCGGAGATCCAGACCACAAAGGAAAGCGCGGCCAACAATGCCAAACTGTCCGGCCAACTGTCCGCGGCGGCACGCCTGTATGTCCAAACGGCGGCGGATGTGCCGGACGAAACGGCGCTGGAAATGCCGGATCTGTTCAAGACCTGGGAGGAGGTCCTGGCAGAGGGCAAAACCGTGGCGGAAAACTCCATCATCAACGACGGCGGCACCCTGTACCGCGTCGTGTCACCCGGAGGCGTACTCCCCCAGGCGCACCAGCCGCCCCATGGTGAGGGTATGCTGGCGGTGTACCGGCCCATTGATACGGTACACGCAGGCACCCAGGAGGACCCGATCCCGTGGGTGTACGGCATGGACTGCACCAATGGCCTGTATTACTCCTATAACGCCACTGTGTACCTTTGCAAGGCGGATATGAAGCCGTGCGTATGGGCACCCGGCACCGCTGGCCTGTGGCAATGGGAGGCCGTGGACGCCATGGAAGCGGAGGCGTAACCAATGAGCCGGAGATACATTGTAAAGCAGAGGGCCAGGATCGACACCATCACCGGCCCGGTCAATCTACCATACGGCACCGAGGTGGAAGCTGTGGGCGATTACCTGACCCACCAGGGGAACCGGCTGTGCGCGGTGACCAGCCGAAAGGCACACCTGTATTTTGCACCGGATGATGACGGACAGGGACGGGAACGGGGCGCCCTAACCATGGCCATCACCAGGCGGCTGGAGAAGCGGGACAGGGACCATCAACGGCGCTGGGATCTGGCGTGGGAGGATCCCGTGTGCCAGAAACACCGGAACCTGGAGCATGAGGATCACTTCCTATGGGGGCACACATTTTACGAGGCCCCGGTGGAGGATCTGCGGCACATTGCCGCCCTGATCGGCGCAAGGGGGTGACGGCCATGGACAACACAAAGCTGGTGGCGGAGCTGTGCGCCATCATTGACCGGATGAATGTACTTTTGCAGGCCCAGGCCGTGGAGCTGGCCCAGCTCCACGCGCTCCAGCACGAGGAGGAGATCGCGGCGGTCCGCCGGGACTATGCCAAGGCCATTGGGGAGGTGCGGCCATGACTATGGAGGAGATCGCCACCGGCGGCGGGATCCTGCTGGTGGCCATGACGCTGATCCAGATTGCCCCCATTAAGCTGGATCCGTGGTCCGCCGTTGCGCGGGCCATCGGGCGGGCCATCAACGGCGAGGTGATCACAAAGGTGGACCGGCTGGAGCGGGAACTGCTGGGCATGAAAGAAAATCTGGAGGAGCGGGACGCGATCAGCTGCCGGGCCAGGATCCTGCATTTCGGGGATGAAACCATCCACGGGGTACGGCATACCAAAGAACACTTTGACCAGATCCTGCGGGACATTACCACCTATGAGCGATATTGCGACGATCACCCGAATTTTGAAAACAATACCACAGTGCTGACATCCCGGAGGATCAAGGATATTTATGAGGACTGCCTGAAAACGGCGGACTTTCTGTGAGGAGGAGCGGGATCAATGAAAACGCTACTGATTGCAGTGGTAGCCATGATCGGAGGTGCGACCCTGGGTTTTTTCCTATGCTGGGCCGTCCACCGCCTGGCCAGGGGAAACCACACACCAGCCAGGCGTATGGCCGCAACGGAAAAAAGAAAAATAGGGACCATGGACAAGGTGCTGGTGCTGGAGGGCGTGATCCTGGTGGCCTATACCGTGGCCGCGCTGGCCGTGTTCTGGCATACAGGCGGGGAGCCATCCACCCTGACTGCCTGCGTGTTCGGCGTGTGTGGCCTGGAAAACGGCGTCATGGGATGGATTAAGACCAACAAGGACAAGGCGGCGGAGGCCGCCAGAACGAGCGGGAGCGGCCACAAAGCCACCCCGGAGGAACCGCCCACGGACCGGCCAGAGCCGCCGGATGTGGGCATTTAAGGAGGGGTTACCAATGACAGAGAACCAACTGCGGCAGAAAGTTGCCGACATTATCAACGCATGGGTGGGCGCCACCAAGGGCAGCGCCAAGCACCTGGAGATCCTGGAGATCTACAACGGCCACAAGCCACTGGCCCGCGGCTACAAAATGCAGGTGAAAGACGCCTATTGCGCGGCCACGGTGAGCGCGGCATACATAAAGGCCGGGATCGCGGAGTACACCGGGACCGAGTGCGGCGTGGAGAAGTTCGTGCAGATCGCAAAGAACAAAGGCATTTGGGTGGAGAATGACGCCCATTTCTGCCATGTGGGCGGTGCCTGCGTGTATGACTGGGACGACACCGGGAAAGGCGACTGCACCGGAGCCGGGGATCATATCGGCATTGTGACCCAGGTAAACAGCGCGGCGGGCACCTTTGTGGTGACAGAGGGCAACATGAGCGGCGGCAAGGTGGGAAAGCGTACCATGGCCATCAACGGGAAGTATATTCGCGGGTTTATCTGCCCGGATTTCGCCGCTATTGCCAAGAAACTGGGCGGGACCTCCGGGGGAACGGACACGGCGGGCGGCCCTACCATTTACACGGTGAAATCCGGGGACACCCTTTCCAAGATTGCAAGCACCTACGGCACCACCGTGGACACCATGGTGGAGATTAACGCCATTCAAAACAAGAACCTGATCCGGGTAGGCCAGGTGCTTATGCTCCAGGACACAGCCCAGGCGGCGGCGGATAAGCTGGAGGCCCTGGGGGTGATCAATTCCCCGGACTACTGGGCGGACGCGGCGGAGGCCGGAAAGGTGCAATACCTGGAGATCCTGCTGAAAAAGGCGGCGCAGATCATCACAAAGGCCGGAACCCGCACCGACACGCCGGAGCAGGGTGTGGCCGCCCTGGTGGCCGCCGGCGTGATCAATACGCCGGAGTTCTGGCTGGCCAATTACAACACATTCCCCTCCCTGGACCTGCTGCTGTGCGCCCTGGGCGGGGCTGTGAAATAATCAGAGGAGGAAATACACATGGAAACCATTATGCAGTACATTCCCCTGGCGGTGTCCGCCATTCTGCTGGCGGCCCTGATCCTGACCGTGATTACCAACATCATCACCCAAGTGGTCAAGAAAATCACATGGGACAAGATCCCCACCAATGTCCTGGCGGTGGTGGTGGCAATGGCCGTCACGCTGGTGGCGTTCTTTGCGGCCTGCCGGATCATGGGCTGGGCTGTCACCTGGTACATGGTGGCCGGCGCGGTGGCCCTGGGCCTGTTCGTCAGCTATGCGGCCATGTTCGGATTTGATAAGCTCCGGGAGGCCCTGGAGCAGATCACCAACTGGGGAAAAGACAAGACGGAATAAAGAGGACCCCCGGCACCTACATGGTGCCGGGGGCTATATTATAGATTAAATTATACTATCATCAGCGGAGACAATGCAAATACCTCCATTTCCGACATGGAACACATTGCCGCCGTCGTCAGAGTAGGATTTCACGCCGCTGTGCCGCTTACTTCCATCATACATGTTTGTTTCGTATTCCCATTCAGGGTGACGGGTCAGTTTTCCGACCACTTCAAAGCCAACCGATTTGGCGTATTCTCTAATTTTCATAAAAGGTCCCTTTCCGCCAGAGGGCGCCTGATCCACCGGATCAGGCGATTGCCTCCAGCTCCATATCTTCAATTTCGGCCCAAGTAAATCCCAGGCGGTGCATATCGTCCCCAACATTGGAAAGGACCACGCTGGCCTCCATGGTGAGATCCGCATAGCAAAGAGCGGCGAACATCTTATAGACCTCCACGGCCCGCTCCATGGTGAAAACCCGGATATTGCCAACCATGGCACCATATTTCCCGTTCTGCTTAATCAACATGATCTTTACCACCTTTCAAAATTCTGCGGAATAGCCGCCGGAGCGGGACGAACACCGCCACAAAGACGGCCAGAGCAATTATAAATTTCATCGTCTGCCCTCCTATTGACAAAGCTGGATGATTTGTTTTATATTTGGGGTGCGGGGTTGAGGCCCCGCACCCCTGGCCTTTACCAGTCAAGCAATTTGAGGATTGCCGCTGTTATCAGGCCGGAGATCGTGCCCGCCAGAATGTCGGCCAGCAAGTCAACCTTTCTGGAGGGCCGCGCCGTAGGCTTTCGCCTGCGGCGTTTTTTCTTGCCCATATCAACCACCCCCTTTCTGATCACTATTATATACTCGCGTGAGTATTAAAACAAGATGGAATGTTGCACAAATATACTCACGCGAGTTTGTGAAAGTTATATACTTGCGTGAGATAACAAACGGTGGTAAAATGCCATCAAGGAGGCGATCACATGGAACAGAGAAAAGGAACAGCCGCAACGAGGGCGAAAAACAAATATAACGCCGAAAATTATGATCGGCTTTATCCCTATGTAAAGCGGGGGAAGAAAGAGAAATACCAAAGAGCGGCGGAGGCCGCCGGGTGTAGCCTGAACGAGTTTATGGAAAAGGCAATGGATAAACTGGCGGACGAAATCCTGGGGGAATAATACCGCCGGGGCAATCACATGGATAATTCCCCTCTGTGGGGCCTATATTTTATTCTGCTGATTATTACCACGGGTTTGACGCCGATCCCGTGGTAATATCAAGAAAAATGTGGGCCATAACCACAACGGAGGGGCGCCGGTGAAGTTTTACGAGATCAACGGAAAAAGGAATTTGTGCGGGGACAGGATCCGGGAGGCCAGGCAGAAACGGAGGCTTTCCCAGTCAGACCTATGCAAGCTGCTGCAACTGCGGGGGATCATGGTGGAGCGGGATGTGATCAGCCGCATGGAGAGCGGGAGCAGAATTGTGACGGACTTTGAAGCCGTGGCCATTGCGGAGGTCCTGGAGGTCCCCGTGCTGTGGCTGCTGGGCAAAGAATAGGCCGGCGTGGTAGAGAGAACCACGCCGGCCTATTGCCATATTACAGAGAAAGAGGGGCCGCCCCATGAAAGGATATAGACACCTGACAGAGCATGACCGGAACAAAATTGCAAAGATGAAAAAAGAGGGGGCCACCCTGCGGGAGATAGGGGCGGCCCTCCATGTGAGCGCGGCCACCGTATGCCGGGAAATAAAGCGCGGGACATATACATACATGAACGCGGATTACATCGAGGTAACCGAGTACATCCCGGAGCGGTCACACCAGAGATACCGGGCCAACATGGAAGCGAAAGGGCCGGGCCTGAAAATCGGAAATCACCGGGATTATGCGGAGAAATTGGAGGAGCTGATCGTGGATCAAGATTTTAGCCCCTCCGCCGCCCTGCATGAAATTGAAAACCACCCGGAGATTTACGGGGATTTTGGGATCCGGGTATGCCGTCAAACTCTGTATTCCTATGTGGACAAGAGGATCTTTGCGCGACTGACCAACAAGGATCTGCCCTTTAAGGAGTCCAGGAGAAAGACGAAAACCAAGCACATCCACCGTATAAAATCCGCCTCCAAGGGGGACAGCATAGAGAAAAGGCCGGAGGAAGTCAACACACGCCAGGAGCCGGGACACTGGGAGATGGATCTGGTGGTGTCCTGCCGCGGCGGCCACAAGTGCCTCCTGGTGCTGACCGAGCGGGTGACGCGCCAGGAGATTATGCGGCTGATCCCGGACAAGACCGCCGGCAGCGTGGTGCGGGCCTTGAACACAATAGAGCGGAAATATGGGAAACTGTTCCCGGCTGTTTTTAAGTCAATCACCGTGGACAATGGGTCAGAGTTCGCGGACTGCGCCGGCCTGGAGCAATCCGTATTAAAAAAGCGGGCGAAGCGCACGAAAATGTACTACTGTCACCCATATTGTAGCAGCGAAAGAGGAAGCAACGAAAAGCAAAACCAGATGATCCGGCGGAAGTTTCCAAAGGGGACAAACTTTGATAAAGTTTCCCCAAAGGAGGTAAAAATGGTGGAGGACTGGCTGAACAGATACCCACGCAAGATCCTGGGATGGTACAGCAGCGCGGACATGTTCCGGGCACTGATCGAGGCCGTTTGAAAATTTTTTTACTTTTTGTTACGCTTACCTATTGACATTTGCCAAAATTTTTCTTCCCCTTATATGTAACAATCATACCGGCTTCCTAACGTTCAGAATGGTTTCTACTGTCTGCTGCGGTGTTTGGTTGGAATTGTCCAGCCAAAAGCCGATCCGTGGTGTTGTCTGCATTTTACTAAATACAAATTCAATGTATACAGAAAGAAATATATAAGGAGTGGGAGGGATTCCGCCGTAGTCGGCATTGTAGGAAAATCCAAAAGTTTAGATTTTCTCAAAATGCTTATCTTTTGGTCTTTGGTTCGGAATAGTGTAGTGCTGGCGGTCTATCTCTTGTTTTCGGTTGCTTGCTTCCTTACCGTACATGAGCATTCTCTTGCGGCTGCTCTTGCCCGATTGCCGGAACAGACGCAGGAAGAAATCTTTTTGTACTACTTTCAGCACTTGACGCAGAAAGAAATCGGAGAACAAAGCGGCTGGACACGCAGCACAATCGGGCGGCATATACGGCTTGCCTTGAAGCGGCTGAAAGAGGAAATGGAGGTGCTGTCCCATGAGTAACCGACTTCTCCCCTATGACACTATCATAAAGGCACATGAGGGCGACCCCATAGCGATACAAGCCGTCCTTGACCGATACGCTGGATATATCCGCTACTTCTCTAAGATGAACGGCTATTACAACTCTGATATGGAGGACTACATCAGAACAAAGCTGATTGAAAGCCTGTTCAAGTTCCGGCTTGACCGATAACATAGAAACTGAATATCCCGCCGCCCCGCAGCGGCACATGAAGCAGTAAATCCGAAAAAGATTTGCTGCTTTTTTTGCGCTCATTTTTGGCAAATTTCCAAAAGTTCCGTATTAGATAGTGAAACCAAAAAAGGCTGCCGTTTTTTTTAGACAGCGGGCAAAACGCAGCTTCCGAAACGCCTTATTGTCGGGAAAGACCGAGCCGCCGGAAAAGTTCTTGCCGGAAAGTCCGTCATTTTTGCTTTTTGCGGTGTTGTAGGGAGTAAGAGGAAGAACGCCAGCCCGCAGCCTTTTATGAAAAAGCTGGTTATAGATTTTCTGAAAAAGTGGCAGTAGGAAGTGAACGGCAGTCCGGCAGTTTCTTAGAGCAAGATTCTACCGCAGTACCAAAATTCGCTTATCGCTCATTTTGCCCCTGCGGGAATCTTGTTGGGGAGTGCCTTCCCCAAACCCTGCCATGCGGCTTACGCCGCTTAAAAATCCCTCAAAATATTTTTTCGGATTTTTCAAAAACAGTTCCGCTTCACACCCTGTTTTTCTCCTATTAGTGAGAGGACACCATACACAGAAAGGAGGTCTGTCGACCATGAAACGATACAACACACCGCACCGCAGCCGGGTAGTCAAAACACGCATGACCGAGGAAGAATACGCCGAGTTTGCAGAAAGGCTTTCTGCCTACAACATGAGCCAAGCCGAGTTTATCCGGCAAGCCATAACCGGGGCAGCCATACGCCCCATCATAACCGTTTCTCCCGTCAATGATGAGCTGCTTGCCGCTGTTGGGAAGCTGACCGCCGAATACGGCAGGATCGGCGGCAACTTAAACCAGATAGCCCGGACGCTGAACGAGTGGCACAGCCCCTACCCGCAGCTTGCCGGGGAGGTACGGGCGGCGGTTTCCGACCTTGCTGCCCTAAAGTTTGAAATCTTGCAGAAAGTGGGTGACGCTGTTGGCAACATTCAAACATATCAGCTCTAAAAATGCCGACTATGGCGCAGCGGAAGCCTACCTCACATTTGAGCATGACGAGTTTACCATGAAGCCCACCCTTGATGGAAACGGGCGGCTGATACCGAGGGAGGATTACCGCATTTCTTCCCTCAACTGCGGGGGCGAGGATTTCGCTGTTGCCTGTATGCGGGCGAATCTCCGCTATGAGAAAAATCAAAAACGGGAAGATGTGAAAAGCCACCACTATATCATCAGCTTTGACCCACGGGACGGGACAGACAACGGCTTGACCGTAGACCAGGCGCAGGAGCTGGGCGAGAAGTTCTGTAAAGAGCATTTCCCCGGACACCAAGCCCTTGTATGCACCCACCCGGACGGGCATAACCACAGCGGCAATATCCATGTGCATATCGTCATCAACTCCCTGCGAATTTATGAAGTCCCGCTTCTGCCCTACATGGACAGACCAGCCGACACAAGGGCGGGCTGCAAGCACCGCTGCACCAATGCCGCTATGGAATATTTCAAGAGTGAAGTCATGGAGATGTGCCACCGGGAGGGGCTTTACCAAATCGACCTCTTGAACGGTAGCAAGGAACGGATAACAGAACGAGAGTACTGGGCGGCAAAGAAAGGGCAGCTTGCCCTTGATAAAGAGAACGCCACCAGAGAAGCCGCCGGACAGCCGACCAAGCCCACCAAGTTTGAAACGGACAAGGCGAAGCTGCGCCGGACGATACGGCAGGCACTTTCCCAAGCTACCAGCTTTGACGAGTTTTCTTCCCTTTTGCTGCGGGAGGGCGTGACCGTCAAGGAGAGCCGAGGGCGGCTTTCCTACCTCACGCCGGACAGGACAAAGCCTATCACAGCCCGGAAGCTTGGGGACGATTTTGACAAGGCTGCTGTCCTTGCCCTGCTTACACAGAACGCCCACAGAGCCGCCAAACAGACCAAAGCCATACCCGAATACCCTGTCGCAGTTAAAAAGCCGTCACAAGGGGAAAAACCCACAAAAACCACCCCGGCAGACAACACCTTGCAGCGCATGGTTGACCGGGAAGCCAAGCGAGCCGAGGGCAAGGGCGTGGGCTATGACCGCTGGGCGGCAAAGTACAATCTAAAGCAAATGGCGGCTACCGTTACCGCCTACCAGCAGTACGGCTTTTCTTCCCCGGAGGAACTGGACGAAGCCTGCTCTGCTGCCTATGCCGCCATGCAGGAAAGCCTTACAGAGCTGAAGCAGGTGGAAAAGACGCTGGACGGGAAAAAGGAGCTGCAACGGCAGGTGCTTGCCTATTCCAAGACCCGCCCTGTCCGGGACGGGCTGAAACAGCAGAAAAACGCCAAAGCAAAAGCAGCCTACCGACAGAAGCACGAAAGCGACTTTATCATAGCAGACGCAGCCGCCCGCTATTTCAAAGAAAACGGCATTTCCAAGCTGCCGGGCTATAAAGCCCTGCAAGCCGAGATTGAAAGCCTTATCCAAGAGAAAAACAGCGGCTACAACGATTACCGGGCAAAACGGGAGGAATACCGCCGCTTACAGACTGTCAAGGGCAATATCGACCAGATTTTACGCAGGGAACGCAAGCCTGTGAAAAAGCAGGAACAGGAGCGATAAAAACCGCCCCCAAATGTACCCGAACCCATACAGAACAAGGGGGCTGCCCCGTACCCTATCCGCAATACCAAAGGATTTTTTAACGGGCTTACAGGGCAGAAAAACCCCGAAAATGATACCGAGATGATACAGAATTACCGCCGATACCGTCACACCAGCGGAAACGGCAGAAAGGAGCGCACCCATGCCAAGAATGAGCAAGAAACGGCGGCTGGAATGGTCTTTTTTCCTGCGGCAAGTGAAAGTCGGGAATACCACCTGCGACCGTATCACATACAACGACCTCTGCCGGGGCTGTACCCATAGCTGCAAGCAGAGCTTCCGGGCGGTTATCATACTCTGCCCCCGCTACTACTCCAAACGCCGGAAAAAGGAGGACAGGGACAATGGCAGATAACCGCAAGTATTACTACCTCAAGCTGAAAGAGAACTTTTTTGACAGCGACTCCATTGTGCTGCTGGAAGATATGAAAGACGGGATTTTATATTCCAATATCCTCTTGAAGCTGTACTTAAAATCGCTGAAAAACGGCGGGAAGTTGCAGCTTGACGAGCATATCCCCTACACAGCGCAGATGATAGCGACACTGACCCGCCACCAGATAGGGACGGTTGAAAGGGCTTTAGAGATTTTCCGGCAGTTGGGGCTTGTGGAGCAGCTTGACAGCGGGGCTTTTTATATGACCGATATTGAGCTGATGATAGGACAGTCCTCTACCGAAGCCGAGCGAAAACGGGCTGCAAGGCTGGAAAACAAGGCACTTTTACCGTCTCGGACAAAAGGCGGACATTTGTCCGACATTCGTCCACCAGAGATAGAGATAGAGTTAGAGAAAGAGATAGAGATAGAAAAAGAGAGAGAGGGAGAAACGGGACACCCCGCCCCCGCCGCTTATGGCAGATACAACAATGTGATACTGACCGATACAGAGCTTTCCGGGCTGAAAACAGAGCTGCCCGACAAGTGGGAGTATTATATTGACCGGCTTTCCTGCCATATCGCTTCCACCGGGAAGCAGTACCACAGCCATGCAGCCACCATTTACAAGTGGGCGCAGGAGGACGCTGCCAAAGGCAAGGCTGCCCCGAAACAGGGCATACCCGATTATTCATGCAAGGAGGGTGAGAGCTTATGAGAAACGAGATTGAAGCTATGATTACGGACATTACAGCCACTACCGCCGAAGCGGAGGACTACACAGGCGAGGACGGGCTTTTATACTGCGGCAAGTGCCATACGCCCAAAGAAGCCTACTTTTCAAAAGAAACCGCCCAATGGTTAGGGCATGACCGACACCCGGCAGAGTGCGACTGCCAGCGGGCAGCCCGTGAAAAACGGGAAGCCGCTGAAAGCAGACAGAAGCACCTTGAAAAAGTGGAGGACTTGAAACGCCGGGGCTTTACCGACCCTGCTATGCGGAACTGGACATTTGAGCATGACAACGGCAGAAACCCGCAGACCGAAACCGCCCGCTTTTATGTGGAGAGCTGGGAAACCATGCAGGCTGAAAATATCGGCTACCTGTTTTGGGGCGGCGTGGGGAAAGGAAAAAGCTACCTTGCCGCCTGTATCGCCAACGCCCTTATGGAGAAAGAGGTTGCCGTCTGTATGACAAACTTTGCAACAATACTCAATGACCTTGCTGCCAGCTTTGAGGGCAGGAACGAATATATTTCCCGCCTTTGCAGCTATCCCCTGCTGATACTTGATGATTTCGGTATGGAGCGAGGGACAGAATACGGGCTGGAACAGGTTTACAGCGTGATTGACAGTCGTTACCGAAGCAGCAAGCCGCTGATCGCCACGACCAACCTCACGCTGGAGGAATTGCAGCACCCGCAGGACACGCCCCACGCCCGTATCTATGACAGGCTGACTTCCATGTGCGCCCCCGTCCGCTTCACGGGCAGCAATTTCCGAAAGGAAACCGCACAGGAAAAGCTGGAACGATTAAAGCAACTGACGAAGCAGCGAAAGGAGAGCCTATGACAGAAACCAAACAGACAAGCACCACCAAAACAGACCGCCGCCCGGACTGTGTAACGGAAATCCGCATGGGCAACTCCGTCCTTACCGTTTCCGGATTCTTCAAGCAGGGCGCAACCGACACCGCAGCCGACAAGATGATGAAAGTGCTGGAAGCGGAAGCTGCTACACAAAAAACGGCGATTTGACCGACCATAAAGAAGCAGATTTGACGCTTTTGCCGCTATACAGACAGCCGCCCCATGTGGTACAATCAAGGTACGGAATAGTGGGGCTGGCTGTCGGAAACGGAGGATTTTATGTTAAGACAGACCAACCAACAACCAATTACCGCCCTTTACCCAAGACTTTCCCATGAGGACGAGCTGCAAGGCGAGAGCAATTCCATTTCCAATCAGAAGCGTATCCTTGAAACCTATGCAAAGCAGAACGGCTTTTCCAATCTGCGCTGGTACACGGACGACGGTTATTCTGGTGCAAACTTTCAAAGACCCGGTTTTCAAGCCATGCTTGCGGACATTGAAGCCGGAAAAGTCGGGACAGTTATCGTAAAGGATATGTCGAGGTTAGGGCGAAACTACCTGCAAGTGGGAATGTACACGGAAATGGTTTTCCCACAGAAAGGCGTCCGCTTCATCGCTATCAATGACGGAGTGGACAGCGCACAGGGCGACAATGACTTTGCCCCGCTGCGGAATATCTTTAACGAATGGCTGGTGAGAGATACGAGCAAGAAAATCAAAGCAGTAAAACGCTCAAAAGGTATGAGTGGCAAGCCCATCACAAGCAAACCTGTGTATGGCTACCTCATGGACGAGGACGAAAATTTCATTATTGACGAGGAAGCTGCACCCGTAGTTAAGCAGATATACAACCTCTGCCTTGCCGGGAACGGTCCGACCAAGATAGCCCGTATGCTCACAGAGCAGCAAATCCCCACGCCGGGGACGCTGGAATACCGCAGGACGGGCAGCACCCGCCGCTACCACCCCGGCTATGAGTGCAAGTGGGCGACCAATACCGTTGTGCATATCCTTGAAAACCGGGAATACACGGGCTGCCTGGTAAACTTCAAGACGGAAAAACTCTCTTACAAAGTCAAGCACAGCGTAGAAAACCCGGAGGAAAAGCAAGCGATATTCGAGAACCACCACGAGCCTATCATAGACACCCAAACATGGGAACGGGTGCAGGAGCTTCGCAAGCAGCGCAAACGCCCCAACCGCTATGATGAAGTGGGCTTGTTCTCCGGCATACTGTTCTGTGCAGACTGCGGCAGTGTGATGTATCAGCAGCGATACCAGACGGACAAGCGCAAGCAGGACTGTTATATCTGCGGCAACTACAAGAAACGCACCCATGACTGTACGGCGCACTTTATCCGCACCGACCTCTTGACCGCTGGTGTACTCTCCAATCTGCGGAAAGTGACCAGCTATGCGGCAAAGCATGAAGCCCGGTTTATGAAGCTCCTGATTGAGCAGAACGAGGACGGGGGCAAGCGCAGGAACGCCGCCAAGAAAAAGGAGCTGGAAGCCACCGAGAAACGCATAGCCGAGTTATCCGCTATCTTCAAGCGGCTGTATGAGGACAGTGTGACCGGGCGCATATCAGACGAGCGTTTCACAGAGCTGTCGGCAGACTATGAAGCAGAACAACGGGAGCTGAAAGAAAGAGCCGCCGCTATCCAAGCGGAGCTTTCCAAAGCACAGGAAGCCACCGTGAACGCAGAAAAGTTTATGAATGTTGTCCGGCGGCATACCAGCTTTGAAGAACTTACCCCTACTCTGCTGCGGGAGTTTGTAGAGAAAATCGTTGTGCATGAGTGCAGCTATGACGAGAACAAGACCCGCAGACAGGACATTGAGATTTATTATTCTTTTGTTGGCAAGGTGGACTTGCCCGAATAACCGCCCGACCTATCCGACACAAGAGCTAAGTGCCGGATAGGAACGGCAAAATTTTTTACACTTCTATTACTTCTTTATCGCACATCAATAAAGTCCCAGGGCATCAAGCAGCTCATGGCGGGCGGCGGCGTTGCCCTCATCGGTATGATTCTGGTGCCTCTGCTCTCCAACCTCCTGACCGCTGGTTAAGGGAGGGATTCCATGAACAGAAAAAATCGTTTTCGGCGCCCTATGGCGCTATTGCTCTCCCTGGCGCTGTGTGTCGGTTTGGTGCCCTCGGCCTTTGCCGCTCAGCAGAACAGCTACCATGACCCGGCGGAGCATTGGCAGGAGGCCAACAACAGAACCAACGAATTGGACAGCAATGCCACCATTACGCATGAAACATTCACTTGCGGCGAGTGTGGGAAGCAAACATCGTTTTTGGCCTTTCGTACCCCGGAGTACACCCGTGACAGCCAGACGGCCCTGAGCCGCAATGTCAAATACTCCGATGGCACAATGGTAGACGGTGAGGGACAAGGTTCAATTTTGGACGGTGTCCCCGGTCAAGACGCCTACTATACCGGCTATCATTGGACCAAGGCTGTTTGTGAAACCTGCGGTGGTATTAACACCAATATGGCAAAGACCGATTACGGTTACTTGAAGAATGTGTATTGGCTTTATGACTGCGCCAACAATTTCTTTGAGGCTTTGCCTGATTCGGAAACCATTGAGCAGGTGGACAGCGAGTATCACCGTGTCACCACCACCAGCGGCGAATACTGCGGATTCTGTTATGGCACCTACAAGGAAAGTTCTTCCTCCCTGGAGCGACACCACATGGAGAGCAGCATCCGCCCGGAGCTGGCCCACGACCGCTTTGTAGAGATGGCAACCTGCGCCGACTGCGGCTATGCGGAAACCGCCTACACCGCCGCAAAAGCCGTGATTGCGGACTACTTCGGCGTGGTGGATGGACAGCCCCACACTGTCACCGTGTCCGATCTCTCCGAGGCTGGCGTCACCACCGCCATCCGCTACGGACACACGGCGGACGGCTGTACCCTGACCAGCGCCCCCAACTACACGGAGGCCGGGGACTACCCCGTGTATTATGAGATCACCTATACATTCCAGAACACCGACATGGTGGAGGATGGCGTGGCCTATGTCCACCTGCGGGATGAAAGCACCGAGGAAACCGATGGGGACGGTTCCTGCGGCGAGGACCACAACTGGACCCTGCTGGACAGCGTAGCCCCCACCTGCCTGACCCTGGGCTATGACCGCTACCTGTGTGTGGACTGCGGTGCAATCGAAAAGCGGGACTATGAGGCCGCCCTGGGCCATGCGTTCCAGAGCATTGTCATTCGGGACGCCACCTGCGAAACCCCCGGCAAGGTGCTGGAAATCTGTGAGCGGTGCGGCACCGTCCAGGAAAGCACCACCCCCAAGGGCGAGCATGAGTTCTCCGTTACCACCGTCCCGGCCACCTGCACCAGCCCCGGCTACACCCTGCAGGAGTGCGCCGTCTGCGGAGAGCGCCACATCACGGACATCACGGCGTCCCTGCCCCACAACTATGTTGCCAAAACCACCCCGTCCACCTGCGAGGGCGGCGGCAAGACCATCCATATCTGCGAGGGCTGCGGTTCCAGCTTTGTGACAGACTACACCGACCCCCTGGACCATTCCTGGGACGAGGGCACCGAAGTCACCGGCTCCACCTGCACCGGCGAAGGTCTGATCGAGTATCGCTGCGTCCGCTGCGGCTATCATCGCCTGGAGGGAGACGCGGCAGCGGGCCATGTACCCGGCGAGGCGGCCACCTGCACCACGCCCCAGCTCTGTACCAAGTGCGGTGCGGTGATCGTCAACGCCCTGGGCCACGACTACCAGAAGAAAGTCACTGAACCCACCTGCACGGAAATGGGCTACACCACCTACACCTGCTCCCGCTGCAGCGACACCTATAAGGGTGATTACACCGACGCTGCCGGACACAAGCCCGGCGACTGGATCATCGACCAGGAGCCCACCATCGACAGCGAGGGCAGCAAACACAAGGAGTGTGAAGTTTGCGGCGAAACCCTGGAAACTGAGGAAATCGAGAAAATCTACAATCAGGCCACCACGGACAGCAAGGGTGAGGCCGTTGTGGGCGGGTATCTGGTGATTGTCACCGATACGGATACCAAAAACCCCGTAGCCAATGCCTCCGTTGCACTCCATGCGGATCATACCTTGTCTGTCAGGCTTCCTTCCGGGCGGATGCTGGACTATACCGACCAGACCACCATCACCGTTCTGCTCATCAAAGACAAGAGCGCCGTGGCAAATATGTTTATCGCTGTAACGGATCGTCAGGACAACTACTGCGAGGATAGCACCGATGCCAACGGTCAGATTACCGTCCCCGACACCACCGGCAAGACCAACGAGGACGGCAATGCTACCGTGGGCTGGGAAGATGAGGATGGCGACCGCTGGACCATCACCGTAAAGGTGGAGGATCACGAAACCGGGCGTCCCATTGAGGATGCGGAAGTATCCATCGGCAAGGGCGGCAACATCACGGTTACTCTGCCGGATGGCACCGATATGGACGAGGATAACCGGATCACCGTTACGGTCACCGACCAGAAGCGTGAGCCCCAGGAGGGCTTGACTATTATCATCAAGGGTGACCTGGGCCAGAAGGAAACCGGGGAAACCGACGAGAACGGCAAGCTGACGGTTCCCGCTGTTGTGGAGTCCGAGTATCACGGGGCCTATGTGGTGGGCTACACCGACGGCACCTTTGGGCCGGACCGGGATATGACCCGGAGCGAGGCGGCCACCATCTTTGCCCGCCTGCTGGCTCAGCGCAACGGGGAGCGTATCACCGCCCCCACAAAAACCACTTTCCCGGATGTACCTGTAAACGCATGGTACGCCGGATATGTGTCCTATCTGGCCCGCTATGGCATCGCCGTGGGCTACACCGACGGTCTGTTCCACGGAGACGAGCCTATCACCCGTGCAGAGTTCACGGCGATGGCGGTGCGGTTCTTTGACACCTATGGAGACGGCGATCCGGCCATCATGGAAGAATACAGCGGCTTTTGGGATGTGTCCCCCGGCCATTGGGCAGCGGGTTACATTGCCGACGCCGCCCGGTATGGCTGGGTGGTAGGCTACGGCGACGGCACTTTCCATGCCGACGATGAAATCACCCGCGCCGAGGTCGTTACCATCGTCAACCGTCTGCTGGGGCGTGAGGCTGACCAGGAGTATATTGCCGACCATCCCCGTGGGCTGGTGCTGTTCCCGGATGTGTCCAAGAGTTATTGGGCCTACTATGATATTCTGGAGGCAGCCAATGGGCATACGGCATCTATGCAAGATGCAGAAACTTGGCTGAAAGCATGACCATATATTCCAAACCCGGCGGGGGCTTTCGTTTCACAGCGGGAGCCCCCGCAAAGGAGGTGATCTCCCTTGATATTGGATATGATCCAGGAGTGGTTCAAGGAACTGCTCATTGACGGTATCATTTCAAACCTGACCGGGATGTTTGATACCCTGAACACAAAGGTGGGCGAGATCGCCGGGGAGGTCGGCATGACGCCCGCCGCCTGGAACAGCAGCATCTTCAACATGATCCGCAACCTCTCGGAGACGGTGATCGTCCCCATCGCGGGCATCATCCTCACCTTCGTCATGTGCTACGAGCTGATCCAGCTCATCATCGAGAAGAACAACCTCCACGACTTTGACACTTGGATTTTCTTCAAGTGGATTTTTAAGACCTTCTGTGCGGTGCTGATCGTCACGAACACCTGGAACATCGTCATGGCGGTGTTCGATGTGGCGCAGAATGTGGTCAGCCAGTCGGCGGGGGTCATCATCTCGGATGCGGGCATCGACATTTCCGGCGTGGTGGGGGATCTGGAGACCCAGCTTGCCGACTGGAGCGTGGGCGCCCTGCTGGGGCTGTGGTTCCAGAGCGTGTTCGTGGGGCTGTGTACGCAGATTCTTTCCATCTGCATCTTCCTGGTGATCTACGGCAGAATGATTGAGGTGTATTTGGTCACATCCATAGGGCCGATTCCCTTTGCCACGATGGTCAACCGGGAATGGGGTTCCACGGGGCAGAACTACCTTCGCTCCCTGCTGGCCCTGGGCTTCCAGGCCTTCCTCATTATGATCTGCGTGGGCATCTATGCGGTGCTGGTGGAGGGCATCTCCACATCCGGCGACAACATATCCGCGGCCATCTGGGGGTGCATGGGCTATACGGTCCTGCTGTGCTACACCCTGTTTAAGACCGGCAGCCTTGCAAAATCCCTGTTCGGCGCCCACTAAAGGAGGCAGATATTTGAGAGTAGGCCTTATTGATGTGGACTCGCACAATTTTCCCAACCTGTGCCTGATGAAGCTCTCGGAGTATCACACCAGACACGGGGATCGGGTGGAATGGTGGGACCCTGCAAAGCAATATGACCTTGTTTATAAAAGCCGGGTATTTACAGACACCTATTCCAAAGACACCATACTGGTGAGCAATGCGGATAAGGTCATCCAGGGCGGTACGGGTTACGGCCTCGGCGAAAACCTTCCGTATGAGATTGAGCATATTCGGCCGGACTATTTTCTATATCCGCGGTTTTTAGGTACAGCCTACGGCTTTTTAAGCCGTGGCTGTCCAAGGAACTGCGGATTTTGTATTGTCAGCAAAAAAGAAGGGCGCAGGAGCGTCCGGGTGGCTGATCTTTCCGAGTTTTGGAATGGTGAGGATGAAATCAAACTGATGGACCCGAACTTGCTTGCCTGTCCCGACCATGAAAGGCTCATTGAGCAGCTAATTGAGAGCCGGGCGCTGGTTGACTTTACCCAGGGGCTCGATATTCGCCTTATCAGCCGTGATAATGTATCTCTGCTGAACAAAGTGCGGACAAAAGCGGTGCATTTCGCATGGGATAACCCGGACGAGGACCTGACGGAGTATTTCCGTCGCTTTCGTGAACTTACTTCCACAAAGAGCGACCGAAACCGCCGTGTCTATGTCCTGACCAATTACGGCAGCACCCATGAACAGGATTTGTACCGGGTAAACACCTTGCGGGCATTGGGATATGATCCCTATGTGATGATCTATGAGCGTCCCACGGCTCCACGCATTACCCGCCATCTGCAAAGATGGGTAAATAATAAACGGATTTTTCATTCCGTATCAGATTTTAAGGACTATGCGCCGATGAAGAAGGAGGTGTGAAACATTGGCTTATGTAACAATCCCGAAGGACCTGAGCCGGATACAGAGTAAGGTTCTGTTCGGGCTGACCAAACGGCAAGTGATTTGTTTCGGAGCGGCGGCGCTGGTAGGCGTGCCGCTTTTCTTTTTGGCAAAGGCGAGCCTGGGGACCACCACGGCGGCGCTGTGCATGATCCTGGTGATGCTGCCCTTTTTCCTGTTCGCCATGTACGAGAAGAACGGGCAGCCGCTGGAAGTGTTCCTGGGCCATCTGATCCAGAACAAATTCATTCGGCCGAAGGTACGCATCTACCAGACCAACAATCTCTATTCCGCCCTGGTGCGGCAATCCCAACTGGAACAGGAGGTGAAGCGGATTGCGAGAAAAGGCAGAAAAACCGGCAAAGCGTAAGCTCACCCGTGCCGAGCGCAAGCAGATCGAGGCGGTGATCCGGCAGGCGAAGGGCGACGGGAAAAACCATACGGTGCAGGACAGCATCCCGTTTCAGAATATGTTCCCCGATGGCCTGTGCAGGCTGGAGGGCGGCACTTTCTCCAAGACCATCGCCTTTGAGGATGTGAATTACCGCCTGGCGGGGCCGGAGGACCAGCGGAGCATCTTTGAAAGCCTCTGCGATTTCTATAACGGATACGACCCCTCCATCGGCGTCCAGGTCACTTTGGACAGCCGCAGCGGAGGCAATGCCGCCGATGAAATGTTTGGTATCACCCGACAGGGCAACGACCTGGACCCCATCCGGGACGAGGCGGTTGACATTCTGCGGATGCAGTACAAACGGGGCAACAACGGCTATGTGAAAACCAAGTATGTGACCCTGACCATCGAGGCGGAGAACCTTCCCGCGGCGAGGGCCCGGTTTGCCCGCATTGAGACCGATACCCTCAACCGCTTCAAGGTCATGGGGGCAGCGGCTCATGTGCTGGACGGAAAGGAACGGCTGGAGCTGCTTTACAACATCCTCCACCCGGAGGGCGGACAGTTCGCCTTTGAATGGGACTGGCTCCCGGCCAGCGGCCTTTCGGTGAAGGACTTCATTTCTCCGTCCTCCTTCCACTTCGGGGAGACCCGCACCTTCCGCATCGGCAAACGGTACGGGGCGGTGTCCTTCCTGCAAATTCTGGCGCCGGAGATGCACGACCGCATCCTCACCGACTTCATGGAGGCGGATGGGAATATCATGGTCACCATGCACATCCGGGGCATCAACCAGAACGAGGCCATCAAAATGGTCAAGCGGAAGATCACCGATCTGGACGCCATGAAGATACAGGAGCAGAAGCGGGCGGTACGCAGCGGCTACGACATGGACATACTCCCCAGCGACCTGTCCACCTATGGCGGCGCGGCGAAGGACCTTCTCACCGATTTGCAATCCCGCAACGAGAGAATGTTCAACATGACCTTTCTGGTGCTGCACACGGCGGAGACCCGGCAAAAGCTGGAGATTGCCGTATCCCAGGCGGCCAGCGTCGCCCAGACCTACAACTGCCTTCTGACCCGGCTGGACTTCCAGCAGGAGGACGGGCTTATGAGCAGCCTTCCCCTGGGGCTCAACCGCATCAAGATCGAACGGAGCCTGACCACTTCGGCCCTGGCGGTGTTCGTTCCCTTCGTCACCCAGGAGGTATTCATGGGCGGCGACGCCATGTACTACGGTCTCAACGCCCTCTCCAACAACATGATCCTGCTGGACCGCAAGCAATCCCGCTGTCCCAACGGCCTTGTGTTCGGCACGCCCGGCAGCGGCAAATCCATGAGCTGCAAGCGGGAGATCACCTTTATCATGCTGATGACTCAGGACAACGTCATCATCTGCGACCCGGAGGACGAGTATTCTCCCCTGGTGAAACGGCTGGGCGGTCAGGTGATCCGGCTGTCCCCGTCCAGCACCGACTATGTGAACCCCCTGGACATCAACCTCAACTACTCCGAGGAAGAAAACCCGCTGGCGCTGAAAAGCGACTTCGTGCTGTCCTTCTGTGAGCTCATCATGGGCAGCAAGACCGGCCTGGAGGCCATCGAAAAGACGGTTATTGACCGGGCGGTACAGATGATCTATCAGCCCTACTTTGCCGACCCCAGGCCGGAGAATATGCCGATTCTGGGCGATCTGATGAACGCCCTTCTGTCCCAGCACATCCCGGAGGCCGACCGAGTGGCCCAGGCGCTGGACCTCTATGTGAACGGCTCTCTGAATTTCTTCAACCACCGCACTACCGTGGACATCTCCAATCGCCTTGTCTGCTTTGACATCAAGGGCCTGGGCAAGAACCTGAAAAAGCCGGGGATGCTTATTGTCCAGGACGCGGTGTGGAACACCGTCACCATCAACCGGGCCATTGGCCGGTCTACCTGGTACTTCGTGGACGAGTTCCACCTTCTGCTGAAGGAGGAACAGACTGCGGCGTACAGCGCCGAGATTTGGAAGCGGTTCCGCAAGTGGGGCGGCATCCCCACTGGGGCGACCCAGAACCCCAAAGACCTGCTTTCCTCCCCGGAAATCGAAAACATTCTGGAGAACAGCGACTTCATCTATATGCTTAACCAGGCGGCGGGCGACCAGAAGATCCTGGCGGAGCGGTTGAACATTTCGTCCGATCAGCTTGCCTATGTGACCAATTCCGAGCCTGGTCACGGGCTGCTGTTCTTCAACAATGTCATTCTGCCTTTTGCGGATGACTTTCCGAAAGATACCGAGCTCTACAAATTGCTCACCACCAAACCCAGTGAGGTGGAATATGCATTTTAATCTTCAAGAATGTGAGAGAAGGTGATATAATTATCAAAAAAGAAAGTAGGAGATTAACATGGAGAAGGGCGGACTTGATTTATATCTCCAAGAGATGAGGTTTGTAAAAAATAGAATGAACGCAATACATTCTATAGGAACACATAAGCAAACAACCTTGTTTCCTGTTACTAATATCGAGTTTATTGGTTTGCAAATTCGAAAAATTATAGAACATATTGCTATGGGGAATTTGATAGCCAACAAAGAATTATATGAAGAGTATAGCTCTAAGTTTTCCTCTAATTGGAATGCAAAATATATTTTTCGAGATTTAGAAAGACTTAATCCGAAATTTTATCCAGAACCCGTAAAAACAGATGAAAGCAACGGAAAAAAGGAATGGACAGTTATAGAAAAAGAATATCTATCCAAAGAAGATGCCATCAAAATATACGATAAATGTAGTGTCTTAATGCACGCTGCAAATCCCTATGGTTCAACAATAGACCTAAGTTATTATGAAAAGATGATGCCAATTTGGTATGAAAAAATAATAAATTTACTGTCGCAGCATTTAATACACATGGTGGATGGGGATCATATTTATTGTATTGTTATGAACAACAAAGAAAACCCTACTGGATATGAGTTTGTCCGTTGTGATTCGTCCGATGCTTAGGAAGATCCAGACATGGACCCGCCTCGACTGAGGCGGGTTTTCTTATGCCCAAAATTCAGAAAGGAGCACGAAATGGAACAGGAAAAGCTGTATGTCATCGAGGAAAAGACCTATGAGGCGCATATCGACGAGGAAGTCCATCTCTACGGGCTGCTCCACCAGCTGGCCTTCCTTGCCGGGAAGATCAAGGACTGCCGGGATATGGAGAATCTGATCGACACCGCCCGGCACTACGGGGACATTGCTGACCAGATGTTTGACCGCTGGAGCATCCCCGGCCGCTACCTGGTGTTCGGTGACAAGACCGACCTTGCCCGGCTGAAGGCCCTGGAGCTTTGCGAACTGGACGCCTTCTATGTGGAGGGCGAGGACGACGAGGATCAGCCCCATGCCTGACCGCCTCACCCATGTCAGCCTCTTTTCCGGCATCGGTGGGCTGGACCTTGCGGCAGAGGCGGCGAGCTTTGAAACGGTTTGTCAATGCGAGTGGGCGGACTATCCCTATTCCATCCTGCAAAAGCATTGGCCGGATGTGCCGAAGTTCCGGGACATCACCACATTCACAAAGGAGGCGTTTTTTGAGAAAACAGGACTTGAAACCATCACCATCCTCTCCGGCGGATTCCCGTGCCAGCCCTTCTCCACCGCAGGAAAGCGGCGTGGCTTTGCGGATGAACGCTACCTGTGGCCGGAAATGTGCCGCATTATTACCGAGCTGCGGCCCCGTTGGGTGCTTGGGGAAAATGTTGCTGGCTTCATCAATATGGGGCTCGACAAAACGATTTTTGACCTGGCAAAAGCGGGATACGCTGTTCTCCCATTCGTATTTCCGGCTTGCGGCGTCGGCGCATGGCATGAGCGCCAGCGAACTTTTATCGTCGCGGCTGATGTTTCCCACACTCCTTGCCTCCGACAAATCCACGGGGCGGGACGCTGCCAACCTGGATGTGTTCCTGTCGGAGGGTGGGATATTCCGCAAGCGGAACAAGGACGGGACGATCTGGAGCCTGTCCCTGTCGGCGGCGGTGTTCTACCTGACCCCGGCAGCATCGGAGGGCTACCGCTCCACTTTGAAACCGGCGGCCTTCCGGGACAAATCCCCGTCCTCCAACCTGTCGGCTCAGGTGATTCGGCAGGAGCAGCCCCTTTCCGAGAAAGCGGCGCTGAACCCGGACTGGGTGGAATGGCTTATGGGATTCCCCCCGAAATGGACGGACGCATCCTATGGCGTGCCGAGCCCGAAGGAGTCCCCCGCATGACCGAGGATACCGACAACCGGGCGCTGCGGCTGAAAACCTTGGGAAACGCGGTCTGCCCGCCCCAGGCCTATCCCATTTTTCACTACATTTCCCTGATAGAGACCGGGGCGTGCGCCAGCATCTGCCCCTACGGAGGAGGTGACGGATAAATGCAGGAATGGAAAGCCTCCGAAAAGGAAGCGCAGAAGATGACCCGTGATGGGGCCATCTCGGTGAACCTGGTGACTGGCGAGGCCACCCATATTTCAGACCGTCCCCCGGAGCAGGATTATTCTTCTGCTGATGAAACGGCGGGGGCATTGAACCGGGCGGCGGACGAGGTGGTGGGACACCGGGAACGCCGACAGGCGAAAAAGGCGCGG
Source organism: Ruminococcaceae bacterium AM07-15 (assembly GCA_003477405.1). Lineage (GTDB taxonomy): Bacteria > Bacillota > Clostridia > Oscillospirales > Butyricicoccaceae > Pseudobutyricicoccus. The sequence continues at coordinate 67,958 of QUDE01000011.1, forward strand.
CGAAAGCGGCGCGACACCTTTCGGGAGGGTGAGGCGGCCAGGGACCGCCCTTCCTCCCGTTTGCAGTTTTCCGAGGCAGACCAAGTTAAGCCGAAGCTGCAAGGGGCCATTCGCAAGTCGGATAAGGCGGCGGACCGGCTGGACGCGGCAAAGGCTGCTGTCCCGTCCAAACCGCCATCCCCCCAGCATACCAATCCGCTGTCCCGCCCCATCCAGGAGGCGGGCGCCGCCATCCATGGTAAGGTCCGGGAGGTAGAGCAGGAAAATTCCGGCGTCCAGTCGGGCCACCTGGGGGAACGCAGTTTTGAGAAGGCTGTGGGCTACGGCAACCGCCGTGTCCAGAACTGGCGGGCGGAACGCAAACTGAAACCCTGGCGAGATGCGGCAAAGGCGGAGCAGGCGGCGGTCAAGGCCAATGCGGATTTCTACTATCGGAAAGCCGTGGCGGAGAACCCCCAGCTTGCATCCAATCCCATCTCCCGCCTGTGGCAGAAACGGAAGCTGCAAAAGCAATATGCGGCGGCATACCGGGCGGCGGGTAAGACTGCCCAGGCCGGAAAAACAGCGGAGGCCACGGCAAAGGCGGCCAAGAAAACCGCCCAGGAGTCCAAGCGCACCGCCCTTTTCCTAAAACGGCATTGGAAGGGTGCGCTGATCGTAGGCGGCATCGGCCTTCTGCTGGTGATGCTGCTGGGCTCCCTGCAATCCTGTTCCTCCATGTTCGGCGGCGGGGTGTCCAACATCATGGCGTCCTCCTATCTCTCCGAGGATGCCGATATGCTGGCGGCGGAAGAAGCCTACTGCGCCAAAGAGGATGAATTGCGGGAGTACCTGGATACCTACGAGGCCACCCACGACTATGACGAGTATCACTTCGATCTGGATGAAATTGAGCACGACCCCTATGTGCTGGTTTCCATTCTGTCGGCTCTCCATGAAGGGGTGTTCACCATCGACCAGGTACAGGGCGACCTTCAAACCCTCTTTGACAAGCAATACATCCTCACCGAAACTGTGACCACGGAGACCCGCTATCGGACGGAGACAAGGACGGACAGCGAGGGCAACGAGTACGAGGTGGAGGTGCCGTACACCTGGTATATCTGCACCGTCACGCTGGAAAACTTTGACCTATCCCATGTACCAGTTTACATGATGGGTGAGGAACAGCTTTCCTTGTACGCCACCTATATGTCCACCCTGGGCAACCGTCCCGACCTGTTCCCGTCCTCCGGGTATGTGAACAAGTACATCGAGAACCCGCCCACCGCCTGGGAGATTCCCGCTGAATACCTGACGGACGAACGGTTCAACACCCTTATCACCGAGGCAGAAAAATATCTGGGCTATCCCTATGTGTGGGGCGGCAGCAGCCCCAGCACCTCTTTCGATTGCAGCGGCTTCGTCAGCTATGTGTTGACCAACAGCGGCCTGTGCAATACCGGGCGGCTGGGCGCCCAGGGGCTCTACAACATTTCCACCCCGGTATCCGACCCCCAGCCCGGCGATCTGGTGTTCTTCGTGGGCACCTACGACACAACCGGCGTATCTCATGTAGGCATCTATGTGGGCGACGGGATGATGCTGCATTGCGGCGACCCCATCCAGTATTCCAACCTGAACACAAGTTACTGGCAGTCCCATTTCTACGCATACGGCAGACCAACCTACAACTGATGGAGGTGATGAAGCATCAATATGGTTTCTTACGGGGGCGGCGCCAACAGCACCGCCCTTTTGATCGGGCTGCACCAGCACCGTATCCCGGTGGACCTGATCCTCTTTGCGGATACGGGGGCAGAGCATCCCCACACCTACGCCTATCTGGAGGTGATGGATTCTTGGCTGAAGGACCACGGGATGCCGCCTATTACCAGAGTATATAAGACCACCCGTGACGGGAAACAGCTAACGCTGGAGGATGAATGTCTGCAAAGTTGCAGCCTACCGTCCATCGCCTACGGCTTCAAGCGTTGCTCCCTGAAACACAAGATCGGGCCGCAGGAAAAATTCTGCAACCATTACCCGCCATGCCGCCGAACCTGGGAGGCGGGCAAGCGGGTGGTCAAATTCATCGGCTACGACGCGGGCGAGGGCTACCGCAGCAACAAAGTGCTGCTGGGAGACCTGGCCGACCGAAAATACAGCAAGTGGTATCCTCTGATGGAATGGGGATGGACGCGGGACGATTGCATCCGGCAGATCGAGGCGGCAGGGCTGCCCCAGCCGGGAAAATCGTCCTGTTTTTTCTGCCCCAGCATGAAACCCGACGAGATCACCGCCCTGCGTGAGCAGCATCCCGATTTGTTCCGCCGCGCCCTGGCGCTGGAGGACAACGCCCGTCAAAACCTGAAAACGGTCAAGGGGCTGGGGCGGAACTATTCCTGGAAAGAACGATTTGGAAAGGAGTTTTGCACACATGGCAACGGTTGAGAAGATTCGCAAAGACATCGAAAAGACGAAGGAGAAGATCTCCGCCCAGCAGAAGCGACTTCGGGAGCTGGAGGCGCAGCTCGCCGAGGAAGAAAACCTGGAGATCGTCCGCATGGTCAAGGCGGTGCGCATGGACAACAAGGAGCTGACCGCCTTCCTGAAGGCCTACGCCAGCGGCCTCATCACCCTGCCCGACGGGATGATGGAGGCGGAGGCAGCGGTGGAGCCTGACGACGAGGATATGGAGGACAGTGACCATGAAGAATAAGAAAGTGATCCGGCTGTTTACGGCGATGCTGGTGGTTGTACTGTGCATGACCGCCTTCTCCGTCACGGCATTTGCGGGCGGCGGGGATGGCGACTACTACACCGGGGAACCCGCCGAGACGTCCCCGGAACCTACCGAGGAACCTGCCACCGGGGGCATGGAGCCGGAGGGCCAGCCCCTTACCCCGGAGGGCAACGCCACGCTGGTGGACGACTATTACGGCGACAAGCAGCTTATCACCGTGACCACGAAAGCGGGCAACTATTTTTACATCCTGATCGACCGGGCCAACGAGGACAAGGAGACCGCCGTTCACTTCTTGAACCAGGTGGATGAAGCCGACCTGATGGCGCTGCTGGAGGACGGGCAGGCGGAGGAAACGCCCGTTGCTTGTACCTGCGCCGAGAAATGCCAGGCCGGTGCGGTGAATACCGCCTGTCCGGTCTGCGCGGTGAATATGAGCGAGTGCGCCGGTAAGGAGCCGGAGGTAGCGCAGGAGCCGGAGCCCGAACCGGGGCCGGAGAAAGAGTCCGGCAGCGGCGGTTCCTTGGTTCTGATCCTGCTGCTGGCGGCGCTGGGCGGCGGCGGAGCCTTCGCCTACATCAAGTTCATCAAGCCAAAACAGGGCGCAAAGGTCAGCGCCGACCCGGACGATTATGAGTTCGAGGACGAGGAATACGAAAACGAGGATGTTCCTGAACAGGAAGAACAGGAGGACCAGAATTGAGCAAATTGGTGATCTGCGAAAAACCGAGTGTAGCAAAGAGTATCGCGTCGGCCCTGGGTGTCACATCCAGGGCCGACGGCTATTTTGAAGGAAATGGGTATCTCGTTTCCTGGTGCATCGGGCATCTGGTGGGGCTGGCGGATGCGGCCGCCTACGATGACCGCTATAAGAAGTGGCGGTATGAGGACCTTCCCATCCTGCCCGACTCCTTCCGCTATGTGGTGTCCGAGGAAAAAGCTGACCAGTTCCACATTCTCCGTTCCCTGATGGAACGCCCTGATGTGACGGAACTGGTCAACGCCTGCGACGCGGGGCGCGAGGGTGAGCTGATCTTCCGGCTGGTCTATGAGGCTGCCGGATGTTCCAAGCCTTTCTCCCGTCTCTGGATTTCTTCGATGGAGGATGCGGCAATCCGGGAGGGCTTTTCCGCCCTGCGCCCCGGCGCGGACTATGACCCGCTGTATCAATCGGCACTTTGCCGCCAAAAGGCGGACTGGCTTATTGGGATCAACGCAAGCCGCCTGTTCTCCGTCCTTTACCACCGCACTTTGAATGTGGGGCGGGTGCAGACGCCCACCCTGGCGATGCTGGCCGACCGTGACAGCAAGATTGTTCTGTTCCGCAAGGAGAAATACCATCATGTGCGGCTGGCGCTGGAGGGGGCCGAGGCGGTCAGCGACCGTATTGTTTCCCCGGAGGACGCCCAGACCATCCGGGACGCCTGTGACGGGCAGCAAGCCGTGTGTGTATCCCTGGTGCGGGAGAAAAAGACGGAGAAGCCTCCCAAGCTGTACGACCTGACCACCTTGCAGCGAGAGGCAAACCGGGTGTTCGGCTACACGGCCAAGCAAACCCTGGACTACGCTCAATCGCTCTATGAAAAAAAGCTGCTGACCTATCCCCGCACGGACAGCCGGTATCTGACGAGCGACATGGCGGAGACTGCCTTCGTAGTCCTGCATCTGGCGGCGCGGGTGCCGCCCTTCGACGCCTGCCCGGAGTTTTTCCCTGATGTTCTGACGCTGGTGAACGATAAGGCAGTATCCGACCACCACGCCCTGATTCCCACCCTGGAGCTGGAAAAGGCGGATGTACCTGCGCTGCCTGTGGGCGAGCGCAATATCCTTCTGCTGGTCTGCTGCAAGCTGCTGTGTGCAGCGGCGGAGCCTTTCGTGTACGAGGCGGTCACAGCCGCCTTTGATTGCGGCGGACATACCTTCACGGCAAAAGGAAAGCAGGTGCTTTCCCAGGGCTGGCGCGCCATCCAGGAGGTGTTCCGTTCCTCCTTGAAGGAGAAGCCGGAGGATGAAGATGCCGTAGGCGTCCTTCCGGCCTTGACCGAGGGACAGGTCTTTGAGTCGGTCGCCGCCTCCGTCACCGAGCACTTCACTTCGCCCCCCAAGCCCTACACCGAGGACACCCTTCTGTCGGCCATGGAGAACGCAGGCAAGGAAGATATGCCGGACGAGGCAGAGCGCAAGGGCTTGGGCACCCCGGCGACCAGAGCGGCCATCATTGAAAAGCTGGTGTCCGGCGGATTCGTGGAGCGCAAGGGCAAGAACCTGATCCCCACAAAGGAGGGCGTCAACCTCGTCACTGTGCTGCCGGAGCTGCTGACCTCCCCCAAACTCACGGCGGATTGGGAGCAGCGGTTGAACGAGGTAGCAAAGGGCCAGGCGTCGCCGGAGGACTTCATGGACGGGATCGAGGCGATGGCGTCGGAGCTGGTGCGGAAATACTCCCACATTTCCGAGGATGGGCAAAAGCTGTTCCAGCCGGAGAAGGAGACGGTGGGCCTCTGTCCCCGCTGCGGCAAGCCGGTTTATGAGGGCAAGAAGAACTTCGCCTGTTCGGACCGGGCCTGCCAGTTCGTCATGTGGAAGAATGACCGTTTCTGGACCAGCCGCCGCAAGGAAATGACCCGGAAGATGGCGGCCGACCTTCTGAAAAAAGGCCGCACTTCCGTCAAGGGGATGTGGTCGGAGAAGAAAGGTTCCACCTATGACGCCGTGGTGATCCTGGACGATACAGGCGGCAAGTATGTCAATTTCAAGCTGGAGTTTCCCAAACGAAAGGATGGTGTGCATGGCAAAAAGTAAAACCGAGGTCAACTTCATGGAGCATTTGAAGCCGCTGCTCCCCGCAGGTGGTGACGCAAGCGAACTGGAGGCAGCGGCCCAGGCGCTTGCCGGGCTTTCCCTGGAGGACCGTGACCTCCTGGCTGCTGTCCAGGAGTCGCCCTATCGCCTGACCACCCTGGAGCAGTTCCGGGAGTTTCCCGCCAATACCGAGTATTTTGTCCTGGAGCCCAACATCCGCAAGGTGGAAGATGTGGGCTGGCGCTATCTGGCGCAGCATTTGGACGTCCTTCTGCCCCCGGAACTGCTGGACGCCATTGATCCCGTTCCCTTCGGCAACCACGCCATGCAGGAGGAACAGGGCTGCTTCACCAGTAGAGGCTATCTCACTCTCTCCGGCGACGAGTGGGAGCATGAGCGCCCCAGAGAGAGGCAGACGGAGAAAAAGCCCTCCATCAAAGAACGGCTGGAACAGAGCCGGAAAGAATGTGCCAATCAGAGCAAGGCGCAGCCCCATCGGGAAAAGTCTGCGCCGGAGCGATAAGGAGGTGTCGCTATGCCCCATTATGACTATGACAAAGATTATCCCTTTGCCGCCTTCATCACCAACCTGGGCAAGTACAACGAGGGCGCCCTTGTGGGTGAATGGGTGAAGTTCCCCACCACGGCGGAGGAACTGAAAAAGGTCTTTGAGCGCATCGGGATCGGCGCGAAGGATGACTTCGGGCAGACCTATGAGGAATGGTTCATCACGGACTACGACTGCTATGTGGACGGCCTCTATGACCTGCTGGGCGAGTATGCCAACCTGGACGAGCTGAACTATCTGGCCTCCAAGCTGGATGACATGAGCCAGGACGAATATGAGCGGTTCCAGGCGGCTATGGAGATCGGCGACCACACGGGCAGCATCCAGGAGCTTATCAACCTGACGGAGAACCTGGACTGCTACGATGTTTACCCCGACATCCACGACCACGACGATCTGGGCCGGTATTACATCGAGGAACTGGACGCCATGCAGGTGCCGGAGCATCTGCGCAACTACATCGACTATGAGGCCTACGGGCGGGACATCGCCCTGGAGGAAAGCGGCCAGTTTACCGACCTGGGCTATGTGCGGGATACCGGGGACAGCTTCCATGAGTATTACGATGGTGAGCGCGGCAGCATCCCGGAGGAATACCGGGTGATGACCTTCCAGGACGACATCCCCGAAGAAGAAATTTCGGAATGGGCCATGGACCTTGCCTACGATATGGACGAGTTTTTCCGGCAGAACGACCCGCAGTATGCCGCCGAGCACCCGGAGGAACACGCAGCGAAGGAAGAAATCTACGAAAATCTGATGGCTGGGCGCATCTCCGCCCTGGACGAGAAGCTGGCCGCCCTGGGGCAGACCCAGGAGGACTATCTGCCTTCGGAGATCGAGAAATTCAAGGACGCCACCGGCTATGAGGAATTTCTGGATGTGGACCCCCAGGCGATCCGGGAGGCCATCAAAAACCCGGATCAGTCCCATGTGGACGAGATGCTGTCCTTTGCGGAACAGGCAAACCGGGAGTATGAGGCGGAGTTGTACGGGCAGCAAGCGGCGCCTACCCCGGATGACCGGGAGACCGGCGAGACGGTGCGGACCCCCAGGGGCACCTTCCATGTGACGGATATGAGCCGGGAACAGATGGAGGCGGCCGGATACGGTTTCCACCACGAGTCCGAGGACGGAAAGTATCTCATCATGGCCAACGGCAGCCGCGCCTTTGCCATCCCCAACGGAGACGCCCCCGAACATACCGCGCCGGAGAAGCTGACCGTCCTGGTGGTGGAGCCCATGAAGGAGCCCTATGTGAAGGAGATCGACCCCGGCCTCCATGCGCTGCAAGCGGAGGTGGGCGGCGACATTGCCGCCTCCTATCCCTTTGACGATCCGGTGGGGCTGGTGCTGAACGACGAAGGCAAGCTCATCGGTCTGGACCTGAACCGTTCCCTCCGGAACGAGCATGGGGAGATTTACGACATTGTGGCTGGCACCTTCCTGGTGGTGGGCCTGGGGCCGGAGAGTTTCGCGTCCCTGTCCCCGGACATGATCCAGAAGTACACCGAACAATTCAAGCGGCCGGAACTGTTCGCCAGCATCAACGGGCAGATCGTATCCGTTCCCGTGGAGCCGGAAAACCCGCTGCGCACGGCGGAAATGACCCTGGAGGATGACTACGGCATGATTGACGGGATCATCAACAACGGCCGCCGGGGTGAGGAATTGGAGAAAGCCCAGGCCGAGGTGCGCAGGACCACGCCGGAGAAAAAGCCTTCCATCCGGGAGCGGCTGGAGGACGCGAAACGGGAGTGTGCGGAACGGAAAAGCCCGGACAAGCCTGCCCCGCAGAAGAAACCCCCGGAGCTGGGCGACTTATGAGCAGGAGCAAGAAATGGCGTCTGGAATGGGCGTTCTTCCTGGGCGAGAACGGCAGACGCCAGTATAACAAGCTCTGCAAGGGCTGTGTCCATCCCTGCAAGCAGAGTTTCCGGGCGGTGGTGTTGTCCTGTCCGCACTATCTTTCCCTCCGTTCCAAAAAGTGCGGGAATTAGGGCTCAAAACAGTCAAAGAAACCGGCTGTGACGGCTTTTCCGTGTAGGGGCAGTATGATTTTCCATGTGGAGCGGCAGGGCGTTTCTGCATAGGAAAAACGCCGGATTTGCACCTTTTATCAAGCAAAATGGGAGCGTCAACATCGGATGCAGTTATCCGAGGTTGGCGCTCCCATTCTTTTTTTGTTCTGGCTGCGTCGCAGTCGATCAGTCATCCTCTAACAGCTTGGAGGGCGGGATTTTCAGCACTTGGGCGATCTTGAACAATGTTTCAAGAGATACGCCACGAACCGTACCTGTTCCTTCTACCTGACCAACGAAGTTGACACTTTTCCCGATCCTCTCCGCAAGGACCTCCTGTGTCATCCCCGCCTTTTTTCTGTAATATGCGATCTTCAAGCCCAAAGTGATATAGCGTTCTGGAAACTCCGTTTGCATAATATCACCTCCTGATATTATGCTACCAACAAAACAGGTAAATTATAATTGAAACCAATTAGAGGATTATTTACTTTAAGTCAATGATTGTATATAATGAGAAGTGGATTATTTACTTTGTTGGAGAGGCTGGCTTGAAAATGGCGAAGATAGAACCGTGAACATATTTACCGTTAGTTTTTTTGGACACAGGATCATCCCGGAGTTTCGTGAGGCGGAGGATCGTGTGGAGGCGCTGGTTCATGCGCTGCTTTTGGAAAAGGAGTATGTGGAGTTCCTGGTCGGACGGGACGGAGATTTTGACCAGATCGTTTCCTCCGCTGTCAAACGCCAGAAGCGGATTGTACGAGATGACAACAGTTCCTTGATTTGGATACTGCCATATCCCACGGCGGAGTTACACAACAATACGGAAAACTTTGAAGCCTATTATGATGAAATCGAAATATGCGGCAGCGCGGCCAGCAGCCACCCGAAAGGTGCTTTTCAAATTCGCAACCGGCAGATGGTGAAGCGAAGCGATCTCGTTGTATTCTATGTGGACCATACAGGCGGCGGAGCTTATCAGACCATGCGCTATGCGCAGAAAGAAAAAAAGAATATACTAAATCTTGCTGGGGAAGGATACGGAGAAAAAGAATGAGCGCCATCATCTTTCGGTGATGGCGCTTATTTTCAGTAGCAGTAGTAGGTGCTGTGGGAATGTGTGTAAACGGTCAATGGGGCGGAGCTGTGGGAAACAATGTTTGCGGACTGTGGGAAAGCTGACAGCTTTTCCGTCGGGCCGTGAATATTTGTTTTCCATCGGTGAAGCGGCCGTTTTCCACATTTCCATAGTGCTATTCTGGAATATAGGAAGTCCCTCTTGTTATGAACAGTCGATAGATGGTCAAGGGAATATACCAGGCAGCCACCAGCAGTCGCCAGACCAGGACGAAACCGCCGATCACTCCGCCAATAATAAAGTTCAACAGAAACAACGGAAGGGCGGTTCCCAAAGAGCCGCTGGGCACGATCCAGGCAAACATCCGTGGGATACCAAAAGGCAGGCCGCAAAGGATGAACAGCCATACATAGTCGGTGACTCCATCTTTTGTGCAGGCGGATTTGAAAATGCAGTACAGCAAAGCCACCACCGCCACGGGCAGCACGCTCTTTTTGAAAAACTCTTTGATTACTTCGGATTTCGTCACGGTCAGCACCTCCATTCCTGGTTCCATTATATCAGCCGGATAACCATGCGCCCAGGGATTTTGCAAAGACTGTAAAAAGCGCCCAATCCCCGTTACTCCAAGTCGTTGCTCCGCTGCCGCTGCTGTTCCTGTTCCTTCGGCCTTTCCAGTAGGGCGTCCACATTCTGGCGGAGGGTGTCATACTCCTTTTCCTCCCGCCGTATCTTCCGAAGTTCCGTTTGCAGGGCGGTCTTGCGGGCGGAGAGTCCGTCCAATTCTGCTTTCAGCTTTTCGGAGGAAGGAAGTTTGGTGAGCCCGGCCTTTTTAATCTCCCTGGCTGCCGCCTCGAATAAGATAATCTCGCTCTCAAAGCCGCGCAGGAATTTTTCCTTGTCCTTTGATGCCTTGTATCGGTCATAGACAGGTTTCAGCTTGCGGTAGGTGTCAATCTGCTTTCCCAGGAGGGCAAGGTCGGCGATCCGCTGTTCCGTATCCCGCAGGCTCTCCCTGGTACGGATGGAGGCGGCGGCAACGGCGTCGCACCGTTCCACCAATTCCTCATAGCTGCCGATGCCGTGTTCGGTGAGAAAGTTCATGGTGGCGGCCGCACGTTTCAGATTCTCGATGGTCGCCCACCGCTGGTATCCGGCGCTCTGCTGGGCCTTGATATTGTTCTGAATGTCAATGAGCAGGCTGACCTTCCCGCTGCGCTGTTGGGGCTGTCTGGAGGGCCTGGGACCTCCGGCAATGCGGGAGACAACGGCTTCTTCCGTGTAATCGGCGCCCAGGGTTTTGAGCCGGGTGAACCTCTCCTGGTCCGGCGCCCTGGCGGAGATATACTTTCCCCGCTTGATTTCGTACCCTTCCCGCTGCAACCGGGCAAGCAAATCTTCCAGGCTGGAGGACACGGGGATCAGCCGGTCGATGGCGGCTTTCAGCTTTGCCTTGTAGCTGGTGCCGTTCTGTGCGGCCTGATGCTCAATGTAGCTCTTGCCCTTATCCCGGCCAGGGACGATGACGGACAAGCCGTGTTCTTTGCACAGCCGGTCGCTGGCCCGGCGTATCTCGTGATAGCTGCGCTTGTTGGAATGGTAATGCTTGTAATCGGTGAAGCTGACCGCATTGAAAATCAGGTGATTATGGACGTGATCCTTGTCAATGTGAGTGGTGAGGACAAATTCATATTTGCCGCCCAGGACCTCCCGTGCCAGTTCCATGCCGATCCGGTGGGCTTCCTCTGGCGTGACCTCCCCAGGCTCAAAGGCTTGGATCAGGTGGCGGCCCAGGTGCGTGCCTTTGTCAATGGCATGGCGGCGTGTCCATTCAAATTCAATGTCGGCGGTCTCGGCGGCGCAGCCAAAGGAGGACACCAACAGCTTCCCGTCCGTCTTGTCAGGATTGCAGATATAGTCAATCGCAGCTTTCAGCGTTGACTTAATAGGATGCGTCTTTGTAACTGCCATATCTGATCCAGCCTTTCCCGGATTTCCTCCATGTCGGCCTGATAGGTGGGGCCTCCGGCGTTGACCCGCTTGGCAATCTGATTGATGTTCCGGCCAATGGCGGACAGGAGCTTGTTCATCTCCTTGATGTCCCTGGTGTCCACATAGATGATGTATCCGTCAATCGCCATCTTCCGCAGGTAGGCGCCGATCCGCTTGGTCTGGAGTTGGGCCATCTTCTGTTCCATCAGTTTCTTTTCCTCGGCGGTCACATAGAACTTCACCTGGATATTCCGTTTCCTATTTGCCATCGTGGTATCTCGCCTCTTTTCGTATCAGGGTTTGGGATGTTCCCAACAAGCATTTTTCGGGTTTAGGGGGAGGGTTCCCTAAAGGCAAAAATCGCAAGCGGGTACTCGCTTGCTGTGCTTGCTATCTACTCCATACCCCCACCGAAAGGCGGTATTTGTTGCGCGTTCCTTTGATTTTGGACGCAAAAAAAGATTGCAGCCGCCATGCGCTGCAATCTCCTGTTTCCCATATTGTGAGGTTAGTCCTCTGCTTGTTCGACTTCCGTTATCTCCCTTGCCGTTGCGGTTACAATCCGTATGCCTTTATCGCTCATACCGTCCAGCAGCGCGTCAAACTACCGCCGTGCGGTGGATTTTCCGCGTTGCTGTTCGGAAAGAAAAATTGATCTACCGAAATATGATGCCGGGTCACAAAATCATAGAACACCTGTAAACTCGATTGCTGTCCCTTGTTCTCGATATTCGCAAGGTAACCTGGGGAGATATATAACTCGTCGCACACCTTTTTGCTATTATTCATTCATCCTATTGCATTCTACTGTTCACCTTTCTTTTCAGATTTGTCTACACAGTTCCTATTATTAGTTTAAACAAATTCTGTTATGTATTGACAGTAGACTATTTTCCTGATAATATGAAATTATATATAAAAGGAGACGGCGTTTATGTTGCATAGCATTCGTATTAGATAAGCATTGAAATAAAAGAGATTTTCCCATTTCAATATGGGCTTTTTTTGTGTAAAAATGTCCGATTTGTAATGGAAAGGAGAGAGTTCAAGTATTCCATAATACGGTATTAAAAGATTTTCCTCTTTTCTGCCCTAAATGCAAATTGACACATATCTTTGATGTTGAAAAGTTAGAGATTGTAATCAAAAATACCGAAAAACAAATTTTTAATTTTTAAGAGAAAGGATAAAGAAATGAAATATTTACCTAAATATACGCCCACGGAAGTGCGGAATGACCCGTACGGATTTACTTATAAAGAAATGTCGGAAGTTATTGGAGAAAATGAAGCAAAAGCCTTATATTCAGAATTATATAAGCAAGCCCCACGCAAAAAAAATCTATCAATGCTGGTGAAAGACATCTATAAAAGTAGTGATACTGAAAAGTATGTTTATGAACTGAAAGACAACAAATATATTGAAACGGTTTTTATCAAGCGACGAGATGGTGGAACTGTTTGCGTGAGTACACAAGTCGGTTGTCCTGTTGGCTGTATTTTTTGTGAATCCGGGCGCAATGGCTTTGTTCGTAATCTGACGCCGTCAGAAATAGTACAACAGGTTATATTGTTGCGTCGAAAAGTAAACCGCATCGTTTTTATGGGTATGGGAGAACCCTTATTCAATTATGACAACTTGATAAAAGCAATCCATATTCTCCGAGATAGAAGTGGGCTTAACTTTCCCACCGATGGCATAACCATATCAACAGTTGGTCCGGTTGATCAATTAAAAAAATTGCGCGAGGAACATCTCAAAATTCAGTTGACAATATCTTTACACGCAGCAACACAAGTAGCAAGAAATCGCATTATACCTCACATGCACATATATGCTATTGAAGATGTTGTTAAGCAAGCCTTATCCTATTCTGAAAGACATAATCGAAAAGTTGTATTTGCGTATTTGCTTTTACCAGGTATAAATGATCGTTCCTCAGATGTAAGACAACTTGCAAAATGGTTTCGGGGCAAAAATGTTATGATTAACGTGTTACAATACAACCCAACAAGCAATTCAAGAATTAAAGCACCACAGAAACGGGAAATAGTTGCATTCAAACATCAATTAGAGCAAGCAGGACTTGAAGTTACTATGAGAGTTTCTCATGGCAGAGAGATTAACGCGGCTTGTGGACAGTTAGCTAACACATATAATAAATTCAAAAAAAATGATTAAAAGTGCCAGACGCATAGACGCAGAGCCGATAACGCATTAGGTCAAAAAACCTATGTGTTATCGGCTTTTTTATTTAATATTGCGCAAAAGCCGCTGTTCCCTATTATAGAATGGATTGCGGGTAGTGTATTAAAGTCGCCCTTTTTTAAGGATACGGCGGTATCGGGGAGGTATCGCCGTGTCCATTTTTATTTACTGTAACCCGCCTAATGCTTTGCGGTCAAAAAAAGCTATGCTCCGCAAGCGGGATATTCCGGCTATGAGTATGAACTGTCAATACATCTAAATACTTCTTACATTTCCTTTGCGCTCGTCCGCGTCTTGCGGACGGGCGCATTTTGCTTTTTTCAACTTTTTTCTGAAAAACGCACTCAAGAGCCATCTCCCGAACGGGTACGGAGCGAAAGGGGCAGAGAGGACAAGCCCTTAACTCCCGTCCTCTACTCCACGCGGGAAGGAGGTGAACTCTATGGAGCTATCTTCTTCCGACAAGGAAAGAATACAACATCAGTACGACGCATTAGCAAAGAAAACTTTGGTTGGCGAAGCGAAAAGCCACCGCCGCACTCTTGCGAAACGCGCAGCACGCGAAGTACCTTTTTCGGATTTGAGCGAAAGCGAACTCGCGCAGCTTTTCACAACGGACGAATACAAAAGCGATTATTTCCGTTTTCAAGTGTCCGGCTTTGATGTACTCGTCAAAAATGAACTGCTTGCCGAAGCCCTTAACGCTTTGCCCGAAAGGAAACGCGATATTGTTCTCTTGTCCTACTTCTTGGATATGAGCGACACGGAAATTGGCGAACTGCTGAATGTTGTACGCACGACGGTTTTCCGGCATAGGAAATCCGCGCTTGCGAAGATCAAACAATATTTGGAGGGAAAAGCAGATGATGAACACCGTTAGGAAATCTGAAAATCTGTTGCCGTTCCCTGTCATTTCCGCAGCGGCAAACGGCGACACAAACGCCATGTGCGCGATCTTGAAGCATTATGAGGGTTACATAGCGAAACTTTGTACCCGAACGTTGAAAGACGACGCGGGCAATACTTACTCCTATGTGGACGAAGAAATGCGTAACAGGCTGCAAGTGCGCCTTATTACCCGCACTCTTGCGTTTCATGTAGGCTAACTCTTTAAGCCCATGCGGGGAGCGTATACCCCTTTCCACGCTTCCCGTTATGGGCTGTTTGTCGTTCCGTAAAAGCATATCGGAAACGGTATGTTTTTACAGGCTGACAAAGCCTTATTGTTCCTTGACAAAGAAAGCCTTCGGGCAGAATAAGGCAGACGGATACAATTTGTCTGTGTGGAGCCGGTCGGCCGGTGCGCCATGACCCTGTTGCAAGTCCGCAGGACGGGACCCCTACCAAACAGGTGAGCGACAAAACCAGGCCGCAAAACAGGTGTGGCAGCCTGTGGGCGAGGATACGCAGACAGGATAATGAGACTCCCGCGTTGAACGCCCTCAAAGCATTGCGCGGCGCACCCATCAGCATGGGCCGGGGTGAGATTCCCGTGGAGCTGCGGCCAGCAGCCGTCCGTTTTCTGCCTCTTTTATGGTTTTAATGAAATGGCATGAAAGGGGCCTTATTATGCAGAAAATTCAATCTGAAAATAAATATGCCCCGCCTATGCGGAGCAAAAAGAAGATCGGCAACACGACCTTTATCGTCAATTCCTTTTTCCCTCAAACGGGAAATCAGACGATAGCCTCCAAACTGGAGAACCTGATAAAAGCCGATATTCAGAAACAAACTGTGACTTGAAAACCTCCTAACAGGCAGACAGGGAAAAGAAAGCGCGGTATAATGAAGTTGGACTTCAATATCGTGTTTGACTGCCGGATAGGAGGTATTTATGTATTACCAGTCAAACACCGCTGCCGCGCTTCAATTCCCTTACACGGCTATGAGCTCCGAAGAACTTACAGCTTTGTATTGTCGCTTATCCCGTGACGATGAATTGCAGGGTGACAGCAATAGCATTGTAAACCAGAAAAAAATCCTGGAAAAGTATGCCCGTGAGCATGGATACAGCAATTTCAAATTCTATGTTGATGATGGCATCTCAGGTACGACCTTCAACCGCCCAGGCTTTCAGCAGATGATTGCAGATATTGAGGCTGGCCTTGTCAAGAGGGTCATCATCAAGGATATGTCACGTTTCGGACGTGATTATCTGCAAGTCGGCATGTATACGGAGATCATGTTTCCCGAACATGATATTCACTTTATTGCGGTGAATGATGGTGTGGACAGCACTCAGGGCGACAACGAGTTTACGCCCTTCCGCAATATCATCAATGAATGGTACGCCAAAGACACCAGCAAAAAAATCCGTGCCGTTATGAAAGTGAAAGGCAATGCGGGAGAACATTTGACTGTTTTGCCTCCGTATGGATACATGAAATCGTCTGATGACAAAAAGCAATGGGTGAAGGATGAAGAAGCCGCCCAGGTAGTTTATGAAATTGGTCTCTATATCATGGATGGTTTGGGACCCTCGCAGATTGCAAGAAAACTGACGGAAAGAAAAATTCTTACTCCGGCTGCTTACTATGCGAGCAAGGGCAGAACAACCAATGTCACAAAGAAAGGTTCTCCTTACGCTTGGGATTCTTCTACGATTGCCGACATCATGGACCGCTGGCGTGAATACCTGGGGCACACGGTTAATTTCAAAACCCGCAAAAAATCCTACAAGAGTAAAAAGACACTTCTCAATCCAGAAACGGAGTGGAAGATTTTTGAGAATACCCATGAAGCCATCTGGACGGAGGCGATTGCCGATGCAGCAAGGCTTGCAAGGCAGACGCGGCGCCGACCCACAAAGATGGGAGAAATGGGGATGTTCTCCGGCATGATGTTCTGTGCCGACTGCGGCTCCATCATGTATCAATGCAGGGCAACCAATTTCCGGCGCGATCAGGAATATTACCTGTGTTCGGGCTATCGGAAAGGCCGTGATGTATGCGGGCAGACACATTCCATTCGAACTGTTATCCTGGAGGAATTGGTTCTGCAAAATCTGCGTGAGATCGTTTCCTTTGCATCACAGCGCAAAGACGATTTTGTAAAGATGGTTATGGATGCGGATTTGCGCCAACGTAACCGAGGTTTGGCAAAGCGGAAGAAAACCCTGGCTGATGCTGAAAAGCGGATTGCAGAACTGGACACCATTTTTAAGCGGCTCTATGAAGATACCATTTCGGGAAAACTTTCTGACGAGCGTTTTCAAAAGCTCTCCACTGACTATGAGAAAGAGCAGCATCAGCTTCAAGATGTAGTGATTACCCTCCGGGATGAAATCGAGGCAGAGGAACGCAAAAGCGCCAATGTGGAAAGGTTTCTCTCCGTTGTAGAACGGTATACGGAAATTCCCGAATTGACCCCATGTATCTTGCATGAGTTTGTCGAGAAGATTGTTGTCCATGCTGCCAGCGATCCGAAGGGAAAGAACCGCACCCAGGAAATTGACATCTACTATAAGGGCATTGGAGCCCTGGAAGTATCCAAAGTCACTTCATCAAGGCAAGAATGAGAAAAACGGCATAGCCGAAGCTATACCGTTTCTCTCTTGCCCCACGATGTTTTCTTATCGGGAGGCACCTTTGGCCGTCCTTTTTTGTTTGAGAAATTGCTACTGCTCCACACCGGCATTGGCCCGCACAGGGAGATTGTGCATGGTCTGGGCAAAATAGCGCATGATGTCCTTTCGGGTAATCAGGCCGATGAAGATGCCCCGGTCGTCGGTAACGGGGACAAAGTTCTGGTTGAGGGCCTTGATGATCAGATCTTCGATTTCGGTATCGGCACTCACAGGCAGATTGTCCATGCGCCGGGGGATCTCCAGGATGGGTGTGTTTTCCGCTTCTTTGAAGTTGAGGGAATAACGGTTTTTGATGGCCCACAGCAGATCGCCTTCGGTGATGGTGCCTACATATTTTCCCTCCCGGGTCAGGATGGGGACGGCGGAATAGCGGTGATACTCCATTTTTTCCAGCGTCTGACGCAGGGTGAAATCATCGTAGATGTAAGCGACCTTGCCCTTGGGCGTCAGAAAAAACAACAGATTCATGAGAGTCCAGATGCTCCTTTTATGTCACGATTTTTCTATTACAGCAAGGACCGGCCTTGCACAGCAAAGGCCGGGAATTTTTTTATCTTGCTCTATTATAGCATATTTCCCGGAATATTCCCCGAAAAGCTCGGTGAATAAATTGTGAATTTTGGAAAACCGCCGGGAAAATCCTCCATCTGTGTTTGGCCCTTTCCAGGAGATACTAGGAAAAAAGGAGGGCGACTATGAGAGGACTTGGAAAGCGGGGCCGTTTGTTTCTTGTGGGAGGAGTGGGGTATAGTTTGCTGGAAATAGGGTGGAGAAAACGCACCCATTGGACGATGGCGGCGGCCGGAGGCCTGTGCTTTTCTTTGCTCTATGATCTGTGCGGAAAGATGACAGGGCGCAGCCGGTGGGAAAAGTCCGTGGCCGGCAGCACGGTGATCACCGGGGTGGAATTTTTGGCTGGGTGTCTGATCAACCGGCGGCTGGGATGGGGTGTATGGGATTATTCCCGTTTGCCGGGAAATGTGATGGGCCAGATCTGTTTGCCCTTTACCTTTTTGTGGTTTCTGCTCTGCCTTCCGGTGACGGCCTTGTGCGATGAGCTGCGCCGCAGAGAGGGGCGTTGCACCCTTTCCCAGGCTGTGGTAAGATGATGAAAAAGAATGTCCAACGGAAAAGGAGCAGGATATGGAAAAGTATATCATCGCACTGGACCAGGGTACCACCAGCTCTCGCTGCATTGTGTTTGACAGGGAAGAGCGCGTCGTGGCCATGGCCCAGAAGGAGACCACCCAATTCTATCCCCAGGCCGGATGGGTGGAGCAGGACCCCATGGAGATCTATGCCACCATTTCCGGCACCATGAGTGAGGCTATGGCCCAGGGGAATATCCGGCCGGAGCAGGTGGAGGCCATTGGCATCACCAATCAGCGGGAAACCACCATTTTGTGGGACAAGGAGACCGGACAGCCGGTGTACAATGCCATTGTATGGCAGTGCCGCCGCACGGCGGATTTCTGCCGCAAGCTGAAAGAAGAGGGTTTGGAAGACACGGTACGGGACAAAACCGGTCTTTTGATCGACGGCTATTTTTCCGCCACCAAGATCCGCTGGGTGCTGGACAATGTGCCCTCGGCCCGCCGTCTGGCCCAGGAGGGGAGACTGCTGTTCGGCACCGTGGATACCTGGCTTTTGTGGAAGCTCACCGGGGGCGCGGTACATAAGACGGATTATACCAACGCCTCCCGTACCATGCTCTACAATATCCACACTTTGCAATGGGACGAAGAGCTGCTGAACATCCTGGACATTCCCCAGGAGATCCTGCCGGAAGTGTGTGACAGCAGCGGGGTATTCGGCATGGCCCGGCTGGGGGATTGTATGGTGCCGGTGGCAGGTATCGCCGGAGATCAGCAGGCCGCTCTGTTCGGTCAGGCCTGCTTTGAAGAAGGAGACTGCAAAAACACCTATGGCACCGGATGCTTTTTGCTGATGAATACCGGCAAAAAAATCGCCCGCAGCCAAAGCGGCCTGGTGACCACCATCGCCTGCGGTCTGAATGGCCAGGTGACTTATGCTCTGGAGGGCAGCGTTTTTGCTGGCGGCAGCGTGGTTCAGTGGCTGCGGGATGAGATGCGCTTTATTGTGGAAGCGCCCGACAGCGAGTATTTTGCTTCTAAAACACCGGACAATGGCGGCGTCTATTTCGTTCCGGCCTTCACCGGCCTGGGAGCCCCCTATTGGGATATGTATGCCCGGGGCGCTATTTTAGGCCTGACCCGGGGTACCAGCCGGAACCATATCATCCGGGCAGCACTGGAGGCCATTGCCTACCAGTCCAATGATGTGCTGCAGGCCACCGCACAGGACAGCGGTCTGCCTTTGCGGGAGCTGCGGGTGGATGGGGGAGCCAGCCGCAACGGCTTTTTGATGCAGTTCCAGGCAGATATCTCCGATATCGATGTGATCCGTCCCAAGAACACCGAAACCACCGCTCTGGGCGCGGCCTATCTGGCCGGTCTGGCCACCGGGGTGTGGAAGAGCCTGGCGGAGATCAAACGGCATAAGCCCATCGACCAGGTTTACCATGCCGCCATGAAAGCGGAGTGCAGACGCAAGAACCTGGAGGGCTGGCATAGCGCCGTGGGACGGGTTCTCACCCAGCCCAGATAAAAATGGGAAAAGAGCTTGACTTGGAGCACGCTCCAGGTTGTATGATGAAGAAAACCTCTCCAGTCTGTCTGTTGCGGAGAAAATCCAATCGTGATATACTGGAAAAAAGCCCTTTCGTTCCGCTGTTCCGGGCAGGGATGGCGAAAGGGACATCTGTGTGAGCAAAGGAAAAGGTGAAGTACAGTGGAAAAAGCAAAGGTTTATTTTACGGACATGCGTGCCCTTCCTGGCACCAATCTTCTGATGAAGCTGAAAAAGCTGATGTATGCTGCCGGCATGAACCAGATCGATTTTGACGGCAAGTTTGCCGCCATCAAGATCCACTTCGGTGAGCCGGGCAACCTGTCTTTCCTGCGCCCCAATTTCAGCAAAGTGGTGGCAGACACCGTCAAAGAGCTGGGCGGCAAACCCTTCCTCACCGACTGCAACACCCTTTATGTGGGCCAGCGGAAAAACGCTCTGGATCATATCGATGCCGCTTATGAAAACGGCTACACTCCCTTCTCCACCGGCTGCCATGTGATCATTGCCGACGGCCTGAAGGGTACCGATGACATCGAAGTCCCTGTCAATGGCGGCGAGTACTGCAAGACGGCCTACATCGGCCGGGCCATCATGGACGCCGATGTGTTCATCTCCCTCACCCACTTCAAGGGCCATGAGATGACCGGTTTCGGCGGCGCTTTGAAGAACATCGGCATGGGCTGCGGCTCCCGGGCCGGCAAGATGGCCATGCACCGGGACGGCAAGCCCTCTGTGGATGCCGAACTGTGCCGTGGCTGCCATACCTGCGCCAAAAACTGCGCCAACAACGCCATTACATTTGATGAGAACCACAAGGCCCATATCAACCATGACAACTGCGTGGGCTGCGGCCGCTGCATCGGCGCCTGCAACTATGACGCCATCTCCAACACCAACGGCAGCGCTCTGGACGATCTGAACTGCAAGATGGCCGAATATGCCAAGGCTGTGGTGGATGGACGCCCCTGCTTCCATATCAGCATCGTCAACCAGGTTTCTCCCTATTGCGATTGCCATGGCGAGAACGACACCGCCATCATCCCCGATGTGGGCATGTTTGCTTCCTTTGATCCGGTGGCTCTGGATCAGGCTTGCGCCGACGCCTGCAACGCTGCACCGGTGATTCCTGGCAGCCTGCTGGACGACCGGCTCCATGAGCATGATCATCAGGATCATCATGACCACTTTACCGATGTGCATCCCACCACCAACTGGAAGAGCTGCCTGGATCACGCGGAAAAGCTGGGCATTGGCACCAAGGAATACGAACTGGTGAAGATCGACTAAGTTTTTGTGTTATCCCATCGGCCAATTTCAAAACAGGGTTTGCCTTATGGCAGACCCTGTTTTTTCTTTTTCCAAAGAGAAAAAAGGACAAGGAGACCAGTAGCCAACCGGAGAGGCGGGCATAGAATGGTATTGTGAAGCGGCTGAGAGATGAACGGCAGACAAAAACAGCGCGAGACCAAAAAGCCGGAACATTTCAAGGGGCTTCGAAATACTCTGGAGTGAGAATTCTTTTTGGGAGGTAACTTTTTATGGGTTGCAACAACAACTGTAACTGCGGATGCGGCAACAATGGCAGAGGGTTCTTCTTCGACGGCTGCGAGACTTTCTGGATCGTGGTGATCATCGCCATCGTCATCATCTGGGTACATTATTACGGTTCGGGCCACGGCGGCTGCTGCAACGGCTGCTATGGGAACAATATGCCGGACTGCGGCAACAACTGCTGCTGCTAACATACCGCAACAAATGCCCCGCCTTGCAAAAGGCGGGGCATTTGTATTATAAGGAGGCGTCCGGAGAAGAAGCCAAAAAGGTGCGGCACAACGGGCCGAAATCCCGGTAGAGCACAAAGGCGGCCCCCAACCCCATCCGTCGGGCCCGGTTCAGCTTGGAAGATACGGTGGAGGGATCGTCATACAGCACAAAATAGGTTTCCTGGCCCTGGCGGTAGGTAAAATAGCGGGCACATAGTTCCTGAGAGAAAAAGCTCACCGGCTCATATTCCCGCTGGAGACGGAAAAACTCCTGGGCGGACAGTGATTCTCCCTGATGATTCCGGGCCGGCATGGAAAAGCGGCGGCATTGCCGTACCACATCCAGGGCCAGGCGATGAACCGGATACCGGCGGCAGTACTGCTCCAACATATCGTCGAAGCTTCCTTCATAGAGAGTGGAAGGCAGAAGATAACAGGCATTGGGCGCCAGGGAGGCCAGTTTTATGGGCACATAATAGGGAATGTTCCATTGATCCAGAAGGGGAGAGAGGGAGGAAACCAGTTCCTCTGCGGCCGGGCCCTGGGCATCCAGAACCACACCGGAAAAGCGACGGCGGGAACATTCTTCCCGGATCTGCCGGATCAGGCGGCCTGCGTCCAGAGAAAGGGGCGGCGTGAGCTCTTTGTCGTAAAAACCCAGCAGGCCGCCGGGGCTCTGGGAGTCCGGTCCGTCCCGGCGCAGCTGGCCTTGCTCTCCCAGGGTGTAGGCCAGGTGGAGACAGGGCATGGATAAGGCGGCCGCAGGGGAAAGATCCTCTCCGGCCGCCACGATGTAAACGGGCGTTTGTGTCAACATAAAATGGCTTCCCCCTTGTTATTTGCCCATAAAATGTGATACTATCCTTATGAAGAAAACATTTGCGAAAAGCATCCCGGTGGATGGGGACGAGACTGCCCTTGGCGTATTTTTATGTGAGGGAAATGGGAAAGATACCGGGGAGAAAAGAGGAAAATATGATCAAATTTGGTCCGGCGGGAAACAGTGATTCCTTCCGCCAAAAGTATAAATCATCCACCGCTGCACCGGGGTGGCTGAAGGAAATGGGCCTGCAGCTTCTGGAGTACCAGTGCGGCCGGGGCGTGAACCTGGGAGAGGAAACCGGGCGGGCCATCGGACGGAGTGCCCAGGAAGCGGGTATTGGGATGTCGGTGCATTCTCCTTATTTTATCAATTTATCCAGCGGGGAAGCAGAGCGGCGGGAAAAGAATGTGGGCTACATCCTGCAAAGCTGCCAGGCAGCCCATTGGCTGGGAGCCGATCGGGTGGTGGTTCACTGCGGCGGCCTTTCCAAGCTGACCCGGGAAGAAGCGCTGCAAAACACTTTCACAGGCCTCCGGGAGATTCTCCAGCGGATGGAGCAGGAAGGCTGCGGCGATGTTACCCTGTGTGTGGAGACCATGGGCAAGCAGAATGTGATGGGTACACTGGAGGAAGTGGCGGCCATCTGTCAGATGGATGAACGGCTGCTGCCCTGTATTGATTTCGGGCATTTGAACGCCCGGGAGCAGGGAAGCCTCCGATGTGCAGAAGATCATATGAAACTGCTGGAATATTTGATCTCCCAGCTGGGGAAGGAGCGGATGCGCCACTTCCATGTCCATTTCAGCCACATTGAATATGGCAAAGGGGGCGAGGTGCGGCACCTGACTTTTGAGGACAAGGAATATGGGCCCTGGTTCGACGATTGCGCCCAGGCGTTGCTGGCTCTGGATCTGCATCCGCAGGTGATCTGTGAATCGGCAGGGACCCAGGCGGAAGATGCCCTTCTGATGCAGCAGATCTATCAGGCCCGGGCCCGGGGAGAAGAACCGGCTGTACGGGCGTAGAATGGCAGAATGTTTGAAATCAAGGATATCATTACGGGAAAGTGGGGAATGATATATGGAACAGACAAGATTGGAAAAAATCGCAGCAATGGTGAAAAAGATGCCGGTGGAAGCGGTGCTCATTACATCGCCGGTGAACCGGCAGTATGCCACCACCTTTCCTTCCAGCGCCGGGGCCTGCCTGGTCACAGAGCAGGGGGATGGGTATTTCTTCACAGACTTCCGCTATATTGAAGCGGCGGAGAAAGCGGCGGCGCCCCAGGGGTATCAGGTGCAGATGGTGACAGGCGGGGATTATATGACCCCTCTGGCCGCTTTGCTGAAAAAGCACCAGGTAAAGACCCTGGGATATGAGGACCGGCGGATGTCGGTGTCGGCCTATCATCAGTATGAGCAGGCTTTGCCCTGCCGTCTGACTCCTCTGGGCGGACGGCTGGAAGAAGTGCGCCAGGTGAAGGAAGAAGGGGAAGTGGAGTGCATTGTCATCGCCCAGCGGATGGCCGAGGCTGCCTTTGAGGAGCTGCTGCCCATGATCCGTCCGGGCGTGACAGAAAAGCAGCTTGCAGCAGAGCTGAATTATCGGATGCTCTGCCATGGGGCTGAGGGGATGAGCTTTGATATCATCGCCGTCAGCGGTCCCAATTCCTCCATGCCTCATGGCGTTCCGGGAGAACGGCAGGTGCAGAAGGGAGATTTCATTACTTTTGACTTTGGGGCCCTGTACAAAGGCTATCACTCCGACATGACCCGCACCGTGGCAGTGGGAGAGGTCAGCGAAGAAATGCGCCGGGTGTATGACACGGTGCTGCGGGCCAATGTTACTTGCTGCCAGGAGATGAAAGCCGGGTGCATCGGCGGGGATATCCACCAGTTGGCTCTGGATATCATCAGCAAAGAAGGATATGGGGAGTATTTCCAGCATGGATTGGGTCACAGCGTGGGCCTGGAGATCCATGAAGATCCCCGGGCCAGCCTGAATGGAACGGCCAGGTTGGAGTGCGGCAATGTGCTCACGGTGGAACCGGGCATTTATCTGCCGGGGAAATTTGGTGTGCGCATCGAAGATATGATCTGGCTCAGCCCTGATGGTCCCAAAAATCTCACCAACACCCCCAAGGAACTTCTGATTTTGTAGCTTTTTCTGTGGGAAAAGAAAGTCCTTTTGAGAAAGTTATGAAAAAACCACAGCATTTACATTGAAATACTTGCAAAATCCGGCATAGTAGGATAGAATGTCTCTGTTAAAATATTGATACAATGGAGGAGCACGAATGATTTCAGCAGGCGATTTTAGAAATGGCGCAACTTTTGAATTGGACGGGCAGGTTCTGCAGGTTGTGGAATTCCAGCATGTGAAGCCCGGCAAAGGTGCAGCTTTTGTCCGTACAAAGTGCAAGAATGTGATCACCGGGGCCGTGGTGGAGCGTACTTTCAGCCCCACCGATAAGTTTGAGCAGGCCTTCGTGGAGCGCCGGGATATGCAGTATCTCTACAACGACGGCGATCTGTATTACTTCATGGACACTGAGACCTATGATCAGATGCCCATCAATGCCGACAAGCTGGGCGACAACTTCAAGTTTGTCAAGGAGAACATGATCGTCAAGGTGCTGTCCTATAAGGGCAATGTCTTCGGCGTGGAGCCCCCTCTCTTTGTGGACCTGGTTATCACCGAGACCGATCCTGGCTTCAAGGGTGACACCGCCACCAACACAACCAAGCCCGCCACTCTGGAAACCGGTGCCGTGGTCAAAGTGCCGCTGTTTATCGACAACGGTGAGAAGATCCGTATCGACACCAGAACTGGCGAATATCTGGAGAGATCCAAGGAGTAATTCCATTTTATGAGCTTTCCCTTCCGCAGAGCCGGCGGCCGCTATGAGGGAGAGTCTCAAAACCATGGGCGGCTGCCGGAGAAATGGGTGGTTATTATGACACTGACAGAAAAAACAGCCTATCTGAAGGGTCTGATGGAAGGCCTGAACCTGAAAAAGGATTCCGACGAGGGCAAACTGTTTAACGCCATCATCGATACCCTGGACGATCTGGCTATGACGGTCTCCGATATGGACGAAGAGCTGGATGTCATCAACGAAGAGCTGGATGCTGTGGGCGAGGAGCTCACCGATCTGGAAGAGGATATCTATGCCGATGAGGACGAGCTGGAGGATGAGGAAGAAGACGACGATGATATTTACAGCGTAGTCTGCCCCACCTGCGGTGAGGAGATCTATCTGGATGAATCTCTGCTGGATCAGGGCGGTATCAAGTGCCCGGCTTGCGGCGAAGAGCTGGAATTTGATTTCGGCGAGGATGAGTGCGACTGCGGCGATTGTGGCTGCGATTGCGAGCACGAAGAGGAGAAATAACATCCTCTTTCTCTATAAAAGGAGAGGCAGGGCGTGGGCTCTGCCTCTCCTTTTTCATCCTCGGGAAAAGAAATGAAAAAAAGATGGAGAAAAGTGTTGACAAAAGGGGAAAAAGGCGGTATACTAACCAAGCTGTCCCGCGAGGGACGGTGAGGATCGGAAAAACCGGTCGGGAACTTCGAAAAAACTTCGAAAAAAGTTCTTGACAAAGGGATTCGGATCTGATAGAATTATCAAGCTGCACTTCGCAGGACGCCAACGAAATCAACGGTTCTCGGTTGAATCCGAAAGAAACCTTGAAAAAAGTAGTTGACAAACGCGAGTGAGTGTGGTAAGATAATCAGGCACCACAGCGAGGGACACGGTCCTGAGCGAAGGGTGCAGGACAAATTAGCACATTGTAAATTAAACAACGCCAAAAGAAACAAGGACCCTGAGAGATTTATTTGAGTTTCGAAAGTAGTACTTTTGAAACAACAAGGTTTTAAGCTGAGATAAACAGCTCTAAAAAGGC
>QUDE01000012.1 GCA_003477405.1 Ruminococcaceae bacterium AM07-15
TCCGGCACCGGCCGCAGCACCTGCTCCCGCAGCCGCCCCGGCCCCCGCTGCTGCTCCCGCTCCTGTGGCCGCAGCCGCCGGCACCAAGGTGGAATCCCCCATGCCCGGCTCCATCATTGACATCAAAGTCCAGACTGGCGCCGCTGTCAAGGAAGGGGATGTGATCATCATCCTGGAAGCCATGAAGATGGAAAACGAAATCACCGCTCCCTGCTCCGGCACCATCGCTCAGATGGCCACCACCAAGGGCGCTCAGGTGAACACCGGCGATCTGCTCTTTGTGATTTCCTAAGAGGAGGACCTCTTTATGAATATCACAGAAGTTCTCAAGGGTCTGGTGATGGACAGCGGATTTGCTGCCATCACCTGGCAGCAGGTCGTCATGATCCTGGTGGCCTGTGCCCTGATCTACCTGGCCATTGTAAAAAAGTTCGAGCCCATGCTTCTTCTGACCATTGCCTTTGGCATGCTGCTGGTCAACCTGCCTCTGGGCGGACTGATGAGCCCGCCGCCGGAAGGGGAGAGCTGGACCAAAGCCGGACTGCTGTATCTGTTCAGCCAAGGCGTTAAGAGCAGTATTTTCCCTTGCCTGATCTTTATGGGCGTGGGTGCCATGACCGACTTCGGTCCCATGCTGGCCAACCCCATGAGCCTGCTGCTGGGCGCTGCTGCTCAGCTGGGCATTTATGTGGCCTTTGTGCTGGCCATTGTGATGGGTCACACCATCCCGGGCATCGACTTCACTCCCCAACAGGCAGCGGCCATCGCCATCATCGGCGGCGCCGACGGCCCCACGGCCATTTTCCTGGCCACCAAGCTGGCATCTGAACTATTGGCTCCCATTGCGGTGGCGGCCTATTCCTACATGGCTCTGATCCCCCTGATCCAGCCCCCCATCATGCGGCTGCTGACCACGGAAAAAGAGCGGAAGATCCAGATGAAGCAGCTGCGGAAGGTCTCTCAGACCGAAAAGATCATCTTCCCCATCGCCGTGACCATCGTGGTGGTGCTGATGCTCCCCTCTGTGGCTCCTCTGCTGGGTATGTTCATGCTGGGCAACCTGTTCCGGGAAAGCGGCGTTGTGCCTCGTCTCAGTGACACCGCCCAGAATGCTCTGATCAACATCATCACCATTCTGCTGGGTGTGTCTGTGGGCGCCAGCGCCGACGGCACCATCTTCCTCAAGCCCCAGACTCTGATGATCATCTGCCTGGGCCTTGTGGCGTTTGCCTTCTCCACCGTCGGCGGCGTGCTGCTGGGCAAGGTGATGTGCAAACTGTCCCACGGCAAGATCAACCCCCTGATCGGTGCGGCCGGTGTGTCTGCTGTGCCCATGGCTGCCCGTGTGGCCAATGTGGAAGGCCAGAAGTACAACAAAGCCAATTATCTGCTGATGTTCGCCATGGGCCCCAATGTGGCCGGCGTGATCGGCAGTGCTGTGGCGGCGGGCTTCTTGCTGAAAATGTTCGGCTAAACCGCAAGCCTCAAAAAAGAACGCTGTGCATTGCACAGCGTTCTTTTTTTGCCGTAATCCACAATTTTTCCCGGGAGCGTTCTGTAATTTTCCCCAGTGACGCAAAAAATATTTTATTTTATAATAAATGTATCCAAAGGAGGTGTTTCCCGTGAAAAGAAAGACAAAATGGATGCTGGGCTCACTGGCCCTGCTTCTTGCCATCGGTCTTGGTGTCGGCGGCTGGCTCTATTATGGCTTCCAGCGGGATCAGATCGCCACTTTAGAGGACTTCAGTCTTTCCATGAAGATCGTCCAGGAACCCGGCGACAAAAACGAAGGAACGATCACCGTCCAGTGCACCCTGCGGAACAATACGCCCTGGCCCCAGCGCATCGCCTACAGCGGCTCGGTGTTTACTCCCTTCTCCTATAATGAAGCCCTGGGCCGGCCCGATCCCACTCTCCAGTCCACCCTCAGCGTCACCGATCAGCCGGTGCTGCTGCCCTTTGAAAGCATCACCGAAACCTACACCGTGGGTTCCGAGGACCGGTATCATTTTTACGCCGGTTGGGGAGAGGGCACCCTGCTGGGATGCAAAGCCTGGTTTTCCTGTATTCCTCTGAAAAAGTTCGAAGAAAACCACACTTTTTCAGATTGGAACGAGTGCAAAGTGGATCTGAAAGACATCCCGCTGTAACCTGTAACAAGCAAAAAAGCAGCGCCGCGAAATGCGGCGCTGCTTTTTGTTGTGATCTATTTTAGAAATCGATCTCCAGGTCGTAATAGCAAGCCTTCAGCAGCTTCTCCATCTCTTCCTGGGTGGGGATGCGGGGGTTGGTGCCGGTGCAGGCATCGCCAATGGCCAGCTCGGCCACCTGCGGCAGTTTCTCCATGAACTCATTCTCGTCGATGATGCCGCCCTCGTAATCCTTGATGCAGGAGGGAATCTCCAGGGCCTTGTTCATCTTCTTCAGCTCTTCGATCAGGCTGGTGACCAGCTCTTCGGTGTTGCTGCCGGAGAGGTGGAGGAATTTAGCGATCTGAGCATAACGCTCCGCAGCTTCCGGATTCTTGGCGTTATAGCGAATGACCTTGGGCAGGTACATGGCGTTGGCGCAGCCATGGACGATGTGCCCGCCGGAGAAGGCGGCGCCGGTCTTGTGGGCCATGGAATGAACGATGCCCAGCAGAGCGTTGGAGAAGGCCATGCCGGCCAGGCACTGGGCGTTGTGCATCCGATCACGAGCGGCCATATCTCCCTGGAAGGAGGCGATCAGGTCCTCATGGATCATATGGATGGCGTGGAGAGCCAGAGGATCGGTGTAATCGCAATGAGCGGTGGACACATAGGCCTCGATGGCGTGGGTCATGGCGTCCATACCGGTATGGGCCGTCAGCTTCTTGGGCATGGTTTCGGCCAGATCCGGGTCCACAATGGCCACATCGGGGGTGATGTTAAAGTCGGCCAGAGGATACTTGATGCCCTTCTCATAGTCGGTGATGACGCTGAAGGCTGTCACTTCGGTGGCTGTGCCGGAAGTGGAGGGAATGGCGCAGAAGTGAGCCTTAGTGCGCAGAGTGGGGAAGTTGAAGGGGGTGATCAGCTGCTCAAAGGTGGTCTCCGGATATTCATAGAAGGCCCACATGGCTTTGGCCGCATCGATGGGGGAACCGCCGCCCATGGCCACGATCCAGTCGGGCTCAAACTCCCGCATCATCTGGGCGCCGCGCATGACGGTCTCCACAGAAGGATCGGGCTCCACATTCTCAAACAGCTGCACTTCCATGCCGGCCGCCTTCAGGTTGTTCACCGCTTTGTCCAGGAAGCCGAAACGCTTCATGGAGCCGCCGCCTACCACAACAATGGCCTTTTTGCCTTTCAGATTCTTCAGTTCTTCAATAGCGCCCTTACCATGATACAGATCCCGGGGCAATGTGAATCGTGCCATATCAATTCCTCCTAAGTTTGCGGCCCGTGCCGTATTTGTTATTTTTTTAACGCTTAACCTCAAAAAAAGAACGCCGCAGCGTTTCCTTTGATTTCGGCCTTATTATGCGCCTTTTTTTCTCAAAAGGGAAGAGGCAAAGTGGACAAAACTTTGATATTTTTTTGTCAATATCGACGAAACAAAAGGGCCGGAGTTTTCCTCCGGCCCTTTTTGAAATTTACAGCACTTTGGACAAGAACTCCTGCAAGCGGGGATTTTCGGGATGGCCGAAAAACTCCTCCGGGGGCTGGTCCACCAACAGATGGCCCTGATCCATAAAGAGCACCCGGGTACCCACTTCCCGGGCAAAGCCCATTTCGTGGGTGACCACCACCATGGTCATGCCCTGGGCGGCCAGGTCCTTCATAACCTCCAGCACCTCGCCTACCATTTCCGGGTCCAGAGCCGAGGTGGGCTCGTCGAAGAGCATCACATCGGGCTGCATGCACAGAGCACGCACAATGGCGATACGCTGTTTCTGGCCGCCGGAGAGCTGGGCCGGATAGGCCTGGGCCCGATCTTCCAGATTGACCTTGCGCAGCAGGTCCATAGCCATGCTTTCCGCCTGGGCCGGGTCCATCTTCTTCACTTTGATGGGAGCCAGAGTCATGTTCTCCAGCACGGTTTTGTGGGGGAAGAGGTTAAAATGCTGGAACACCATGCCCATCTTCTGGCGGTGCTGATCCAGATTGATCTTTTTATCGGTGATATCCACACCCTCAAAAATGACGCTGCCTTCGGTGGGAACCTCCAGCAGATTAAGGGAGCGGAGCAGGGTGGATTTACCCGAACCGGAGGGGCCTACGATGACCACCACCTGGCCCTTGTCGATGGTCAGGTTCACATGGTCGAGAGCGGTGATCTCCGGGCCGAACTTTTTCACCAGGCCCTGGACTTCGATGAGATGATTAGCGGGCGTCGCCACGGCGCATCCTCCTTTCCACATAACCCAGCAGTTTGGAAGCCGGGAATGTCATACACAGATAGAGACCAGCGGCCAGCAGCAGGGGGCCCATGGTCTGATATGTAGCGCCGCGGGTCAGGTTGGCGCCGAACATCAGCTCGCTGACGCCGATGGTGGAGCAGATGGAGCTTTCCTTTACCAGGGTAACAAACTCGTTGCCCAGGGCGGGAAGGATGTTCTTTACAGCCTGGGGCAGCACGATCATGCGCATGCACTGGCCCTGGGTCATGCCCAGGGAGCGGGCCGCTTCGGTCTGGCCCCGGTCCACCGCTAGGATGCCCGCCCGGATGACTTCCGCCACATAGGCCGAGCTGTTGATGGCCAGAGCGATGATACAGGGCAGGAACATGGCAAAGTTCATAAACCCGAAGAGCATGTAGTTGGGCAGCTTTACCGCACCGAACACACCATAGTAGATAATCGACACCTGCACCAGCATGGGAGTGCCACGGATGATCTCAATAAAAGCACTGGAAATGAATCTGAGGATCTTGTTGTTGGACAAACGCATCAATGCCAGACAGATAGCGGGGAGCACAGCAATAACCACCGTGAGGAAAGCCAGCACCAATGTGTAATAAACACCGTCCCTGAAATAGGGCCAGTAGTCCGGCAGGAAGGAAAAGGATATATTCAAGCCGGTAACCTCCTTTTTTCTCTCTCTTGTCGCCTTGGAAAGCGCTCAAGAGCCGGACGGAGCACTGCCCCGTCCGGCCCATATTTTTTAATACTCGGAATCCAGGTTGGCCTGGTTGACCATCTCGTCCATCTCACCGGAAGAAGTCACATCGGCGATGACGGAATTGATGTGATCCAGCAGCTCGGTGTTGCCCTTCTTCACGGCAATGCAGCTGCCGGTGGCGTCATAGGGAACCTCGAAATCAGCGATCATCAGATCGGGGTTCTGGGCGATAAAGCCTTCGGCCACGGCCACTTCCACGATAACACCTTCTACCTTGCCGCTGCTGAGGGACATGATCTCATCGGGCAGCTTGGGCAGGGAAACCAGCACAGAGCCGGGGAACTGCTCCTTGGCGATGCCCTCCTGAATGGAACCGGTCTGGGCCGCGATCTGCTGGTCCTTGAAAGATTCCAGGGAAGTATACTTTTCCGCATCCTCTTTGCGAATGATGCAGCACTGTTCACCGGAGTAATAAGGATCGGAGAAGTCCACCTGCTTTTTCCGCTCTTCATCGGGGGACAGGCCGGCGGCCACAAAGTCCACGGTGCCGTTGTTCAGCTCATTGAGCAGGCTGTTGAAGTCCATGTCCTTGATCACCAGCTCTTTGTCCATCTCTTCGGCGATCTTCTTGGCCAGAGCCACATCGAAACCCAGGATGGTGTCTTTGCCGTTGACCATCTTATGGAACTCATAGGGAGCAAAGTCGGCGGAAGTACCCAGCACCAGCTGATCCTTCTCTTCGCCGCCCTTGGAGCCGCCATCATTGCTCTGGCCCTCTTCCTTGGTGCAGGCCGCCATGGAAAGAGTCATCACAGCTGCCAGCAGCAAGGCTGCAAATTTCTTCAGTTTCATCTTCATTTCCTCCACAGTAATCCCCATAAGGGGCGATTTGATTGCGTGCAATAATTATACATCGCTATTCATATTGATTCAATAGCAAAATGCCCATCAACTTGTATGAAATCCCCCAATGGAAAGGGAAAATACTGGTTCAATGTGACGGAAGAGTGAAGGGATCAATCCTCCGAGGGGGCCTGGGCCTTGGCTTCTTCCATATACTGATCAAACAGGCCCTGCTCCTTCACTTCTTTCACTG
This sequence comes from Ruminococcaceae bacterium AM07-15, assembly GCA_003477405.1. Lineage (GTDB taxonomy): Bacteria > Bacillota > Clostridia > Oscillospirales > Butyricicoccaceae > Pseudobutyricicoccus. Next base: position 6,187 of record QUDE01000012.1, read on the forward strand.
TTTCATTGATCTGCTCCAGCAGCTGGGTGTTGCCCTTTTTCACTGCCACAGCGCAGGTGCTTTCTTCGTAAAACACCTCAAAGGATGCCTGGGCCAGGTCGTCATTTTCCGCCAGATAGCCGTCTGCGGTGTCTTTATCCATCAAAACAGCGTCCACCTTGCCGGTTTTCAGCTGCATGATCATATCGGGCACCTTGCCCAGGGAGACCAGGGGAGAGTCGGGCATCTGATCTTTGGCCACTTCCTCATGGATGGAGCTGGTCTGGGCCGCCACCGAATGACCGGCCAGGCTGTCAGGGGTGGTGTAGGTATCCACATCTTCCGCCCGCACCAGGCAGCAGATGCCGCCGGTATAATAATAGTCGGAAAAGTCCACCTGCTCCTTACGCTCCTCATTGGGAGCCAGGGACGCGATGACGAAGTCTACCGTGCCGTTGTCCAGCTCGGTGAGCAGACTGTTGAAGTCCATATCTTTAATGACCAGTTCTTTGCCCATGTCGTCGGCGATCTTCTGGGCCAGGGCCACATCGCAGCCCATGATGGTATCTTCGCCGTTGACGATCTTGTGAAACTCAAAGGGAGCGTAGTCGGCCGAGGTACCCAGGACGATCTGGTCTTTTTCCTCCTGGTTCTGGGAGCCGTTCCCGCTTTGTCCCTCTTCTTTGGTGCAGGCCCCAAGGGTGGCGGCGGTGATACCCGCCAAAAACAGGGCGGTGAGTTTTTTCAGCAGTTTCATTGCAATTCCCTCCATCAATCTGAAAAGCATTCGCTTTGTCTTCGATGGGATAATTATACGATACTCCGTATAAAATTGCAATAGTTATTTATTCATCATTCTGCATAAATATCTCATTCCAAACCGTCCAGTGTATAGGCAATGAGCAAGTCCGCCATATTGCCGTAGCTCTGGATGCCGGCTGTTTGGTTCTGGGCTTTCAGGTAGGCATCGTTGACGGCCGTGCCCGCGGTTTTGGCCGGGCCTTCGAACTGGCTGAGATAATCGTTGAGGGCCCGGATATCCCGGCGGAGGTTTTCTCCCACCTGACTGCTGAGCAGGGAGGACAGCTCCGGGGACACATCATAAAGGGCATTGGACAGATAAATATAGCCATTGATGACGCCGCTGTACCGGATGCCAGGATCATCGCTGCTGACACAGGCCAGATAGGCGGAAAAGCCCGCCTCATCCTCGGGAGCCACTCCCAGGCAATGGGCCTGCTCATGGGCGATGTTATAGGCCAGGTGGGTGCTCACTGTAGGCCCCACAGTGGGCTCGGCGGTAAAGGGGAAGTAATAGCCTGCAATGCCCACCCAGGGCATCAGTTTCCCCAGCACCCGGGCCTGTTTGGCCATGGTCACCCGCCCGGACCCATAGACCGAATAGCTTTCTCCCAGCTTTTCATACTGGGCGCCGGTCTCCTGGCTGAGGGAGGAAAAATCCCCGGACAAAAAGGTGCCGTCTTCGTCCCGGGGCACCTGATCGGCCAGCTCATTGGCCTGCTCCAAAAGAATCATGGCGCTTTCCATCAGTTCATCCACCGACCGGGGCCGGACGGAAAGGCCCAGCTCCTCCGCCAGGGAAGGGGCCTGATACTGTACGCCCCACAGGAAGGTAAAGACGCCGCCCACCCAAAGGGCCAACGCCGCCGTACGGCAAAGTCCCCGAAGAAAGCCCCGGCCTTTTCCCCGGATGGCGCCGCCCAGAAGGAACCAGAGCACAAGCACCACCGCCAAGGCCAGAAACACCTCCGACAGGGGAATGGGGATCTTTTCGGTGCAGAAGGCGATGGCCCCTGTCACCGCCCGGGCCATGGCCCGGCTGCCCTCGCCGAAAAAGTGCCCCATACATAAAACGATGAGCCAGAACAGTCCGCCCCACAAAGCCGCAGGAAGAGCCCGACCCAACAGCTGCCGCAGTTTCCCATAGCCTTTTTTCAAAAAGGCCAATATGTTCCGCCCCCTCATGCCAGAAGCTCCATGGCCCGGGCGAATTTGGACTTTTCCCAGCCCTTGAGGCCCAGGCTTTTTTCCAGCTCCCGGCGCAAGGCGTCAAAATCCTCTTCCGAACCTTTTTTCAGCTCCAGCTCCCATTCGTCGATGGGAGCCTCTTTGCCCCCGGCCTGGATGCGGCCTTGATCCCGGCACAGCTCCACCGTCAATCCTTCCCGGGAAAACAGAGCAGACAGGCGGCAAAACTCCATCCGGGCCTTTTCCTGGAATGGCCCATTCAATGCTTCCCGCCAGCTTTCCGGCAGGTCAGGACGGTTCAAAAGGGCCTGCACCCCTTGTTCCAGGGTGTCTGCCTTTTCTTCGATCTCCACCCGGCGGGCCACGCCGTCCTGCATACCGCCGCCTTTGACTGTGCACACCGACTCCGGCCCTTCCTGACGCAGACGCAGGGCAAAGCCCGCCTGGGCGCAGCCGGACTCCGGCGTATCATAATAAAAAGCGCTCATGGGCGTCTCCTCCAAAGGCCCCAGGAAGGGGGCCAAAAGAGGATGGGCAAACAGATCGATGCCTTCCTCTCCTTTGTACTTCACTTCGATTTCCATGTTCTGCTCCTTTGCTCCGCAGAAGGTCTGCGGCCATACCGTGCCTATGATACCTATTTTATATGGGTATTGTATCACGGCCCGTCCCCTGTCTCAAGAAGGGGGTTTTTTCCCTTAACAAACAGCAATTCCTATGATATACTTCTATATTAGGTATATTATCCTTAGAAAAGGCGGCCAAAGCCGCCGGAAAGGGCGGGTTTCTGTGAAGAATCGAGTGACGGTGACCATCGGAGGCATGGAATATCATCTTCTGGCCGACGACGACCCCCAATATGTGAAAAAAACCGCCGAGCTGGTGGACCGTAAACTGCGGGAAGTACACCAGGGCTCTGCCAATCTTTCGGCTTTGACAGCGGCGGTGATGGCCGCTTTGAATATTGCAGACGATTATTACAAGGCCCAGGCGGCTTCGGACAGCCTGCGCAGCCAGATCCGGGAATACGCCGATGAAGCCGCTTCTCTGCGAGCCGAGCTGGCCCGGCTGAAGCGGGGATAACCGGACCCAACAGACAGACCAGGCAAAGGAGGAAAACAAAGCCATGGCTTTGGAGCTGATGAGCCCCGCCGGTTCTTTGGAATCGGCCATGGCCGCCATCGCCGGCGGCGCCGACGCCATCTATTTTGGCGCCGGAGACTTTAACGCCCGGCGCAGCGCCAAGAATATTTCCGGAGAGGAGCTCCCCGAGCTTTTGCGCTATTGCCGCCTGCGGGGCGTGCACACCTATGTAACGGTGAACACCCTTCTCACCGACCGGGAACTGCAAAAGGCCGCTTCCCTCATCGGCACACTGAACCGGGAGGGAGCCAGCGCCGTCATCGTCCAGGATTTGGGCGTGCTGCGCATGGTGCGGGCGCTGGCCCCCGATCTGCCGGTGCACGCCTCCACCCAGATGACCGTCCACGACCTGGCGGGGGCCATCGCCTGCAAAGAGATGGGCTTTTCCCGGGTGGTGCTCTCCCGGGAGCTGCCTTTGGACGAGATCCGCTTCATCACAGAGCGCTGCGGCATCGAAACCGAAGTGTTCTGTCATGGAGCTCTGTGTATGTGCTATTCCGGCCAGTGCTATCTCTCTGCCGCCATCGGCGGCCGCAGCGGCAACCGGGGCCTGTGCGCCCAGCCCTGCCGCATGGCCTATGGCTTTGACGGCGGAAAGCCCGCTCCCTGGCTCAGTCTGAAGGATCTGTCCCTGTGCACCCATTTGCAGGAGCTGGAACAGGCCGGGGTGGCCTGCGTCAAGATCGAAGGCCGGATGAAGCGGCCGGAATACACCGCCCTGGTCACCAGCATCTACAAAAGAGCCATCCAGCAGGGAAGAGCGCCCACCCAGGAGGAAATGAAGCAGCTGGAACAGGTTTTCTCCCGCAGCGGCTTTACCGACGGGTATTATACCGGGAACACCGGCTCCCAGATGTTCGGTGTCCGCCGGGAAGAGGACGCCCGGGCGGCCCGGGGTGTTTACGCCCAGGCCCGCCAGCTCTATGAAGGGAAGGAAAATCCCCGGGTGCCCATTCATCTGTCCTTTGCCGCTCTGGAAGGGCGGGAGATGAAGCTGACCGTCACCGATGGAGACGGCTTTTCCTATGAAGCCCAGGCCCCCATGGCGGAACGGGCCATTTCCCGGGCCACCACCCAGGAAGAAGTGGCCCGGAACCTGTCCAAAACCGGCGGCACGGTGTTTTATCCGGAAAAGATGGACATTGCTCTCGACCCCATGCTGCGCATCCCGGCCAGCACCATCAACGCCATGCGCCGCCAGTGCCTGGACGGCCTCACCTCCTTGCGCCGCCGGCCGTCCCGGCGGAGGGAAGGGGAGTGGCAGCCCGGTGCACGGCGTCTGGAGCACCAGGGAGAGCCCGGCCTGATTTTCCAGGTCCAGCGGTTTGACCAGCTTTCCGCCCCTCTCCTTGTTCTGCATCCGGACTATGTGTATCTGCCCCTGGAGGAGTGCGCCCGGCATCTGCCGGAGTGCATCGCCCTGCAACAGGAAAAGGGCATCCAGGTGGCCCCGGTTCTGCCTCGAATCATGTTCGACAGCCAGTGGCCGCCGTTTCTGGAGATGCTGCGCCAATGCAAAAAGGCGGGAATCGGTCAGGTGGTGTGCTCCAATGTGGGCCATGCCGCCCTGCTGAAGGAAAGCGGCTTTGCCCTGCGGGGTGATTTCGGGCTGAACATCATGAATTCCCAGGCTTTGAAGGAGCTGAAAACCCAGGGGCTCCAAAGCGCCACATTGTCCTTTGAAATGACCTTCCCCCAGATGCGGGATGTGAGCAAGGCTTTGCCCTGCGAAGCCATCGTCTACGGCCGTCTGCCCCTGATGATTTTTGAAAACTGCGCCATCCGCCGGGGAGCGGGAAAATGCGCCTGCAAGGAAGGGCAGCATTTCCTTTCGGACAAAACAGGCCGCCAGTTCCCCCTCTTTCCCGAGCCGGGATGCCGCAACACCCTTTATAACAGCGAACCGGTGGTGCTCAGCGACAAAAAGAAGGATTATGCCCGTCTGGGCCTGCGCCATGTCCGCCTGTGCTTCACCACCGAAAGCGCCCAGGAATGTGCCGCCGTGGCCCGCCGCTATGACCAGGGCCTGGCTACGGAAGGGCGCTTCACCCGGGGACTTTATTACCGGGGTGTGGAATAAATCCATAAAAATTTTCTTTTTGTTCGCCAAATTGTCTGTCTGATGCGTTAAGATAGGAGTACTATGGAAACACTAAAAATACAATGTATCCCTGATAAAATGGGCCGTCTGGCCCCCGTGCCCCAATATGCCACCCCCGGCTCCTGCGCCATGGATCTGCGGGCTTTTCTTCTGGAGCCCATGACCTTGCAGCCCATGGAGCGGGCCGCCATCCCCACAGGCATCGCCATTCAGCTGCCCGCCCTCCATGCCGGGCTGGTGCTGGCCCGCAGCGGCCTTGCCACCCGCCAGGGGCTGACTCTGGCCAATGGGGTGGGGCTCATCGACACCGACTACCGGGGAGAGATCCTGTGCAGCGTTGTCAATCTTTCTTCTTCTCCCATCACCGTGCGGGACGGCGACCGGATCGCCCAGCTGATGGTGGTGCCGGTGGTGCAGGCCGAACCCATGCCCTGCGAGACTCTGGACCCCACAGAGAGAGGGACCGGTGGTTTCGGCTCTACCGGACGAAATTAAGGAGGATCTATGCTGATTCTGGCTTCCGCCTCCCCCCGCCGCCGACAGCTGCTGCAGGGGTTGGGGCTCTCTTTTGATGTTCGCCCGCAAAACTGTGAGGAAGTGAGCGATGCCGCCCTTCCTCAGGATTATGTCACCCAAATCGCTTTGCAGAAGGCCCGCAGTGCTTTAAAGGGGGCCGGGGAAGGGGATGTGGTGCTGGCCGCCGACACCGTGGTCTGCCTGGAAAACACCATCCTGGGCAAACCGGGCACCTTGGCGCAAGCCAGGCAAATGCTGGAGCAGCTCTCGGGCCGCACTCACAAGGTGTGCACCGGTCTGGTGCTGATGAGCCACAGCCGTACCCTGACCCACTGGGAAGAGACGGCGGTGACCTTTTATCCCCTGTCCCGGGAAATGATCGATTGGTACCTTTCCACCGGCGAGCCCATGGACAAGGCCGGTTCCTACGGCATCCAGGGCAAAGGCGCTCTGCTGGTGCAGCGGGTGGAAGGAGATTTTTACAATGTAGTAGGCCTGCCTCTGGCGCCCCTGGCCCGATTGTTTTCGGAGATGGGGCTTCCCTGGGCGGGAGAAGGGGGCCGTGGGCCCCTGTCAGACGATCCGGCGTGAGGTGCCGCAGAACATGAAACTTTTTTCTTCCAAATTATTTTGCTGGGCTTTGGCCCTGTTTTTGTGCTCCTCGGTGCTGCTGGGGTTCAACCTGGCCACAGGAAGGCTCACCTTCCTGACAAACGGCACCGGTGTGCTGGTGACCCCGGTGCAGCAGGCTTTGACCCGGGCCGGAAATTTCGTCAGCGATGTGTTCGGCTATTTTTACCGCTATGACAGCCTGGTGGAGGAAAACCAGGAGCTGGAAAAGCGGGTGCAGGAGCTGGAACAGAAGGAGCGGGAGTATTACGCCGCCATCGACGAAAACACCTATCTGCGGGAGCTGGCCGGGCTGCGCCGGAAAAACTCCCAGTTTGAATATGAGCTGGCCGAGGTGATCGGTCTTTCCAGCGACGGCGTCTCCACCACTTACACCCTCAGCCGGGGGGAAAAGGACGACATCGAAGTCAATGACGCCGTGGTCACAGGAGACGGCCTGGTGGGGTATGTGTCCAGCGTGGGCTATAACTTCTGCGAGGTCAAGCCGGTGACCGATATCTCCCTGAAAATGGGCGCTGTCATCTCCCGCACCCGGGAAGTGGTGGTGGCCCAGGGCAGCTATGATCTGGCGGAAGACGGACTTCTGCGCCTGTCCTATCTGAAAAACGACAGCGATGTGCTGGTGGGAGACACGGTGGAGACCTCGGGCTACGGCGGCATCTTCCCCAAGGGCCTGCTCATCGGCACCATCACCGAAGTGCTGCCCGAAAGCCACGGCATCTCCACCTATGCCAAAGTGAAGCCAGCCGCCCAGCTGGATTCTTTGAAAAAGGTGTATATCATCAAGTCCTTTGACATCACGGAGTAAGCCATGCAAGAAAGAAAAAATTTTCGCTGCCGGATGGCTCTATATGCCCTGTTGGTGCTTGTGTGCTTTCTGCTCCAGTTTTCCCGGGGCACACGGCTGACTTTGTGGGGGGCCTCCCCCGATGTGCTTCCCTTCCTTTTTGCGGCGGTGGCCCTGTTTGAAGGGCCCTATGTGGGAGCCATCTTCGGCTTTGCCGGGGGGATTCTTTTGTCGGTGAATTCTGCGGCCCCCGAAGCCCTTTTGTCCATGTATTACAGCCTGGGCTGTTTGGGCGCAGGCTTTTTTGCCTCCCGCTATATGCGGAGAGTGTTCCCCACGCTGCTGATGTGCGGCATTTTTCTTTCCCTGTTCAAAACCCTTTTGTCCTTTTTCTTCTTTTACGCCCTGGTTTATGAAGCCCATTCCCCAGGGCTATTGCTGACGGCGGGGAAGAGCCTTCTGTTGTCCCTGCCTTTTTCCCTTGTGGTCTATCTGATCGTCAAACACATCCATTCCCGCTTTACGGCTGAGGAATGACCCATCCCCCGGAGAGGATCGTCTATGAATCGAAGAAGTCAACTGAAACGAATGGCCCTGCTCAGTGGTTTTCTGGTGGTGGCCCTGGGCCTGATGGTGCTGCGCCTTGTGGATCTGCAGATCGTCAACGGCGCTACCTATCGGGAGAAAGCCCAGCGGAAGATCCTGCGCGCCTATGACCAGCCGGCCTCTCGGGGAGAGATCCTGGATTGCTATGGCCGGCCGCTGGTATCCAATACCTTGGGCTTTTCCATCTCCTTCGATTACTATTCCTGGGAAAAAGAAGAACAGAACCAGGTGATTCTGGATATCTGTGCCATCACCCAGCAGGCGGGCATCGAGCATTATGACACCCTGCCTATCACAACAGATGCTCCCTTTGCCTATACCTTTGCCTCCTACGAAGAAGACACGGCCAAGAACCTTCGCTCCTTCATCGAGGACAACGAAAAGCTGTGGCGCATCCCGGTGGAAAAAGAAGAGCTGAAAGAAGCCGCAGACAAAAAACTCCCGAAAGATGCGGACACCGATGAACAGGCGGTACACACGGCCCTCCAGGCCCTCAGCGCTGTGGTGGAGCAAACCGCCCCCGATTACATCGTCCGCACCCTGGAAGATCTGTCGGCTCCGGAGCTGATGGAGCTGCTGCGGGAAAAATACGACATCGATCCCTCCCTCTCCGACGCCCAGGCCCGCCTCATCGCCGGTGTCCGGTATGAAATGGATCAGCAGCAATTTTCCTCCTACAACAACCTGTACACCTTTGCCAGTCAGGTGGATGTGGAGACGGTATCCTTGGTGGAAGAGCGGAGCAGCCAAATGCCCGGCGTTACCATCACAGTGGACAATGTGCGCCAGTATGACACCACTTATGCCTCCCATGTACTGGGCCGGGTAGGAAAGATCTACCGGGAAGAGTACGAGGAGCTGAAAAGCCAGGGCTATGGCCTCAACGACACCATTGGCAAAGACGGCCTGGAAAAAGCCTATGAATCCTATCTCCGGGGCATTGACGGGGAAAAAGCGGTGGAAACCAACATCAATGGGGACATCATCAATGAAACCGAGACCAAGGAACCTCAGCCGGGAAGCAATGTGATCCTGACACTGGATCTGGATTTGCAGGCTGTGGCCGAAGAGTCCCTGGCCAGCACCATCCAGTCCATCAAAGAACGGGGTCAGCGCAATCACAGCAGCGGCTGGGATGTGGAAGGCGGCGCCGCAGTGGTCATCGACATCGACACCGGCGGCATCCTGGCCTGTGCCTCTTATCCCACCTACAATCTGGCCACCTTCAACCAGGATTATCAGATGCTCTATGACGACCCTCTGAAACCCATGTTCAACCGGGCCATTATGGGCGCCTATCCTCCTGGTTCCACCTTCAAACCGGTGACCGCCCTGGCCGCTTTGGAAAGCGGCACCGTCACCACCTCCACCAAGATCCGGGACGAAGGCGTTTATACCTACTATGCCTCCAGCGGCTATACTCCGGCCTGCTGGATCTGGAACGACAAGCGGGGCACCCACGGTCTTTTGGATGTGAGCGGCGCTTTGAAGTATTCCTGCAACTACTTCTTCTATGAAGCCTCCCGGCTCATGGGCATCGACACTCTGAACTATTATGCCAAGCAGCTGGGCCTGGGCGAAAAAACCGGTGTGGAACTGCCCGGCGAAGTGGCAGGCAACCTGGCCGGTCCGGAAAGCCGAGAGAAAAACGGTGAGACCTGGTGGCCCGGCGAAACCCTGCAGGCCGCCATCGGCCAGAGTGAACAGCAATTCACCCCCATCCAGATGGCAAACTATATGGCCACCATCCTCAACGGCGGCACCCGGTACCGTCCCCACTTCCTCAAGCAGGTGGTAAGCTACGATTACACCCAGGTAGTGGAAGAATACGAACCGGAAGTCCTGGCCGAGATGGATATCTCCGAAAGCACCATTGAAGCCATCAAGGAAGGCATGCGGGGCGTGGTTACCGACGACGGTACCGCCGCCAGCGTCTTCCGGGATTATCCCATTGCCGTAGGCGGCAAAACCGGTTCGGCCCAGACCACCGCCAGCAAGAGCCAATCGGCCCACGGTGTCTTTATTTCCTTTGCTCCCTATGACGATCCCCAGATCGCTGTATTCGTCCTGGTGGAGCACGGCGGCAGCGGCGGCAATGTGGCCCCCATCGTCCGGGATATCTATGACGCCTATTTTGGCAAACAGACCAATCCCGATCCGGCGCCCCAGGAAAACACGCTGATTTACTGATTTTCTACGCTACCACGATTGATTTTCCATTGCATGCCGGCATCTGATACAGTATAATAAAATCACTATGGGGAGAATGCTCCGCCGGCAAAACCGGCGGAGCTCAAACGGGAAGGAGATGTTCTTCGGTGGGAACGGTGATCATCACGGCCTCCGGCAAGGGGGGGACGGGTAAAACCTCCTTTTGCTGCGGCACGGCGGTGGCCCTGTGCGCCCTGGGAGAAAAAGTGCTGCTGGTGGATGCCGACAGCGGTTTGCGGAACCTGGATATCGTTTTGGGCATGACCGACCAGCTGCTGTTTTCCTTTTCCGATGTGATCGCCGGGCGGGCCTCGCTGAAGGAAGCGGCCGTCAAGCATCCCATTGTCAAAAACCTGCGGGTGCTCACCGCCCCGGCCTCCAGCAAGCTGGAAAGCTGTGTCACCAAAGAAAAAGTGGCCGCTTTTCTCCAGAACTGCCGGGCCCATTTTACCTATACCATTGTGGATTGCCCTGCGGGGCTTCCTGACACCATTTCCTATTTTGCCGCCGGGGGAGACCGGGCGGTGATCGTGTCCACCCCGGATTACACCTCCTTGCGGGGGGCCGAGCAGGCTGCCCAGATCTTCTACCGGGAAAAGATGGACAATGTGCGCATCGTGGTCAACCGGGTGCGCCCGGGAATGATCGAACAGGGGGATATGGTGAACATCGACCGGGCCATGGATCTTTCCGGCCTGGGTCTTTTGGGGGTGGTGCCCGAGGACCGGGATATCATCGCCTGCGGCAACGCCGGGAAGGTGCTGATGCTCTATTCCGAAGGCCCGGCTGTCACCGCCTATCAGAACATCGCCCGCCGCCTGAAGGGGGAAAAGGTGCGGCTGATGAAACTTTGAAAAAAGAGCCGGGGTCTCCCGGCTTTCCATACAGATCGGAGAAACGGAGTGAGAATAGATTATGAATATCGCCATCATTGCGCAAAACAGAAAAAAAGAGCTGATGGTTCAGTTCTGCATCGCCTATTGCGGCGTTCTCTCCCAGCATGAGCTGTGCGCCACCGGTACCACCGGCAAGCTGATCATGGAGGCCACAGGGCTGAAGGTCAACTGCCTGCTGCCCGGCATCAGCGGCGGCGATGAGCAGGTGGCCGCACGGGCGGCTTACAACGAGCTGGACATGGTGCTGATCTTCCGGGACCCTCTGGACAAATACAGCGGCGATTCCGATTTCACCAACCTGCAGCGTCTGTGCGACATGAACAACATCCCCTTTGCCACCAATGTGGCCACGGCGGAAGTGCTCATCCAGGGCCTGATCCGGGGCGACCTGGCCTGGCGTGATATCGTCAATCCCAAAAACAACAAATAATAAAAAACGCCGCCTGAGATACAGGCGGCGTTTTTTCATCATTCATCCACTTCACCCGCCACAACGGAGGGCATGTTTTCCTTTTCCTCCGGCTTGAGCAGGGCGTTGAGTTCTTCCATCAGCTCATCTTCGTTCAGGATGGTGTAATAACGGCAGTAACTTCCAAACACATCGGTTTCCAGTCGGTTCATTTCACCCAGAAGAATGGTCCGGCCCCCCTCCAGAGTGAGCATATAGGTCACGGCCCCATGGGGAAAGGTTTTCGGCCTCTCAAAGGGCAGAAAATGGGGAACAACCCAGGCTTTTTTCAGAATACTCTCCAAAGCATCCTGAGGAAGTTCCTGTTCCTCTCCCTGAATGGGGTAATAGACATGGAGCGTATCCCACTCCGGGGCCCGGTAGAAGATGGTATCCACCTGCTGTCCCTTTAAAAACAACGGGCGGGGCACATAGAGCGCAAGGAGCAAAAGCAGCACCACCAAAGCGGCAATCCACCGGACCCTCTTCCGCTTGTCCATCTTCTTCATTCCTTGCACCCCTCTCTGTGATTTTGTGGCTTTATTTTATCAGATCTGAAATTTTTTATCAACCAGGGAAATAAAAAATGCCCCGGCCTATGACCGGGGCATTTTTAACAGAGATCAGATCTTTTCATAGAGACGGTACAGAAGCAGGATGCCTTGCTCCACGGTGCAGGGGTCTCGGGGGGCCAGGGTGGTGTCCGATGTGCCATTGATGACGCCATTGGCCACCAGTGCCTTCATGCCTTCTGCGGCCCAGTCGGATACCTGGTTTTCATCGGTATAGCCCTGGATCACAGCGGGTTTGGTCAGCAGCTTGACGCCGGTTTCCTTTTCGATGTAGGAGATGGCCCGATGGATCATGGTGGCCATCTGCTCTCTTGTCATGGTCTGCTTGGGAGCAAAGGTGCCGTCGCCCATGCCGTTGATGATGCCGGCCTGATAAGCCTTGCGCACCGCTTCGCTGTCAGTGTCCTGGAATGTATCGGTCGGAGCGGCTTCCATTTCCTTGCCGGTGGCCACAGTGATCATCTGGACGATCAGCTGGGCAAACTGCTCCCGGGTGGTGCTGTCCTGATAGGCGGGGTCATCCACCAAAGCGGGAACCAGACCGGCCTCCTTGGCCGCCGCCACTTCCTTTTCCGCCCAGAAGGAGGGAGCGTTCTCTGTGTTGCTCAGCAGCTCCTTCAGGCCGGGATAGGCCACCTGGTACTCCGCAGGGGTACCGGCCAGGAAGGTCATGGTGCCGGTCTTTTCCATCTCTTCCACCTGCTGCTCATTGATGGTCAGAGCCGCGCCCAGTGCATAGTTGATGGTGTAGTCATTGTACTGGTAGCTGCCGTCTGCCTTCCGGGCCTCCTGGCTATGGAAGGCATAGTCCACCAGGCCGTTGACAGCCGAATAGGAGTAGGTGCCATTTCCCAGGTAGGTGCCGAACTCTTCCATGTTGACAATACCGGCGGCCTGGGCGGTGCTGTGGTTTTCCTTTCCTGTTCCATAGACCTGGATGGGGAAGCTGCCCTCGCTGTCCGATCCGTAATAGATCTGACCGCCGCCGCAGTCATCCCAGCCCATGGGCTGCGCATCTTCCGGCAGAACGATGCCGTCATAGCAGAAATTATAATAGGTCATGGGGTTTTTATGCTGGATCTGGAACTGGATATGGGAGCCTTCCTTGAGCACGGGAACCTCTCCATCTCCCTCCAGCCCCAGATCGGAGGCCTTCAGGCTGCCCAGGTAGCCGTCATAGGTGACGGTGACCTTCACATCCTCGGCCTTCACATCCTTGAGGGAGGAATACACATTCACCGACAGCCAATCGGAGGGCACTTCCATCTGTGCCTTTTTGGCTGCGGGCATCTGGAGTCCTGCGGCCTGCACCGGCAGTACACCGGCCAGCAGCACCATGGAAGCCAGAAGTGCCGTCATCCGGCGGCCCAGTATACGCATGGGTCTTTTCATCAAGCATCTTCCTTTCTGTTTCATTGTGCAATCATATTACCATATCCTCCATTTTCTTTCAACAATGCTTCTCTTCCGGCTCTTGACTTTCCCCTGCAAAAAGGATAGAATATCTCCAAGCACCGTGATGAAGGCGACTTAGTAGCCGGTCACCGCCGCAGCAGAGAGAAACGCCCTGGCTGAAAGCGTTTTGCGGAAAGGACCCGGGGAAGACAGCGCCGGAACGGCGGGCGGAGACGCCTGCGGCAGCCTCCCGCACCCTTGAGGCATCAAAAGGGCGGTTTTCCGCCGAAATTGGGTGGCACCACGAAAGACTGCGCTTTCGTCCCATGTGAGGGACGAAGGCGTTTTTTATTTCTCTCAAAAGAACAGGAGAAGGACTATGAGCAAAATGAAACCCCGCACCCTTTCCGGTTTTATGGAGCTTCTGCCTCACCGGCAGGCCCAGATGAACTGGATGATGGACATTCTGCGCCAAAGCTATGAGCTGTATGGCTTCACCGGTCTGGACACGCCGGTGATCGAGGCCGCCGAAGTGCTGCTGGCCAAGGGCGGCGGCGACACCGAAAAGCAGATTTACCGCTTCCAGAAGGGGGACAGCGATCTGGCTCTCCGCTTTGATCTCACCGTACCCCTGGCCAAATATGTGGCCCTTCACTATAATGACCTGGCCTTTCCCTTCCGCCGGTATCAGATCGGCAAAGTCTACCGGGGCGAGCGGCCCCAGCGTGGACGCTTCCGGGAGTTTTACCAGGCGGACATCGACATCATCGGTGACGGCAAGCTGGATATTCTGTGCGAAGCCGAGATCCCCTCGGTGATCTACCGCACCTTCACCGCCCTGGGCCTTGAAGATTTCCAGATCCGGCTGAACAACCGGAAGGTGCTCAGCGGTCTGTTTGACCTGCTGGGGCTGGGGGACAAGGCCACCGATGTGATGCGCACCATTGACAAGCTGGAGAAGATCGGAAAAGAAAAGGTGCTGGAAGTGCTCACCGGCGAGTTTGCTGTGGCGGAAGATGCTGCTTCCAAGCTGCTGGAGGTGCTGGAAAGCGCCGATCCCATGGAAGCATTGGAAAAGCTGAAGGGCCAGAACGAGCTGCTGGACACCGGCATCCAGGAACTTTCCCAGGTGGTGCGTCACATGGGAGACTTCGGCGTACCGGAAACTCACTTCAAAGTGGACCTGACCATCGCCCGGGGCCTGGACTATTACACCGGCACCGTCTATGAGACCCAGATGACCCGGCATCCGGAGATCGGCTCCATCTGTTCCGGCGGCCGTTATGACAACCTGGCAGAGTTCTACACCGACAAACAGCTGCCCGGCGTTGGCATTTCCATCGGCCTGACCCGGCTGTTTTATGTGCTGGAGGAGCAGGGCCTGCTCAATGACGAGCTGCTTACCGCTCCGGCGGATGTGCTGATTCTGCCCATGACCGAGGACCTTAGCCCGGCCATCTCTCTGGCCACCCAGCTGCGGCAGGCAAACATCCGCACCCAGCTTTACACCGAGCAGAAGAAATTCAAAGCCAAGATGAGCTATGCGGACAAGCTGAAAGTGCCCTTTGTCCTCTTCCTGGGCGAGGACGAGGTCAACGCCGCCGCTGTTTCCATCAAGAACATGCGGACAGGGGAGCAGGAGACCATTCCCCAGGAGCAGGCTGCGGGCTGGCTGCTTTCCAAAATCGCCCTTCTCAGCCAGGGCAAGCCCATCCGTCCGGAAGAATAAACAATTATCACCATAAGGAGATGTTTTTATGTCGATTTTTCTCAACCCTCAACGGCATTACTGCGGCTCCCTGCGGGAAGAGCACATCGGGCAGCGGGTCACCGTCTGCGGCTGGTGCGCCCGTATGCGGGACTTGGGCGGCCTGATCTTCATCGACCTGCGGGATCGGGAAGGCATTGTCCAGTGCGTCTTTGACGAGGCCGACAACAAAGAGCTGTTTGACCTGGCCTTCACCGTTCGTTCGGAATACACTCTGAAAATCGAAGGTGTGGTGCGCCAGCGCTCTTCCATCAATGACAAAATCCCCACCGGCCGCATTGAGATCCTGGCCGACAGCCTGGAGATCTACGAAAAGGCCGACACCCCGCCCTTTGAAATCAGCGACGAAGCCACGGTCAACGACGCTCTGCGTCTGAAATACCGTTATCTGGACCTGCGCCGTCCCTCTTTGCAGAAGTCTCTGGCTCTGCGCCACAAGATCGCCCATGTGGCCCGGCAGTATTTTGACGAGCAGGGCTTCCTGGAGATCGAAACCCCCATGCTCACCAAGTCCACCCCCGAAGGGGCCCGGGACTATCTGGTGCCTTCCCGGGTGCATCCCGGCGAGTTCTACGCTCTGCCCCAGTCTCCTCAGCAGTACAAGCAGCTGCTGATGCTCTCCGGCTTTGACCGGTATATCCAGATCGTCCGCTGCTTCCGGGACGAGGACCTGCGTGCCGACCGTCAGCCGGAATTCACCCAGATCGACCTGGAAATGTCCTTTGTGGACCAGGAAGATGTAATGGCCGTCAACGAAGGCTTCCTCAAGCGGGTGTTTAAAGAAGTGCTGGATGTGGACATCACTCTGCCCATTCAGCGGATGCCCTACCAGGAGGCCATGGAGCGTTTCGGCTCCGACAAGCCCGACCTGCGCTTTGGCTATGAGATCTTTGATCTGTCGGAAACAGTGAAGAGCTGCGGCTTCGGCGTCTTTGACGGCGCATTGGAGCAGGGCGGCACTGTGCGGGGCATCAAGATCGAAGGCGGCGCCAAATTCAGCCGCAAGGAGATCGACAGCCTGACCGAGTTCGTCAAGACCTATCGGGTGAAGGGCCTGGCCTGGGCCAAGGTCAACGAAAATGGCGAGCTGAGTTCTTCCTTTGCCAAGTTCCTCAAGCCGGAGACCATGGAGGCTCTGTTGGCGAAGGCTGGAGCAGGGAAGGGAGACCTGGTGCTCATCGTGGCCGACGCCGATACCGAGACCGCCCTCAATGCCCTGGGTATGCTCCGGTGCGAAGTAGCCCGGCGGATGGACGCCATCCCCGAAGGGGTTTACAAGCTGCTGTGGGTCACCGATTTCCCCCTCTTCGAATACGGCGAGGACGACGAAGGGAAGAAGCGGCTTTATGCCAAGCACCATCCCTTCACCGCTCCCAAGGACGAGGATCTGCCCTTGTTTGAAACCAACCCCATCGCCATGCGGGCCAAGGCCTATGACATTGTGCTCAACGGCACCGAGCTGGGCGGCGGCTCCATCCGTATCCACCGCAGCGATGTGCAGCAGCGGATGTTCAAAGCCCTGGGCTTTGAAGAAGCCGACATCCAGGAGCGTTTTGGCCATATGATCGAAGCCTTCCGCTATGGCGCACCTCCTCACGGCGGCCTGGCCTATGGCCTGGACCGGCTGGTGATGCTCATGGCCGGACGGGACAGCATCCGGGATGTGATCGCCTTCCCCAAAGTGCAGAACGCCAGCGACCTGATGATGCATTGTCCTTCTCCTGTAGATCAAAAGCAGCTGAAGGAACTGAGCATCGCTCTGGATATCCCCGAAAAGAAAGAATAATTTCAAAAGGGCCGGGCGGCGAGCCGCCGCTCCCTGATCCCCCAAAAGGGCCGGTATTTGCCGGCCCTTTTTCTATCCAAATTCCATGGCTCCGATTTGTAAATATTGCCTATTTCTTTTCTTTGGCAGCGTGATAAAATATATATAACCAATTGATACTGCCCATGAAGAGAAAGGGGGATCACTATGACCTTCATCAGAAAACATAAATGGACTCTCATCGTCCTCTGCGCTCTGGTGGTATTGTGGACGGTATTGGAAGTGGCCCAAGTACTGCTAGCCAATTATGACAGTTCCCTGCGGGAACAGCTTCCCGCCCTGCGCAACCAAGCCCAGGTGGAAGCCATTGAGGCAAAGATCGAATTCTGGCAGCCGATCAGCCTGTTTGTGAGCAATTTCTGGGGCTATTTGATCTATTTCTTCATGGCATTGCCTTTGCTGACCTTGCTTTTCAAACTGGACTCCTGGCTCACCCTGGCCTATTATTTGTTGGCCCATCTGTGCACCTACATCTTCTCCTGCCTAATCATGGGCGGTGGGTTGGAGATGTTTACAGCTCCCTTGAAGCAAAGCGGCTATATGGTGCTGCGGGGCTACCTGATCTGGGCGATTTTCGCTGTGGTGCTCTACCTGCGGAAAAAACAGAAAACAAATTTTTCTCCGCTGTCATCTTCGTCCCAGCAGGTACGAGGAAAAGCCCTTTTCCAAAAGCATAAATGGACCCTCATCGTTCTGTGTGCCCTGGTGGTGCTGTGGACGGTGATGGATGTGGCGGGGACCGCCCTGCTGCTCCACCAGAACTCTCTGTCCCTCTCCCGGGCCGGTCTGAGCAGCCAGGCAGAACTGGCGGCCATTCAGGAACAACTGGAATCTCTCCGTTCCATTTCCGCTTTCTTCACCAATTCCACCGGCTATCTTATGTCGTTTTTCCTGTTGCTTCCTCTGCTGACCCTGATTTTCAAACTGGAGCCTTGGCTCACCCTGGCTTACTATCTGCTGGCTCATCTGTGCACCTATCTGTTCTCCTGCCTGATTCTGGGCGGCAGCACCGATGTGGTTTCTTCCTATTTCTATCAAAGCGGTATCCGGATGGTCATCGGCTACCTGATCTGGGCAATTTGCTCCATCGCTCTCTATTTCTGGAAAGGACAAAAGCGGAAAAAAGTCCAGGCATAACAAACACAATAAAAAACAGCCGGGGCATCCCGGCTGTTTTTTTATCCAAAAATCCCTATATCGAAAAGGGACTGCCTGCCCTACCCCTCATCAATTTGCAAAAAGCCGCGACCTGTGCGTGGCTTTTTGCACCTATCAAGGGGCCAGTGTGGCCGAATGGCTGCACGCAGACCCTTGCAAAAACTCGAAAAAGTGGCCCAAGGCCACTTTTTCGATCAACTCCAGCCGGGAAAATTTCCCGGCTGCTTTTTTGTTTATGTAGATCTTACAGGCTCTTATTGTAGGCAACGCCGTCGATCATGGTCATCATGCACTTGCTCAGGCTGCTGAAAGGATGGCCACTGAACACGGCCAGGTCAGCGTCCTTGCCCACTTCGATGCTGCCCACTTTGTCGGCTACGCCCAGCAGACGGGCAGGATTGATGGTAACGCCTTCAAAGGCGGCCTGCTCATCCAGGCCATTGACCATCAGGATGCCCACGGTGGCGGGGAGGAACTGGGTCTGGGAGCCGGAGTCGGCGGTGAGACACACAGTGATGCCCGCTTCATGGAGCGCCGCAGGAGTATGCAGGCTCAGGCCATGGATTTCCTGCTTGCCCGGTCCCCACAGATGGGGGCCTACCACGCAGGTCACATCGTTCTTCTGGAGCACATCGGTGATCTTATAGCCCTCAGTGGCATGCTCAATGGAGAAGTCCAGATCAAACTCCTTGCAGATGCGGATGGCGGTGCAGATATCGTCGGCCCGGTGGGCATGGATACGGCACTTCATCTCCCGGCGCATGACGGGCACCAGAGCATCCAGCTTGAAGTCGGGCTTGGGAGCCTTGGAGGGATCTTTCTCCGCCTTGAGCAGAGCATCGGAATAATTCTTGGCATCATAGAAGGTCTGGCGCAGCAGAGCGGCTGTACCCATACGGGTCATGGGCATCTGATTCTTGGTGCCATAGACGCGCTTGGGATTCTCGCCCAGAGCGAACTTCATCTGCTCGGTACCGGGGATGATCATTTCCTCAGCGGTATGGCCCCGCAGCTTATAGACGATGCCGGTGCCGCCGCACACATTGGCCGAACCAGGCAGGGTGCAGACGGTGGTAAAGCCGGCGTTGCGCACCTTTTCAATGGCATAATCGCAGGGATTGATGGCGTCGGAAGCCCGCACCTGAGGAGTGATGGGATCGCTCATCTCATTGCCGTCCTTGCACAGAGCCGGCATGGTGTCGGGTTCGTTAAAGTTGGAGATATGGGTATGGGCGTCGATGAAACCAGGGGTCACCCAGCCGCCCTTCACATCGATGACTTCCGCATCGGCGGGAATGGCCACATTGGCTCCCACGGCGGTGATTTTTCCCTTTTCCACCAGCACGGTGCCGTTTTCATAGGTCTCGCCGGTGACTGTCACAATTTTTCCGTTGGTAATCGCAATCATTTCGCCAAGTCTCCTTCTCATTGTTTTTTTATGGTCAAGGCCAAAGGCCATGATCCCGAAATATCAAAGCAAGGGGGCCACCAGCCGCAGAAGCCCTGCTTTCACCTTATCCGGCAGGGGGCGGCTTTGGTATTCCTCTCTGGTGAGGCGGCGGCTTTTTTCCTGATCCTGCAAAAAAACCTTCCGGCACTCCAGAGCAAAATCCCGGTCATAGACCAGGGCGTTGAGTTCATAATCCAGGTCAAAGGAACGGATATCCAGGTTGGTAGAGCCTATGGACGCCACCATATCATCCATGACAAAGGTTTTGGCATGGAGAAAACCGGGATAACGGTACACCGGAATACCCCAGCGAAGCAATTCACCGGCATGCCACATGGTCACATGATAGGCATAGGCCTTGTCCGGCACTCCGGGAATCATCAGGCGCACATCCACTCCTGCCCGGCTGGCACAGCGCAGCGCCGTCAGAAGGGTGTCGTCGGGGATAAAATAGGGGGTCTGGATATAAAGATATCGACGGGCCCTTGTGATCATGCCCAGATAACTTTCCTTGGTATAGGGATAAAGGCTATCCGGCCCGGAAGAGACGATCTGCACACCCACTTGTCCGGTGTTTTCTTCTTTCATGCACTGTTCCAGGCTTTGGGAAGAGTCGATTTTCTCCACATAGGGCCGGGCGGCCTGAGAATCCAGAAAAACCCAGTCCCGGATAAACTGGCGCTGTACTTGCTGGACACAAGGCCCTGTCAGCCGCACCGAAGTATCCCGCCAAGGGGTGATCCGTTTGTCTTTCCCCAGGTAGTCGTCGCCGATGTTGATGCCGCCGGTGTAGGCCACTTTGCCATCGATGATGACCATTTTCCGATGCATCCGATAGTTGACCTGCAAAACGGTGCGCAAAGGGGAGGGGAGGTACCCATACACCATGCCACCGGCCTGGATCAGAGGATCAAAATCCACCCTGTGGGTTTTGAGACAGCCCAAGGTGTCGTAAATGACCCGTACCTTTACCCCCTGCCGTGCTTTTCGCACCAGCAGATCCAGCAGCTTTCTGCCGCATTCATCCCGGGTTTTGAAGATGAAATACAGCACATGGATGGTTTCCTGTGCTTCCTCAATGTCCCGAAACAGGCTTTCATACTTTTTTTCTGCGTCCACCAGCAGCCGGGCGCTGTTTCCCTGGGTATAGACGGCCCCTGCTCCCTGCAGACCCAGCAGCATCAGATCCCGGCAGCCTTCCCGTCCCTGGCTGCTGAGATTGAACTGGCCGGAGAGCAAAGCCCGGGCATTTTCCCCAGGGCTTGGTCCATATTCGGCCAGGCGGGGATTGGGCCGGAACCGGCGGCGGAAGAGCCGCAGTTTTCGGGTACTGCCCAGAAAGAAATAAAGCAAAAAGCCCAACCAGGGCACAAAGGCGAAGACCAAAAGCCAGGCCAATGTGCTGCCCACCTGTTTTTTGCGGAAAAACAGGATGGAAATTGCAGCCATCACATTGAAAAAATAAAGCAAAAACAATAGGGGACTCACATCTTTCCTCCTTCTCATGATCTTCGCCACAGTATTATTATAGCATAGTTTTCCTGCGGCATACTTACCGAAATACAAAGAAAAAAATCGTACAATTCTCACAGCCAATATACGAAAAAGGACCGTTTGCCCTACCCTTCATCCATCCGCAAAAACCGGCGACCTGCGCGCCGATTTTTGCACTTCTCAAGGGGCAAGTGTGGCCGATTGACCGCTTTTAGCGGCCAATCGGCTGCACGCAGGCCCTTGCAAAACTCAAAAAAGCGGCCAGAGGCCACTTTTTTGACACGCTCGCAAAAGGGCGTCCGCCTAAGCGGACGCCCTTTTGCTTCTTTATTGTTGTGGGGGGAATAAAGAGAGGTATGTTGCTGATATCATAATAACACACCCAGAAAAAAAGATGTGGACGGTTTGTAAAGAAAATTTGAAAAATATATTATTTCTCCCCTTGGTAAAAGGCCAGATTCTGCTGTAATCGTTGATTTTCCGGCTCTTTTTCCAAGGCCTTAGCTCCATAGAAACAGGCCTTCTCTTTTTGGCCCAGATGCCAGAAGGCCAGGGCGGACAGATCCCAGGGCACGCTGCCCCAGGCAAAATCTTCATTGATATAGGTTTTGTCCCGCTGGGTAATGGCCAAGGCGCTTTGACTCATGAGCAGCACCCCGGGCCAATTTTCTTCCTGGGAAAAATACCATGCACATTCCACATAACCCTCCCGCAGGGAGGGAGCTTCCGCCACCGCCCGGTAAAACCAGCGAAGAGCCTCTTTCCGCCGCCCGGTCTCCAGGCAGCACCGGGCCAGATAGCGCATGGAAGCGGCCCGCTCCGCTTCCCAGGTGGAGCGGGGGAGTGCCAGATGGCGCAGAAGCTCTTCTTCGGCCTTGTTCCAATCCCCCTGGTACAGATACTCCCGGCCCAGGTAGTGAGCGCAGCGGGGGTCCTCCGGCTCTTCCCGGGCAGCCAGCTCCAAAAGGGGCAAATACTGTCCCCGGGATTTCTGGGAATCGGGCCAGTGATGCAGAGAGACCCCGGCCGCCTCTCCCAGGGTGTATTCTTTTTCCCCCTGCCATTGCAGCACTTCGTGCACCGGATAATGCCAGACAAATCCATGGCGGCGGTGGATCTTGTTCTGCCAGAATACCATGCCCTCTCTTCCATCTTCTCCATGGCTCCACACAAAGCGGCACCGGTATTGAGGGCAGGACTGCATCAGGGCCGCCTGCTCCAGCTTTTTTCGCCAGCCCTTTTCAAACACCTCATCCAGATCGGTGCAAACACACAGGTCAGCATCCTCGGGTACCAGGTCCAGGGATAAATTCCGTGCTTTGTCAAACCGCCAGGGGACAACCTCCCGACAGGCCACCCAGGCCCCCCGGGAAGCCAGGGCGGCCGGAGTGCCGTCCTGGCTTCCTGTATCCAGCACATAGACCCCATCGGCCTCTGACATGGAATCCATCCACCGGTCTGCAAAGGCTTTTTCGTCTTTGCAGATGGCATACACATAGATTTTCATGGCTCAGCCGTCCAACCGAAGCACGGTGAGGGACAGATTCTGATACAAGCCGTCTTCCAGGCAAATCACCTGGAGCTTTGCCCCTTGGGTGGCCAGAATCGCCCCCAGGGATGCGGTTTCCTTGCCCCGCCAAAGTCCTCCAGGCACCGCCTGGCCGTCCAGCAGCAGCTGGAGACCGGCTTCTTCGCCGGAGTAATCCTGGGCCCGGCCCTGGAGCAGCACCAGATAGGCTCCCTTTTCCAACCGGATGCCGTCTTCCTCCATACAGATGCTATCCCCCTGCTGAGCAGCCAGGGCCAGCTTCAGCGCCGTGTCTTTTTCCCCTTGCTGCCCCCCCACCACCGGGTCCACGCCGGTGAGATAATCATGGGCAGGCCCATCCCAGGAACAGACACAGGAGCAGGAACAGGGCTCACAGGGGCAGGGAGGACAGGGGATACAGGGACGATTCTCTTTGTCCTCTTCTTTCTCCGGTCCGGAAGGACACTGACAGCTGAGGCTCAGTCCCTCGGGCACCCACTGGCCGCTTTCTCTGGCCCACTGGAGAAGGGGGCTTTCGGGAAAGGACTGCTGCATCTCCTGCTGGCGCCCTTCCTTTTCCTCATAACTGCCGTCGGGCCGCACCCGCACCACCCGGCGTACCCGGTGAAGGAGCGGGGTTTCCTCCGTCTCCTCTCCGGAGGCCCGGCTGGTCTTTTGCTTCCAATCGATCTCCTTCAACAGGGATCCCTCCTTGTTTCTCGTGAAACTTTTCGATGGAGCCAGGGCAGTCCTGTCCCAGGCCCCAAAACCATTACACTGACAGCATATGCCGCAGCAGCACTCCCTGTGCCTCCCAAGGCTTTTTTGCCATAAATCGGAACAAATGTTTGCCCTGTCCTGTGTTTTATGGTATACTATATACAATTCTATGCCATAGACCGTCCCTTGAGGTGATTCTATGAAAAAACTCAGTCCCATGCGACAGAAGATTTTGGACTATATCTCCCGCTATACCGATGAAAATGGCTATCCCCCCGCCGTGCGGGAAATCTGCCAAGCGGTGGGGCTCCGATCCCCCTCCACCGTCCACTCCCACCTGAAAATCTTGCAGGAAGGGGGATTTTTGGACAAGGGCGAGGGCCGCACCCGGTCCATCACCCTGAAAAACCACCCCACCGGTGTGAAAAAGATCCCGGTACTGGGAGTGGTCACCGCCGGTCAGCCCATCCTGATGCAGGAGGACATTCTGGGCTATATCCCCTTTGAATACCACAGCGGGGAATATTTTGCCCTGCGGGTCCGGGGCGACAGCATGATCGGAGCCGGTATTCTGGATGGGGACGATGTGATCGTTCGCCGTCAGGACACCGCCGATCAAAAGGCCATCGTGGTGGCCATGCTGGAGGACGAGGCCACCGTCAAGCGGCTGGACAAATCCAATGGCCATGTGCGTCTGCTGCCGGAAAACCCTGCCTATGAACCCATTGATGGGGACGACGCTCAAATCCTGGGTCTGGTGGTGGCAGTCTACCGTCAGTACCAGCGCTAGGTGTATCCCATGAGCCATCTCACAGACGATATCCGCACCCTGCGGGGTGTGGGGGAGAAGAAGGCCCAGCTTTTTCACAAGCTGGGCCTTTTCACCCTGGGAGACTGCCTGGAGCACTTTCCCAGGGAATATGAGGACCGCAGCCGCTTTTATCCCATTGCTCAGGCCCCCGTGGGGGAAAATTGCTGCATTCTGGCCACCGTGGCCCAGCCCCCTTCCACCCGGCTGATCCGCAAAGGACTGAGCATCACCAAACTGCGGGCCTTTGATGAAAGCGGCCAGATCGATCTGGTGTATTTCAACCAGCCCTATCTGGGCTCTCAGCTGCGCCAGGGGGAGGAATACGCCTTTTTCGGCAAAATCGAAGGGACATTGCTGAAAAAACAGCTGACCAACCCCCAATTTGAACCGGCGGGGCGGGGGATGATCACCGGGCGATTGCTGCCGGTCTACCGTCTCACCGGCGGGCTGTCCCGCACGCTGATGCTCCAGGCCACCTCCCAGGCCATCCAGTATACCGACGAGCTCACCGAAAGCCTGGATGAAGAAATCCGTCAGCAATATGACCTGTGCCACATCCGCTATGCCTATGAAAACATCCACTATCCCGTCCATCGGGAAGCCCTGGAAGAGGCCCGGAAACGGGTGATTTTTGAGGAGTTCTTTCAGTTTGCCTGCGGCTTGCAGCTGATGGGACAGCAGAATATCACCGCCCAGGGTATCAGCCTCACCTGGTATCCTCCAGAGGAATTCTACCAGGTTCTTCCTTTCTCTCCCACCGGCGCTCAGCGGCGGGCGGTACATGAGGCCTTTGCCGACATGACGGGAGGCAAACGGATGAGCCGCCTGGTGCAGGGGGATGTGGGCAGCGGAAAAACCATGGTGGCCGCCGCCTGTCTGTGGCTGGCCGCCAAAAACGGAATGCAGGGGGCGCTGATGGCTCCCACCGAGCTTCTGGCCCGGCAGCATTACGAATCCCTCCAGCCTTTGATGGAGCAATGCGGCATTTCCTGCGCTCTGCTCACCGGTTCCACCCCCAAAAAACAACGGGAAACCATGCTGGAAAAGCTAGGTCAAGGGGAGATCTCTGTTCTCATCGGCACCCATGCCCTCATCGAAAACAATGTGGTCTTTTGCCGTCCGGCCCTGACCATCACCGATGAACAGCACCGCTTCGGCGTGCAGCAGCGGCAGCTTTTGTGGGACAAAGGGGCGGACACCCATTCTCTTGTGATGAGCGCCACGCCCATTCCCCGCACCCTGGCCCTGATGCTCTACGGCGACTTGCAGGTGTCGGTGCTGGACGAACTGCCCCCGGGACGCAAACGGGTGGAGACCTACGCCGTGCCCCCCAGCTATCGCCCCCGGCTGGATGCCTTTATTCAAAAACAGGTGCAGGAAGGGGGACAGGTGTACATCGTCTGTCCTCTCATCGAAACCGAAGAAGGGGAGGACGAGCGGCAATCGGCGGTGACCTATGCCAAAGCACTGCAGCAGCGGGTTCCCCAGGTGTCCATCGGCCTGATGCACGGCAAGCTGAAAAGCCGGGAAAAGGAACAGGTGATGGAAGACTTCGTCCAGGGAAAGATCCAGGTGCTGGTGAGCACCACCGTGATCGAAGTGGGCGTCAATGTGCCCCGGGCCTCCCTGATGATCGTGGAGGACGCCGACCGGTTCGGCCTGTCCCAGCTCCACCAGCTGCGGGGCCGGGTGGGCCGGGGCGACCGGCAGTCCTATTGCGTGCTGGTGTCGGCCAGCAAAAGCGCCAAAACACAGGAGCGGCTGCGGGTGATGACCCAGTGTCATGACGGCTTCCGCATCGCCGAAGCCGATCTGAAGCTGCGGGGGCCGGGAGACTTCTTCGGCGACCGGCAGCACGGTTTGCCGGAGTTCAAGATCGCCGATCTGTCCCAGGATGTATCCCTTTTGCAAAATGCTCAGCAGGCGGCCCAAAAGGTGCTTCAGCAAGACCCGGACCTTTCTTCCCATCCGCTCCTTCTGAAAAAGGTAAAGCAGCTTTTTCACCGGGCTCAACAATAAAACTTATTCTTTATTATCATCAAAAAAGTGGCCAAAGGCCACTTTTTTTGTATCATTGCCCTTTTCCGGCATATACTACCGGCAAGAAAACGAGCCGGTGCGCCGGCAGAAAGGGTTTTTTCATGGATATCACCAACCAAGAATATAAAAAGCTTTATCAAAAGGCCTCCCCGCCCTCGCCTTTGCTGAAAGACGCCTTTCTGGCCTTTCTCACAGGGGGCGCCATCTGCACCCTGGCCCAAGCCATTCGCAATTTCCTGCTGAGCCAGGGCCTGGATGAAAAGGCAGCCGGAGCATCTCTTTCCATCATTCTGGTGTTTTTGGGTGTGCTGCTCACCGATCTGGCCATCTATCCCAAAATTGCCAAATTCGCCGGAGCGGGCACCATTGTCCCCATCACCGGCTTTGCCAATTCCATCGCCGCCCCGGCCCTGGAATACAAAACCGAAGGCCTTGTGCTGGGCACCTGCGTCAAGATGTTCACCATTGCCGGGCCGGTGCTGGCCTGCGGCCTGACGGCCTCGGTGATCTACGGCCTGATCTATTATATTTTTGCATAAAGGGGGTGGGAATATGAAAAAAACAGGGAACACCTATTGCTTTCAGGACCCGCCCCGGGTGCTGGCCTACGCCTCGGTGGTGGGCAAAAAGGAGGGGGAAGGCCCTCTGTCCCGGGATTTTGACTATATCAGCGACGACAACACCTTTGGAGAACAAACCTGGGAAAAGGCCGAAAGCCGGATGATGTCCATGGCCCTGGAGCGGGTCCTCTCCAAAGCCCATCTGCCTCCTTCCCAGCTGGGGTGCATCCTGGGCGGAGATCTGCTCAACCAGTGCATCGGCACCACCTTTGCCCTGCGTCCCACCAATGTGCCCTTTCTGGGGCTATATGGAGCCTGCTCCACCATGGCGGAAGGGCTGCTGGTGGCCTCCTGCCTGGTGGAAAGCGGATTTGAGCAGACGGCCTGTGCCATCACTTCTTCCCACTTCTGTTCCGCCGAGCGGCAATACCGCTATCCATTGGAATACGGCGGCCAGCGTCCCCAGACAGCCCAGTGGACGGCCACCGCTTCCGGGGCAGTGGTGCTGCAGAAAGGAGGCATGGGGGTGCGCATCACCCACGCCACCCCCGGCCGGATCGCCGACCCGGGAGTGACCAGCCAGGCCAACATGGGTGCCGCCATGGCCCTGTCGGCCTACGAGACCATCAGTCGCTTCTTCCAGGACACCCACACCGGACCTTCCCATTATGACCTCATCGTCACAGGGGATCTGGGGAAGGTGGGGCATCAGATCGTCATCGACCTGTTTCAGCGGGACGGCATCGATATGCGCCCCACCTATGACGATTGCGGCCTTTTGCTCTACGACGGCAGCCAGGATGTCCACGCCGGCGGCTCAGGTTGCGGCTGTTCGGCAGCGGTGCTTTGCTCCTATATCCTCAAGGCCATGGAGCAGGGGATTTTCCGCAAGGTACTGTTCTGCGGCACCGGCGCCCTTTTGAGTCCCACTTCCTGCAACCAGGGCCAGAGCATCCCTGGGATCTGTCATCTTGTTTGTTTGGAGGCCGATGAAAAATGGAATATGTAAGAGCCTTTCTCACCGCCGGGGTGATCTGCGCCATCAGTCAGGTGCTCATCGACCGGACCAAGCTGACCCCCGGCCGGATTCTGGTGACTTTTGTGGTGCTGGGGGTCATTCTCACCGGCATCGGTGTTTATGAGCCGGTGGTGAAGTTCGGCGGGGCCGGAGCCACCGTGCCCCTTCTGGGCTTTGGCTACACCATGGCCGAAGGGGTGAAGGAGGCCATCGCCCAACGGGGCTTTCTGGGGGTCTTTACCGGCGGCCTCACCGCCACAGCCGGCGGCATTGCCGCTGCCGTGGTTTTTTCCTTGATCGGTGCGCTGATCTTCAAAAGCCGGGACCGGTCGTAACAGGGGAGGGGAAGCCCTCCCCTTTCTTGTGGGGAAAAGGGATTTTTGCTATACTCTCTTTACAGACCACGAAAAGGAGACGAAACCATGCTGAAAACAGGACTGACCCATGAGACAAAGGTGAAAGTGGAAGAAAACATGACGGCCGGCGCCCTGCGGCCCGGGCTGGTTCCGGTACTGGCCACGCCGGTGCTGTTGGCCATCATCGAAAACACCTGCTATGAATGTGTGATGGATCATCTGGAGCCGGGACAGACCACCGTGGGCACCGGCGTCAACATCACCCATGAGGCCCCTACGCCGGTGGGAATGACGGTGACCGCTTCCTGCCGTCTGAAAGAAGTGGAAGGCCGCCGCCTGGTTTTTCAGATCGAAGTGAAAGACGAGCATGAGGTAGTCAGCCGGGGAGACCATGAGCGCTTCATTGTGGACATGGACAAATTTGTGGCAAAATCCCGGCAAAAAGCCCTGTGATGCTGGTCTTTCCCCCCCATTCTTGACGGAGAGGGGCGGGGCGTGCTATACTAATTCCTGGTTTCCGCTTCCTGCCGCTGTGGCGAAACAGGCAGACGCAAGGGACTTAAAATCCCTCGGTCTTTTGACCGTACCGGTTCGATCCCGGTCAGCGGCACCAAAAAGAGCCTTGGCATTGTTTGCCCCAGGCTCTTTTTTTGCGGTTTCCTCATTCCTCCTTTGCTGCAAAAGGAAAAAGAAAGGTGTTTTCTGTGCGCCCCAGGATCGATTGCCATACCCACATCGTGTCTCCGGCCATCCGGGACGAGTATTTCCAGCGTGCCCAAGGGTTCGCTCTGGTGATGCAGTTTCCCCCCGGCCTGATGGAAAATCCCCAGTGCATCCAGACGGTGCTGTCCGATCCCCGGCTGTTTCTGTGCCCCTGTGTGGATCTCCATCGCCCCATCCCGCCCCAGCTCAGTGAGCTGGAACCCCATCTGGATGAGTGGAAGGTGGTGGGCCTCAAGGTCTACCTGACCTACCAGAAGGGAAGGGCCTGCGACGAAAAGATGATCCCCATCTATGAATTTGCCCGTCAGCACCAGCTGGCGGTGACCTTCCACACCGGCCTTTGTTCTCTGGTCCTCCCATCGGAAAATGACATGGAGGGCTCCCAGGCCAAGTACATCGCCCAAGCGGCCCAGCGTTTCCCAGAGGTGAACTTTATCATTGCCCATATGGACGACCCCCGCTTTATGGAGTGCGCCGCCCTGCTGCACCGGCATAAAAACCTGTTCACCGATGTGTCCGGCGCCTATGAAACCGGTACCAAAGAGGGAAACGATGTGCAGGGAGCCATCGCCACTTTCCGCCAGGCCCTTCTGTCCCAGCCGGAACTTTGGAAGCAGTTCCTCTATGGCACCGACTTCTGCCCGCCCCTCAATCTTGGTCAGTTGGAGGAATACGACGAGACCATCGAGAAGATTTTCCCGCCGGAAACTTTTGACGCCATCTATTATCAAAACTGCCTGCGGGCCTTCCCTCGGCTGGGCCGCTGGCTTTCCCTTTAAAATTCAAAAGAGAGGACGCTTTTTCATGAAAACTTCATCCCAGTTCAAAGCATTTCTCAAAAGCTTTACCCCTTACCAGATCGGCTACCTCACTGTGGTGTTGCTGCTGACCATCGGCTTTACCATCTTCCTGCCCGATATGATGCTGGAGGATATGTCCAATTCCTTTGTGGTGGTCTGTTCGGTGATCGCCGTCCTGGCCAATCCGGTGTGTGAGCTTCTGATCTCCAAACAAAGCAAACTGAATTTTATGGTGGACCTGTTTTTCATCGAGATCCCCGAGCTGGTGCTGTGTGTGGCCCTGGGCTGGTATACCATCGCCATCATCACTGTGGCCTTCTGGATTCCCATCGACATCATCAGCTTCCTGCGCTGGAAGCGCCACCCCGATGAAGTCCAGCAGGAGCTGACCGTGGTCAAGCGCCTGAGCTGGAAACAGGATATTCTGGTGATCGCCGGCATTCTGATCTTTGGCCTTGTGGTAGGCCAGCTGATCCAGATGATCCCCGGAGCCGAAGACTCCTTCCTGGATGCCCTGGCCAGCGCCTGCGGCATCGCCAACGGCATTCTGCTGCTGCTCCGCTACACCGAACAGTGGTATGCCTGGTTTGTCACCCTGCTGCTCTACACCGCCCTGTATGTCATCTCGGGCAGCTACATCATGCTGATCACCGTGGCGGCCATGCTGGTCAACACCTGCTATGGCTTTGGCAAGTGGCTGCTGTACACCCGCTCCCGCCGTCAAAAGCAGGAAGAGTCCTTTTCTCCCGTTTCCCATTGACATAGACAGGCAGGGGAAAAGGGGAGAGGACAACCCCATTTACTCCATCAAGTTTTTTACAAATAAACCCCCGGTTCTCGTCTTGACGAAACCGGGGGTTAGGTTTATATTGTTAATCGAAGGGAATTTTAAATTTTTGTAAACAGT
Source organism: Ruminococcaceae bacterium AM07-15 (assembly GCA_003477405.1). Classification (GTDB taxonomy): domain Bacteria; phylum Bacillota; class Clostridia; order Oscillospirales; family Butyricicoccaceae; genus Pseudobutyricicoccus. Next base: position 36,618 of record QUDE01000012.1, read on the forward strand.
ATAAGGAGGAAGGTATTGTGAAAAAAGCCCTTTCCCGGCTGGTAGCCGGGCTCATGGCAGGGGTGCTTTGCATTTCCCTGTGTCCCTCTCCGGCCAAGGCCGCCTCGTCTGTGTCTGTCAAGGCCAAGTATCTCTATTCCGGTGCGGCCCATGCCAAATACACCAACCTGGCTTACTATGCCGAGCCGGTAGTGGCCGACATCAATAAGGACGGCCGGGACGAAGTGGTCAGCGTATCCTTCGCCATTACCGTCACCGACGCCCAGAGCGGCAAGACTCTGTGGCAGGTGGACTCCGGCAAGGACCGTTCCACCCCCTATAACAGCGAACCCTCCGCCCACTATTCCGGCGCCTGGTGCTCTCCCGTGGTGAAGGACATCGACGGTGACGGCTATGTGGAAATCATCTCCACCCACAAAAATCTCATCTCTGTGCTGGATCACAACGGCTATTTCAAGAAGGGCTGGCCCAAGTATCTGGAAGTGGACAGCTTTATCCGTTCTCTGGCCGTGGACGACTTTGACGGCGACGGCACCTGTGAGATCGTTGTAGGCGCCGGTGTCAACTCTGAGGCCTCTGTGTGGGTCTACGACTGCTACGGCGTTCTCTTCCCCCACTGGCCCCAGCTTTCTCCTGACCAGCAGGATCAGGCGGAAAGCTACGGCATCTTTGCCAACGGCATTTCCACCGGTGACATCGATGGCGATGGCCTGCCGGAGATCATTGCTCCCACCGACAACCGGTGTATCCAGGCTTTTGAACTGGACGGCTCCCTCATCATGGCCAATGCCGAAACCTTCGGCGACAGCCCCTGGGGCTCTGTGCGCACCTATATCGACTACGACCATGAAAAGACCGTGGCCCAGCGGGGCTGGGATACCGACCAGGGCAAAGTGGATATGAAAGAGCGTCTGTGCATGGAATTCGGCCATGCCGGTTCGGTGATCGACGACCTGGACGGCGACGGTAAAAACGAAGTGGTGGTCACCGGTATCGTCATGGATACCAACTCCATCTCCAACGCCTTCTGGCTGGACAGCCTGTGCATGTCCGTGGCCGTTTTCAACGGCGACCGCACCCGCTACCAGAACACCGAAAAGGGCTTTGACTGGACCACCATTCCCACCAATCTGGGCGCCCGCATCAAGGACTGCCAGAACTCCGGTTCTTCCTTTGTTCTGCCCGAGCCTGTCACCGCCGATCTGGATGGAGACGGCAACAAGGAGATCCTGTTCAATTCCTTTGACGGCAAGCTCTATTGCTTCTCCCTGGATCAGACCATGAAGAGCTTCACTCTGCCGGCCACCACCTCCACCATTGCCGAGTATGCCGCCCAGCCCACCTGCGTGGACATCAATGGCGATGGCAAGAAGGAGATCATCTTTGGCTCCTGGACCGACAGCATCACCAATCCCAACCACGACACCACCAGCGAAAACACCGGTGTCAACGGCTCGCTGTACATCCTGGACAGCGATCTGAAGCTGATCTCCCGCACCCAGCTGCCCGCCGAATATCCCGGCTATCTGGGCGCTTATCAGACCAACGGCGTCAAAGCGGCTCCTGCCGTGAAGGATGTGGACGGCGATGGGGAATATGAGGTCATCCTCAACACCTCTTACCGTTCGGTGTGCGCCTACGACCTGGTGGGCTCCACCATCTATGACACCCCCTTCACCGATATGCGCTGGCATTGGGCCAAGGACTATGTGAACACCTGCGTCAAACGGGGCTATTTCAATGGTACCGGCAACAACACCTTTACCCCCAGCGGCACCATGACCCGGGGCATGCTGGCCACCGTGCTCTACCGTATGGCCGGTTCTCCCCAGGTGACCATCGACAATCCCTTTACCGATGTACCTGCCGGTCAGTGGTATACCAATGGCGCCATCTGGTGCTATGAAAAGGGAATTCTGGCCAATATGGACAGCACCACCATGGACCCCAACGCTTTGGTGACCCGGCAGGAGCTGGCCTATATGCTGTATCAGTACAGCGGCGCGCCGGAAGAGCCCTCTTCGGCCCTCACCGATTTCTCCGACAGCGCCTCGGTGTCCGACTGGGCCCAGGATGCTATGGAATACTGTGTGGGTCTGGGCGTGCTCCAGGGCAGCGAAGGCAAGCTGAATCCCCAGAATTCTGTTACCCGTGCTGAGGCCGCCACCATGCTGGTGCGCTTTGCCGACGCTCAGTAATCAAATTTCCCTGTATCATTTTTCCCCAGGCGGCTTGCCGCCTGGGGAATTTTTTTGTCATACTGAAAAAATATCCCTGTTTTTCTGGAATTTCTTGCCCTTTGTTCACTGCCATGATATACTTTCTTTGCATTTTTATACTTTTTCCCGGTTGCAGGGGGAAAAGAAAACATATTCCGGGGGGAATAACAAAATGCTGCAAAAGTATGCACAGGATCTAAAGAAGGAATTTGCAGGCTACAATGCCAAAGGACTGCTGTCCGATGTGATGGCCGGTCTGACGGTGGCGGCGGTGGCACTGCCCCTGGCCCTGGCCTTCGGCGTCAGCAGCAGCGCTTCGGCGGCCTCCGGCCTGCTTACCGCCATTGTGGCCGGCGCCATCATCGCCCTTCTGGGCGGGGCTTTTTATCAGATCTCCGGCCCCACAGGGGCCATGGCCGCCATCCTCACCTCTGTTGTGGCCCAGTATGGCTTAAACGGTGTCTTCCAGGCCACCTTCCTGGCAGGTGTGCTGCTGGTGATCGCCGGACTGTTCAAGCTGGGACGGCTCACAGCCTTTATCCCCATGCCGGTGATCACCGGCTTCACTTCGGGCATCGCCGTGATTATCGCCCTGGGGCAGGTGGACAACTTCTTCGGTGTCACCTCCATTGAAGGCTCTGCTATCCAGAAGGTGGGAGGATATTTCACCCATGGCTTTGACCCCAACTGGACCGCTGTGGCCATCGGTGTTTTCGTGGTGCTCTTCATGGTGTTTTTCCCGAAAAAGTGGAACAGCGTGGTGCCTGCATCCCTGGTTGCCATCATCCTGGCCACAGCCGCTTCCATGCTGCTGAAGCTGCCTGTGAACACCGTGGGGGAGATTCCTTCCTCTCTGATGCTGCCCCAGCGGCTTGACCTGCTTTCTCTGGATCTGAACACCTTGAGCGGATTGCTGGCTCCGGCCATCAGCATTGCCGCTTTGGGCATGGTGGAAAGCCTGCTCTGCGGAGCCAGCGCCAGCCGGATGACCGGCGTCAAGCTGGACAATGACCGGGAGCTTCTGGCCCAGGGTATCGGCAACATCCTCACTCCGCTGTTTGGCGGTATCCCGGCCACTGCGGCCATCGCCCGTACCAGTGTGGCGGTGAAATCCGGCGCCCGCACCCGGCTCACCGGTGTGTTCCACGCCCTTTTCCTGCTGATCTCCATGCTGGCCCTGGGGCCGGTGATGGGACAGATTCCTCTGTGTGCTTTAGCCGGAGTGCTGATGGTCACCGCCTGGCGGATGAATGAGTGGAAGACCATCCGCTATATTTTCTCCAAAAAATTCAAAGGCGCTATTCTGAAATTCCTGGTGACCATGGCGGCTACCATCCTCTTTGACCTGACGGTGGCCATTTTGCTGGGCATTGTGGTGTCCCTGGTTTTGCTGGCCGTGCGGCAGTCGGAACTCCAGGTCAACTATGAAGATGTGCTTCCTCATCGCCTAGCCGCCCCCGACGCCCTTCTGGCTCACCGGGCCGAAAATGCCCGGGTGGTCTATATCACCGGTTCCATCCTGTTCTCCAACACCCAGATGATCGAAGAGATCGGCCAGCAAGTAAGTGGTTTTTCCAGCGTGATCTTTTCCATGCGGGGCGTCTCCTATATGGATATCTCCGGTGCTCAGGCTTTCCTGGATTTGCTGCGCCAAACACAAAACCAGCAGGCCCAGGTGTTCCTCTGCGGCGTGTCTCCCTCGGTGCGGCAAATGATGGACCGCAGCGGCATCACCCAGCAAGCAGGGGAGAAGGCCTTTTACTGGAGCGTGGAGCAGGCCCTGACACAGGATGAGCCCACTCCCGCCCCTTATCTCCAAACGGCCGTCAAAAACTGATCCCTTGCCCCAGAGTTGGTTGCAAAATCCCACAGGGATGCTATAATAAAGCTACATACTTTAATGATGATGGAGGAAAAACAATGAAAGCATATGATATGATCCACAAACAGGAAGTGGAAGTGGACCGGAAGGGCCTGATCGACCTGATGCTCAACAACCGGCAGATCGACCTGAAGTTTGCTCAGAAGAAGACCGATGGCGACGGCTACCTCACTTGGGATGCAGAGAACTGGACCACTGTGGACGGCAAGAAGTTTATCCGCTGCTACTCCCTGGAAGGCCGGGTGCTCCGTGACTCCACCACCCACAACATCTACGACCTGGACAACGACTTTTTCCCCGAGCAGGCCGAAAAAGTAGAGATCAACTAAGCTTTTCTTTCTGATTTTATGGAACTGACCCCTTTGGCCTTGGGTGTTTTGTGCTTTCTCATCGGCAGCATCTGCCTGAAAAAAGAAAAGCACTACAAGACCTTTTTCATTCTGGCCATTTTGTGTTTTGCCGCCACGCTGGTGCTTTCCATCCTGCGCTTGCTGGACGGCATGACCATTCCTTTATAGCGATAACCAGATGCAAAAAAACCGCCGGACAAAACCGGCGGTTTTTTATCCACAACCTGTGGACAAGTATTGTGGATACTTTGCGCAGAAAAATGCCTGAGATTAACTCTCAGGCATTTTTTCGATTTATTTCGCTGCCTGCTTTGGTTCTTGAAACAGAAAGATCAGATACCGAATCAAGGCATAAAGGGTGGTGCAAGTGGCGATGATGGTCTCCACCAATACCACTGTGCTCAAAAAGCCCATGGGGCTTCCCATATTGGCCGCGCAGGCCATCAGCTGTTTGGAAGCGATGGCGCTGATGACAAAGGGAAAGGTATAGGCGGAATAGCTGGGGAAGAAGGGCAGCTTCCAATATTGCACAAACTTGATACAGGCCAGCACAAAGAGTACCGTCGCCACGGCCCACAAAACAGTGAGCAGGGACAAGGACTTGGGTGTGACCGACTGAATATACCCGGCAATGCACAGACTGGTAGGTGCGGCATAAATACAGATCACAGGCTTGGCCGGATCGGGAACAGGCTTTTTCACATACCGCATGGTCACCAAGATCAGCAGGACCACCAGGGACACAATGCCGAACCAGACACAGGCCGATCCGATGGACTCGGTCCCAAAGGCCGGTGCAGTGATCCCGGCCATGGCAATACCCACATAAACGATAAACCAGCTGGCAAAAACCTTCTCCAGCGAAAAATGCAGCACAAACTTCACGGTGAAATAGAGGATCATCACCACATGAATGGCCACACCCACAAACCAGATCCCCTTGGCGGAAGCGCCGATGTAGGGTTTCACATAGGTGGCCAGCATCATGACGGCCATGGGAAAGGCACAAAACACACTGGCCATGATGGGATTTTCCATCTCTCCCAGGAATTTTTTCAGATCCAGGACCACGCCGATGAGAAACATCACCATCAGCACGGCGCCTACTGCGCCGCACAAAAGCCGCAGTCCTTCGGAATAGGACTGGATCAGGTTCCCCAGGCCGAACATACCCAGAATAACGGCACAGATGGGAACAGGGATTCTCTTGAATACACTCATGCTGCCTTATGCCTCCAGAGGAGCCACTCTGGTCTTGATGTACTCATCGTGGGGCAGAATGGTGATCTTCCCTTCGGTGGGAATGCCCAGCTCTCTGGCAATGATCTCTGCCGCTTTGGCAGCACAGATGCCGGTATAATAAATGCACTGGCTCTTGTGGCCGCCCTTGGACATATCAAACTCACGGGTGAGGACGCGGCAGCAAGCAACGCCTTTGGTGTTGTTGTCTTTAAACCAATCATGGAGCTCCTTGGTCAGGCTCATGCACTTGACCACATTGGGATCGGTGGGGCCCTTTTGCTCGGCACGGCCAAAGAACATACCGATGGCCAGAACACCGCCGTTGAGAGCGCCGCAGATGCAGCCCGATTTCCCCACACCAATGGCCATACCAGAGGCCATGCGGATCACATCTTCCGGCACATCCAATTCAAAATTGGAGCGGATGATATCCATGACCGCTTCGCAGCAGAAAAAGCCCTTGCGGTAGGATTCTTCCGCTTCTTCCTGAATTTTTGTCAAATTGATGGACTTGGCATTGACTTTCATACCTTTATACCTCCAGATTATTTGATATTTTTTCCCCAGGGCTTGTTAATTATATCACAACTTTTTTATGCTGTAATCCATTATTTAAAAAAACGATCGTGTTTATAGGTACTTATAGATTTTTCCGCAAAAAAGGCGCTTGGAGAGATCCAAGCGCCTTTTTTTATTGATTCAGCCGCACACAAATACCACTCTGCACCAGGCCGGCGACCGGCCAGTATAGGTGCACAGGCACTGTGCTAGATGCGGGCAACGCCGCTCTTGCGAGCCGCTTCGGCCACAGCCTTAGCCACAGCGGGAGCCACTCTGGGATCGAAAGCTGCAGGGAGGATGTAGTCGGGATTCAGCTCCTCAGGGGAGACAATGTCAGCGATGGCATAGGCAGCAGCGGCCTTCATCTCATCATTGATGTCGCTGGCACGCACATCCAGAGCGCCACGGAACACGCCAGGGAAGGCCAGAACATTGTTGATCTGGTTGGGATAGTCGCTGCGGCCGGTACCGATAACGGCAGCGCCGCCCTTCTTGGCCTCTTCGGGATAGATCTCAGGCACAGGGTTGGCGCAGGCAAAAACCATGGGGTCCTTGTTCATGGTAGCCACCATCTCGGCGGTGAGCACGCCAGGAGCAGACAGGCCCAGGAACACATCAGCGCCCTTGACCACATCGGCCAAAGTGCCCTGCTTCTTGTTCTTGTTGGTGATCTTAGCCATAGCGGCGATCTCGGGGTTCAGATCGGTGCGGCCGTCATAGACAGCGCCGCCACGGTTGACCAGGATCGCGTCGCCAATGCCCATGGACAGCAGCAGGCGGGTGACAGCCACAGCGGCAGCGCCGGCGCCGGACACCACCATGGTCAGATCGCTCAGCTTCTTGCCGGTGAGGCGGCTGGCGTTGATCATAGCTGCGGCAGTGATGATAGCAGTACCGTGCTGGTCATCGTGGAAGATGGGAATATCGCACTCTTCCTTCAGGCGGCGCTCGATCTCAAAGCAGCGGGGAGCGGAGATATCCTCCAGGTTGATGCCGCCGAAAGAGCCGGCCAGCAGCTTGACGGTGTTGACGATGTCGTCCACATTCTTGCTGCGCACGCAGAGGGGGAAGGCATCCACATCGGCAAAGGACTTAAACAGGGCACACTTGCCCTCCATCACAGGCATACCGGCTTCGGGGCCGATGTCGCCCAGGCCCAGCACAGCGGTGCCATCAGTAACAACGGCAACCAGGTTGCCACGGCGGGTATATTTATAGCTCAGGTCCACATCCTTGCTGATTGCCAGGCAGGGCTCGGCAACGCCGGGGGTGTAGGCCACAGTCAGGTCGTCGGCGTTTTCCACCTTGCAGCGGGCGATGACTTCGATCTTGCCCTTCCAGTCCTCGTGGGCCTTGAGAGCCCGTTCCTTGATGTCCATAGTACAGATTCTCCTTTTATATTTTGATAAAATAGGAAAAACAATGTTATTTCCGGCTGATGGCCTTCTGAGCGGCAGAGACGATGGCCGCGGCGGTGAGGCCGAAGCGCTCCTGGAGATAATCCACAGTGCCCACTTCGCCGAACTCGTCCTGCACGCCTACCATTTCCACAGGCACCGGATGGCTCTTAGCCAGAGATGCAGCCACAGCGCTGCCCAGGCCGCCCACCACATTGTGGTTTTCGGCGGTGACAAAAGCGCCGCACTTCTGAGCATAATTGCCAATGGTATCGTCGTCCAGAGGCTTCCAGGTGAAGCAGTCGATGACGGCGGCGGAAATGCCCTGTTCCTCCAGCACCTTGGCGGCCTTCAGAGCCTCGCTGACCATGATGCCCGAGGCGGCGATGCACACATCGGTGCCGTCCCGCAGCACGGGAGCCTTGCCCAGGGTGAAGGTGGAACCTTCCTCATAGATGCCCACGGCATTTTTCCGCAGCATCCGGATATAGAAGACGCCGTATGCGTCCTGAAGCATTTTAATCACCTGCTCCAGCTGCACGCTGTCGCAGGGCTCGATCAGAGTGATCTTGGGAATGCTCATCAGGCAGCCCATGTCCTCAAAAGGCATATGGGTGCCGCCGTTATAAGCCGCTGTGACACCGGGATCAGAGCCCACGATGCGCACATTCTGCTTGCCATAGGCACAGGAGATGAAGATCTGATCCATCACCCGGCGGGTGGCAAAGGGAGCAAAGGAATGGGCAAAGGGAACCATGCCAGCGGCGGACAGGCCAGCGGCCATACCCACCATGTTGGCTTCCTGGATGCCGCAGTCCACCGCCCGATCGGGGAACTCCTTGAAGAAAGCCTGCATACCGGAAGAGCCGATCAGGTCGGCGTCCAGAGCGCAGATGCGGCTGTCTTCCCGGGCCATGTCGCACAGAGTTTTGCAATACACTGCCCGCATTTCTTTCTCTTCGTTTTTCAGAGTCTCTTTCACTTTGTAGCTCATTTTACCGCACCTCCAGCGCTTCCCGGGCCTTGGCCAGCACCTGTTCGGCCTCGATCACCGAGGGGGCGATCTGCTCGGGCTTGAATTTCAGATGGTGGCAGGGGAAGGTTTCCATAGCCAAACGGCAGCCGTTGCCCTTGATGGTATCCAGCACGATCATGGAAGGCTGGCCCTTATGGGCTTTGGCGCTTTCCACCGCTTCCAGCAAAGCGTCGATATCGTGGCCGTTGACCTTCTGCACATGCCAGCCGAAATCCTCGAATTTCTGTCCGATGTCGCCCAGGTCCAGCACATCGTCCACAGCGCCGTCCAGCTGCTGCTTATTCCAGTCCACAAAGGCGATGAGATTGTCCAGCTTCAGATGGGCGGCGGACAGAGCGCCCTCCCACACCTGGCCTTCATCGCATTCGCCATCGCCCAGGATCAGGTAGGTGGTAAAGTCCTTGCCCCGCATTTTAGCGCCCAGAGCCAGGCCCAGAGCCATGGAGATGCCCTGGCCCAGAGAGCCGGTGGTCATATCCACGCCGGGGGTCTTCAGCCGGTCGCAATGGCTGGGCAGTGTGGTGCCGTTCTGATTGAGCGTCTTCAGCCGCTCCAGGGGGAAGAAGCCCTTGAGAGCCAGGGTGGCATAGAGGGCCGGGCCTGCGTGCCCTTTGCTCATCACCAGCCGGTCTCTTTGTTCCATGGTGGGGTTCTTGGGGTCATAGTTCATCTGGCTGCCGTAGAGCACCGCCAGGGTCTCCACCACCGACATGGAGCCGCCCACATGGCCAAATCCCAGATGGGCCAGCTCTTTGATGGTCTCCACCCGGATCTCTTCGGCGAACACCCGCAGTTCCTTGTTTTTTTCCATGTTCGCAACACCCTCTATCCTTTGTTATTTGATGGGACATATTGTTGTTTTTTTAACGATCACTGCCAGGAGAAGATCTCCAGACTGTTTTATTATACCACAAAGCGAAAGCGAAGTGGTATAATGGCCGTGTTTTCGGTTGTCCCGCTTGCGGGACGAGAAAACGGCCGCAAAATCCGGTATAATAACCGTTCTGCGGTTATTATACCACAACGGTCTGCCGTGTGTCAGCATGGATTGTGAACATTTCCCCAGGGGGTACTTTTCTTTTTTTTGTTTTTCCGGCCTTTTTCATTTCTTCCCAAAGGCTTTTCTTTTTTCCTCCCATGGAGTATCATGGAGGCAAAAGGAGGGAAGCGCCATGCTTTATTTAAACAAACAGGACATCATCCGCTCCATCACCCCTCAGGAAATGATGGAGGCCATTGAAAAAGCCTATGGGCTTTTTACGGCCGGAAACTACTTCATGCCCGATCGCCCCACCGTGGAATACCAGAACAAAACCATCGTCTATATGCCTTGCTTTGCCGATGGGGCCATGGGCCAGAAGATCCTTACTGTTTTCCCGGAAAACACCCAGCGGGGCCTTCCCGCCATCGACGGACTGATGCTCTTGTGCGATTATGACACCGGCATCCCCCAGGTGATGATGGACGGCAAAGCTCTCACAGCCCTGCGCACCGGTGGCGTGGGAGGCGTCGCAGTGCGCCATCTGTCCCCGGCCGATGCCCATACCCTGGCCGTCATCGGCGCTGGGGTACAGGGGGCCAACCAGGCCGCCTTTGCCTGTGCCGCCCGGCCCATCGGGCACATCTATGTATACGATGCCTATGCCAAGGACCCGGCACCGTTTATCCACAGGCTGGAGGAAGTTCTGGGGAACAATCATCCTCCTGTCACTTTCTGCGCCTCTTCCGAAGAAGCTGCCCGGCAAAGCCAGATCCTCATTACGGCCACCACATCCAATGAACCGGTTTTTCCTGATGACAGTACCCTTTTTGCCGGGAAATGCTGCATTGGCGTAGGCTCTTATAAACCCACCATGCGGGAGTATCCCCCCTGCCTGTGGTCTTTGCTTTCCCAGGTCTATGTGGACCTTCCCTTTGCCTGCGAAGAAAGCGGCGATCTGAGCCAGCCTTTGCACGAAGGGCTTCTGACCATGGATCAGGTAACCACCATGGGTCAGCTTCTGGCCGGTCAGGCGACAAAGCCAAAAGAAGGGGAGACCGCCTTCTTCAAAACGGTGGGCATGGCGCTGTTTGACCTGATTGCCGCCCAGGCCATCGCCCAGAAGGCCATGGAAAAGGGCATCGGACAAAAAATCCAGCTGTAACAGGAAAGGAGTACACCAGATGAAACCCATTTTTGCTTTTATCCTCATGGGAGCCCAATACGATCCGGAAAAGGACCAGGCCCATTTTGAAACCGAAAGCAAACACACCTACATCTACACCGTGCAGAACTGGGAGCAGGCCAAAAAGCGGGTGCAGGATCTGTACCAAAAAGGCTGCGGTGCCATTGAAGTGTGCGGCGCTTTCGGCCCGGAAAAACCAAGGAGCTGATCGCTCTGACCGAGGGAAAAGTGGCTATCGGCTATGTGACCCACTTTGCGGAACAAGACGCCCTCTTCACCGCCTTTTTCAGCAAGTAACCACAAGATATGCTAAGTTGTCCCCAGGAAGTTTCCACAGGGTGTGGATAACCCCTGGGGATAACTTTTTGTAAAAAAGAAAGAGATCATTGCGCTTTGTTCATAAAGCAACAAAAAAAGACCGCCGGAGGCTTTCTTTACATCGGCCCAAAGCTGTGATAAAATATTCAAAAATTGGAAAGGGATGAACACCATGAGTTCTTACCACAATATCATGGAAGATGTGGTGGAAGAGCAGTACAACGCCATCAAAGACCGTTTGGATGCGTGTTCCTGCGAGCAGTGTCACAGCGATATCGTCGCTTTGGCGCTGAACAATCTGCCGCCCCGTTATATTTCCACCATCAGCGGCCTCACTTTCAGCAAAGTGGCCAGTGCAAAGGTCCAATTCCAGGCCGATGTACAGGCGGCCCTGATCCGTGCGGCCCAGATTGTGAAGCAATCGCCCCGTCACTGAACCCGAAATAGGAAGGGCCTGCCTGAAAAGCAGGCCCTTCTGGTATTTTTCAGCAAAAAAGCGTGGCCCAGAATAAAATTCCTGGCCCACGCTTTTTATATGATGCTTTGCAGCAACAGTTCAGTCTATCGGAACCAAAACTTACTTATTCAGCAGTTCCTTGGCTCTGGCCTGAGCAGCCGCCAGACGGGCGATGGGCACACGATAGGGGGAGCAGGACACATAGTTCAGGCCGATCTTGTGGAAGAATTCCACAGAGGCCGGATCGCCGCCATGCTCGCCGCAGACGCCCAGCTTGATGTCGGGACGGGTCTTCTTGCCCTTTTCCACAGCCATCTTCACCAGCTGGCCGATGCCATCCTGGTCCAGGGAGGCGAAGGGATCCCGCTCCATGATCTTCTTGTCATAGTAAGCGTTGAGAATCTTGCCCACATCGTCACGGGAGAAGCCGAAGCCCATCTGGGTCAGGTCGTTGGTGCCAAAGGAGAAGAACTCAGCTTCCTGAGCGATCTCGTCGGCGGTGACAGCGGCCCGGGGGATCTCGATCATGGTGCCCACCAGGTACTTCATTTCCACACCGGACTGAGCGATGATCTCATCGGCAGTCTTGGTGACCACATTCTTGACAAACTTCAGCTCGTTGACCATGCCCACCAGGGGGATCATGATCTCGGGCTCGATATCCAGGCCGGTGGCCTTCTTCACATTGATGGCAGCCTCGATAACGGCACGGGTCTGCATCTCAGCGATTTCCGGATAGGTGACGGCCAGACGGCAGCCACGATGACCCAGCATGGGGTTGAACTCATGGAGATCGGCGATGATCTGCTTCAGATCGGCGACTTCCATATTCATCTCGCCGGCGATCTCGATGATGTCCTCTTCCTCCTGGGGCAGGAACTCATGGAGAGGGGGATCCAGGAAGCGGATGGTGACCGGGCGGCCGCCCATGGCCATGAACAGGCCTTCAAAGTCACCGCGCTGCATGGGCAGCAGCTTCTCCAGAGCCTTGCGGCGCTGTTCTTCGTTCTTGGAGACGATCATCTCACGCACGGCCTTGATACGGTCGGCTTCGAAGAACATATGCTCGGTACGGCACAGGCCGATGCCTTCGGCGCCAAAACGGACAGCCTGCTCAGCATCCCGAGGAGTATCGGCGTTGGTGCACACCTTCAGGGTGCGGATCTCGTCGGCCCAGCCCATGAAGCGGCCAAAGTCGCCGGTCATGGAAGCGGGAACGGTCTTGATCTCGCCCAGGTACACATTGCCGGTGGAACCGTCGATGGAGATGTAATCCCCTTCGCAGACCTTCTTGTCGCCGATGAGGAAGTACTTCTCCTCTTCGTTCATCTTCACTTCGCCGCAGCCAGCCACGCAGCAAGTGCCCATGCCGCGAGCCACAACGGCGGCGTGAGAGGTCATACCACCGCGGACGGTCATAACGCCCTGAGCCGCGGCCATGCCTTCGATGTCTTCAGGAGAGGTTTCCAGACGGACCAGAACCACCTTGTTGCCGTTTTCCGCAGCGGCCACAGCCTCAGCGGCGGTGAAATAGACCTTGCCGCAGGCAGCGCCGGGGGAGGCGGGCAGACCCTTGGTGACAGGGGTAGCGGCCTTCAGGGACTCGGCGTCAAACTGGGGATGGAGCAGAGCGTCCAGCTGCTTGGGCTCCACCTTCATGATGGCCTCTTCCTTGGTGAGCATGCCTTCGTCCACCATGTCCACGGCGATCTTCAGAGCGGCCTGAGCGGTACGCTTGCCGTTTCTGGTCTGGAGCATATAGAGCTTGCCCTTTTCGATGGTAAACTCCATGTCCTGCATATCTTTATAGTGCTTTTCCAGCTTGTCGGCAATGGCGGCAAACTGATCGTACACTTCGGGCATGACTTCTTTCAGCTGGTCGATGGACTGAGGAGTCCGGATGCCGGCCACCACATCTTCGCCCTGGGCGTTCATCAGGAACTCGCCATAAAGGTGAGGATCGCCGGTGGCGGGGTTGCGGGTAAAGGCAACGCCTGTGCCGCTTTCGTCGCCGGTGTTGCCGAAGACCATGGACTGGACATTGACGGCGGTGCCCCAGGAGCTGGGGATGTCGTTCATACGGCGATAGACGATGGCACGCTGGTTGTTCCAGGAGCGGAAAACCGCCTTGACAGCGCCCATCAGCTGCTCACGAGGATCGGAGGGGAAGTCCACACCCAGCTTGGCCTTGTATTCGGCCTTGAACTGCTCGGCCAGCTTCTTCAGGTCGTCGGCATCCAGCTCGGTGTCCAGCTTGACGCCCTTTTCGGCCTTCATCTCGTCGATGAGCTCTTCGAAATACTTCTTGCCCACTTCCATAACCACATCGGAATACATCTGGATGAAGCGGCGATAGCTGTCATAGGCAAAACGGGGGTTGCCGGTGATCTTGGCGAAGGATTCCACCACTTCGTCGTTGAGGCCCAGGTTCAGGATGGTGTCCATCATGCCGGGCATGGAGGCCCGGGAGCCGGAACGAACGGAAACCAGCAGAGGATTGTGGGGATCGCCGAACTTCTTGCCGGTGATCTCTTCCATCTTCTTCAGGTATTCGTAGATCTGATCCTCGATGTCCTGAGCGATCTTCTCCCCGTCTTCATAGTAACGGGTGCAGGCTTCGGTGGAAATGGTGAAGCCCTGGGGCACAGGCATGCCGAGATTGGTCATCTCAGCCAGGTTGGCACCTTTGCCGCCCAGCAGCTCACGCATATTGCCGTTGCCCTCGGAAAACAGGTAAACGTACTTATGCATTTTCTACACTCCTTATGTGTTTCTATACAAAACTCTTGGTATCCAGGGTCAAAAATGCAGACTGCTCCACATTCGGATTTATTATATCAGACAATTTCTCTCATTGCACGAAAAATTTTTATAAACAGGGCTGTTTTTCAATATACCCGCCGCCGATGACCCGGCCATCCTGGTAAAAAACCGCCGACTGACCGGGGGAGGGAGCCCGCACCGGGGAGGAAAATTCCACTTTGGCCCGCCCTTCCGGCAGATAGGTCACGAGAGCTTTGTCCAGACGGCGGCTGTGGCGGATCTTCACATCGGCCCAGAAGGGCTCTGCCCCGTATTCCGGCGCCGTGCGGCACAGACTTTCCACCGTAATGACCTGGGATGTGGGAGGGGTCAGGGAAAGGACCACCTGGTTTTGCTCTGTCCGGATCTCCTTGACAAACAACCGCCCCTCTGCGGCGATGCCCAGTCCCCGGCGCTGGCCCAGGGTATAATGGTGGATGCCTCTGTGTTTTCCCAGCACATTTCCCGCTTCGTCCACAAAATCCCCGGGAGGCAGTCCCAGGCCCCGCTGTTCCATAAAAGCCGCGTGATCTCCTTCCGGAATGAAGCAAATTTCCATGCTGTCCGGCTTATTGGCGGCGCTGAGCCCGGCCTTGCGGGCCAGAATCCGGGTGTCCTCCTTGCTGCAAAGCTCCCCCAAAGGGAAGAGTACATGGCCTAATAGCTCCGGCGGCAACCGATAAAGCATATAGCTTTGGTCATTGGGAGAGGGAGACATATACAAGCCGGTGACCCCGTTTTCCAGCCTGCGGGTCACGGCATAATGGCCGGTGGCCACATAGGAAGCCCCCAGTTCCTGGGCTTTTTGCCAAAGGACATGAAACTTCACCGCCGGATTGCAGAAAATGCAGGGAATGGGAGTGATCCCCCGGCGGTATCCCTCCATAAAAGGGACAATGACCTTTTCCTCCAGCTGCTCCCTGACATCCACCGAGCAAAAGGGGATCCCCAATTCCAAAGCGGCCTTGTGGGCTTCTTCCACCCCTCCGTGGCCGGTGTCCAGATAAACACCTGTGACCGGATGACCTTTTTCCAACAGCAGACGGGCACACAATGCGGAATCCACGCCGCCGGACAGCCCCAATACCACTTTTTCCAATTCGTTCCCCTCTTTTCCATGTTTTGAATCCCGTTTATTGTACCCCACTTTCTCCCTTGGTGCAAGGTTGAGGGACAAAGGGACCAATCTTTCAACAGCCTGTGGAGATTTTTGTGCACAACACCATTTTCCCGGTTTTTGCAAAATCCACCGGGGAAGACTTTCCTTTTTCCCGCTGTTATATTATAATGTATTATATATAGTTTATGGAACACTCCCCAGTTATCCACAGGTTATCCACCGTTTTTTTGTTGTGCTGGGGAATTTATTGTGATACAATATAGTCTGCTGTTTTATAGGCTTTACAGAAAAAATTTGAATGGATGAGAAGATATGATGAGCCCTGCCGAGCTGCTGCAAAATGTAATCCATGTGCTGGAGCAGCAATTCACACCTGTTGTCATCTCCACCTGGTTTGGGGACGCCTCCGCCGTGACGGTGAAAGACGGCGTTTTTATTTTGCTCACCACCTCCCGCATGAAGCAGGAGATGATCGAAAACCGGTATGCCCAGCCTTTCTGCGATGCTGTGCGGGACCTGACCGGCAGCGATCTGGCCCTGCGGGTGCTGTGCGGTGACGAAGAGCTGAGCCTGTGGAAGGCGGCCAACGAGGATACCGTCTATGCCAACTACACTTTTGAGCGCTTCATCGTGGGCAGCAGCAACAAGTTTGCCCATGCGGCCGCCTATGCCGTGGCGCAAAAACCGGCCAGTGCCTATAACCCCCTGTTTATCTACGGCCAGTCCGGTCTGGGCAAAACCCACCTTCTCTATGCCATCGCCGGTTACATCGCCCGCACCCGCCCGGCCTACCGCATCGTCTATGTCAAGGGCGACGATTTCACCAACGAGCTGATCAGCGCCATCCAACGGGGCGATGTGGCTTCCTTCCGGGAAAAATACCGCATGGCCGACCTATTGCTGGTGGACGACATTCAGTTCATCGCCGGCAAAATCAGCACCCAGGAGGAATTTTTCCACACCTTCAACACCCTGCACGAATCGGGCAAACAAATCGTCCTCACATCTGACCGGCCTCCCAAGGAAATCCTCACACTGGAAGACCGTCTCCAGTCCCGCTTCGAATGGGGCCTTCTGGCCGACATCCAACCCCCGGATTTCGAAACCCGCATGGCCCTGGTCAATGCGAAAACCGAAATGCTGGGAGCTGAACTGCCGCCCAATGTGGTAGAATACATCGCCTCCTCCATTACAAACAATGTGCGGCAGCTGGAAGGCGCGGTGAAAAAGATCTTCGCCAAACACTCCCTCATGGGCCGGGCCATCGACATGACCCTGGCGGAAGAGTGCATCCGGGATATTTTCAAGGCAAGCCCAGGCCTGAAACCCACACCGGAACTGATCCTGGAAGAGACGGCCAACTTCTACAACATCACCACCGAGCGGATTCTGGGCTCGGCCAAAACAAAGGATGTGGTGGTGCCCCGGCAGGTGGCCATGTACCTGATCCGGGAAATGACCGATCTGTCCTTCCCAGAAATCGGCCGGTTTATGGGAAGAGACCACACCACCGTGCTTCACGCCATCAACAAAACCCAGGTGCAGATCGAAAAGGACGAAAGCTTCTCCGCCGCCCTCAGCGACCTGAAAAAAAACATCCAGAACCGATAAACCACAAAATCCACGTTTTTTCCCCCAAGGGCTGTGGAAGGACGTGGATAGCTGTGGACAAAAAATAGACTGTGGACAACCCCATCAGAAACGAAAAATCATCCACACCCCCTGTGCAAAGCCTCATCCCTTGAAGCCCAAGACTCCGGGGAAACTTTCCACAAATCCACAGGCCCTACGACTGTTACTATAAAAATGAATAACAGATAAGAACTGAAAGGAGCCCGCGACATGAAGTTTACCTGTGAAAAAGCGGTGCTGAACGAAGCCATTTCCATCTGCATTCACGCCGTAGCCACAAAAAGCACCATCGCTGTTTTGGAAGGTTTGCTGATTACAGCGGAAGATGAACTCACCCTTTGCGGCTACAATTTCAAAACAGGCATCAAAAAAACATTTCCTGCTGAAATCAGCGAAAAAGGAAGCATTGTACTCAATGCCAAAATTTTCAGCGATATCGTACGCAAACTGCCCGACGATATGGTGGAGATCGTCTGCGACGATCATTATATGACCACCATCCGCTGCGGCCTGAGCGAATTCAACCTGATCGGCGCATCTCCCGCCGAATTTCCGGAACTTCCCAACGTAGAAAAAAGCCAGGGCATCAAACTGTCTTGCAAGCTGCTGCGCAGCATGATCGACCACACCGTTTTCGCCGTGTCCGACAACGAAAACAAACCCATCCACACCGGCTCTCTCTTTGAAATCACCGGAAACCAGCTGACTGTGGTGTCGGTAGACGGTTACCGGCTGGCCATGAGCCAGGAAGAAGTGGAAAACGGCAAGACGGAAAATCTTTCTTTCGTGGTCCCCGGGGAAACACTGAAAGAAATCAGCCGGATCATTCCCGACAGCGAAGACAAAGCGGTCCATATTTATCCCGAGAAAAAACACGCTCTCTTTGAAGTGGAAGGCACATTGGTGACCACCCGACTTCTGGAAGGGGAATTTCTCAACTACCGCAATGCCATTCCCAATGACTGCACCACAAAACTGGAAATCAACGTAAAGAGCATCATCGACTGCGTGGAACGGGTAAGCCTGATCATCTCCGAACGGCTGAAAAATCCCATCCGCTGCTGTTTTGAAGGAAATAGCCTGAAAATTTCCTGCGTTACATCCCTGGGACGGGCCTACGATGAGTGCACCATTGAAAATTGCCCGGAAAAAATCGAGATCGGTTTCAACAACCGGTACCTGCTGGACGCTCTGCGGGCCTGCCCCGAAGAAAAGGTGGTTCTGGAGCTGAAAAGCAGCCTGTCCCCCTGCGTCATCCGGCCGGTGGAAGGAACCAAATTCCTTTATATGGTACTGCCTGTGCGGCTGAAAGCGGACGCCTGATACAAAAAACGTCGTTCCTTTTCACAAGGGAGGAGTTTATGGAAACCATCAAAATTCCCATCAAGACCCCATTCATCAAACTGGACAGCCTGCTGAAATTTGCCAATCTATGCCAAAGCGGCGGAGAGGCCAAAGAGCGCATCCAGGGGGGCGAAGTGCAGGTCAACGGGGAAGTCTGCCTGGCCCGGGGTAAGAAATGTATCCCCGGCGACAAAATTTTGTTCGAAAACACTGAGGTGGAGATCACTTCATGCAACTAGAAGCCATTCGCCTGAGCCATTTTCGCAACTATCAGGATGTTTCCCTTTCTTTTCCAGAAGGAGTCACCATCCTGGCGGGAGAAAATGCCCAGGGAAAAACCAACCTGCTGGAGGCCATCTTTCTTCTCACCGGCGGCCGGTCCTGGCGGGCGGGAAAAAGGGGAGACCTGATCTCCTTTCACCAGAGCCAGGCGCAGATCCAGGCCAAGGTCTTTTCCCGGCAGCGGGAATTTTCCATGGATCTGACTTTGCCCCGCACGGGGAAGCTGCAAAGCATCGTCAATGGCGTCAAACAAAAACGGCAGAGCGATCTGTCGGAAGTCTTTCGCTGTGTGCTCTTTTCCCCGGAAGATCTGTATCTGATCCGGGAAGGCCCGGCGGCCAGAAGACGGTTTCTGGACACCGCTTTGTGCCAGCTGCGGCCCCGGTATGCTTTGGCTTTGGGAGAATACAACAAACTGCTGGAGCACAAGGCCAAAATCCTGCGGATGCAGGAGGAAAACCCCTCTCTTCTGGCGGTTTTGCCCGATTTTACCCGGCGCATGGCCAAATGCGGGGCGGCCGTCATCCGTTACCGGGCCTTTTTTGCTGAAAAACTGGCCCGGGAAGCCTACCAGATCCAGCAGACCATTTCCGGCTGCGGGGAGGAGCTTCTGGCCGAGTACCAGACGGTGTCCACGGTGAAAGATCCCAAGGCTTCGGAAGAGACCATCGAAGGCTGGCTTTTGGAACACGCCGAAAGCCATGAAAAAGCAGAGCTGGCTGCAGGACAATGCCTGACCGGACCCCACAAGGATGATTTGCTGCTGACCGTAAATGGCTCGGCGGCCCGGGGCTTTGCCAGCCAGGGACAGACCCGCACTGCCGCTTTGGCGCTGAAATTCGCCGAGCGGGAAATTTTCAAAGACGATCAGGGGGAATACCCGGTGATGCTGCTGGACGATGTGCTCAGCGAACTGGATTCCCGGAGACAGGAATATCTCATCGGAAAGACCGGCGGCGGACAGGTGATCATCACCTGCTGCGAGCGCACCCAGCGGCTGCGTCAGCTGCCAGGGGCGGCCTTTTTGGTGGAGGGGGGAACCATCGCCCCCTTGAATCAGTGAGGAATGGAGTATGTATCTGCATTTGGGACGGGATATTGTGGTATCCCGGCGGACCATCGTGGGCATTTTTGACTTCGATACCGCCACATACGGCAAGCGCACCCGGGAATTTCTCACAAAAGCACAGAAGGAGGGGCGGGTGGTCACCGTCAGCGATGAGCTGCCCAAAAGCGCCGTGGTCTGCGAAGAGGATGGCCGGACGGTGGTCTATATCTCCCAGATCTCTTCTCAGACCCTGCTGAAGCGGGCCAATGGCCAGCCTCTGCCGGAAAATCTGCTGTCTTTTTGATCAAACAGGAAACAAGCCATCCGCCCCGTGGATTTTTGAACTGCGGCGGCAATTTCCATAGAACGCGAGGAAGAAGCAATGACTGATATCCAAAAAGTTGAAACCACTTATGACGAAAGTCAGATACAGGTGCTGGAAGGCCTGGAAGCGGTGCGGAAACGGCCGGGTATGTACATCGGCTCCACATCCCAGAGAGGCCTGCATCACCTGGTTTATGAAATCGTGGACAACGCCATCGACGAGGCGCTGGCCGGTTACTGCACCCATATCGAAGTGACCATTGAAAAGGACAATGTGATCTCCGTGCGGGACAACGGCCGTGGCATTCCGGTGGGGATTCACCATAAAATGGGTATTTCCACGGTGGAAGTGGTGTATACCATCCTCCATGCCGGCGGCAAATTCGGCGACGGCGGCTACAAGGTCTCCGGCGGCCTTCACGGCGTGGGCGCCAGCGTGGTCAACGCCCTGTCCCAGTGGCTGACGGTGGATGTGTATCTGGACGGCCATGTGCATTCCATCCGCTTTAACCGGGGCGTGCCCGAAAGCCCGCTGCACATCACCGGCGATACCAATGAGCGGGGCACCTTTGTGCGCTTCAAAGCCGATGATACCATCTTTGAGACGGTGGAATACGATTACGATGTGCTGCTCAACCGGCTGCGGGAGCAGGCCTTCCTCAATGCCGGCGTCACCATCACTTTCACCGACCAGCGGGATGACGAAAACATCCGGGTCAATGAGATGTGCTATCAGGGCGGCATCCGGGAGTTTGTGGAGCATCTGAACCGGAATAAGACCCCGCTCCATCCGGAAGTGATCTATCTGTCCGCCCAAAAAGAGGACAACATGGCGGAAGTGGCCATGCAGTATAACGACAGTTATAACGAAAACATCCTCTCTTTTGCCAACGACATCAATACCACCGAGGGCGGCACCCATGAGACCGGCTTCAAATCGGCGCTCACCCGGGTGATCAACGATTATGCCCATAAGTATAAATTCCTGAAGGAAGACGACAAAAATCTCTCCGGCGATGACACCCGGGAAGGTTTGACCTGCGTCATCAGCGTCAAGCTCACCGAGGCCCAGTTCGAAGGCCAGACCAAAACCAAGCTGGGCAACTCTGAGATGCGGGGTCTGGTGGATGGAGCGGTCTATGAGGCGCTGTCGGCTTATCTGGAAGAGAACCCCCAGACCGCCAAGACCATCATCGACAAATGCCTCACCGCGGCCCGGGCCAGAGAAGCGGCCCGGAAGGCCAGAGAGGCCACCCGCCGGAAGAGTGCTTTGGAAAGCGCCTCTTTGCCGGGCAAACTGGCCGACTGCCAGGAAAAAGACCCCACCTACACCGAAATCTACATCGTGGAGGGCGACAGCGCCGGTGGCTCGGCCAAAAATGGCCGGGACCGGCGGTATCAGGCCATCCTGCCCTTGTGGGGCAAGATGCTCAATGTGGAAAAGGCCCGTCTGGACAAGGTGTACGGCAACGAAAAGCTGATGCCCATGGTCACCGCTTTTGGCGCCGGTATCGGAGATGAGTTCGATATTTCCAAACTCCGTTACGGCAAGATCATCCTGATGGCCGATGCCGATGTGGACGGCAGCCATATCCGCACCCTGCTGCTCACCTTCTTTTTCCGTTTCATGCGTCCTTTGATCGAGGGAGGTCATGTGTATATTGCCCAGCCTCCTCTGTATAAAATTGTAAAGGGGCGGAATGAGCCCCGGTATGCCTACAGTGACGATCAGCTGAAAGAGATTCTGCAGCAGATCCCCGGCGCCGAAGTCCAGCGCTACAAAGGCCTGGGCGAAATGGACCCGGAACAGCTGTGGGAGACCACCATGAACCCCCAAAACCGCACTTTGCTCAAGGTGAATATGGAGGATGCCGCCGCAGCCGATGAGATCTTTACCATCCTCATGGGCGAAAAGGTGGAGCCTCGTAAGAATTTTATCGAGCAGAATGCCAAGTATGTAAACAATCTGGATATCTGATCCTGTGAGTGGGAAAGGAGAGGTACTATGAAACGACTGCACAAAAGCCGCAATGATCGGGTACTGGCCGGTGTGTGCGGCGGCATCGCCGAGTTTTTCGGCATCGATCCCACCTTGGTGCGTCTGGCCTGGGCTGTGATGATCTTTTTCGGCGGCAGCGGACTGCTGCTGTATATCATCTGTGCTCTGATCATTCCCAATGACACAGGGGACAACTACTATGGCCCCTCCCAGAACCAGGGAATGAATATGGACGGTACCGACGACAACGGCGGCTGGCGTTAATGGAAAAACGGTCTTTTGCAGCCCTGGCTTTTGGGCTGGGGCTGCAAAGGCCGGGAGCTTCCTGCCACAGCGGTGCCTTGATGGGGCAAGGCTGTGGCAAGAGTCTCCCGTTCTGTTTGACAGAAATGTGATATTCTTTTTTGATAATACATATGGTATTTGAAAATAGGTGAAAACATGAGTGAAATCAACGATTTGACCTTTGAGGGCCAAACGATTATCGATGTAGATCTGGAAAAGGAAATGCGCAAGTCCTACATCGATTACGCCATGAGCGTCATCGTCAGCCGGGCCCTGCCCGATGTGCGGGATGGTCTGAAACCGGTGCACCGGCGCATTCTTTACGCCATGTACGAGGACAACCTGACGGCGGACAAGCCCTATCGGAAATCGGCCACCACCGTGGGCAATGTGCTGGGCCGGTACCATCCCCATGGCGACGCTTCGGTGTACGATGCCCTGGTGCGTCTGGCCCAGGATTTCTCCCTGCGCTATCCTTTGGTGGACGGCCACGGCAACTTCGGCAGTGTGGACGGCGATCCTCCGGCGGCTTACCGTTATACCGAAGCCCGTATGGCCAAGCTGGCGGCCAATATGCTCAGCGATATCGAAAAGGACACCGTGGATTTTGTCCCCAACTACGACGACAAAATGAAGGAGCCCTTCGTGCTGCCTTCCCGGTTCCCCAATCTGCTGGTCAACGGCTCTTCGGGCATCGCCGTGGGCATGGCTACCAACATCCCGCCTCACAACCTGCGGGAGGTCTGCCAGGCCATCTGCTATGTGATTGACAACCCGGAAGCCACTTTGGAGGACATCTGCCGCTTTATCAAGGGGCCGGATTTCCCCACCGGCGGCATCATCATGGGCCGGGCCGGTATCCGGGCAGCTTATGCCACCGGCCGGGGCCGGATCATCGTCCGCTGCCGGGCGGAGATCGAAGAGCATAGCCAGGGCCGGTTCCGCATCGTCATCACCGAACTGCCCTACATGGTCAATAAGGCCCGTCTGATCGAAAACATTGCCGATCTGCACAAAGAGCGCCGGGTGGAGGGCATCACCGATCTGCGGGATGAATCCGACCGGGACGGCATGCGCATCGTCATTGAGCTGCGCCGGGATGCCAATCCTCAGGTGGTGCTCAATCAGCTGTACCAGTATACCCAGATGCAGGAGACCTTCTCGGTGATCAACCTGGCGTTGGTGCACAACCAGAGTCAGCCCCGGGTGCTCACCCTGCGGGAAATGCTGGACGAATACATCCGGTTCCAGTATGAAGTGGTGGAGCGGCGCACCCGCTATGATCTGCGCCGGGCCCAGGAGCGGGCGCATATTCTGGAAGGATTGAAAATCGCCTGCGAGAACATCGACGAAGTCATCCGCATCATCCGTCAGAGCTATGACGACGCCAAAGTGCGCTTGATGGAGCGGTTTGATCTGTCGGAAGTCCAGGCCCAGGCCATTCTGGATATGCGTCTGGGACGGCTGCAAGGGCTGGAAGTGGAGAAGATCGAAAATGAATTGGACGCTCTCCACAAGAAGATCGCCGAATACGAGGACATTCTGGCTCACGCCGAAAAGATCTATGCCATTGTGAAGCAGGAGCTCACCGAGATCTGCGACAAGTTCGGCGACGAACGGCGTACCGAGATCTCCATGGTGGAAAATGAGCTGGATATTGAAGACCTGATCGAAGAGGAGCAGTGCGCTTATACCCTGACCCGTCTGGGTTATATCAAGCGGCTGCCGGTGTCGGCCTACCGCACCCAGAAGCGGGGCGGCCGGGGTATTACCGCCATGGCTACCCGGGAAGAGGACATTGTGGAAACGGTGTTTACCGCCTCCACCCATGACCATGTGCTCTTCTTCACCAATCTGGGCAAGGTGCTGCGGCTGAAAGGATATATGATCCCCGAGGCTTCCCGCACATCCAAGGGCACCAACATCGTCAACCTTCTCCAGCTGGAAGGGGGCGAGCGGGTCACCGCCATGATCCCCATCAAGGAATTCTGTGACGGGGCTTATGTGTTCTTTGCCACAAAACAGGGCGTGGTCAAACGTACCCATCTGTCCGAGCTGCATACCGCCCGAAAGGCCGGTGTGCGGGTCATCACCCTCAATGAGGGAGACGAGCTCATTGGCGTGCGTCTCACCGATGGCCAGGATAAGATCATCCTGTGCACCCATGACGGCAGGGGCATCCGTTTTGATGAAAAAGAAGTGCGTACCATGGGCCGTTCGGCGGCCGGTGTCCGTGGCATCCGTCTCAGCGAAGGAGACTATGTGGTGGGTGTGGCCTGCGACAGCGAAGGCCAGTATCTGCTTACCGTCACCGAAAATGGCTATGGCAAGCTGACTTCTCCCCGGGAATTCACCGAGCATCACCGGGGCGGCGGCGGCATCATCGCCCACAACCTCACCGACAAAACAGGGCCTTTGGCCGGGATCAAGTCGGTGGATACCTATAACGACATTCTGCTCATCACCGATGAGGGCGTGATTATCCGCACCGGTGTGGAGACCATCCGTGTCTGCTCCCGTTCCTCCCAGGGCGTCAAGCTGATGCGGCTGGATGAAGGGGTCAAGCTGATTTCTCTGGCCAAGGCCGACAAGGAAGAAGAGGAAGAAGCGGAGGAAAACCCGGAAAATACAGAAACTGCCGAAAACACCCAGCAGCCTGAGCCGGAGAAGGGAGAATAAATCTCCGTATGAAGCAAGTGGAAGTATATACCGACGGGGCCTGTTCGGGAAACCCGGGCCCCGGAGGCTGGGGGGCCATTCTCCGGTTCCAGGGGATCGAAAAGGAGATCGCCGGTTTTGAACGGGAGACCACCAACAACCGGATGGAGCTCACCGCGGCCATCCAGGGCCTTTCCCGGCTGAAAGAGCCCTGTCAGGTGGATCTTTACACCGATTCTCAGTATCTGTCCAAGGCCATCAACGAAGGATGGCTGCAAAACTGGAAGAAAAAAGGATGGGTGAAAAGCGACAAAAAGCCGGTGCTCAATGTGGAGCTGTGGCAGGCGCTGGACGAGCAGCTGCGGCGGCATCAAGTGACCATCCATTGGGTCAAAGGTCATGCGGACAACCCATTCAACAACCGATGCGATGCGCTGGCCACCGGCCAGATTGCCCAAAATCGTTAGCGCAGAGCAGCGTATAAAATTCCTGTTGCAATATACACTAAAATGGTGTATATTGAAGGCGGAGAAACAAATCCCTCTGCACAGCATCCAAGCATCATGCTTTGCAGGAAGCCATATAGAAAGGATGTTGCAACATGTTTGTTTATGCAGATAACGCAGCCACAACCCGCATCGCTCCCCAGGTGCTGGACGCCATGCTGCCTTATTTGAAAGAGGAATACGGCAATCCCTCCACCTTGTATAAGCTGGGCCGGGAAGCCAAAATCGCCATAGAGAAGGCCCGGGAGCAGGTGGCTCAGGTCATCGGCGCCAAGGCCGAAGAGATCTTTTTCACCGGCAGCGGCACCGAGGCCGACAACATGGCCCTGAAAGGGGTTCTCTATGGCCCCGCCGGCAAAGGGAAAAAGCATCTGATCACCACCAAGATCGAGCATCATGCCATTTTGCATACCGCCATGGCTCTGGAGAAAGAAGGATTCCAGGTGACTTTCCTGGATGTGGACAAGAACGGACGGGTGGACCTGGAAGAGCTGAAACAGGCCATCACACCCGATACCGCTCTGGTATCCATCATGGCGGCCAACAACGAAGTGGGAACCATCCAGCCCATTGAAGAGATCGGAAAAATCTGCCGGGAAAAGGGTGTTTTGTTCCACACCGATGCGGTACAGGCCTTCGGCCATATGCCCCTGGATGTGAACAAAATGAACATCGACCTTCTGTCCCTGTCGGCCCATAAGATCAACGGGCCTAAGGGCAGCGGCGCTTTGTATATCCGCCGGGGACTGGGCTTGCGCCCGGTGATCGAAGGCGGCGGCCAGGAGCGCAACCGGCGCAGCGGCACCGAGAATGTGGCCGGTATCGTTGGCCTGGGCCAGGCGGCTCAGCTGGCCATGGAGACCATGGAAGAAGAGTCGGCCCGTCTGAAGGCACTGGCCAAAAAGCTCACCGACGGCGTGCTTCAGATCCCTGAGACCATTCTCACCGGAGATCCGGAGAACCGCCTGCCTGGCGCTTGCAGCTTTGCCATCAGTGCCATCGAGGGCGAATCCCTGGTGCTCTATCTGGATATGGAGGGCATCTGCACTTCCACCGGTTCGGCCTGCTCCACCGGCAGCCTGGACCCGTCCCATGTGCTCATGGCCATCGGTTTGTCCCATGAAGTCTCTCACGGTTCTCTGCGGGTGACTTTGGGCCGGTTCAACACCGAAGAAGAAGTGGACTATATTATCGAAACACTGCCGAAGGTGGTGGAGAAGCTCCGGAGCATGTCTCCGGTGTGGAACCGCAAGTGATCGGCAAGGAGGAGTTTGTTATGCTGTATTCGGAAAAAGTTATGGACCATCTGGCCCATCCCCGGAATGTGGGTGAGCTGGAGGATGCCAATGCCGTGGGTGAGGTGGGCAACCTCAAGTGCGGCGATATCATGAAGATCTACATGAAGATCGATGAAAACGAAGTGATCCAGGATGTGCGCTTCCAGACTTTTGGCTGCGGCGCTGCGGTGGCCACCTCTTCCATGGCTACCGAAATGGTCAAGGGCAAGACGGTGAAGGAAGCTCTGGAGCTGACCAACGCCGCTGTGGCCGAGGCCCTGGACGGACTGCCCCCGGTAAAGATGCACTGCTCGGTGCTGGCGGAAGAGGCCGTCAAGGCTGCTTTGGCCAACTATTACAAGGGCCAGGGCAAAGACCCGGTCCAGTATGTGGGCTGCACCGGCGACTGCAAGGCCTGCCACGGGGAAGAAGATCATCACTAAAAATGGAAAATACCGCTTTGAAGTTTATTCAAAGCGGTATTTTTTGCAAAAACTAAATATATTTATTTTTTTCAAAGATTAGTTGATATAAAAAAGCATGATTTTTGGGGGGAAAGGAGGAAAAAGGAAACAATGTATCATTATCGTCGCAATCTGATGATTTTCAGTGTGCTTTTGTTGTTGCTGGGCCTGTTGCGTACCGTGTTCTTTGTTCAGCAGATGGGCTCCTGGATGGAGCTTTTCAAGATGGATAACATCGACATGGTCAAGCTGGTTCTTTTGTTCCTGTGTGATCTGCTCACCAGCATCGGGGCTGTGCTTCATCGGCGTGGAGAAGAATTGGGAAGAAAAAATGCAGAAGAACCAAAAGTAATTTTGCCCATTTCTGTAAAAAACCGGCTGTGCATCAAGCACAGCCGGTTTTTGTTTTTACCGGTATTTTTTCTGCATGGAGAAGCCGCGGCCCTTGACCTCGGAAATACGGCTGACCATGAGGAAACATTCCGGGTCGATCTGGTGGATCAGCTTTTCCGCTTTGGGCAGTTCCCGGCTGGACAGCACCGAAAGCACCAGCTGGGTGTTCTGCCGCAGATAGCCGCTTTCTGTCTGGATCAGGGTGACGCCCCGGTTGAGATCCTGGAGGATGGCCTGGCGGATCTCCTCGGATTTTTCACTGACCACCTTGATTTCAATGCGGGAAGTACCCATGAGCAGCATTTTGTCCAGCACCATGGTGTAGATCATCACCAACACCACGCCATAGAGCAGCTTTTCCGGGGACTGGAACAGCCCCTGGCTCAGCAGGATACACACATCAAAGAAATACATACACACCGAAACCGGCGCCCGGAACAGCCGGTTGAGGATGAGGGGAGGGATGTCCATGCCGCCGGTGGAAGCGCCGGCCCGGATGACGATACCCAGGGAGACGCCCACGCCCAGGCCGGCAAAAAGGGTACACAGCAGCACATCTTCGGTGAGCACATAATCCCCCAGAAGCCGCTGCCAAAGTTCCAGGGCCAGAGGATAAATGAAGCTGCTGAGCAATGTGGTGGCGGCAAAACGGCGGCCCAGCACACACAGCCCCAAAAGCAGCATCACCATATTAAAGGCCAGCACAAAGGCGGAAATGGGCACACCGGTCAAATAATTGGCGGTAAGGCCCAGGCCGGTGGTACCGCCCATCACCAGCCCGGTGGGCAGCACAAAGAGCTTGACGGTGAGGGCATAGAGCAGATTTCCCGCAGCTACAATGGCGGCGGAAAGCATCCATTTTTTCAAAATCAGATCAATCCTTTCCCAGGTATTTTCACAAAAAAACGCTTGTCAGAGATTTTCCCTGACAAGCGTGGATCGGGCAAGCGCCCCATACTCATGGGATAATATCATGGGATTTGCCTTCTGTCAAGCAAAAAAAGCAAGGGGCCGGGTTTTCCCCACAGATTTTCCCCAGGCTGTGGAAAACGTTTCATGTGAAACCGGTCAGACGCCGGGGGCGAGAAGGGGAGTGGGGTCAGGGGGAAGAACTTCGGCGTTGAAGAAGGCTTTGACCCGGGCCAGGGACTCCCGCAGCAGATTCTGTGGCAGTTGAGCTTTGAGAACGCTGTTGGGCGTGCCCACCCCCTCACAGGAAAGCCCCAGCTGCTGTCCCAAATAAAGGGCCCGACCCAGGTGATAGTCCTGGGTTACCACTAAAAGGGTTTCCAGCTGATACACATGCTTGGCCCGGTACAGGCTGGCATAGGTGTTCAGGCCATGGTCGTCGGCCAGAATGTCCTCTTCCGGCACGCCTTGCTCCAAAAGCCAGCTTTTCATGACAGCGATTTCATTGCGTTGCTGGTTTTCTCCGTCGCCCGAGATGAGGATGGTTTGGCTTTTGCCCAGCTGATAAAGGGCCAGACCTTCCTCCATCCGTCCCAGCAGAGCCGGACTCATATTTCCGGAAGAATCCACCTTGGCTCCCAGGATCAGAATGGCCTGGGCCGGCAGGGCCTCATCCCGGCTGACCCGATGGTCCCGTCCCAGGCTCCATATCCGTATTTGAATGAGGACGAAGGCCAGAATGCCCAGACAAACCAGAGAGAGCAGGGGAAAAAGCCATTTTTTATAGGGTTTCTTCATGGTTTTCCCGACCCCAGTCTTTGCACACATCCACCCAGCCCTGGCAAGCGCTGTATTGGGCCAATTCCTCACAGGTGAGGGGAATGGCAGAGTTGCCGCTGCCACAGGCGGGATAGACAATGTCAAACCGTTTCAGTGATTCATCCAGATAGATTTTCACATTTTCCGGCACCCCAAAAGGACAGACGCCGCCCACCGGATGGGTGGTGTATTCCTCCACCTGCTGGGGGGTAAGCATTTTGGCTTTTTGGTGGAACAGGTCTTTGTAGCGCCGGTTGTCGATGCGGGCATCTCCGGCACATACGATGAGGATGGGGCCATTTTCTGTGAGAAAGGACAGAGTTTTGGCAATGCGACCTGGTTGGGTGTGCAGGGCATGGGCAGCCAGCTCCACAGTGGCACTGGACTCATGAAAAAACAGAATGGCATCCTCTTTCCCGAACTGGGCCAGATGGGCCCGGGCTGATTCTACTGACATAGGGATTTCCTCCACAAGGCTTTTTGGGTATTATAGTATGTTTTCTAGACAAACACAAGAAAAAAGGGCCGCTGAAAGCGGCCCTTTTGAAAGGTTGCGGGAAAAATCAGACCAGGATCAGATAGCCCTTGTCCTGCTTTTTGTATTCGCCGCCCATCAGGCTGTCATAGCAGGTGACCATGTCCTCGTCCAGAACCATCAGACGGTGATTTTCCGGAACTTCAGGCAGTGTCTCCAGCGTTTTTTCAAACCGATAGACTTTGTTCAGGATATGGGGATCGTAAGCGCCGGTAAAGCCTTCGCCCTGGTATTCCGGCAGGGTGGCAGCGTCCCGGAAGGTATAGGAGGCCATAACGCAATGCTCGGCGCCGTCCTTCATCTCAAAGCAGGGAGTGATCAGATCCCGGCTGCCGTTGGCCGGAGTGCGCAGGAAGCCAGTGCCCTTCTGATCATCCACCGGAGCAAAGGAGCCTTCAAAGAGGCCATACACGCCGCTGTCGCTGCGTCCCGAGCAGGAGGCCACCAGGATTCCTTCGTGATCCGGCAGGGGGTTGATGATAAAGCCGGTCATCAGTTCACAGGGGATCAGATCCCAGGGGGAGGTGCTGCACAGTACATATTTTTTGCCTATCCGGTCTTTCCAGGCCTGGCTGACGGGAGGCAGATTCCGGGGAGCCTGCATGGCAAAGGGAGCCACCTTGCCCCGCAGATCCAGGATCATGAATTTCTGGCCTTCATATTCCTGGAAGGAGATACGGGTGTCGTTTTCCCCTTCGAAAACCTCGCCGTTCCATTTCAGGTTCTTGTGGATGCCCTCGCTGTCCCCACGGGTGCTGTCCCGGGTCACATTGAGTACGGCCCCATAGAAATGGGCGTTGAGCACGGCGCTGGGCACCAGATAAGTACCTTCAAACTGCTCTTTCAGCTGCTGAGGCACTGGCTGATACTGGGTGTAGATGTTGACCCCTTCGGTTTCCAACATGGCGGTGGCAAACAGCCGCAGGATGGTCTCCAGCACATCGATGCCGCAGTCGTGGGTTTCCGAAATAGCCAGAACGGCATCGTATTTGGGGATGATGATAAACTGGGTGGTGAACTGGAAGCTGTTGCCGCTTTTTTGCAGCACGCCTTCGCCCAGATCGTAGTCCTTATCCTTCATGTCCACATTGTCCCAGCCCAGGCCGAAACCGGTGCTGCGGGTGTCGCCAGGGAGGAAGGAAACCCCTTGGTGTTTGGCCATTTCCTCTTTGCTTTCCTTGGTGAGGATACTGGAATCTGTGAGGAACTGATTGCCGAACAGGCACAGATCGCTCATGGTGGTGGTATAACCGGCGCCGCCCTGGATAAACAGCAGTTCATGGGGCTTCTTACCTTCCTGCACCAGAGGATATTCTGTGTTGCGCACAGGGGAGAGACGGCTGGAATGGGCGCCGATGGGTTCGGTGATATGATCCTTGCAGTACTGGGCGTAGCTCATACCGGAAACGGCAGCCACGGCCATTTCCGCCAAAGTGAAGCCGTCGTTGCAATAGACGGAATATTCGCCGGGAGCGGCTTTCAGATAGCTGTGGGCCATGTAGTCATACACTTCTTCATAGTAGGTGTCGTGGCTCACATCGGAGGCGGAAAAATGCTTCCACTGGGTGCCCGGCAGGCCGCTGCTGTGGCTGAGGCAATGGCGCAGGGTGATCTGACGGTACCGGTCGTCCAGCATCTTGAACCGGGGCAGATAGGTGACGATGGGCTCATCCAGGTCCAGCTTGCCCTGTTCCACCAGCTGCATCACGGCAACGGTGCAATAGATCTTGGACACCGAGGCCACATTGTAGGTGCAGTTTGTATCGGCAGGCTTTTTCTCTTCGCCTCCTTGGGTACCCAGGGAATCGGCAGCCAGGATCTCTCCATGGCGCATGATGGCATAGGACACAGAAGTGTAATCCTTCTTCAGATTCATCCCCAGGATGGCGGACAGCTTTTCTTTCAGCACTTGATTCATTTTCCTTTGTTCTCTCCTTTCGGAAGTCCCCGGACACCTCCGGGAAATCATGGATATGAATATAGTATACCATAGGTTTCTCCCCCAGTGACAGGGAGAAATTAGGGATTTCACTATAAAATATCGCACAATTTTTCGCCCGATTTTTTGGCAGGGAAAGAGAGCATGGAGAAAAAAGAAAACCACAGTTACAAAAAGTTATACACAGGGGTTATCAACACCCTGTGTATAACTCCTGTGGACAAAAAAGCAAACAAACTTTTGAAAAAAGAAAAATGCCCCAGACGCCTGGGGCGTCTGGGGCAGAAGATTTTATCGGATTTTTTGCCAGCCGATGATGGCAGCGCCGATGGCGCCGGCCATTTGGGAACGGGGATGGGTGTGCACAGGCCAGTCGATATAGCTTTCCAGTGTTTTGCGGAACACTTCGAAGCGGGCCAGGCCGCCGCTGAAGAATAAATCCCCCTCCGGCCGCAGCTTTTGGGCAAACAAAGCGGTGCGCTGGCAGATGGAACGGATGACTCCCAGGGCGATATCGCCTCGTGCCCGGCCTTGGGCCAGCAGGCTGATGATCTCACTTTCGGCAAAAACGGTACACATGCTGGTGATATCCACCGGTTTGGCGTCCTTGGTGAATGCATCGATCTCGTCCAGAGGACAATCCAGAATCCGGCCCATCATTTCCACAAAGCGGCCGGTTCCGGCGGCGCATTTGTCGTTCATGACGAAATCGGCCACATTGCCGTCCCGATCCAGCAAAATTGCCTTGCTGTCCTGGCCGCCGATGTCC
The DNA here is from genome assembly GCA_003477405.1 of Ruminococcaceae bacterium AM07-15. Lineage (GTDB taxonomy): Bacteria > Bacillota > Clostridia > Oscillospirales > Butyricicoccaceae > Pseudobutyricicoccus. The sequence continues at coordinate 69,350 of QUDE01000012.1, forward strand.
ACCACACCGGAAATGCCGGGGCACAGATAGGCCGCCCCTTTGGCATGACAGGTGATTTCGGTGACCCGCTTGTGGGCCTGGGGCAGCAATTCCCGGCCATAGCCGGTGGTGACCACATATTCCACTTCCGAAGAATACATGGCGTCATAGATCTGTCCCATCCGCTCCCGGGGACGGGCAGCGGTGGGAAGCAGAATGGTTTTTACCACAGTTTCTCCATCGAACAGGGCTCCTTTTGTGGTGGTGGAGCCGCAGTCGATACCCAGACTGAGACGAGCCATGGCTTAAAGCATCTCCAGGAAGGCGGCCAGACGGGTGCTGATCTGTCCGGCGTCGGAGGTGGAGTAGTCGGTTTCCAAAGCGATGTAGGGCTTTTTCTTTTCTTCGGTGACAAAGCGTTTGATGAGGAAGCTCTCCACATTGTAGGTGTGACAGGCCTGGAGAACCACTTCCACCACAGCATCCACCTGGTATTCATCGATGAGACGATCCATCAGCTTGAAGCGGTTATGGTCAGGAGTCATGCAGGAGCAGCCGATGTTCAGATACCGGCGGGCCAGAGCATCGTAGATATCGGGGTTCTGTTCGTCCACCATTTCATCCACCGATTTGGCGCCGCTGCAGTTTTCAAATACCACCACCTGGGCGCCGTTGTCTTCCAGGCACTTGATGACCTTTTCGCTGGCGCCGCCGATGGGGCTGCCGGTGACCATGATCCGGGGACGGCCGGCGAACTTCTGCTTGGGGCAGTCGGGGGTGCCGTCGTCATAGGTGTCCTTGATCTTCTGGGTCAGAGCCTTGACCTCCTGGATCACTGCTTCTTTGTCAAACTTGAAGGTGGAGCCATAGAGGACCTTGTACATATCGCCGCCCAGCATGGGAGCGGGATTGAGCTTCATCAGGCTGTAAAAGTCCTTGAGAGCCTGGCGCTCTTCGTTTTTCAGCTTGATGGCCTTACGCACATCTTCATCGGTGATGGTGACGCCGAAGTGGCTCTCCAGCTTCTCCTTGAACTTGATAACTTCCTTTTTCCACAGCTCCAGGGCTTCCGGGCTCTGGCTGTTGGGCAGCTCCATCACATAGACGGGCTTGAATTCGCCCAGCATTTCATACATCTTCTTTTTGCCGTCGCAGGTGGTTTCGCCCACGATCAGGTCGGAGAAATAGAAGAAGGGGCACTTGTCGGTTTTGGCAAAGCCGTAGCTGGACTTGACCAGGGGGCAGAGGTTGCGGGGCAGGTCCTTTTCGGCTTCGGGGATGGTTTCGCCGGACATGGAGCACAGGCCCACAACGGCGGCGCCCATGGCCATGGGCAGCTCCTGAGGCAGATAGGTGCAGAACACGCCCACAAAGGGGACGCCCTTCTGTTTCATCTCCATGGCGGTGACAAAGGATTTTTTCCGCTGTTCGTTGAATTCCTCAAACACAGCGGGCAGGTCTTTAATGAGTTCGCGGTTCATTCTTGTATCTCCCATCTTTCATCATAGAATGGCATAGTAAAAGGGAAAAACCCATACATATTCATTCTAAAACACGGATGCTGCAAATACCAATCGTTTCTCTTGATAGATGGGGTAAGGACTGATAGACAACAGCGATAAAGGCAAAAGAATCCCCCAGGCGAAAACCTGGGGGATGGATTTAAGACTTGCGGGAATTGCGCAGGGCCTTATACTCTTCAAAAGAGAGCACTTTCTGGCTTTTCAGATGGGCAATCACCAGCTCTTTCTGTTCTTTGGGGAACACCAGGTTCCGTTCGCTGGCGGCCAGATGGGCACGCAGCCGCACTTTTTTTTCGGAATATTCCTCGATGTCATAATAGAAGATCTTGCTCCAGGGGGTGGGCATCACATTACAGAAGATCCCCTCTTTGGAAAGGCCGGAAGGGGTGATGGCCACCAGCAGCACGGCCAGCACGGTACAGATGTTAAAGGCCAGGGTGTACTGGGTGAAAGCGCCCCGGCAGGCCTGGATGACCACCACGGCGCACACGATCCCCAGCATGATCAGCCGGCCGGGCACCATGCCCCGCACTTTGATCTGCCGGCGGAACTGAAAGAAGCGGATGAGCAAAAACAGGTCGAAGGCGGCGATGAGGATGATCAGGCCGCTGTCGAAAGTGAGATCAAATGGCATGACACGACTCCTTTTTGGGCAAATGCCCGGAATTTCTTCTATCCTATCATATTTTGCCGCCGGAGAAAAGGGGGCAAAGGTAAATATCGCATTGAACCAGGGGGGCAAAAATGGTATGATAAAAGCACCAAATGCCATGAGAGGAGAAAAAGCATGGATTATCGGTTTGCCCATTTCAATTTCAATGTACTGGATATGGAAAAATCCCTGGCTTTTTATAAAGAAGCGCTGGAACTGGAGCCGGTGGAGGAGAAAAACGCTCCCGACGGCACCTTTCGCATCGTCTATCTGGGAGACCCGGAAAAAAGCGGTTTCCTGCTGGAGCTCACCGCCCTGCGGGACCGGACCGAGCCTTATGACCTGGGGGATGAGGAGTTCCACCTGGCCCTCACCGTCAGTGACTACCAGAAGGCCCATGACAAGCATGCAAAAATGGGCTGTATCTGTTTTGAAAATCCCCAGATGGGCATCTATTTTATCCAGGACCCGGACGGTTACTGGATCGAGATCGTGCCCGCCTGCAAATGAGGTGACAAGGTGACCATTGATGTAAAAGGTCTGCCGGTGGATTATATCGACCAGGGGGAGGGGCCAGTGGTGCTGCTGCTCCATGGCTGGGCCGCCCCCATCGAAGCCTACCGGCGGATTGTGGATAAACTTTCGGCGCGCTACCGGGTGCTGGTTCCCCAGATGCCGGGCAGCGGCAAGACCCCGGAGCCGTCCCAGGCCATGACACTGGAGGATTACGGGGCTTTTGTGCTGGATTTCTGCCAGGCCGCAAAAGTAGAAGAGTGTATTCTGATGGGCCACAGCAACGGCGGCCGGATCATTCTTCACCTGCTCAGCCAGGAGAATTGCCCTCTTCGCTGTAAAAAGGTGGTGCTGATGGACGCCGCAGGAGTACCGCCTGTCCGCCCGGCCAGCTATTATGTGAAGGTCTATTCCTATAAGCTGGCCCGGAAGCTGGCAAATATGCCGGTGCTTAAACTGATTTTTGGTCCGTTGTACCAGAACATGAGCCGTAACCGGGGCAGTGAGGACTACCGCAACGCCTCACCGGTGATGAAAAAGACCCTGGTCAACCTGGTCAATCTGGATCTGACACCCCTGATGCCCAAGGTACGGCAGAACACCCTGCTCATCTGGGGGGAAAATGACACAGCCACCCCTTTGCGGGATGGAAAGATCATGGAGGAAAAACTGCCGGAGAGCGGTCTGGCCGTCATCAAAAACGCGGGGCATTTTCCGTTCCTGGACAACTGGCCTCAGTTTTCCGCTGTGCTGGACGCTTTTTTGTAGGGGAAGAAAAGGAGAGAATGGAAGATGGAAAAGACGGCTCTTTCTCCGGAAGCGGAGAAATTTTTGTGGGAGAGCCAGCGCAATGAGCTCACCGAAAGCCTGATCTATGAGGGCATTGCCGCCCGGGAGAAAAATCCCAAAAATCAGGAAGTCCTTCGCAACATCGCTCATCAGGAGCGGGAGCACGAGAAGATCTGGCGGTCTTACAGCGGCAAGGAAGTGGCGCCCGACCGGAAAAAGGCCTTTTTCTATTTGCTGCTCAGCCGTATTCTGGGCTTTACCTTTGTACTGAAAAAGATGGAGAAGGGGGAGAATGCCGCCACCCGGAAATATGCCCAGGTGATGGAGCAGATCCCCCAGGCCGAGACCATCTCCCAGGAGGAGGAAAAGCACGAGCAGGAGCTTTTGGAAATGCTGGACGAAGAGCGGCTCCAATATGTGGGCAGCATGGTGCTGGGGCTCAACGACGCCTTGGTGGAACTCACCGGCACCATTGCCGGTATGACCTTTGCCTTGATGAACACCCGTCTGGTGGCCCTTTCCGGGATCATCACCGGAGTGTCGGCCACATTGTCCATGGCGGCCAGCAACTATCTGGCCCAGCGGGCCGAGGGCAGCGACGACGCTTTCCGCTCCAGTCTGTATACCGGCGTGGCCTATCTGGTGACGGTGGCCATTCTGGTGCTGCCCTTCCTGCTTTTCCCCACGGGAATGTATCTCCCGGCCCTTTTCACCATGCTCTGCAGCGTCATTGTGATCATTCTGGCCTTTAATTACTACATTTCGGTGGCCAAATCCCTGCCGTTTCTGCGCCGGTTCGGGGAGATGGCGGCCATCAGCCTGTCGGTGGCAGCCATCAGCTTTGTCATCGGCCTTGTGGTGAAAAAGTTCCTGGGGATCGATATCTAAGATAAATACCATGATTTCAGCATAAGATTCGGAGAGAGTGTATGACTATTTTGGAAACCATTTTCATGGCGGTGCTGGCTTTGGCGGCAGCCGGAGTAGGGGCGGTGTATTTCGTCCATATGCTCCAGCTATGTTCCTATCAGTTCGGCCAGTACCGGCATTATCTGCAAAAGAACACCAAAAGCATTTTCAGCCTGCGCCGGCTGGAAAGCCTGCTTTTGCTGCTGCCCTGGATCCTGAGCCAGGGCCGGGCCGATCGGGGCGCTTATTATGGGGTGATGCTCTTAGGGTACTGCGTGCTCAACCGGCCAAAGAAGGCCAAAAAGCCGCTGGTGTATACCGCCCGGGTCAAGCGGTTGCTGGGAACTTCGGCGGTGCTCTATGTGCTGGCCCTGATCCCTGGTCTGCTCCTGCCCTATGGTATGGCCATTTTCGGTGTTGTGCTGCTGTGTACACCGCTGGTGGTGCTGCTGGCAAACTTCATCAACACCCCTGTGGAAAAAATGGTGGCCCGCTATTATGTGGAGGACGCCCGGAAAAAGCTTCAGAGCATGCCCGATCTCACCGTGATAGGCGTCACCGGAAGCTTTGGCAAAACCAGCACCAAGTATTTTCTCAACACCCTTCTTTCCACCAAGTACCATGTGCTCATGACCCCGGGCAACTATAACACCACCCTGGGCGTGGTGCGCACCGTGCGGGAGATGCTTTCACCCACCCATCAGATCTTCCTCTGTGAGATGGGCGCCCGGCACAAGGGGGATATCAAGGAGATCTGCGATCTGGTCCATCCCCGCTATGGCATTATCACCGCCATTGGGGAGCAGCATCTGGAGAGCTTCGGCACGGTGGACACCATCATCGACACCAAGTTTGAGCTGTATGATGCCATTCCAGCCGATGGATTGTGCTTTTTGAATGAGGACAACGAATATATCGCCACCCGGAAAGTGGGAAGCAATGTGGTCCGCTACGGCCTGGAAGGGGAGAGGGACTACAAAGCCAGCGATATCACCGTCACCCAGAGTGGCACCGAGTTTACCGTCTCTGCCCCCGGCGGAGAGAGTTTCCGCTATAAAACCCGGCTGCTGGGCGAGCACAATGTGCAGAATATCACCGCCGCCATCGCCGTGTGTCATAAACTGGGCATTTCCCTGGAGGAACTCCAGCCGGCCGTGCGCCGTCTGGAACCGGTGCCCCATCGGATGCAGCTGATCCGGGGCGGAAGCAACTATACCGTCATCGACGATGCCTATAACTCCAACCCCAAGGGGGCCCAGGCTGCGCTGCGCACTCTGTCCATGTGTCAGGGACTGCGGATTCTGGTGACCCCCGGCATGGTGGAGCTGGGAGAGCGGGAGTTTGATCTCAACTTCCAGTTTGGCAAACAGGCGGCGGCTTGCTGCGATTATGTGGCCCTGGTCAATCCCCGTCAGGCCGAGCCCATCCGTCAGGGTCTGCTGGCAGCCGAGTTCCCCGAGGAAAAGATGCTGGTGGCCGATACCTTGCAGCAGGCGCTGGCTTTTGCCCAAAGCTGCGGCCAGCCCGGTGAGCCCCGGTTTGTGCTGTTGGAAAACGACCTGCCGGACAACTATTAAGCCGTGCCCTTTTTTTCCGGAGAGATTTGTGGTATCATCTCTAGGGCAGCAATCAGGAAAAATAAAAACTGTTTGCAATAATAATTATTTTTAAAACAAATAGTGAACTATTTGTCTGCGATGGAAACGGAGAGGATTGGTATGAAGATTCGCGTGGGCGTCTTTTTTGGCGGCAAAAGCGTGGAGCACGAGGTCTCGGTGATCTCGGCCATGCAGGCCATTGCCGCTTTGGATCAGGAGAAATACGAAGCGGTGCCCATTTATATCACAAAGGACAACAAATTCTATACCGGTCCTCATATGGGCCAGATCGACACCTATAAGGACATCCCGGCGGCTTTGAAGCAGGCCACCCGGGTGGTGCTGGTGGGCGGAGAAAACACCGCCACCCTTCAGTGCTATCCTCCCAAGAAGCTGGGAAACAGCACTGTGGGAGAGATCGATGTGATCCTGCCCGTGACCCACGGCACCAATGTGGAAGACGGCGCCTTGCAGGGCTTCTTTGAATATCTGAACATTCCCTATGCCGGGTGCGATGTGTGTGCTTCGGCAGTGGGTATGGACAAATGGGCCATGAAATCCCTGTTCAAAAGCGCCGGCCTGCCGGTGGTGGAGGGAATTCTGACCCACAAGAAAAAGTGGTTCCATGACACCGAGGCAGAGGTTCAGCGGGTGGAGGCCGTCTGCGGCGGCTATCCGGTGGTGGTCAAACCGGTGAACCTGGGCAGCAGCATCGGCATCAGCAAGGCCAGAGACCGGCAGCAGCTGGAGGAGGCGGTGGAGACCGCCATGGAATATGCCGATCGGGTGATCGTGGAGACCTGCGTTGCCAACCTGCGGGAGATCAACTGCTCGGTGCTGGGCGATCTGGACGAGTGCCAGAGCTCGGTGTGCGAAGAGCCGCTCAATGCCACCGACATCCTCACCTTTGGGGATAAATACGAAAGCGGTTCCAAGGGTTCTTCCAAGGGAATGGAGAGCCTGAGCCGGAAGATCCCTGCCGATCTGCCGGAAGATGTGACCGAGAAGATCCAGCATCTGGCCGCCGAGGCCTTCCGGGCTATCAACGGCAACGGCGTGGCCCGCATCGACTTTATGATGAACAATGAGACCGGTGAGGTCTTTATCAATGAGATCAACACCATTCCCGGCTCCCTGGCCTTCTATCTGTGGCAGGAAAGCGGCATTGCCTTTGATGAGTTGCTGGACAAAATGATCTGGCTGGCCATCAAGCGGAAGCGGGAAAAGGATGCGCTGACGGTGACTTTTGACACCAATATTTTGTCCAACAACGCCTTGGGCGGTTCCAAAGGCGGTAAGATGGGCAGCAAACGGTAAAATCATGGCAAAAGGGCGGCTCAGGCCGCCCTTTCCAGAGGAAGTGGGGATAATATGGATCTGAACAAGCTGGAAGAAGCACTGGAACAGGACCGGCTGTGCCATATCGATATGATCGACTGCATTCGCCGGGGTTTTGCCCAGGTGGAAAAGTGGGATGAGCGGGGTGTGCTGCTGTATAACACCGGCTGCAACCAATACCATCTCACGGCAAAGGACCCCTCCTTTTTGGAGGAAGCGGTGGCGCTGTGCCGCCCTGGCCGGACACTGGTATGCCATCAGGAGGAATATGTTCCCCAAGCGGTGAGCCGCCTGGGTCTGAACCGGATGGATTTTTACCACGGTGTCTATTCCCACTCTGCCCCGCCGCCTCAAAGGGGAGAGGAGCCTGTGATCCGCACGCTGGACCCCTCCTGGCTGGATCAGGTGTCCCCCCATTACTACGCCGACAGCGAACGGGCTATGCTGGCCCGCACACTGGCTCGGGGAGAGATCTTTGGTGCCTTTAAAGAGGAAAAGCTGGCCGGGTTCATCGGCTGCCACGAAGAGGGCACTTATGGCATTCTGGAAGTGATGCCCGATTTCCGCCGGCAGGGCATTGGCTATGCCTTGGAGCGCCATGTGATTGGCTGGCTGCTGGAGCGGGGGAGAATCCCCTATTGCCAGATCCGGCCGGACAACAAAGCCTCCCTTTCTTTGCAGAATCGACTGGGACTGGAGCTGTCTCCCCGGGTGGTCCATTGGCTGTTTCCCTGATGGGAAACAGACCTTTCCACAAGATAGTCACAGGTTGTCCCCAAGTTATGCACAGATTCCACAGGTTTATCCACAACCTGTTGGGAAAACCGGTGGAAAAATACAAAAAGTTATATCAAATGTAAATATAACAAAAAATACAAAACAAGGGGATAATTTCTTTCCAAAAAGCCAGAATATTAGGCAAAGGATGGCTTTTTGAGGTTGACAGAAAGGCCCCCGGCACATTATAATACAAAGTGCGCAGTTGTCGTAGGCAGCGGCATGCGTCTGAGAACATCAGGCTTATGCCGGTGTCTTACCTAAAATCATTGGGGAGGTGAGCCAAATGCTGAGAACATACCAGCCGAAGAAGCGCCAGCGCAGCAAGGAACATGGCTTTATGAAGAGAATGAAGACCAGAAACGGCAGAAAGGTTCTGGCCAGAAGACGGGCCAAGGGCAGAGTACGGCTTTCTCACTAAAAACTAAGACCGCGCCATGCGGTCTTAAATTTTAATACCGAGGCTTTTCATTATGCAGCATACCCAGTCCCTTTGTGAAAATAACCGGTTCCGGGCCCTCTATGCCAGGGGGAAATCGGCGGCGGCCCCCAGTCTGGTGGTCTATGCCAGAAAGAACCGGCTCAAAACCATCAGCCGCATGGGGATCACCTGCAGCGTCAAGCTGGGGGGCGCGGTGCAGCGCAATCGGATGCGCCGCCGGATTCGGGAGGCCTATCGCCTTCAGGAGAGCCAGTTTGCCCCGGGCTATGATATCGTCATCGTGGCCAGGTCCCGGTGTATGAAATGTTCCTTTGCTGCTTTGCAGCGGGATATGATGGAGCTGTTTTCCAAACTGGGCCTTTTGAAAAAGTGAAATGAAAAATCTGGTACTTGCGCTCATACGGTTTTACAGAAGGCGGCTGTCCGGGCTGAAACGGGCCCCGACCTGCCGCTTTATTCCCACCTGCTCTCAATACGCCTTGGAGGCGATTGAGAAATACGGCCTTTTGAAGGGCGGCGCCCTGGCTCTGTGGCGCATATTGCGCTGCAACCCGTTTTGCAGGGGCGGATATGATCCGGTGCCGTAACAAAAGAGTGTCCGTCCCTCTGCCGGGGATGGGCCTTTGACAGGATTCTGCAATTTGGCAGAAGGAGAAGATCTATGCTTGATTTTATAGCGGTCCCTTTCGGATACGTTATGCGCTTTATCTATGAAGGGGTGGGCAGTTACGGCCTTTCCATTATCCTCTTCACCCTTTTGACCCAGATCATCCTGCTCCCCTTTAACTGGAAACAGAAAAAGGGCATGATGGATGTGCAGCGCATCCAGCCCAAGATGCTGGAACTGCAAAAAAAGTACGCCAACAACCGGGAAAAATACGCTCAGGAAGTGCAGAAGCTTTATGATGAGGAAGGGGTCAGCCCCCTGTCCGGCTGTCTGCCCATGCTGCTGACGCTGCCCATCATGATGGGTCTTTATTATGTGGTGGCCCAGCCTCTGCGGTACTTCATGGGCCTGAGCACCGAAGAAATCGCCAAGATGGCCGAGCTTCTGAACATCGAAGGTCAGAGCACCATTCAGATGCAGGCCCAGGTGGTGGCCCAGTATTTCGATAATTTCAACCTGCTCAGCCAGCATTTTGATGGGCTGATGAAGGTGGATTTCAATTTCCTGGGCATCAATCTGGCGTTGACCCCGTCTTTTAAGGAATTCAACATTTTGTGGGTTGTGCCCATTTTGTCGGGCGCTACCGCCTTTTTGCAAAGCTATGTCATGCGCCTGATGCAGAAGCGTCAGGGGGTGGTGCAGGATGCTTCGGCCAATGCCTCCGCCGCCATGATGAATGTGATGATGCCGGCTATGTCCATCTATTTCGGCTTTATCCTTCCCGCCGGTCTGGGGGTCTACTGGATCTCCCGCAACATCTTTTCCGTGATCCAGGAGCTGATCCTCACCCCGTACTTTATCAAGAAGGGCCGGGAGAAGGAAGCTCAGATGATCGCCGAGCAGGAAGAGAAAAAGAAGCTCCGCCAGGAACAAATGGCCCAGCGGCGGCTGGAACAGAGCCAGCAGGCCAAATCGGGCAAGGAAAAGGGCAAGCAGTCTGGAAAGACCAAGGAAACAAAGGACTCCTCCCAGGACGATGAGCAAGTTTAAAGTGCACAAAGGGTGTTTGAAATGGTAAAAAGTGTAGAAGCAAAGGGCGAATCCATCGAAGCGGCGGTGGCCAATGCCCTTGCGCAGCTGGGGAAAGAACGGGACGATGTGACGGTAGAAGTGCTGGAAAAGGGCAAAAACGGCTTTTTCGGCATCGGCGCTCAGCCCGCTGTGGTGCGGGTGAGCTATGAGACTTCTCCCGCCGATACCGCCATCGACTTTTTGGAAGGGCTTCTCACCCGCTTTGGGGTGGAAGCTCAGGTGGAGTGCTCGGTGTGCCCCGAAGAAGAGACCATCCGTCTCAATCTGGTGGGCCAGAACATGGGCTCTGTCATCGGCCGGAGAGGAGATACTCTGGACGCCATCCAGTATCTCACCAACATCGTTGCCAATAAAAACGAGGAAAAGCGGTGGCACCTGGTGCTGGATACCGAAAACTATCGGGCCAAGCGGCAGGCTACCCTGGAGCGGCTTGCAGTGAATACTGCCCAGAAAGCCCTGCGTTATAAGCGCAGCATGGCTCTGGAGCCGATGAATCCTCAGGAGCGGCGGATCATCCATTCGGCCCTTCAGGATTATGAAGGGGTGAGCACCCATTCGGTGGGCGTGGAGCCCAATCGAAAGGTGATCGTGGTGCCGGAAGGCGCCCGGGAAAACCGGGGCGGCGGCCGTCCCAATAAAGGCGGACGGGGCCGTCAGGACCAATAACCAAGTGACCCAGAGGGGCGCGGGGCTTTAACGCCCCCGCCCCCTTTTTTCTGCATCGGAAAGGAGAAAGCACCATGATGGAAGATACCATCGCCGCCTATTCCGGCGGTACATTGCCAGGGGCCATCGGTATCTGCCGCATCAGCGGTCCCCAGGCCTTTGCTTTGGCCGATGACCTGTTTTTCCCCACCAAAGGGGGGAAGATGAGCCAGGGGCCTTTTTACACCATGCGTTATGGTCAGGTGCGGGCCGGGGACGGCCGGGCCCTGGATCTGTGTCTGGCCTGCTGCTATCCCGGGCCGTCCAGCTATACCGGTGAGGATCTGCTGGAGATCTTCTGCCATGGCTCCCAGGCAGTGGTGGCCTGTATTCTGGAGCGGGCTATGGAACTGGGTGCCCGTCCGGCTCAGGCGGGGGAATTCACCAAGCGGGCCTTTTTGGCCGGAAAGCTGGATCTCACCGGCGTGGAGGCCGTGGCCGATCTCATCGAGTCCCAGTCGGCCGCCGCTGCCAAGAATGCAGCCTCTTTGCTGCAAGGGGGGATCTCCCGGCCCATCCGTCAGATGCGGGAAAAGATCTTTCAGCAGCTGACCCATTTTTATGCCGTGTGCGATTATCCCGATGAGGATCTGGACCCCTTTGTCAACGAAGAGGCCCGGAAGGTGCTGGAGGAGTGCACCGCAGAGTTGGACAAGCTCTACCAGGGCTTCCAGCGGGGAAGAGTGTTGAAGGAAGGACTGCCGGTGACCATCCTGGGCCGGCCCAATGTGGGAAAATCCTCCTTGCTCAACAGCCTGGCCGGGTATGAGCGGGCCATTGTCACCGACGAGGCAGGCACCACACGGGATGTGGTCACCGAATCGGTGCGCTGCGGGGATACCGTGTTGCGGCTGTCCGATACAGCCGGATTACGGGAGACCTCCAGCCAGGCGGAAAAGATGGGCATTGACAAGGCTCGGGAGAGCGCCCGGGAAAGCCGGCTGGTGCTTTGTGTCTTTGACGGTTCTTCTCCTTTGACCGAGGAGGACCGTCAGGTGATGGAAACCGCCCAGGGATTGGAGCGGGCCGCTATCTTGAACAAATGGGATAAGGGGGCCTTGGATTTCCCGGAAGTGGAACAGGCTTTCCCCAAGGTATTCCGCCTGTCGGCCAAAACCGGGGAAGGCGTATCGGAACTTTGCCAGTGGCTGGCGGGACTGACCCAGGGAGAAGGGGAGACCTTGGTGACCAGCGCCCGGCAGGCGGCCCTGCTGGGCAAGGCGGCGGAAAGCTGCCGCATGGCTGCCCAAAGTGCTGCCATGGGCTTTACCGCCGATGCTTTTCTGGCCGATGGGGAAGAGGCTGTACGGCTTTTGGATGAAGTGCTGGGAGATGCGGTGAGCGAGGATATCGTCCACGGTATTTTCTCCCGGTTTTGCGTAGGAAAATAGGAGAACAGTCATGTCTTATCTGGCAGGAACATATGAAGTGGTGGTTATCGGAGGAGGCCATGCCGGTATCGAGGCGGCGCTGGCCGCCGCCCGGCTGGGCCATCGTACCCTGATGATCACCACCAATCTGGACAGCGTGGGCAATATGCCCTGTAACCCTTCCATCGGCGGCACCGCCAAGGGCCAGTTGGTGCGGGAGATCGACGCTCTGGGCGGAGAAATGGGCCGTGCGGCCGATGCCTGTGGCATTCAGTTCCGTATGCTCAACCGGGGGAAAGGTCCGGCTGTCCATTCTCCCCGGGCCCAGGCCGATCGGGCCGCTTATAAGCAGTATATGAAGGAAGTTCTGGAGCACTGCGAGAACCTGTCCATTCGCCAGGGAGAGGCGGCGGAGATCCTCACCCAGGAAGGAAAGGTCTCCGGCGTGCTGTGTGTGGGCGGCGCCCTTTATGAGACACGGGCGCTGGTGGTGTGCACCGGCACTTTCCTCAACAGCCGTATTTTTATCGGAGAGCAGAATATCCTCTCCGGCCCGGACGGTCTGGCCGCTGCGACCCATCTCACCGAGTCGCTGGAAAAACTTGGTTTGCGCACCCGTCGGTTCAAAACCGGTACCCCGGCCCGGGTGGATGCTCGTTCCATCGACTTTTCTGCTTTGGAGGTGCAGCGGGGGGATGAGCCGCCCCGTCCCTTTTCCTTTGGCTTTCAGGGGCAGCTCTATAATGACAGTCTGTGCTATCTGACTTACACCAACAGCCATACCCATGAGATCATCCGGCACTCTCTCGATCGGTCTCCCTTGTATGGGGGAGAGATCCAGGGAGTGGGGCCCCGATACTGTCCGTCTATTGAGGACAAAATCGTCCGATTTTCCACAAAAGAAAGACACCAGGTCTTTATCGAGCCTTGTGGAAAAAATTCTGGTGAGATGTATTTGCAGGGGCTTTCCACCTCTCTTCCGGAGGATGTGCAGCTGGCCTTCCTGCGTACCGTGCCCGGATTGGAGAAAGTGGAGATCATGCGGCCGGGCTACGCCATCGAATACGACTGCCTGGACCCCACACAGCTCACCTCCGGTCTGGGGGTGCGGGGTGTGCCCGGACTGTATGCCGCCGGACAGATCTGCGGCACTTCCGGTTATGAGGAAGCGGCAGGCCAGGGACTGATTGCCGGTGTCAATGCCGCCCGGTTCCTGGAGGGAAGGGAAGAGGTGGTGCTGGCCCGGTCCGACGGCTACATCGGCACCCTGATCGATGATATCGTCACCAAGGGCACCAACGAGCCCTATCGTATGATGACTTCCCGTTCGGAATACCGGCTGCTGCTGCGCCAGGACAATGCAGATGCCCGTCTGATGCCCCTGGGCCATGCCATCGGTCTGGTTTCTCAGGAGCGGCTGGATAAGATGCAGCGGGACTATGACCAGGCGGCAGAAGAAATCCGCCGGCTTCAAAAGACCGCGGTTTCCGGCCCAGCTTTGGCCAAGGTGCTGGAAGAGCGGGGCAGTGCGCCGGTGGGGCAGGGGATTCTGCTCAGCGATCTGCTGCGGCGTCCCGAGATCAGCTATGACTGTCTGGCTCCCTTGGACCCAGGCCGTCCGCTTCTTTCGGAAAAAGTGCGGGAGCAGGTGGAGATCCAGGCCAAGTACCAAGGGTATATCCAAAGAGAACTGCGCCAGGTGGAAGAACACAAAAAGCTGGAGGAAAAGCGCTTGCCGGAGGATCTGGACTATCTGTCCATGTCCACTTTGCGGCTGGAGGCCCGGCAGAAGCTGGATGCGCTCCGGCCCCGGAGCCTGGGTCAGGCCTCCCGGATTTCGGGGGTCAGCCCTTCGGATATCGCGGCGCTGATGATTTTGCTGGGGCAAAGGGGGAAATGAGATGAGCTTTACCGATGTGATCGCCCAGGGATGTTTCACATGGAACATTCCCTTGCCCGAAGGGGCTTTGGAAGGACTGGAGGAATACACACGGCTGTTGCTGGAGAAAAACCAGGTGATGAACCTGACGGCCATTACCGAGCCGGATCAGGTGGCCGTGCGTCATATGCTGGACTGCCTGTTTCAGCTTTCCTGCGGAGATTTTGAAGGCAAGCGGGTCATTGATATCGGAAGCGGGGGAGGGTTCCCCGGCATTCCTTTGCAGATCGCCCGGCCCGGCGCCCGGTTCCTGCTGCTGGACAGCCGGAAAAAGCGGGTGGATTTTTTGCAGGAAGTGTGCGATGCCATGGGCCTTCCGGCTGAGACCATGGCCGGGCGGGCGGAAGAAGCGGCCCGGCAGAAGCAGCTGCGGGAGAAATTCGATATTGCTGTATCCCGGGCCGTGGCGCCGATGAATATCCTTTGTGAGCTGTGTCTGCCCTTTGTCCGTCCCGGCGGATTGTTCCTGGCCATGAAGAGCCAGAACGAAGGGGCCGAACAGGAGATCCAGGGGGCACAAAAAGCCATCCGCACTCTGGGAGGACGACTGAAGGAACAGCGGAGTTACCAGCTGCCCGGCACCGATGTGCATCATCAGGTAGTGGTGATCGAAAAAGTGAAAAACACCCCGCCGGCCTATCCCCGGCGTTATGCCAAGATCGAAAGCGCCCCTCTGTAAGGGGGGCCTGTGGCGGGACAGCCGTTCCTCTCTTTCTCTTGGGCGGCTCGATCGACTCAGGCAAAGAAAGTTTGCCTGCGACGGCTCGCCGCTGGGGGAGGGGGGAGGGTTCGACAAAAGATCCTGTTTTTTTCTCTCTCCATGTGACACTTTTTGCAAAGAGATGCTGATAAAATGTCACCATGGAGGTGATGGACATGCTGGAACGGTTCTCTCTTCGGCGGACAAGCCGGGAAAATCAACCCCTGCGATTTTTGCAGGTGGAGGATATCCACATCAATCCCAACCAGCCCCGGAAGTTTTTTGATGAGAAGGCTTTGGAAGAGCTGACGGCCAGCATCCGGCAATATGGGCTTATCAACCCTCTCACCGTGCGGGAGACAGGGGAGGGTTATGAACTCATTGCCGGGGAGCGGCGGCTGCGGGCCAGCCGGGGGGCCGGACTACATACCGTGCCCTGCTATGTGTTACCCTCCAGCGATCAGGATTCCTCGGTGTTGGCTTTGGCGGAAAACCTTCAGCGACAGGACTTGGATTTTTACGAAGAAGCCCAGGGCATCGCCCGGCTGATCCATGTCCATGGGCTGACACAGCAGCAGGCGGCGGACAAGCTGGGGAAAACCCAGTCGGCCATTGCCAACAAGCTGCGTCTGCTCCGCCTGCCGCCGGAGGTCATCGCTCTTCTCCGGCAATACCGGTTCAGCGAGCGTCACGCCCGGGCTCTTCTCCGGCTGGAGAATGGGGAGCAGCAGCTGCAGGCAGCCCGGGCCGCCGTCCGCCACGAATGGACGGTGGCACAGCTGGAGCGGTATGTGGAATCCTTGCGCCAAACGGGGCAGAAAGGCCTTCGTTCCCGCCCCAAAATGCTGGGCGATGTGCGTCTCTTCATCAACACCCTGAGCCGGGCAGTGGAGACCCTGGGTCAGGCCGGTGTAGGAGCGGCCATGCAGCGCCGGTATGAAGGGGAGGAAATGGTGGTTACCATCCGTATCCCCGCTGCCGCCCCCACCGGGACGGGCAGCGTTTCTCCATAACCTTTTGATCCTCTCTGTTTTTGTTCCATGTGAAACATTTTCACATGGAACATTTTTTTATGTTTCACATGAAACAGCGGGGAACGGGAGAAGAAAAGGGAGAAAAATCATTCTGTGGGCTTTTGCGCTCTTGCGGCTTTTGGGTTTAGGCATTATAATAGAAAAAGACGAAAAAATTTTAAAAATACCCCTTTCTGGGGGAAAAAGAAGAAAAACAGAGCGGCGGAGGAGAAAATGGGCAAAATACTGGCAGTAGCAAATCAAAAAGGTGGTGTGGGAAAAACCACCACCGCAGTGAATCTGGCGGCCTGCGTGGGCAGCCTGGGGAAAAGAGTCCTGCTGTGTGATTTTGACCCACAAGCCAATGCCACTTCGGGTTTTGGGCTCACCGAACGGGTGCGCCGGAGCGTTTACGATGTGATTACCGGGGAAGTACAGGCGAAAGATGCCATTTTACGCACCAAATGGTGTGATGTGCTGCCGGCCCACATCAATCTGGCGGCGGCTGAGGTGGA
The DNA here is from genome assembly GCA_003477405.1 of Ruminococcaceae bacterium AM07-15. Lineage (GTDB taxonomy): Bacteria > Bacillota > Clostridia > Oscillospirales > Butyricicoccaceae > Pseudobutyricicoccus. The sequence continues at coordinate 85,811 of QUDE01000012.1, forward strand.
GCTGGCCTCGGTGGAAGGGCGGGAACACCGGCTGAAAGAGGCGCTGGATGAACTGGCGCCTCAATATGACTTTATCTTTATCGATTGTCCGCCTTCTTTGGGGGTGCTCACCGTCAATTCCCTGGTGGCCTGCCAGCAAGTGCTGGTACCCATGCAGTGTGAGTACTATGCCTTGGAAGGGCTGAGTCAACTGGTTAATTCCATCCGGACTGTCAAGAGATCCCTCAATCCTCAGATCGATATCGAAGGGATCGTGCTCACCATGTACGATGGCCGCACCAATCTGACCATTCAGGTGGCCGAGGAGATCAAACATTTCTTTGGGGAGAAAGTGTATCGCACCGTGGTGCCCCGGAATGTGCGGCTGTCGGAAGCACCCAGCCACGGGATGCCTATTCTGGCCTATGAGCGCACCTCTCGAGGGGCCGAGGCCTATCAGGCCATTGCGGAGGAATTCCTCCGCCGGAATCAGTAGTCGCAGAAGGGGAGAGGAGGAACACCCTATGGCAGCAGGACACAAAGGCTTGGGAAAGGGCCTGGGCTCGCTTTTTGGAGAAGAGCTCACCGAAACACAGGGAACGGTCTCCCAGGTGGAATTGCGGCAGATCGAACCCAACCCCGCCCAGCCCCGGCGGGATTTTGGCGAGGAAGCATTGGCACAGTTGGCCGAAAGCATCCGGGAAAACGGGCTGATCAGTCCCATTACCGTGCGCAAAACCGATACCGGCTATCAGATTGTGGCCGGAGAGCGGCGCTGGCGGGCTTGCCGCCTGGCTGGCTTGGATAAGGTGCCGGTGATGGTGGTGGAGGCCGATGACAAGCTGGCCTTTGAAATGGCCATGATCGAAAATCTTCAGCGGGAAGATCTGAATCCCTTGGAAGAAGCAGAAGGATACCGGGAACTGATGGACCGGTTCCACATGACACAGGAAGAAGTGGCCCGGAAGGTGGGAAAGAGCCGCCCGGCGGTGGCCAATGCGCTGCGCCTTTTGGGTTTGCCGGAGCCGGTACGGGAGCTGGTGCGCACCGGGGAGCTGTCCCAGGGCCATGCCCGTACGCTTCTGGGCCTTTCCAAAGAAGAAACCCTGATCAAGGCAGCGGAAACCGTGCTCACCTATGGCCTTTCGGTGCGCCAGACCGAAAAGCTGGTGAAGCGGCTGGAGCAGCTGGATCAGGGGGAAGAAGAGGAACCCATCCTGGACGAGGGACAGATCTATATTGATGAGCTGGAACACCGGCTGGCTCAGGTCACCGGCCGCAAAATCAGCATCAGCCAGGGGAAGGGAAAAGGCCGGATCACCATCGAATACTATGGCAATGAGGATCTGGAAAGCCTGACCCAGGTGATCTATTCCATGAAAAAGCAGTAGGCCGTGAGCCGGGAGGGGTTGCATCCATGAAAAAAAGCAAGTACCTTCGGGGAGAAGGCTTGGCCTTGCTCATCGCTTTGGTGGTGGGGTTTGCGGTCTTTTATGTCTTTTTGCCGCCGATTTCCCTGCAATCCAGGGAATTTTATTTCTTTGCCATTCTTCTCATGGGCGTATGGTTTTTGGCCCGTATTCCCATCGTCTCTTCCTATGTGGAGGAAAAAGGGATGCAGGGGAGAAAAAAGAAACTCTATTCCTTTTTTCCGCTGCTCATCGCCGCATTGCTGGCGGTGCTGCTGGTGCTGTTCAGCGTGCTCTCTCTGAAGCTCTTCAACGCATCCCGGTACAGTAGTTTGCTCCGGGTGGAGGAGGGGAATTTTACCCAGGACATTCCCCAGATCACCTATGACCAGATCCCCATGCTGGACACCGAAAGCGCCCAGCGGCTGGGAGACCGGAAAATGGGCGAGCTGGCCGCCACCAACAACGAGGAGCAAAAATCCCTGGTATCTCAGTTTGAAGTGTCCGACGATTATATCCAGATCAATTACCAGAACCGGCCCATGCGGGTGACCCAGCTGGAATACGCCAGCTTTTTCAAATGGCTGACCAACCGGAAAGAGGGTCTGCCCGGCTATATCATGATCGATATGGTGACCCAGGAGACCCAGTTGGTTCGGCTGGAGCAGGGGATGAAGTATTCTCCCTCGGAATATTTTGGCCGGAATATTGAGCGGTATATGCGCTTCCGTTATCCTACCATGCTGCTGGGCGAGCCCAGCCTGGAAGTGGACGACGACGGCACACCCTACTTTGTGGCGCCCCGGTTGAAGAACAAGATCGGTATGCTGGGCGGCACCGATGTGGTGGGGGCTGTGTTTGTCAATGCTGTCACCGGCGGCCATACCTATTATGATCTGGCCGATGTGCCCTCCTGGGCCGATCATATTTGCCCCGCAGATCTCTTGGTGGAGCAGTACGACTATTACGGCGCCTTCAATGACGGTTTCTTCAATGCCTATATCGGCCAGCGGGGCGTCACCCGCACCACCGAGGATTACAACTACATCGCCATGAATGACGATGTGTTTGTCTATACCGGCGTCACTTCGGTGAGCAGCGATCAGTCCAACATCGGCTTTTTGCTGTGCAACCAGCGGACCAAGGAAGCCAAGTTCTATCCCGTCTCCGGCGCCACCGAACAGTCGGCCCAGTCCTCGGCCCAGGGAGCGGTGGAGGATCTGGGGTATACGGCAACCTTCCCCATTTTGCTCAATATCAACAACCAGCCCACTTATTTCATGTCTCTCAAGGATAGCTCCGGTTTGGTGAAGATGTACGCCATGGTCAATGTGGCAAACTACCAGCGGGTAGCGGTGGGGGACACCGTGGCGGAATGTGAGAAGAAGTACACCCAGACCATGCAGGCCGACAGCAGCTATGTGCCACAGGAAACACAGCAAGCCAGCGGCTCTATTGAGGAAATCCGTTCCGCTGTGGTGGGCGGATACACCTGGTATTATTTCAAAATCATCGGTTATCCCCAGTATTTTGCCATGTCTGTGGAACAAAACACTTCGCTCCCGGTGCTCAACACCGGCGACAGCGTCACCATCACCTATGACAGCCAGGCGGTAGACGGGGTGGCCAAGGCATTGGATGTGACCCGGAACCCTGCATCCTAAAAAAAGAACAGACCAAACAGGCGGCCTTTGGCCGCCTGTTTTACACTATTGGAAGACCTATATAGCGAAAAGAAACAGTTTGCCTTACCCCTCATCAATTCGTAAAAACTGGCGACCGGTGCGTCGGTTTTTACACTTCTCAAGGGACCAGTGTGCGCCAAAGGCGTGCATGCAGTCCCTTGCAAAAACTCGCAAAAGTGGCTTTTAGACACTTTTGCGATATGCTCAGGCGGCCTTTGGCCGCCTGTTTTCTTTTGCAGTTGGTAGACAAAAAGAGGAAAGCCATAGTATAATAAAACAACAAATCAGACGGCTTCCCAGGTAGGAGGATCAAGATGAAATACACCGGAATGAAACGGCGTTCTTACAAAAGCATCACCCCGCTGCGCAGACTCCAGGAGATCTATTTGTATTTTTTCCTGTATTGTGTCATTGGCTGGCTCTATGAAGTGTTCCTGGAAGTGGTGATTTACCGGTGGGGGTTTTCCAACCGGGGGATTTTGTTTGGTCCTTATCTGCCCATTTACGGCATTGGGGCTTTGGTTTTTCTGCTGTGCTTTGGCCGGTATGTGCAAAAGCCAGCCAAAGGCGCCCGGCGATGGCTGCAAGTGGGATTGGTCTTTTTGGGATGCATGACGGTGGCCACAGCCATTGAGCTGGCCGCCACCTATTGGATGGAGTACACCGTGGGCAGTTGGCCCTGGCAGACCTATGTGGATTACAAGATCAATTTTCAAGGGCGGATCGCCCTGTCTCCCTCTATCCGCTTTGGTTTGGGTGGACTGTTGTTTCTTTATGTGATCCAGCCGCTGTTTTATAAGCTGGCCCGGCGCATACCGGACAGGGTCCTGGCTTGGCTCACAGGCACTCTGTTCCTGGTGATGACAGTGGACTTTGTGGTTTATCTGCTGAAATAAGAAGTATTATTCGATGGAAGGGGAGGGAAGAGGATGACCAGAAAGCGGCAGCAAGGGCTTTATATTGTGTTGTCGGCGGCCTTTCTTTCTTTGGCCGTGACGCTGGTGGACGCCTTTCTCCAGCCGGACTATGTGCCAAAGGTGCTGGTGAAGATCTTCTTTTTCCTGATGATCCCTCTTTTTTATTTTGGGTGGAACAAAGAGGAACGGCCCCTTTTGAGAAAATTATTCCGCTTGAATGGGAAAACCATGATACAGGCCGGAATACTGGGGCTTTTGATCTATGGAGTGATCGTGGGAGGATATCTGTGCACAAAGGGCTTTGTGGACTTTTCTCATGTGACGGCCACCTTGCAGGAAAAGCACGGCATCACCGGTGAGAATTTTATCTTCGTGTCCCTGTATATCTCTCTGGCGAATTCCTTTCTGGAGGAATTTTTCTTCCGGGGCTTTGCCTTTCTTTCGTTGAAACCTTATATCGGCCGGAAATTGGCCTATGTATTCAGCCCGGCACTGTTCGCTTTTTACCATGGAGGGATGCTGGCCGGGATGTTTTCCTGGTGGGTGTACCTGGTGCTGCTTGCGGGGCTTTTTGTGGGAGGATGCATCTTCAATTACCTCAATGAAAAAAGCGAAAGCATCTATACCTCCTGGATCACCCATATGTTTGCCAATTTCGCCATCAACACCGTGGGATTCATGCTTTTCCGCATCGGATAGATTGGGCTCTTTGGGGGACTGTAGGTTTGTCAATGATGTGTTACAGATGAGGAAAAGAGAGTAAGACCTG
>QUDE01000013.1 GCA_003477405.1 Ruminococcaceae bacterium AM07-15
TTGCGGTACTGCTTCACGGCGAAGTGGTCCGGGTGCTCCTTCTCCAGCTTGGCGAACAGAATATCCACGGGCGACTGAAATTCCTCGTCGTCCTCTCTGGCCTCCGATGCGTTGATGAGCTCCAGCAGCGTGAGAAAGTTCTTTTCTTTCGGCTCCGCCTCGTACCAGATATACCCGATCAGGGCGCAGTACAAAAGGCGCTCGGCCTTGACCCAAAAATCTTCGGAGGATTTTTCCCCGTCGCCTTTGGTGTTGGCGATGATGACATTGACCAGCTTCAAAATATCTTTTTCGCTGCGAATGTAGGCGAAGGGGTTGTATTTCATGCTCTTTTTGAAGTTGATGGTGTTGAGGACCTTGATGCGGTACGGCTCATAGATGACCTTCCCGCGGGGGTCCCGCATGGGTTTTCCGTTCTCGTCCAGCTTGGGGGCGCCCCGCCGCAGCATGGTCCCCACCTCGGACAAAAGCTGTCCTTTGGGATCGGTGACCACATAGGAACTGTGCATCTGCATGAGGGAGGGCTTGACGAAAAAACGGGTCTTGCCGCTGCCGCTTCCGCCGATGACCAGGATGTTTTTGTTCCGAGCATACTTGGGATTTTTCGGGCGGCTGGACATGGTGAGCTTTTCCGTCTGGGTCAGCGGGATATTCCAGTCAGGGACCGGATCGACATAGGGGGCAATATCGGCTGCCGTGCCCCATCGGGCGCTGCCGTACTCGATGCCCTTGCGGTATTTGCGGGCGTTTTTCCCTTTGGCGTACACCGCCAGCCGGACGATGACCGCCCCGGCGATGCCCACCAGCAGGTCCAGGGGATGCAGGCTTGGTGCCGCATAAGAAAACGCCTCCGTAAAGCCCTGACTCAAATGCAGGAACTTTTCAGAGGCGTCAAGGCCGGGTGCAAGTCGCACCGCCTGGCAGAGCTTGTCAAAGAGATACACGAACAGCAGATACGGAAGGTTGAGGAGCAGCTTTTTCTTCCAGTCAACCATCATAATTCCACACCCCGGTCTTTGGTCTTGACCTTCTCCCGCTGGCGGTGCTGGGCTTTGGCCTGCTGCTTCGCCTGGGCCAGCTCCTTGCGGATGGAGGGCTTTTTCTCTTTCTCCAGGTTTTTTGCGGAAAACTCCCGGAAAGCCGCTGTGATAACGTCGGCATCCCGGCCCTTGAAGAACACCAGGTAGCGGGGTATCTCGCCGCTGGTGTCCTTTTTCAGCGCGAAGTCAATGCCGTACTTCTTGGCGGTGGCGGAAAAGGCCCGGATGTTCTGGTCGGTGATCTCGATGTTGGAAACGCCGGTGTTGTGCTTCATCAGCTGCCGGAGGGTCTGCTTTCCGTGGTGCAGTTTGGTCTTGCGGTCGGTCACTCCTTTCTGCATCTCGTCCAGCACCTTTTTCATGGCCTGTTGCAGCATCCCGGCGGAGAGCTTGGTGGCCTCCACACAGAGGGCAACGGTGCGCTGGGTGACTTCTTCCTGCATGGTCTGTCATCTCCTTTCTCCGCTGCCGTACAGGTCGTGGTTCACCAGGGACGCATAGTAGCTGTCGATGGTGGCCGGGGCGTTATACAGGGCAGCCAGCAGATATTTCTTGATGTTGCGGACATAGGTGGTGTTCTCCCGCATACGGTCCAACACATACTCGATGTGAGAACTGTTCAGCTTCAGGAACCGGGATTTGACCACCTCCGCCGGATAGTCGTCCCCGGCAATGCGGATCGTCTCCCTGCGGGAACAGACAGTATCCACCATAAGTTCCACCAGCTCGTCCAAACGGTCACGGCCCATGCGCTCGTTCTGTGCGAGGATGTCATACTCGATGTTCTCCAAAATCAGCTCCCGATAGCTCTCTCGCTCCCGTATCCAGTCCCGTCCGGTCCGGTTGGCCCCTGCGGGGGATTGGGGGCTAGATTGGATAGGATTTGATCCTTCCGTGCTTGTTGAATCAGTATTTTGTTCTTCAGGATTTCTTTTCTCTTTATTTAATTGCGGCCGGTTTTCCAGACATGGGTTATCCATATCCGGGTTTTCCGTATCTGGACAAGCCGTATCCGGCTCGTCCTCACACGGCTGGCCCGTGTCCGGGGGATAGGGCGTCTCGTAGATGACATACTCTACATCCACGATTTTGCCCTTGCTGTCCCGGAGGCGGTTGCGGACTATGTACCCGGCTCGTTCCAGCTCCTTCAGGGCTGATCCGATGCTGTCCGTGCCCTCCTTGCAGATTTTCGCCAGGCCCCTGGTGGTGTAGTTCCAGTCCTCCGGCAAGGATAGCATCATGGAGAGCAGCCCTTTGGATTTCAGCGACAGCCCCGCATTCCGTAGGTGGTGGTTGGACATTACCGTGTAGTCGCGGGTTTTCTCAATGCGAAATACCGCCATGGTATCACCTCCTTTCGGCGGTTCGGAAAAGTGTTCATTTTTGGGGAAAAGACGGCCTCTACGCCACCCGGATACCCCAGAGGGGAAACCCTATGGGCGGCGGCCTTTCGGCTGATTATGGATAAAAAAGCATGGGATTTTTGCCTCATTTAAAACAATTAAAACGAAAATGTAGCGTAATTTGTCTATAAAAATACACCGCAGAAACTCTGCGGTGTTGCAATAATAATTAAATTTAAACGCATTTTCAAGTCGCCCATTGCTGAAACTGGTAAAGTATGATATAATTAAATTATATTATTAGATGTATACACAAATTTATGATAATACTAACTAAAAAAGTTATGAGATATTTTATGAAACGAATTTGGATTAACAAAAAATATATTTCTTCAATAGCGACGACGATTATTGGCGGTATTTACGCTTTTTTCGGTTTTATTGGAAATTTTGTATCATTAGATGGGGTTTTGCCCCAAGAATTGCCCTTTTATTCAAAGGTATTAATTAGTCTAGTAATTTTGGCTTTTTTATGGATTGTCTGTTTTCTAATTGTTGGGTGTACATTATCACGCAGAAAAAGGTTTGAGGTAATCTGCGGAAATAACGGCCATAAATTATATGTCCAATATGGAGATTTATTTGATGCGAATGAAGTGCTCAATCCATGTGAACGAAGGAATATAATAATTCCTGTAAATAGATGCTTTGACACTATAGTTGATAATCATTTAGTTTCAGAGCAAACGCTTCATGGAATTGCTTTTAAACAACTATATAGTTCTGGCAGATATACAGAGCAGTCCCTAAATGCAACAATACAACGGCAGTTGTCTAATCAGCCTTATCAAGATATCGATATAATCGATAAACCCGAAGGGAACCTTAGACGGTACCCAGTCGGAACAATTGCCGATATTCCTAGCGATGAAACCACGCACCTATTCCTTTGGGCGTTAAGTACCTTTAATAGAGAGTTGAAAGCTCAAACATCTATGCAAGACTATGCACTAGCAGTACAAAAATTAATTGAAGCATGTAATAGTGAGTCTGAAGGTTTCCCTATTTTAATTCCACTAGTAGGGACAGGCCTTTCGAGAACAAAAAAAGACCAGAAAGATGTGCTTTCATACTTGGTACAAGCATTTAAATTGAATAAAAGTGAATTAAATTGTGATATTCATATCATTGTCCGTGAAACTATTAAAAGTGATATCCCCATAATGAATTTGAAATAAAAATGCTTTAAAAATAAAAATTACTAAATTTTAGGAGGTACCTCAAAATGTACAGAACTAGAACCTATATTGCTGCAGACTGGGATGGCGATATTGATGCTGTAAATGCATTACACAATTGGAACAACGGAAAAAAATGGAGTCTGTCGTTTACAGATGCACATGATTTGACCAAATCAAGTGATAGCAGTCTAAATTGTAGCATTAAGGCTTCTCTTTCTACAAGAATGGATGCCTCTAAGACCTTTGTTCTTATCGTCGGAAAAGATACTAAGAGTCGCAAAGCAGGCGAATGCACATACTGCAACAACTATAAAGGCGGAAAGTGTTTAACGGGACATACAATAAATAATGACAGTTTTATTGAGTACGAATGTAAAAAAGCAGTTAGGGACAGAGATAAGTTGAAAATTATTGTTTTATATAATGCTGCAACAGTAGATAAGAGCAAATGTCCAGATGCAATTAAATCTTATGGCCAACATGTCGCAATGCAGAAAATGGAAAATGGAACCCATGTTTGGGATTATCAGGCCGTTAAAAATGCATTGGAAGCGTAACATATTATGAGCAATGGCGATAGTCCATATTCTGTTGTGGTTTTTTCTTGATTGAACAATTGGACCGCTGCAGGTGAACAGCCTGCGGCGGTCCAATATTCTTATTTCGTTTCGTCGTCCAGCCCCTCTGCTTTCAGCCACTCCTCAAAAGACTTCCTGGAAATGCGAATCATGTTGCCGATGCGGATCGTCTTGAACAATCCGGAGTTGGCGAGTTTATAGGCCGAAGCGCGGCCAATACCGAGAATGGCTGCGATGTCATTCACGGTGTATGTTCTGCTTTGGGGCGTCTCTTTTTCGTTGGTGCTCATAAAATGATCCTCCCTTGCTAATAGCATTTTGAAATGGCCCCTGGAAGCCCTCTGTCACAAGGGGTTCCTGCTAATACCTTGCTAATACGACATTTGAAAAGCCGTTGTAAGGCAGCATATTTCAGGGGAATTTGTGCAAATTGACCTGCCTCCGGGCAGCACAATTTGCGAAGAAACAACACGGGAAGATATGATATGAACAATTTACGAAATGGTACGCCGTACTCCTAACGGCTTCGAACAATTTATGACCTAGCTACATAAGGCTTTTTTGCTCTTTTAGGCATTTGCAGTACTGTATTGTGTCATTTTCTATCAAAATATTCTTAGAATTGTTATAAAATCTATACAGGAAATTTCGGATAGTTCCTAGCCTCATGCGTATTTTTATTAAGAATCGTTCGAATCCATTATTAGCTTTCTCACTTATAGAGGCAACGCAAATATAGCGGAAACTTATGAAGCAAACAGGAGAGCGTGGCGCTCATGCACCACGCTCTCCTGCTTATACTCTATCATTATTCCATTCCGTGATAGCCATGCTTTTCTGCATGACCAAGCAGATAGAGGAACGCAAAGGCCGGGATACGGATTAGATCTTTTCCGCTTTTCGTATTGTGGACGCCAAAATCATCGGCGGTTTTGGTCACCACGATGGAGGCCGCAGCCTCTCCACTCAACTCTACGATAGCGGAATCATCCGGGATGGGGGCGCCCTCCCGATATTTCACCTCAATGAGAATGTTCTTGGAATTGGAGTATTCCACCACAACATCAATTTCTTTGCTTCGCCTGCCACCACGATAATAGCCCACCGATGCGGCCTGCTGATAATAGAATGCGGCCACATGCTTGTAAACGGCGGTTTCCACGACTTTTCCCATTTCCACCGGGTCACTCAGCATGGAATCGTCCATTAAAACCGCATTGCGGATCGCCGCATCAGCAATATAGATCTTGGGACTGGCTTTGAGGACCTTTTTCCCCGCCATATTGACCGGCCAGCTCTGATAAATCAAGTTAGCGCTTTCCAAATAGTCAATATAATTTTCGACGGTAGGTCTGGAAACGCCATTCAGCTCCTTCGCAATCGCCTCAATAGAAACAATTTCAGAAGAAACATTGCAGAGATAGAGGAAGATGCGCTCCAACTCTGTTGCGTTGCGGATCTTGTAAAGGGAGGGCAGGTCCCGCTTGAGTACTTTGTCCACCACATCCTCCCGCATGACCTGCTGGGCCAGGATGTCGTTGTCGGCCAGGGCCAGTTCGGGGAAGCCGCCTACTTGCAGATAGCGGTTAAAGTGGTTCTGTACCTTAGAGAGCTGCAGCATGATCTGGGTGCGTTCCTGCTGCGTCTTATACAGCAGTGGGGTGATCTTCAAATCATCCGGCAGGTTGGGGCGATCCACATTCAGCAGCTCACAATACTCATAGAAAGACAGTGTCGGAACCTGGATGGCCGACCATCGCCCGGCGCCGCTCTCCTGGCTCCCCTTGACCAAAACCGGACTGGCCGAGCCGGTGGCTACCACTTTGGTGTCCGGCTGCATATCGTAGATTGCCTTCAGCCATTTGTCCCAATCCTGCGCGTACTGAATTTCGTCAAAAAAGTAGTAGACATCCTGATCCGGATAGATGTTTTCGTGATAGCACTCCAGAATATCGTTCATGGCGCTCAGCTTCAGCATAGGATGATCCATGGAGACAAAGACAATCTTCTGGGGCGGAACACCGCTTTGAAGCAAGGCCTCGATCATCTGGTACTGTATGGTGGTCTTTCCCACTCGTCTTGTGCCGGTTAAAACCACTGTGCGCCGGATGTCCGTCTGATTCAGGCGTTTCATGGCCTCGTAAAAGGCAAAGCGCTTATATGTTTTGGACAGTTTGGGGTTTACGACTCCTGTTTTCCACCAGGGGTTGTAGGAGACCAGCACTTTCAGCAGCCCTTCCTTGCTGATGATGGCCATGCAACCACCTCCTTTAACCATATAGTAGCGCTAATCTTCATCTTTGTCAACTATCATTGCAACTGTACTTATAATAATTGCTCATTATTATTGATAATTGCACTACTATTCTATCCAAATCTAGAGGCGAGCATACCTCCGCTTTACTACCGGTATCCCTTGTGCTGAGGACCTTTACTCTCTTGACTCTTTTCGTGTTCTCGCCTGCCAAGAAGTTCGTCTTCTTTTGCGACTGTGGGGTCATACCAATCTGCTTTTGCTCGAGCCCAGGACGCCCATTCAGAAAGATCCTGATCCGAATGTGCTTTTTCCATAGCAGAAACATAAGCACGGATTCTGCACGCAATCTCATAATCTGCTGCACAGTTGACAAGTGCAAGGGTTCGATCCACTTCGGCATTATACCGTTGACGCTGCTCCTCTCGCCTTCGTTCCTGTTCCCGGCGCTGCCGCTCCGCCTCCTCCCGGGCCAAGCGTGCCTGCTTCACCTGCTCCGCCTCACCATAGATGGAGAGCATCATATCACCCAAACGGTCTTCCAGGACATAGAATCGGCAATCCCGAAATGTTTTTGCGCCGTTGATACATAGGCTCAATCGGCCATTGTAAACGGAATCATATTTGCGAATCTGCGGCTTTGCCGCCCACGAGTGCTTTTTACGCGCTTCCTCATATTCCAGCAACTTGAGATTTTCTTCTCTGGTTGGGGTATGTAGAATCTGGTCCGTCGCCTCAGAAAATGTGAGTGTAACTATATCCTGGTCCCTTGCAAATTGAAGATCGTTCGTCAAACTCCACCCCAACGGTATCATCGCTTTGGCCAGCGCATCGATCAATCGAAAAATTCTCGGTTGCTGCTCTTCTGAAACCCCTTCAGCAAATGGAGGTGGAACTTCCCGTCTCCCGCGGTTCCAGTTTGGGCCCAATTCCCGCTCCAGCTGGCGCCTTCTCTTGTTCCACTCTGCAATTCGTTTCCGGTGTGCCACGATCTCCGGCCGCATACGGGCATGTTCCTGTGGAAGCAGGATCTGTGCTGCCACATTCAGCACCACTTGTCGCTCTTCTTCAGGCAAAAAAGCCAGAGGCGCCGAGTTCTCACTTGGAGGCTCCACATGGCTGACCCCAGTTTGTATTCCCAGTTTCGTCTGTTCTTTTCCAGGCGGGAGTGGGAGTTTCTTGACAGGTTTTCCAGCCCGCAATTTTGCCCAATACCCCTGCGGCGGCGTGGGAATGTCCAGCGACTTACAAACCTTATGGATGGCAACATCGGAAACTTTATACCGTTTCGCAACCTCTGTTACCGGCATGGACCAGACTTCCTGATACAGGGTCTCCCGGTGATACACATTATAGGCTTGTCCAAACTTTTCAATCGTTTCCAGTGGATCAACAGTCGGTTGAGCAGCCTCTGACTCAGGCGGCTTTTGCGGAGGTGTCTCTGCTGGAGAGGACGCAGGGGACGACCCGGAGGCAGTTTCCTCCTGAAGTTTACATTTCTCTGTATCTGTGGTACCGGGCAAAGTTTCTTGTATCAGCTCAACGACTGCATCCCCATCGCCGGAAAGGGGCGTCTGCTCCACGGATTTTCCGTAGTTGAGTTTGGTCCAATATCCAGAGGGCGGAACAGGGATCTGGGCCGCCTTGATCTTTGCCAGACATTTAGCGTATGGGATATTATATTTTTTGGATACACCCGCCACGGAGATGCTCCAGATCTCTTCGTAAAGTTCCTTTCGTGTCAAACGAATTTTAGAGGGTGGCATCGCTGTTCTCACCTCCTTGTCTGGAACTACTGCCTTTTTCTCATCGGCTTGCAAAAGTTGTGCTTTTGACGATTCAGTATCTGCAAGGATCGCTAAAAACTGTTTTATCCCTCCAATTCCTCGTTTTCTTTTAATAGAAAAACCAGATCGCGTTTCATCTCTTCAAATTGGCTGATGATGGTGTTCAGGTTCTTTTCAATATTCTGAACCTGTACCTCATTGATTTTGCCGTGATTATAGGCGATCAATCGCTCCGCAATGATGTTGTAACTCCAGCTTTCGCTGTATCGATCCTCTTTTTTGATGGCGAAGCCGATTGGAAGCACATTGTTTCTCATGCCCAAAGTCACCATCATGGGAGAAATTCCTAGGTAGTCTGCGGCAATTTTGGCTGTGATTTTCGGCATTGCCCGGATCTCATCATCTGTATACTTTCCCACACACTTCACCTCCCCTCTCTTGGAAAAATACCAGTTTTATTATTATTCATTATATCATGGAGAGAGCTTAAATGCTGGAAGATTTATTCTCACTTTTAAGTAATAATTTCGGTTGTAATACAGAGGAGCGCACCATGGCAAAACCGTGATACGCTCCTCTGTATTACAACTCCAATTGATCCAGCCATTCATCGAAAGATTTTCTAGAGATCCGGATGGCTGTACCGATGCGTACGCTCTTAAAGCACCCTTTCTTGACCAGGGTATAGGCGGATGATCGCCCGATATGAAGGATGGCTGCGATCTCTTCCACCGTGTAAGCGCGGGTCTGGGGCTGCAATTCTTTCTCTTTTTGTTCCATGATTTTACCTCCTGAATATGTCGCCAGATTGGCCATTGCCATGCTATCTTGCCGGGAAGCGAATCATCCTTCCTGCTAATTTCTTGCTAATACGACTTTTGAAAAGCGGTTAAAAGCAGGGGATTATAGGGACAATTTGCGATTAGGTGTATCCGCCGTACAGCATGATATGAAACGAGAAGAAACTGTAGAGGAAGTAGAGAAGAACACAGAATTGGAACGCCATACTCCTAAGGGGCAATTATAGGTTCGATTCCTATTGGGGGTGCCATAGAAAAACGCCGCAAGATAGTTCTTGCGGTGTTTTTGTTTTTGGAAAAATCGTATATAATTACCCAAATCAAGCAAATGACGAAAAAGGTCTACACAACTTGGATGCGCTGATTTTTGATATGATCCATGGCCAACTGAAAACTGCTCAGGTCTCCGATCAGGGGTGATGAAGGCCGGATACTTCCCGTCGAAGCTCTGGCGGTATTCATTTGATCCAGAATTCCCAGCACTTTGGCATAAGCACCTTGCTTGATCTGTACGCTGCTGCCTGGAACCTCCCACTGGGTCATGGCCTGCGCAAACAGGAGCGCATTGCCGTTTACATCGTCCAGTGTAGTGATCCCTGTGCCTACATGGGATGACGATGTCCAGATATGCACGGACTCAGAAAGCCCCGGTATGATATAGCGAACAGACATGCCAATGTCGCTGCTCTCCAGCTGACTCAGGACACCTTTTTCTTCCAGATAGCGGATAAAGCTGTCATATTCTTTCTGTGTCATGTTCTGTGGGTCAAATTTTTTCGCCAGTTCCTGAATTTCTTCGTTAGTCAATGTGTTTTGGCCCACGGGGTTCTTTTTTAGCTCCTCAGCTCTTTTCTGCAGCTTTTCCATGACAGCAGACTCATCATAAGTGCCAAGCTCCAATTTTTTGGTTGCGGGATTCAAATAGTAACAAGCCCGATTGGGGCCGGAAACTTCCGTCATGTTCATGCAGAGTCGCTCCCTCCAAAGTGCTGGAATAAAAAGCCTTCATTATATTATCGGAATCTGAAAGGAAAAGTTAAGAGGAGAGCCAAAGCAGGATTTGCCATAGGGAAAGCATGATCAACAGGCCTGTGGAAAAGAAAAACACCGCAAGAAACATCTTGCGGTGTTTTTTGGTTCTAGTTAAAATCCCCGTTCCATGTTGGCATGTTGGAAATGTAATCCCCTCTTACTGCTGGTACATAATATGCGCCATAGGTCTTTAAGCCATTTTCTTCTTCTTTTTCCGGCAATTCCACATAGAAACAGTAATAAGGCATGAAGTATGTATCGTATGTTTCGCTGTGATAGACAAGCTCTACTTTGCTCACATATTCCAATCCCGGCATTTCATCGGGTACATTGGTAATATAATTTCCGCTGGCTAACAGTTCCCCTGCTTTTTCTGAAGTAATGATAGGGTAGTCTCCGGCCTTTTGTGACAAGTCCGGTTGATGGATTCTTGCCATAAAAAGTTTTCCGCTATCGTCACAATAAAAGGCGATCCCGTTGAAATTATAGTTGAGAATTTGTTCGGTCTCGCTACCATTTGCATCAAAAAATTCGATAGAATATGTCTGCTCAAGCTGATCGTTATAGTTGCCACCGTAGACATTTATTTGGGGGTTGTCGATGCCAATAAGATCTTTATACTCCTGCTTCAGATATTCGGCTGTGGAAAGAATATCTTCGTAAGAAGAGTGATATGTAAAATGGTACTTTTCCGGAAGTGATTGTGCAGGATCAAAGAAGATGGTGGCCGTCATCGTTTGGTCCACTTCAATTCGGAATCCATTTTCTTCAGCCAGCAGCTTGGTTGGATTGAAATAGCCTTCCGGAACCTTCTTTCCAGCTATTTTAAATGATTCTGTTATCATTTTTCGTGTTTCTTTATCAGGGGCATCGTCGGTGATATCAAGTTTCTCAGAATCAAGGCCCAAACGGTCGGCAACTTCCAATAAAAGTTCATGCATTTTATCAAAATCCGCTCCGGAGGCTATGAAATTTTCATCATAGGTCAGTGGATTATGATAAACAGGGAGTGTAGAAATGTCCAGAGAGTCATTCCAGGGGTTTGCATTGACAAGCTCCGAAATATCGTAAGCCCTATAGCTTTCAAAGCCCATTCCATCGCTTACATTTTCCGAGATTGTAAGCATGGGCCGTTCTGCTGCGGTTTCCGGCGCTTTCTGTGGAAGGAATCTTGTTCCTGCATATACCATTATGGCAAGCATAGCAGCGATACTTCCACAGGCGATCCAAGTATTTTTCTTGCGCCTGGATTGGTAATTTGCAGCTTCTTCATAGTATTTGTCATCAATTTCGCTGATTGCATCCGAAAATTTCCGGGTATTCATAGAGACACCTCTCTTTCCATTAAGTACTTTCTCATTTTTTGGCGAATGAGGGAGAGCCGGACGGATACATTCTTTTCAGATATTCCCACGCGCTTGGAGATATCCCCATAGGTATCCATATAAGCGTAGCGGCGCATGAAAATAACCCGCTCCTTCAAGGTCAAGGTATCTAAAAAGCTCTGGATCATGCGGGCCAGCTCTCTGGCTTCCACTTCGTCCTCAACGGTTTTCAGATCGGCGATATAGGGTTCCATTTCCTCCATGGCAATGGTGTAGATGCTGTTTCGTTTGGCAGCTTCCTTTTTCCAGTAAAGTTTGAGCGAGATGTTTCGAACGATTTTCACAATATAAGAAAGCAGTGGATTGGGGTGTGTGGGAGGAATGGTGTTCCATGCGCCCAGGTAAGCGTCATTGACGCATTCCTCCGCATCCTGTTCATTGTTCACGATGTGATAGGAGAGTGTGTGGCAGATTTTTCCGTACTTCATGTCCAGTTCGCATATGGCCTGCTGGGATCGCTTGAAAAATAGGTCGATGATTTTTTCGTCATGCATCATATAGCTTCCTCCTTTCCCTTTTACCTATATACTACTTTTTTCGAAGCAAATACTAAATGAAAATAGAAAGATTTTTCAAAAATTGTCTCTTTCTGTATGTTTTATCGTTTCTCCAGGGGGATGTCAATGGGTTATGGGCTGAGCCTGTTGTGAGAAAGGCTTGTTGGAAACAAGAAAAAAACACCGCAAGATGTTTCTTGCGGTGTTTTGTGTTATGGCGTATCGGTATCGACATCGGCATCGGTATCGGTGTCTGTGCCGCCGGAGGATTGCTCCTGAGCCTTCTGCTCTTCGATGGACAGATCGTCATAGATGAATGCGTGCAGGCGTTTTACAGCCAAGGCATCTTCATAGGCCACCACGGAAAGGCCGCTGGAGGTGCGTTTTTCCGACCATTCACCCTCGCAGGGGAAGGTGGCCCGTTCGATGTCCGGTTTGCCGCCGGAGAGCACCTGGGTGGCCAGGGAAAGGATCTCCTTGGAAGAAAGGCTGGTTTCCACCATGGGCAGGAGTTTTGCGGCCAGGGAGGGATATTTCACGATGCTCATATCCATCACCTTTTCCATCATCTTTTCCAGGATCTCCTGCTGGCGGCTGGTACGGGCCGCGTCGCCGCCGGTGGCGCCTTTGCGGATGCGCCCATAGGCCACGGCCTGAGGCCCGTTCAGAGTCTGAAGCCCCGGTTCGGTGAATTTGTAGTCATCCCAGATCAGGTCGTTGAACACACAGTACTCCCAAAGTGCATCGTTGGCCTCGTCCATTTCGGCCTCCGTGACTTCCAGATCCACGCCGCCGATGGCGTCGATGATATCGGCCATCTGGTTAAAGTTGACAGTGGCATATTCGCTGATGTCCATCTGGAAGTTCTGGTTGATGGTTTTAATGGCCAGCTCCGGCCCGCCATAGGCGTAGGCATGGCACAGCTTGGTCATGCCGTGATCCTCGATCTCCACATAGGCGTCACGCATGAGGGAGGACATCTTTACCTTCCCCCGTTTGGGATCTACCGATAAAATGATCATGGCATCGGACCGGGAATTTTCGCCGGCCCGGGAGTCCACGCCGAACAGGGCGATGTTTGTGATCTTGTCGCTCACCGGCTGCTGGGTCTGCACAATGCCCAGGTCACTTTCGTCCAGGGGATTGTAATCATAGGAGTTCATCATTCTCCAAAAGTAAAAACCCACGCCTCCCAGGCCCAGCAGGATCAGCAGCCAACAGAAAAGCACTCGGCCCCGATGACGGCGATGGCGTTTTTTTCGTACTATTCGTTTTCCTTGTGCCATTTTTCTGAAAAAAGCCTCCTTTGGCAAGCGGC
Source organism: Ruminococcaceae bacterium AM07-15 (assembly GCA_003477405.1). GTDB lineage: Bacteria > Bacillota > Clostridia > Oscillospirales > Butyricicoccaceae > Pseudobutyricicoccus. The sequence goes on from QUDE01000013.1 coordinate 13,276, forward strand.
TCATGTGAGCCTGTTTCCGGACTGTCTTTTTTTAGACGGGTTTCTCCGGCAAAAAGTTGCCGGAAAGCCTTTCTTTTTTTATAAGCTCCGCTATTATACCAGAAAACAGGGAAGATGCCAATCCTTTGGCCAAAAGTTCAGAGTTTTCTAAGAATTTGCTGCTGTTTCCACCTTTTCCAGACAAAAAAATCCCCGAAGCCGCAGCTTCGGGGATGAAGACAATCAGTTGTAGTACCGATAGAGGAAGGTGAACACTTCCGAACGGACACAGGTACGGTCGGGCGTGAAGGTGGTGGCCGTGGTTCCGGTGGTGATGCCCTCCTTCACCGCCCACACGGCGGCATTGGCAAACCAGTTGCCCTGGGGCACATCAGAGAATCCGGCGGACCCGGCTACGCTGGGACGGCCCGCCACCCGGTAGAGGAAGGTGACCACCTGGGCCCGGGTAAGTACCATGCTGGGGGAGAAGGTGGTGATGCTGGTGCCATTGGTGATGTTTTCCTCCACGGCCCAGCGAATGGCTTTCCGCTCCTGAGTGGACAGGGAAGAAAGGTCCGAGAAGGCGTTGATGGAGGTGATGGGCTCAGGAGAGCCGGCCAGTTGCCACAGATGGTATACCATTTCTGCACGGGTGCAAGGGGTGTAGACCCCCACCGTATTGCCGGCCTCATCCAGGAGCCCTTCATCGGCACACCACATGACGGCGTCGTAGAAATAATCGCTTTGGGACACATCGGTGAAGCTGTGGGAGCCCTGGGAGGGGTTGGATACGGTGACACGGCAGGAGCCGGAAGCCTTGCCGTCGGCGGTGGTGGCGTAAATAGTGGCGACGCCTTCACCCACAGCGGTGAGGCGCACAGCGGTGTCCGCCAGGCTCACTTTGACCACGCTTTCATCTGCGGAACGGAGGATGTCGGGCACCACAGGGCTTTTGTCATTGAGAACGAACACATCCTGGGGCTCATGCATCTGGACGGTGTAGGAAGAAGTCTCCACATGAGGGGTGATCATCTCCGGGGCGACGGGCACGGAAAAAGTGAGGTTGGCCGTGCCGGTGAGGGGGTTGGGGTCCACTTGGGCTGTGGCCGAAGAGAAGGTCTGCACCCAGTAGCTTTTTCCGTCCCGGGCATAGACCCAGGCGATGCCCGCCGACTGGTGGTTTTTGTCCATCATATTGGCGTAGTGGGAGGGAGAATCTCTCCAGGACTGGATGGCCCGCTGGGAAGAAACCTTGGCAGTTCCCCAGAGGATGTTTTCGCTGTAAAAGCTGCTTTGGTATCGGCTGCCCGAAGGACAGGCGGTGAGGTAGCTTTCTCCAGAGGGCCGGGTGTGGCTGTAATAGATGGAACATTCACTGGCCCGGGTGATGGCCGATTCCACCAGATTTTCGTCCATCACCAGATCGTGAAGGCCCGCCTCCCGGCGGAGCTGGTTGAGATATTCCACCGCCTCTATGGCGGCGGCGTAATCCACCGTCACAGCCGTTTTGACGGTCTGGGTGCCTGCGGCCAGAGGCCGGCGGGCAGAAGTCCCAGAGAAAGGCACAGGATCAGAAGCAGGGAAAGGCCGCGTTTTTTCATCGGGGACACCTCTCTTTTCTTATAATATCATATAATATCATAAGCATAGCACCGGATAGAAATGGATGTCAATGCAAGGGAAGGAAGGGTTTTCCATCCCTGCTTAGGGGATATTCTGATATTTACAAAACAAAAATAGATAATATCAAGTAATAAAATAAATTGTGTTAATAATGGTATTGACAAGAGAATAAAATTAATATACTATTACAAATAAGCAATGATACAATTTAAAGTAAGAAAAGAGGGTAAGATGAAAATGCGTAAACGGACAAAGAGAGTTTTAGCACTTTTGTTTGGGGTAGTAATGATAATAAATAGTATTACTGCATATGCTACCCCCGTATCGGAAGAGAATCAAGAAACTTCATATCCTATCATCTCGACAAACGATTTGCCGAATGGACAGCTTCCTCCTGTTGAAGAGATGATACAGTTTTATGGCATGGAGGATGGCATATATCCGGGAGTAGTACGCAGCGGAGATAGCGAATATTGTGCTATTTATTTAACAGTAATGACTCCTTCCTTTCAAACAATGGGATTGCGCTATAAACAAGTTAAAATAAAGCCTCTGAGTGTTTTTAAAGACCCATATTTTGTATCTAAATCCAGAATTACTAATCCACATAAATATAGCCCAACCATAGGAATAACAATTTGTATTGGAAATTGTAAAATACCCACAGATGTAACTCGCTATAATGCAGATGCCAGTTCACTGGCTGTTCAAAAAACTGATTTGAGCTGGCTGTCAGCAATAATCGGAGTAGGATTGGGGAAAATCAATTAAAATGAAGGAACAAAGGAATAGGTATTCTTTAGAGGGGATTAGCATCCCTGAAAATTTGGCCCGCTGGTTGGAAGAAACCTGGGGAGCGCAGCCGGTGGATTACGGTAGTCTGGACGGATTTTTCCGCAGCACCCAAGAAGACAACAGCTTTTTCGCCTGTGGGAAGAAAGAGGGCGCCTTTTTGGCCTATCGTCTTCCCCAGGGAGAGCAAAGCGCCCCTTTTTATGAAGAGGAGCGGGATGCAGTGCCGCTGGAGATGAGCCGGCTTCCGGAAGGGGCCTGTCCCTTTGATGAGCAGGTGTACGCCCTGATCGGGCAGGAAACCGGCTATACTTATAGCAACAGTTCCCGGCTTCAGTTGTTGCTGCTTATTTTGCGGGGCGTGCCGGAGGAACAAAAGCAGCCGGGAAATCCCCAGTGGGAGGCCTGGAAACACTTTGCGGAGGAATACCGGCAGCGTTATGGAGAAGACCAACTTCCCTGAAAAGATGAAGCAAAGATCGGAAACAGAGAAAAAGAGGGTTTTCAAATGATCCGCTATATTGGCAAACGGTTTTTTGTGCGTCTTGTACTGCTGACGGCGGTAATTCCGGGAGTGGTAGGCCTGTTTTCCTGGGCAGAAGGCGGCCCTGCGAAAAAGCTGGGGCTTTCCCCTTTCCGGGAAACTCAGTATGTTTATGTGGACAGAGGAATCACCGTGCCGGTTTCGGGGAAAGCGGCCCAGGGCACCATCCGGGCGCTGGCGGAAGATCTTCGGTATGACGATCTGCTGGATCTGTACCCCTCCATGGGCACCTGGCCCCATCGGATGACCGAAGTGGGACAGATGTATTTCCCCACTTGTTTTGTGATGCGTCAGGGAAAGGACGCCTGGGCGCTGTCCTTGATCGGGGCGGAGCGGCCACAGGTGAAGGTGTGGAAGCTGAAAAACACAGAGGGCCAGTGGGAAACGGAATGGGAGGACTTTTATCAGAGCCGTAACCCGGAGCTTCTGGAAAGCCTGTTTGCCTTGGAAAAAGCCATCGGCCAAAAAGGCGTTTCCGCTTTGCAATAGAGCCAGGGATGGTTGCGTCCACCAGGGCAAAGAAAGTATGGCCGCGGGGACACCCCGCTGACATTGCATCCATATTGTCTCACAAGCATTCAGGCGCGGCTTGCCGCGCCTGAATGCTTGTGTTTTTTTATAGGGAATGGTATGATAAAGTGCGCAGGCAAAGGCTGCGTAGGCCTTTGACCCATACTATATCCGGCGCGCCGGCTCATTCGCCGGAAGAAGCAAAGGCGCCATGGAGGAAAGAAAATGAACAGCAAAGGAAAGTACTATTTGACCACGGCCATCGCCTACACCTCGGGCAAACCCCATGTGGGCAACACCTATGAGATCGTGCTGGCCGACGCCATCGCCCGCTATAAGCGGAAGGACGGCTACGATGTGCTTTTTCAGACGGGCACCGACGAGCACGGCCAGAAGATCCAGGAGAAGGCCGAAAAGGCCGGCATGACCCCCCAGGCCTTCGTGGACGAGATGGCTGCCGAGGTGCGCCGCAACTGGGATGTGCTCCACACCTCCTACGACCGGTTTATCCGCACCACCGACCCCATGCACGAAAAGAAGGTCCAGCAGATCTTCAAGCGTCTGTATGACCAGGGCGATATCTATAAAGGAAGCTACGAGGGCTGGTACTGCACCCCCTGCGAGTCCTTCTTCACCGAAAGCCAGCTGAAAGACGGCAAGTGCCCCGATTGCGGCGCCCCGGTGCAGAAGGCCAAGGAGGAAGCCTATTTCTTCCGCATGAGCAAATACGCCGACAAGCTGATGCAATATATCGAAGACCATCCCGACTTTATCCAGCCGGAATCCCGGAAAAATGAGATGGTCAACAATTTCCTCAAGCCCGGCCTTCAGGATCTGTGCGTTTCCCGCACCTCCTTCAGCTGGGGCATCCCGGTGGAGTTTGACCCGGGCCATGTGGTCTATGTGTGGCTGGATGCTCTGACCAACTACATCACCTTCCTGGGCTATGAGCCGGAAGGGGAGAGCACAGAGGAATACAAGAAGTTCTGGCCCGCCGATGTGCATCTCATCGGCAAGGACATTCTTCGTTTCCACACCATTTATTGGCCCATCTTCCTCATGGCCCTGGGCGAGGAGCTGCCCCACCAGGTCTTCGGCCATCCCTGGCTGCTGGTGGGCGAGGGCAAAATGAGCAAATCCAAGGGCAATGTGATCTATGCCGATCATCTGGTAGAGCTGTTCGGCGTGGACGCTGTGCGCTATTACCTGCTCCATGAGATGCCCTTTGCCAATGACGGCACCATCACCTATGAGCTGCTCATCGAGCGCACCAACAGCGACCTGGCCAACATCCTGGGCAACCTGGTCAACCGGACGGTGACCATGTGCCACCGGTACCAGAACGGTGTCATGGGCAGCCATGATGTGTGCGAGCCGGTGGACGAGGAACTGAAGCAGGTGTGCCTGGAGGCCCCCGAAAAGGTGCGGCGGGCCATGGACCAGCTGAAGGTGGGCGACGCCATCGACGAGGTCTTTGCCATCTTCCGCCGGGCCAACAAGTATATCGACGAGACCATGCCCTGGGTTCTGGGCAAGGACGAGAGCAAAAAGGGCCGGCTGGATACCGTGCTTTATAATCTGCTGGAGAGCATCCGCTTCGGCGCCGTGCTGCTGGAGGCCTTCCTCCCCGACGCCGCCCAGAAGATCTTTGCTCAGCTGAACACCGATCAGACCGACTTTGACAGTCTCAGCTCCTTCGGCGCGCTGCCGGAAGGCCATCAGGTGGGCCAGGCCGAGATCCTCTTCGCCCGGATGGACGCCGAAAAGAAGCTGGAGGAAGTGGCCGCCTTCCAGGCCGCTCATGCCCCCCAGGAGGAAAAGAAAGAGCCTCTGCCCCCTCACGAACCCAAGGACACCATCGTCTATGACGATTTTGCCAAGGTGGAACTGACGGTGGCCAAGGTGCTTCACTGCGAAAAGGTGAAGAAGAGCAAGAAGCTGCTGCGCTTTGAGCTGGATCTGGGCTATGAAAAGCGCCAGGTGCTTTCGGGCATCGCCCAGTGGTATGAGCCGGAAGACCTGATCGGCCACAATGTGGTGGTGGTGAGCAACCTGGCTCCCCGGAAGATGATGGGGCTGGACAGCTGCGGCATGATCCTGTCGGCCACCTGCGGGGAAAACGATGTGCGGGTGGTGCTGGCCGACGGCGCCGTGCCCGGGGCCCATCTGTCCTGATGGGGGTCTTTGATACCCACGCCCACTACGATTCCGGAGCCTTTAATCAGGACCGGCTGGAGGTGCTGGCCGGTTTGCCGGAACAGGGCGTGGAGCTGATCGTCAACCCGGGATGTGACCTGCCTTCCTCCCGCAAGGCCTTGGAGCTGGCCCATACCTTCCCCTTTGTCTATGCCGCCGTGGGCATTCACCCTTCGGACTGCGGGGATTTTGAGGAGAGCCAGATGGGTGAGCTGGAAGAACTGGCCCGGGACGAAAAGGTCAAGGCCATCGGAGAGATCGGCCTGGACTATCACTGGGAAGACAATCCCCCCAAAGAGCACCAGAAGAAAGTCTTTGCCCTCCAGATGGAGCTGGCGGAAAAACTGGGGCTTCCGGTGGTGGTGCACGACCGGGAAGCCCATGGGGACAGCATGCAGATGGTGCGGGAGCACCCGGGGGTGCGGGGCGTGTTCCACTGCTATTCCGGCAGTCTGGAGGATGCCAAAACCTTGGTGAAGATGGGCTGGATGCTCTCCTTCACCGGAGTCATCACCTATAAAAACGCCCGCCGGGCCCTGGAAGTGCTGGAGTGGCTGCCCCTGGACCGGGTAATGATCGAAACCGACTCCCCCTACCTCACCCCCGAACCTTTCCGCCGGGAGCGGAACGATTCCTCCAAGGTGTGGAAGGTGGCCGAGTGCATCGGCAGGATCAAGGGCATTTCCACAGAGGAAGCGGCCCGGATCACCCTGGAAAACGGCAAGCGATTTTTCAATATCCCATAACGCAATAAAAAAAGAGCCGAAAGGCTCTTTTTTATTGCTCAGACGATGAAAAAACCATATCGCGTGAGAAATTCTTTTTTATTGCTCCGGGGGAGCAGGATAGGATTTTGATTTTTTGGGTTCTTCTTTATAGAAAGAAGCGGGCAGAGCTGTGGAGAGTTCCAGCAGCACATGGTCAAAGCCGCTGGCATAGTCCGGGGGCGGAGCACCCAGGGACAGATACGGCGTGGAGGGGTGCAGAGGAAGGGACAGCGTGACGGTGGTGCCCTCATCGGGGACGCTGGAGATGACGCAGGTGCCGCCGTGGAGCAGCATCACCGCCCGGGCCAGCATCAGGCTGTAACCGGCGCCGCCCACCATCAGCCCACGGGACAGGGAGGATTCCGGCGGACGGTTGAAGAGATGGGGCAGCACCGAAGAGGGAATGCCCCGGCCACGGTCGGCCAGGATGATGACGGCGTTGTCCTCCCGCTTGGTGAGCACCAGCCGCATTTGGTTTTTCTGCCGGGTGTATTTCATGGAATTGGAGATCAGCCCCAGGATCACCCGCTCCATCCGCTCCCGGTCAAAGGGGCAGAAAAGGGGTTCTTCCGGGCAGTCCCAGGAAAAGGGAATGCCCATTTCTTCGGCCATGGGCGCGACCCGCTGGCAAAGCTCCCGGAAGAGCTGGGACAGATCGCCCTGGCGCACATTCAGCTCCAGTTGGCCGCTTTCGGCCCGGGCGCAGTCAAGCAGATTGCGGCCCATGCGCATCAGCCGGTACATCCCTTGGCGCAGCACGCTTTTGGCATATTGGCTTTTTTGGTCCTGGGCCGGGGGCAAGGCATCCCAGGCGGCGAACATGGTGCCCAGGCTGCTGCTGATTTCCCGGCTGAGCAGTTCGGCGGCGCTGAGGGCCATGGCCGGGGGATGGTTCTCCTGAGCGAAAAAGACGGTGATGAGCATATTCCCCTCTTTGGGGGTCATACTGCACCGGACGGCTTTGCCCTGGAGTTTTGTGTGAAAGGAATGGCTCTGGCCCTCATGGGCCAGGGTGACGATCTGAGCGGCCAGGGAATCGGGGAAAATATCGTTGAGAGAGCGGCCTACCAAGTCCTCTTCCAGCTGAAAACGCAGGCTGCTTGTGACGAAGAGGATGCGGCCCGACGGGCTGCAGATCATCAGCTGGTCATCGGCGGCAGGGAACCAGGTCATGTCCCCCAAGGCGGTGTTTTCCAAGGCAGGTCCTCCTTTCCGGCGGGTATGGGGAGCAACTTTGTCTTTTTTTAGGCAAAGACTGGTACATTTTGCATAACATCCACCCCCATTCTAGTATGGGATTGGCCTGTTTGCAAGAAAAACTTCCTCCAGTGGGAAAGTTCTTCCTTTGTGCTTGAGAAACCATGGGAACATAGTGTATAATCAGAAATAGGAATTATGCGCGGGCACAAAAAGCCCGCCCTATGCAAATGCAGGAAAATGCGGAGGTATCTGGAATGAGCGTAAAAATCGGTATCAACGGGTTCGGCCGTATTGGCAAGCTGGCCTTCAAGGCCGGCATCGACGATCCTGAGGTGGAGTTTGTGGCCATCAACCATCCCAGCCTGACGCCGGAATACGCAGCCTATATGCTGAAGTATGACACGGTGCACGGCAGATGGGATGCGGACATCGCCTGGGATGAAAATTCCATCACCGTCAACGGCAAAAAGACCATGGTCTTCAACTGCGAAAAGCCGGGAGATATTCCCTGGGGCAGCGTGGGGGCTGAATATATCCTGGAGTCCACCGGCAAGTTCCTCACCAAGGAAAAGGCCATGGCCCACATCCAGGCCGGGGCCAAGAAGGTGGTCATGTCCGCCCCTTCCAAGGATGACACCCCCATGTTCGTGATGGGCGTCAACCATGACAAGTACCAGGGCGAGGACATCGTTTCCAACGCCTCCTGCACCACCAACTGCCTGGCGCCTTTGGCCAAGGTCATCAACGACACCTTCGGCATCGAAGAAGGCCTGATGACCACCGTCCATTCCATGACCAAGTCCCAGAAGGTGGTGGACGCCCGTTCCGGCAAGGACTGGAGAAGCGGCCGGGCCGCCTCGGGCAACATCATCCCCGCTTCCACTGGCGCGGCCAAGGCAGTGGGCAAGGTCATCCCCGAGCTCAACGGCAAGCTCACCGGCATGGCATTCCGGGTGCCCACTCTGGATGTGTCGGTGGTGGATCTGACCTGCAACCTGAAAAAGCCCGCCACCATGGAGGAGATCTGCCAGGCCATCAAGGAAGCCTCTCAGGGTTCCATGAAGGGCATTCTGGGCTATACCGACGAGCCCCTGGTTTCTTCCGACTTTGCCGGTGTGCTGGTGTCCTCTGTCTTTGACGCCAAGGCCAGCATTGCTTTGACACCCACTTTTGTCAAGCTGGTATCCTGGTATGACAACGAGGCTGGCTACGCCGCCCGCACAGTGGATCTGATGAAGCATATGCACGCATTCTGCTCCAAATAAGAGCCATTTTCAATCCCCCGGCGCATCTTGCAGCGCCGGGGGATTTGCATTTCGAAAAAGCGGCTTAGCCGCTTTTTCGAGTTTTTGCAAGAGGCACGGCGCACGCCTTTGGCGCACACCGGTCTCTTGAGAGGTGCAAAAACCGACGCACAGGTCGCCGCTTTTTGCGGATTGAAAAAGAAGGGCAAAAAAGCGCCTGATACTGTATTCTTCTGTGATCGGTTTTCTCTTTGCTATATCTTGCAGCGCCGGGGGATTTTTGCCCTTTCGACGGGATTTTTCAAAAAAAGCGGTTGCAATTTTCCAAAGATACGCTATAATAGAGTTACTCCATGCGGGTATAGTTCATTGGTAGAACGTCAGCTTCCCAAGCTGGATAGGAGGGTTCGATTCCCTTTACCCGCTCCATAGCAAAGACAGCCACGGGCTGTCTTTTTTTATACTCTTCCGAGAGGTGAGAAAAATGACAAAGGTGCTGTGCTTTGGCTCGCTGAACATTGATTATATCTATCAGGTACCCCATTTTGTAGGGGCGGGGGAGACCCTCAGCGCTCTGTCCCGGCAGCGGCTGGCCGGAGGCAAGGGGCTGAACCAGGCTGTGGCCCTGCGCCGGGCCGGGGCCGAGACTTACATGGCGGGAAGCGTGGGAGAGGACGGGGATTTTCTCCTGGACACCCTTCGCCAGGCCGGGGTGGATATTTCCCTGGTGCGGCAGATGGAGGGGAACACCGGCACCGCCGTCATTCAGCGGGACGGGGCGGGGGAAAACTGCATCCTGCTCCACGGCGGAGCCAACCGGTGTATCACAGAAGAACAGGTGCAGGAGACTTTGGAGCATTTTGCACCGGGGGACTGGCTGGTGCTGCAAAACGAGATCAGCTGTCTGCCCCTGCTGCTCAGCGAGGGAAGAAAGCGGGGAATGCAGGTGGTTTTCAACCCTTCGCCCATGGAACCGGATCTGCTGGGGCTGAATCTGGAAATGGTGCATTGCCTGCTGCTCAACCAGGTGGAAGGCCGTCAGCTGCTGGGAGGAGAAGAACGAGAGGAAGAGGCTTTGCGCCGTGGGCTGGAAGAGTGGTTCCAGGGGGATACCCTGGTGCTCACCCTGGGCAGCCGGGGCGCCTGGTGCCTGCATCAAGGGGAATGGGTGTTCCAGAAGGCCTTTTCCGTGCCGGTGGTGGATACCACTGGGGCCGGGGATGCTTTCACCGGCTTTTTCGTGGCCAGCCGCATGATGGGACAGAGTATTCCGGAGGCGCTGGAGAAGGCTGCCTGGGCTGCTGCCCAAACCATCCAGCACCCCGGCGGTGCGGCGGCCGCACTGCCAAACTGACCCTCCCCTGGGGTGGGAGAGTTAACAGCCTGGGCTTTGGTCGGGCCGGCGCAGAGGTTGCGCAGACAAGCTGACCCAGACCAGCAGCCCGACCGAATGACAGGCTCCTGTGCCGCCCGGGTTCGGGGAGGGCCAGTATGCCCCCAGTGGCACGCCGCTCTAGTTAAGGTAAAACCTTGTGCAGCAAATGCCGCCGCGCAGCGTGATATAGAGAAGTTTTCTCCACAAGACTTGGCGCTGCGTAGTATGGCAGCGGAGGCACTCCGCTAGATAGCCAGGATACACCCAGGCCAGCGGCCTGACCGAATGACAGGCTCCTGTGCCGCCTGGGTCCGGAGAGGGCCAGTATGCCTCCGATGGCACGCCACTCTAGTTAAGGTAAAACCTTGTGCAGCAAATGCCGCCGCACAGCGTGAAGCAAGGAAGTTTTCTCCACAAGACCTGGCGCTGCGTAGTATGGCAGCGGAGGCACTCCGCTAGATAGCCAGGATACACCCAGGCCAGCGGCCTGACCGAATGACAGGCTCCTGTGCCGCCTGGGTCCGGGGAGGGCCAGTATGCCCCCGGCGGCACGCCGGTTGCAATGTGGGGAGAAACAGGATATAATAAAATATCAAACTGTGCCCAGGGAAAATTTTCCCGGGAAATTTGGAGTGGAAGTGTAATGGATCATAATAAACTGGCGGAACTGCTGTTCCCCCACATCGACAAAACCATGGAGGAATATCTCACAGAGATCTATCCTCCCCGGAACCTGCCCCAGGGGGCCATGGTCACCCGGTTTGCCCCCAGCCCCACCGGCTTTCTCCACATCGGCGGCCTGTTCACCGCCCTGGTCAATGAGCGGCTGGCCCACCAAAGCGGCGGCAGGATCATCCTTCGCATCGAGGACACCGACAAAAAGCGGGAAGTGGAGGACGGCATCACCGGCATCGTGGCCGGCCTGCGTGATTTCGGCGTGGAATTTGACGAGGGCATGATGAGCCAGACCGAGGAAAAGGGCGATTACGGCCCTTACCAGCAAAGCCGCCGTGGCCCGATCTACCAGGCTTTCTGCAAGGAACTGGTGAAGCGCGGCCTGGCCTATCCCTGCTTCTGCACCGAAGAGGACCTGGCCGCCATCCGCAAGCAGCAGGAGGCGGAAAAGGCCCTGCCCGGCTATCATACCACCTACGCCCGCTGCCGTGACCTGACCATGGAGCAGGTGGAGGAGAACATCAAGGCGGGCAAGCCCTATGTGATGCGCCTGCGCTCTCCGGGTAAACCCGGTGGCCGGATCAAATACAAGGATGTGATCCGGGGCGAAATCGAGATGGACGAAAACATCGCCGATATCGTGCTTCTCAAAACAGACGGCATCCCCACCTATCACTTTGCCCATGCCGTGGACGACACCCTGATGGGTACCACCCATGTGGTGCGCAGCGACGAATGGGTCTCTTCGGTGCCCACTCATCTCCAGCTCTTCTATGTGCTGGGACTTAAGCCGCCCAAGTATGCCCATGTCTCCCCTGTGATGAAGGAGGAAGGCGGGGCCAAGCGGAAGCTGAGCAAGCGGAAAGACCCGGAAGCCGCCGTTTCTTATTTTGTGGACGAGGGCTATCCCAAGGAAGCCGTGCTGGAATACCTGCTCAACCTGGCCAACTCCCCCTTCGAGGACTGGAGACGGCAGAACAAGACCGCACCTTACCAGGACTATAAGCTCCAGCTGAACAAGATGAGCCAGTCGGGCGCTTTGTTCGACCTGGTGAAGCTGGCCGATGTGTCCGCCGGCGTCATCGGCGCCTTTGATGCAGAGAAGGTGACAAAGGATGTGCTGGAATGGGCAAAGGGCCACGACGAGGAGCTGTATGCCCTTCTCAATCGGGACACAGACTATGCCCAGGGCATCTTTGCCATCGACCGTGGCGGCAAAAAGCCCCGGAAGGACATCCGCAAGTGGAGCGATGTGCGGGATTATGTGAGCTATTTCTATGACGAGCTGTGGCAGGGAGAATACGACCTGCCGGAGAATCTGACCAAAGAAGATATGATCGCCATTCTGGACACCTATGCCAAGGCCTATGAGGAAGCTCCCGACAAGAACACCTGGTTTGACGGGGTCAAGGCCATCTGCGAGGGCCTGGGCTTCTGCCCGGAGGTCAAGGCGTACAAGCAGGACCCCACCGGCTGGAAAGGCCATGTGGGCGATGTGAGCAATGTGGTGCGGGTGGCCATCACCGGCCGGAAAAACTCCCCCGACCTTTGGTCCATCATGACCCTTCTGGGCAAGGAGCGCAGCCTCTCCCGCCTGGAAAAAATGAAAGAATTTCTGGCAAAATAAAACAAATCAAGTTTGAAACCCCCTGGGGGACGATCAAAAGAAGCCCAGGGGAGTCCATTTCAAAGGAGGGCTTTGGAACCCTCCGGAAAGGAATAAAGTATGGAAAAGGACATCGTCACCAGCAATTTTATTGAGGAGTTTGTCAAGGAGGACCTGGAAGCGGGCAAATGCGACGCCATTCAGACCCGGTTCCCTCCCGAGCCCAACGGCTATCTCCACATCGGCCACTGCAAGGCCCTGTGCATCGACTTCGGCACAGCGGAGAAGTTCGGAGGCAAGTGCAACCTGCGCATGGACGACACCAACCCCACCAAAGAAGACACCGAGTATGTGGACGCCATCAAGGAGGACATCCACTGGCTGGGCTTTGATTGGGACAAGTTCTGCTATGGTTCCGATTATTTCGAGCAGACCTATGAATACGCTCTGGAACTGATCCGCAAGGGCCTGGCTTATGTATGTGAGCTGTCCCCGGAGGAAGTGAAGAAGAACCGGGGCGATGTGAATACCCCGGCAATTAGCCCCTATCGGGACCGGCCCATGGAAGAGAGCCTGGATCTGTTCCAGCGGATGCGGAAAGGGGAGTTCCCCGAGGGCAGCATGACCCTGCGGGCCAAGATCGACCTGGCTTCGGGCAACTTCAATATGCGTGACCCGGCGCTCTACCGGATCAAGTTCGCCCATCATCACCGCACCGGGGACGACTGGTGCATCTATCCCATGTACGACTTTGCCCATCCCATCCAGGACGCCCTGGAAGGGGTGACCCACTCTCTGTGCACCCTGGAATTTGAGGCCCACCGGCCCCTTTACAACTGGGTGATCGACAATGTGTCGGTGCCCCACAAGCCCCGTCAGATCGAGTTTGCCCGTCTGGGTATCGACCACACCGTCATGAGCAAGCGGAAGCTGCGGGCTCTGGTGGAAGGGGGCAAGGTGTCCGGCTGGGACGATCCCCGGATGCCCACCCTGTGCGGCCTGCGCCGCCGGGGCTATACCCCGGAATCCATCCGGAATTTCTGCGACCGCATCGGCGTGGCCAAGGTGAACAGCACGGTGGAATATGGTTTCCTGGAGCATTGCCTGCGGGAAGATCTGAACGAAAAAGCCCAGCGGGCCATGGCGGTGCTGCGCCCCATGAAGCTGATCATCACCAACTACCCCGAAGGCCAGAGCGAAACCTTCCCGGTGGAAAACAACCCCAACGACCCGGAAGCCGGCACCCGTGAGGTGACCTTCTCCCGGGAGCTGTATGTGGAGGCCGATGACTTCCTGGAGACCCCGGTGCCCAAGTACAAGCGGCTCTATCCCGGCGGACCGGAGTGCCGCCTGAAGGGGGCCTATCTCATCACCTGCACCGGCTGCGAAAAGGACGAAAACGGCAACATCACCGCCATCACCGCCACCTATGACCCGGAATCCCGGGGCGGCAACCCTGCCGATGGCCGGAAGGTGAAGGGCGCCACCATCCATTGGGTGGATGCCGCCACCGCCGTGGATGGAGAGGTGCGTCTGTATGACAACCTGTTCTCCGATCCCTCCCCCGATGCCGCCGACAAGGATTATCTGGAGTGCATGAACCCCAATTCCCTGGAAGTGCTGAAGGGCTGCAAGCTGGAAGCCTCCCTGGCTTCGGCCAAACCCTCGGAGCGGTTCCAGTTCCTGCGGCTGGGCTATTTCTGCGCCGACAGCCGGGACAGCGGCGAGGGCCATCTGGTCTTCAACCGGGCCGTGACCCTGAAAGACAGCTTCGGCAAGGGCAATAAATAATGGAAAACATCCACTATCTGGATAACAGTGCCACCACTCAGGTGTTGGAGGAAGCGGCCCAGGCCGCCCTCCACCTGATGCGGCAGGATTACGGCAACCCCTCCGCTCTTCATGCCATGGGCAAACAGGCCCGGGAGGCCATGGAGCAGGCCCGGGGGCAGGTGGCCGGGGCGATGGGGTGCAAGGCAGAGCAGGTGATCTTCACCTCCTGCGGCACCGAGAGCATCAACACCGCCATCCAAAGCGCCGCCCGGAAGGGAAAAGCCTTCGGCCGGCACATCGTCAGCACCCAGATCGAACACAAGGCCACCCTGGATACCCTGAAAGCCTTGGAGCAGGAGGGGTTCCAGGTGACCCTGGTGCCGCCGGAAAAGGACGGCACGGTGTCCTGCGACCGGGTGCTGGAAGCGGTGCGGCCCGATACCATCCTGCTCACCATGATGGAGGTCAACAGCGAAACCGGCTCCATTCTGCCCACCGCAGCGGCCATGGAAAAAGCCAAAGAAAAGGCCCCTCATTGCCTGTGCCACATCGACGGGGTGCAGGCCTATTGCAAGCTGCCCATCTCCCTTGTGGGGGTGGACTTTTTGTCGGTGAGCGGTCATAAGATCGGAGCCATGAAAGGGGTGGGGGCTCTTTACTGCAAAGATCCCCGCTCCCTGCGTCCCCTGCTCCACGGCGGCGGCCAGGAGGGAAACCGGCGCTCGGGCACCGAGGGCCTGCCTCAGATCGTCTCCATGGGGGTGGCCAGTGCCCTGCGGGTAGAAAAGCGGGAGGAAAGCCAGCGGCATATGGCGGCTTTGCGCCAAAGCCTGATAGAAGGGCTTTCGGCCATGCCCTGCCCGGTGCGCATCAATTCTCCCCGGAATGGGGCGGCCCATATTCTGAATATTTCCCCGGAAAAGGGTCGCAGCGAAGTGCTGCTGCGGGTGCTCTCCGACGAGGGGGTCTATGTGTCCGGGGGATCGGCCTGCGCCCGGGGCAGGCGCAGCCATGTGCTGGAAGCCATGAAGCTGCCGGCCGCCGCCATTGATGCGGCGCTGCGGGTGAGTTTCTGCCCGGAAAATACACAGGAGGATGTGAAGGCCTTTTTGGCAGGGCTTCAGAAAGCCCTGGGATTTTTCCTTTAGGCCTTCGGGAGAAATACCATGAATCAAGAAGTTTTGCTGCTCAAATGCGGAGAGCTGGTGCTCAAAGGGCTGAACCGGGCCCGGTTTGAGGACCGGCTCTTGTCCATCGTCCGCCGCCGTCTTTCCCATCTGGGGGAATATGAGGTCTATGCCATCCAGTCCACCCTGTATGTGGAGCCCAAAAACGGCGCGCCGGTGGAAGAGGCTTTGGAAGTGTGCCGGAAGATCTTCGGCGTGGTAGCCATCTGCCGGGCCATCAGCTGCCCCAAGGACATGGACAGCATCTGCCAGGCCGCGGTGGAATACCTGAAAGACACCATGGAACACACCCAGACTTTCCGCTGCCAGGCCAAGCGCTCGGACAAGCGCTTTCCCCTCACCTCTCCGGAGATCGCCCGGCAGGTGGGCGGCGCGCTGCTCTCCGCCTATCCCCGGATGAAGGTGAAGATGGACGGGGCCCAGACCCAGGTGCACATCGAAGTGCGGGACAAGGCGGCCTTTGTCTATGCCGACCGCATCCACGGCGCCGGAGGAATGCCCACCGGCACCAATGGCAAGGCCATGCTGCTGCTTTCCGGCGGCATCGACAGCCCGGTGGCCGGGTATATGATGGCCAAGCGGGGGCTTTACCTGGAGGGCGTCCACTTTTTCAGCTACCCCTATACCTCGGAAGAGGCCAAGGAAAAGACCCTCCATCTGGCCCGGATTCTGGCGTCCTACTGCGGCCCCATCAAGGTCCATGTGGTGCCCTTTACCGAAATCCAGGATCAGATCCGGAAAAACTGCCAGGAGGATCTGTTCACCGTGCTCATGCGCCGGTTTATGATGCGCATTGCCGAACGGGTGGCCCGGCGTCAGGACTGCGGCGCGCTGGTCACCGGCGAGAGCCTGGGCCAGGTGGCCAGCCAGACCATGGAGGCCATCGGCGTCACCAACGCCGTGTGTGAGCTGCCGGTGCTGCGTCCGGCCATCGGCATGGACAAAGAGGAGATCGTCCTCATCGCCCGGCAGATCGGCACCTTTGAGACTTCCATTCTGCCCTATGAGGATTGCTGCACCGTCTTTACGCCCCGCCATCCCCAGACCAAGCCCAAGCTGCCCAAGGTGCTGGAAGAAGAGGCGAAGCTGGATGTGGAGGGCCTGATCCAGAAGGCCCTGGAAGGTGTGGAACAGGTCGTCTGCAAGGCGGAAGATTAAAAGAAAAAGTATACAGATCGGAATAAAAAAGGGAGGCCATTACTGTGAGAACAGAAATTATCGCTGTGGGCACCGAGCTTTTGCTGGGGGAGATCGTCAACACCGATGCCCCCATGATCGCCCAGGGTCTGGCGGAACTGGGCATCGGGGTCTATTTTCAGACGGTGTGTGGAGACAATCCGGACCGGCTGAAAAGCGTGCTGGAAGTGGCCAAACAGAGAGCCGATCTGATCATCACCACCGGCGGCCTGGGGCCCACGGCGGACGATCTCACCAAAGAGACCATCGCCGCCGCCTTCGGCAAGGGCCTTGTGCGGGACGAAGAGTCTATGGCAAGGCTGCGGGAGCACTTCAAAGGCCGCACCATGACCAAAAACAACGAAAAACAGGCCGATGTGCCCGAAGGGTGCACGGTGTTTCAAAACGACTGGGGCACCGCCCCGGCCTGTGCCTTTGAAGGGGAAGGGTGCCTGGTCATCATGCTCCCCGGTCCGCCCCGGGAGTGCACCCCCCTCTTCCGGGAAAAGGTGATGCCCTTTTTGGAAAAGCGCCGGGGCGGGGCACTTTGCTCCCGGTATGTGAAGGTGTTCGGCATGGGAGAATCGGAGATGGCCTCCCGCCTGAGCCGCCAGATGGACACCTGGGAAAACCCCACCGCCGCTCCCTATGCCAAGGAGGGAGAATGTCTGGTGCGCATCACCGCCATGGGAAAAGACAAGGAGGAAGCCTTTGCCATGACCGAACCCGCCGTCCGGGAAGTGCGGCAGGTGCTGGGGGATGTGGTCTATGGGGTGGATGTGGACTCTTTGGAGCAGGTGGTGGTGCAGGAAATGACCGCCCGGGGCCTGACCCTGGCCACGGCGGAAAGCTGCACCGGCGGGCTGATGGGCAAGCGCATCACCGATGTGCCCGGCGCGTCTGCCTGCTATCTGGGGGGCGTTGTGTCCTACCAGAACGAAGTGAAGGAAAATCTGCTGGGGGTGCGCCATGAGACCCTCGTTACAAAAGGGGCAGTGAGCGAAGACACCGCCTGCCAGATGGCCGAAGGGGTGCGGAAGGCCCTGGGGGCCGATATCGGCATTTCCACCACTGGTGTGGCCGGCCCTGGGGGAGGTACCCCGGAAAAGCCGGTGGGGCTGATCTATGTGGGCATCAGCACCAAGGACAAGACCTGGGCGGTGCGCATCCTGCGGCCCCGCCAGAGCCGGGAGAGCCTGCGCCGTCTGGCCTCTTCCACCGCCTTTGATCTGGTGCGCCGCCATCTGGAGGGCCTGGACAATGCATGAGGAAAAGTGCCTGGAAAAGCACACGGTGTATCAAGGCCCCAGCTTTTCCATCCGCCAGGACCGGGTGGAGCTGGAGGACGGAAGGGAGAGCCGCCGGGAGGTGATCTGCCGTCCTGACCGGGTGCTGGCTCTGGTCTATGACGGGGAAAAGCGGGTGCTGGCTGATGAAAAAGGCCATTTGCCCCGCAGGCCCCTGTCTCCAGGGGAAAGCCCGGAGGATGCCGCAGGGCGGCTGTTTGCTGCCCTGGGCGGGGAAGAACCCCGGTTTTTGGGAGAAGTTATGCCCTCCCCTGCGGTGCTCGGGGAAAAAGTGCTGGTTTTTGCCGGAAAAGGCAGCGGGCAGGCGCCGGAAGGGCTTCATTGGATGACTGTTTCCCAAGGGATGGCCGGGAATGACCTGTGCACCGGGGCGGCCCTGGCTCTTTGGGCCCTGGGGGAGGAATGAAGATGGAAAGCAAAGAGAAGGAGCCTTTGTTCCGAGGCGTTCTGGTGGATGTATACCCTACCGGGGAAGGAGAAATCTGCCGCCACCGGGGTGCGGTGGCGGTTTTGTGCCAGTATCAGGGCAAGATTCCCCTGGTGCGTCAGTACCGCTATGCCCAGGGCAAGGAATGTGTGGAGCTTCCTGCGGGAAAGCTGGAAGAGGGAGAAGACCCCAAAGAGTGCGCCCGGCGGGAGCTTTTTGAGGAAACCGGACTTTCTGCCGGAAAGCTGGAAGAGCTGGGGGTCTATTGTTCCTCCCCCGATGTGCTGGAGGAAAAAATGCACCTTTATTGGGCGGAAGACCTGTCTTTGGGCCAGGCCAGGCCCGACGAAGGGGAATTTCTGGAGGGGGAGCTGTGGGAGCTTCCCCGGCTGAAAGACGCCCTGAAGCGGGGGGAGATCGGGGATGCCAAGACCCTGTGCGCCCTGTTTCTGGCCCGGGAAAAGGGGCTTTTGAGCCTGTAAAGAGAAGGAGAGAGCCATGGCAAAAGTGCTGATCGTGGAAGATGAAAAGGCCATTGTGGACATCATTGCCTTCAACCTGAAACGGGAAGGCTATGAAGTGGAGGAAGCCTATGAGGGAAAAGGGGGACTGGAAAAGGCCCTTTCTCCCCAGGTGGATCTGGTGCTTCTGGATGTGATGCTCCCGGGGATGGACGGCTTTGAACTGCTGCGCCGCCTGCGGGAAAAGAGCAATGTGCCCGTCATCATGGTCACCGCCCGGGAAGAAGAGCGGGACAAGGTGCTGGGGCTGGATACCGGCGCCGACGACTATATCACAAAGCCCTTTTCCATCAAGGAGCTGCTGGCCCGGGTGAAGGCCAACATCCGCCGCCGCCTGGCCGACCAGCAGGACAGCATGGGAGGCGAAAAGAAAGAAGGCGGCCCCTTCCAGGTGGACACCGAAAAGCGTCTGGCCCGGAAGAACGGGGAGGCCCTGGAGCTGTCCCAGCGGGAATTTGATATGCTCTGCTATTTTCTGGAATGTGCCGGGCGGGTGGTCACCCGGGAAGAGCTGATGGAAAAGGTGTGGGGCTTTGAGTATTACGGCGATCTGCGCACGGTGGATGTGGCCATCCGCCGCCTGCGGGAAAAGCTGGAGGACGACCCGGCCGATCCCCGCTATCTCATCACCCGCCGGGGAGCCGGGTATTATTTCAACAAGGAATAGGCGGAAGGAACCATGCTGAAAAGCCTGCAAATGAAGCTGGTGCTCATATTGATGCTGCTGGTGGTGGCGGTGATGGCCGTGGTGGGCGTGTTTCTGGTCAACTCGGTCACTGCCTATAACCGCAGCGATTTTCAGCGCCAGATGGTGGATTTTTTCGCCCTGCGGGGGCAGGAGCTGGAAAAAGGGCTCAGCGCCTGCAATGGGGATCTGGACCAGATGGAAGAGGTGCTGGAGGCCTATAACGGCGGCCTGGGGCTGGATGACCATCGGAATTTCTATATTCTGGATGGCAAAACCGGGGAGTTCCTCACCTCGTCGGAAAGCCGGGATGCCACTCCCTTCCGGGAGCTGACCCCCAATATGATCACCGCCATGGAGGGGGAAGTGGGGCAGACCATCACCGCCCTGTCCCCCTATTTCGATGTGGCCCTGCCGGTGGATGGAGGCAATTATGTGCTGGCCGTGGTGGACGACAAAGGGGAACTGGATGAGCTGACCTGGACCATGTTCACCATTCTGATCCGATCCCTGATGTTCGGTCTGGCGGTGGCCATTTTGCTCAGCTTCATTCTGGCCCGCACCATCACAAACCCGGTGCAGCGGCTGACCCGCACCGCCCAGCGCATCGCCGCCGGGGACTTTTCCCAGCAGCCCCAGGCGGAATCGGCGGACGAGATCGGCAACCTGACCCGCACCTTCGGGGAGATGGCCAAGGTGCTGGAAAACACCCTGGCCGAAGTCAACGGGGAGCGGAACAAGCTGAGCACCCTGTTTACCCACATGGCCGACGGAGTGGTGGCCTTTGACAAAAGCGGCCATATCCTTCATATGAACCCGGCGGCCCAGCAGATGCTGGGCATGGAGTTCGGGCCGGAGCTGACCTATACCCAGGTGTTCCCCAATCTGAATGTGGAGGAAAGCGATCTGGGAGAAGGCGGCCAGTACATCGAGATCGACTATGCGGCAAACAAGCGCATCCTCAAGATTCTGCTGGCCATGTTCGGCACGGCGGAGGATGAAAACAGCGGCATCATGGCGGTGCTCCACGACATCACCGAGCAGAAGAAGCTGGATTCTTCCCGGCGGGAGTTTGTGGCCAATGTGTCCCACGAGCTGCGCACCCCTCTCACCAATGTGAAGGGCTACACTGAAACCCTTCTGGACGCCGGGGACGAGCTGGACGGGGAGACCCGCCGCAATTTCCTCCAGGTGATCTACAACGAATCTGACCGGATGACCCATATCGTCAAGGATCTGCTCACCCTGTCCCAGCTGGACTATGGGAAGATGGATATGGAGATGAGCCCCATTCCGGTGAAACTCATTGTGCAGAACATTGCCAGCGCCATGCTCATCGAGGCCCGGGGACAGGGCCTGACCCTGGAGACCAAGCTGGAAGAACCCCTGCCTTTGATCTTGGCCGACCGGAACCGGATGGAGCAGGTCATTGCCAACATCGTTTCCAATGCAATTAAGTACAATCGCCCCGGCGGCACGGTCACCCTCAGTGCCTTCTCTCAGGAGGATAAGGTGGTCATCAAGGTGCAGGACACCGGCATCGGCATCCCCCAGGAGGACATCCCCCGGCTCTTCGAACGGTTTTACCGGGTGGACAAGGCCCGTTCCCGGGAACGGGGCGGCACCGGCCTGGGGCTGGCCATTGCAAAGGAGATCGTGGAGCAGCATCAGGGCACCATTGGGGTGGAAAGCCAGCTGGATGCAGGCACCACCGTCACCATCATTTTGCCGGTGTGTCCGCCGGACCATGAGGGGCAGCTATGAAAGAAAAGATCAAAACGGCGGCCCTGATTGCAAACGGCCTTCTGATGGCGGTGCTGTTCACCCTTTCGGTGTCTCTGGGAGTGAGCGTGGACCCCTCCCTGGGGCCCCTTTACACCCTGTCCCGGTGGCTGCGGGGAGAAAACACCGTCAGCCAGGTGCAGGAGGAACAAAGCGACCCCGCCGCCTATCCCCTGGCGGTGTCGGCCTTTCAGCAGGGGGATCTGTATTACGCCTACACCCAGCAGCCGGTTTCGGCCATCTACACCCTGCTCCGGCCCACATTGGAGGAAGCTTTGGGCTCTATGGGGGAAAAAAAGACGGTACAGCGGGAAGACTATTACCGTGTGCTTTTGGAGGAACAGGGGTTTTTGCTGGAATATGACGGCCAGGTGCCGCTGACGGCCATGCGGGCCTGGAGCGGAGCCTCCCCTGGGGAGGATGAGCTGGCCTTCTCCCGCCTGGTGCTTCTGGCCGAAGAAGACCGGGTGGACTTGCTGCTGGAGACCGAGGAGGGGGAGTGGTTCCGGTTTTCCACAGCCGCCGCCAGCGAAAAGCTCCAGACGGCGTTGGAGGAATGTGACCCTGACGGCTCTTATTTCGCCATGGAAGACCCCAATCTGTCGGTGCTGGCCCCCGATCAGCCGGTGCCCGGCAGCGCCATCAAACTGCCGGTGTATGAATGCAAAGTGGCCGATGTGATCACCGGCGCCGTCAGCGGCGGAGAGATGCCCCGCGCTTTGTTGGAGTGCTTTTCCATGAATCCCTACCTGGCCAAGCGCTATGCCGCCGGAGAAGATATGGCGGTGTTCGTCCAGGGAAATTATTCCCTGCGTCTCAGCGGAGACGGAACGGTGCAGTTTACCGTGGACGGCGGCGAGGGCCTGGAGGGAGAGAGCGCCGAGAACACCCTGGTGGGCCTGATCGGCCGGGGCTGGCAGGTGGCCCAGGATGCCCTGGACAGTGCAGGCTCGCCCCTGGATCTGTCCCTCAAAAGTATTGAAACGGGGGCGGAAGAAGGGGAATACACCATTCTCTTTTCCTGCCGGGCTTCGGGCGTACCTCTTTCTTCCCAGCAGGTGACCATCCATGTACGGGAAGGGGTTATCGTCTCCATGGAGATGAGCCTTTTGTCCCTGACCCAGACAGGGGAGAAAACCTTGCTGCCCTATTCCCTGGCAGCTGCGGCCATGGAAGGAAGCGGGCCGGTGCGGCTTCAGTGCCGCTATACTCTCCAGGAGGGCAAGCTCACCCCCTATCTCAGCTATGCAACGGTGAAGGAGGGATAAGCCATGGAATGGAGCCGGGCCAAAACCATTTTGCTGGTGGTGCTCATCTGCACCAACCTGTTTTTGGCGGGAAATCTTCTGTGGCAGGTGAGCCACGGCTGGGCCCAGCAGCGCCAGGCCATGGACCAGGCCCTTGCCCTGCTGCAGGAGGATGTGGGAGAGTTTGACGAAGATATTTTCCGGGATCTGGGAACCCAGCGGCCGGTGTACGCCGCAAGCCGGGATACCGCTTTGGAAAAGAAGGCGGCCCAGGCCCTTTTGGGCACCGAAGAGAGCGATACCGACGGCGGCGTCTCCCGATTTTCTTCGGAAAAGGGCAGTCTTACCTTCTACACCGGGGGAGAAGTGCGGCTGGAGCTGTTTGACCAGCATTCCCTCACCGGGGAGGAGTGGCAGGAGCTTTTGGAAAAGGCCGGCTTCCCCATGGACAACTGCCGCCGGGAGGAAGAGGGGGAGCAGGTGGTCTTTTTCCAGGGGATGCCCTCGGGAGAAGAGCTGATGGAATGTACTCTCACCTGCCGGAAAAAGGGGAATGGCCTTGTGGCCGAGGGCCGCTGGCTGATGGATACCCAGCTTCGCCAGGTGGGCGAAGGGGCCAAGAGCTATCAGATGGTGGTGGATCTGCGCCGTCTGTGGCGGGAGGAAGGCTTTTCCCAGCCGCCGGAAAGCGCCCGGGAAAGCTATCGCCTGCGGGATCAGGGCAACGGAAATTACCTGCTTTTTCCTGTCTGGCAGGTGGAAACAGGCGGAAAAAGTTTCACAGTGGACACAGGGGAGAATCCGGTGGAATGAGCCTTTGGTCATTGTGCACGAGGATACGCCCTGGGGATTGGTGAAAACTTAGGTGAAAATCTGTGGGATTTTGTTTTTCATTCTGGGATGACTGTGGTAAAATATATAAAACAACAGTAAATTTTTGATGAACGAAGCTCTGTCGTTCTTCTTGCCGCCGGGGGGGCGGCATCTTGCAAGGGAGCAACTGGAATACACTGCCGGGAGAATGAGGAATTTGGATAAATTTATCATCAATGGAAATAAACCGCTGCGGGGCGAAGTGACCGTCAGCGGCGCAAAGAACGCCGTCGTGGCCATCATTCCGGCCACCATCTTGGTCAACGGCGTCTGCCGCATCGAGAATGTGCCCCAGGTCAGCGATGTGATCATCCAGCTGGAGATCCTCCAGCAGATGGGGGCCCAGGTGCGCAGCATGAACCCCACCACCGTGGAAATCGACTGCCGCCATATGCGCAACATCCGCACACCTGAGGATCTGATGCGGAAAATGCGGGCTTCCTATTATCTGATCGGTACTCTGCTGGGCCGCTATCACAAGGCCGAAGTGGCCATGCCTGGCGGATGTAATTTCGGCGGGGTGCGCCCCATTGATCAGCATGTGAAGGGCTTTGAAGCCCTGGGCGCCGAAGTCAGCGTGAAGAATGGCTTTGTCTATGCCCAGGCTCCCCAAGGTCTGCGGGGCGCCAACATCTATCTGGATGTGGTGTCTGTGGGCGCCACCATGAACATCATGCTGGCCGCCACTCTGGCCGAAGGCCAGACGGTGATCGAAAACGCCGCAAAAGAGCCGCACATTGTGGACCTGGCCAACTTCCTCAACGCTATGGGCGCTGAGATCATGGGAGCCGGTACCGATGTGATCAAGATCCGGGGCGTGAAAGAGCTCCACGGCGGCACTTATTCGGTGATCCCCGACCAGATCGAAGCGGGCACCTATATGGCCGCTGTCATGGCCACCGGCGGCAGCGTGCTGGTGCGCAATGTGATCCCCAAGCACCTGGAGTGCATCACTGCAAAGCTCATCGAGATGGGCGCCCAGGTGGAAGAACTGGACGATGCCGTGCGGGTCAGCCGCACAGCACCTCTGCGGCGCATCAACATCAAAACCCTGCCCTATCCGGGCTTTCCCACCGATATGCAGCCCCAGCTGGCCGCCGCTTTGTGTCTGGCGGAAGGCACCAGCGTCATCACCGAAGGGGTGTGGGATAACCGCTACCGCTATGTGGAAGAGCTGCGGCGGATGGGGGCCAAGATCCAGGTGGACGGCAAAGTGGCCATCATCGAAGGGGTGAGCGAGCTCACCGGCGCCAAGGTGCGCTCCTGCGATCTGCGGGCCGGAGCTGCCATGGTCATCGCCGGTCTGGCCGCCAAGGGCGTCACTGAAGTGGAGGAGATCGCCTATATCGAGCGGGGCTATGACAACATCGTGGAAAAACTCCAGGGATTGGGAGCCGATATCCGCCGGGTGACTGTGTCCGAAGAGGATGCGGTGCCCATGGCCCGGTGAAAGGCAAAGAACAAGAAGAAATGATCTGTTCCGGCGGCGCGGTATTTTCCGTGCCGCCGCTATTTTTGAAAGGCGAAGGAAGGAAACTATGACCCGTTTTTACAGCCTGGCCAGTTCCTCTTCGGGGAACTGCTCGGTGTTCCAGGGAGGAGGCCGTACCCTGCTCATCGATGGGGGCACCAACACCAAGTACATCCGCAATGCCCTGTCCCAGCTGGGCATTGCGTTGGGCGATATCACCGATGTGCTCATCACCCACACCCATTCCGACCATATCAGCGCTTTGCCAGTGCTGACCAAGCACTGCCAGGCGCCCATCCATGCCACCGCCCCCACGGTGGAAGGGCTGAAAGCAAAGTGTGCCCACGACCAGCTGGAAGCCGTGGAGCCCGACACGCCCTTCTGGCTTGGGGAGGTGCGCATCACTCCCTTCCTCACGCCCCATGACTGCCCGGGCAGCTGCGGTTTTTTGCTGGAGACCCAAGAGGGGAAGCTGGGCTATTGCACCGATTTGGGGCACCTGCCGGACTCTGTGTTTGAAACTCTGCGAGGGGCCGAGACGGTGTTTCTGGAATCCAACCACGATGTGTATCAGCTGAAAAACGGGGAATATCCCTATTATCTCAAGCAGCGGATTCTGTCGCCCCAGGGGCATTTGTCCAACGACGATGCCGCCCAGGCCGTGGCAGAATGGGGAAAATATGGGCTGCAAAAGGTGATCCTGGCCCATCTGAGCGAGCACAACAACCGGCCGGAGTGGGCGCTGGAAGAGACAGAGCGGGCGCTGCGGCTGGCAGGGCTCCGGGAGCAGGTGCAGGTGGCAGTGGCGCCTCATAAGGCACCCCTCTCCCTCACCGGGAAAGGAAGGGCCGCCGGATGACAGGAGTCAAGCTGATCTGCGCTGGCAAGCTGAAGGAAGATTTTTATCTGAAAGCCTGCCAGGAATACCAAAAGCGGCTGAGCGCCTTTTGCCGCCTGGAGGTGCTGGAGATCCCCGAGGACACCCGTCCCGGTGGATTGGAGCGGGAAGGAGACAAGATCTTGGCCGCCATCCCGCCCCAGAGCTATGTGGTGGCAATGTGCATCGAAGGGGAAGAAATGAGCAGCCGGGAGCTGAGCCGGAAGATGGAAAAATGGCAAAATAGCGGCATTTCCCGCCTGTGCTTTATCATTGGCTCTTCCGAGGGCCTTTCGGATAAGGTGAAAAGCCGGGCCGGGCTGCGTCTGTCCATGTCCCCCATGACTTTTCCCCACCATTTGGCCAGGGTAATGGTGCTGGAGCAGATCTATCGGGCCTTTTCCATTGCCGCAGGAAGCAAATATCACAAATAATAATCCCCCTTTTCCTTGCATTTTTTAGGGAAAAGGGGGATTTTTTGCATCTTATTCATTTTATTGAAAAAAACGATTGGAAAACATATGCATTATTTGATATAATAATATGAATTATTTGATCTGATAAAGAGAAAAATGAAAAAAGCAAGTAAAGAGGAGAGGGATATGAGAAAAGAAGAAAAAGGACACTCTGCGGGAGAACAGCTGAAAAAATCAGTCAGCTTTTTGGAAGCGCTGGCGCTGGTGGTAGGTATGATCATCGGCAGCGGTATTTTCCTCAAGCCCGGCGTGGTGCTGGAAAGCGCCGGGAGCTTGCCCATGGCCTTGGTGGCCTGGGCGGCTGGCGGTATCATCACTTTGGCTGCTGCTTTGTCGGTGGCGGAGATCGCTTCGGCCATTCCGAAAACCGGTGGCTTGTATGTGTATCTGGAAGAATTATACGGGAAAAAATGGGGATTCCTCCTGGGATGGGTCCAGTCGGTGATTTCCTATCCCGCCTCCATCGCCGCCCAGGCCATTGCCTTTGCCACCTATGCAGCGGTGTTTTTCCCCATGGGGGCATGGCAGCAAAAGGCTTTGGCTATTTTCGTGATGGCTTTTGTTTTGTGGATGAACATTCTGTCCACCAAATATGGCGGCATCATCCAGACAGTGGCCACCTTCGGCAAGCTGATCCCGGTGGCGGCCATTATCGCCTTCGGCCTGCTTTCCGGCGGTGAGCTGAATTTTGCCGCAGGAAGCGCCACCGGCGCCGCCGGATTGGGAGCGGCCATCCTGGGTACACTGTGGGCCTATGACGGCTGGATCGGCGTGACCAATATGGCTGGGGAACTGAAGAACCCGGGCAAGGACCTGCCCCGGGTCATTTCCTTTGGCGTGCTCTTTGTGGTGGCGGTGTATGTGGTCTTTAACCTGGCGGTATTCATGGTGCTGCCCTACGACCAGGTGGCGGGAGCAGCGACGCCTGGCGCTGCGGCTGCGGTGGCCCTGTTTGGAGAGAAAGGCGCCGCCTTTATCACCGCAGGCATTATGATATCGGTGTTCGGCGCCATGAATGGTTACACTATGACGGCGGCCCGGGTGCCTTTGGCCATGGGTCACCGGGGCCAGCTCCCCTTCAGCCAGGTACTGGGGGCGCTGCATCCCAAATACGGCACACCGGCCAACGCTCTGATCTTTCAGTGCGGATTGGCGGCCATTTATATCCTGTCCGGCTCCTTTAACACCCTGACCGATCTTTTGATCTTTGTGCTGTGGATCTTCTTCACCATGGGTGTTCTGGGCGTCTTTATCCTGCGGAAAAAGCACCCGGATAAAAAAGGTCCCTATCGGGTGCCCCTTTATCCGGTGGTACCCATTGTGGGGGCACTGGGGGCCATGTATATCCTCATCAGCACGGTGATCTCTGATCCTGTCCAGTCGCTGGTGGGCATCGGCCTGACATTGATCGGTCTGCCGGTCTATGCATTTCTGGAAAAGAAGAAGGGCTAAAGAATGAAAAAACAGCAGGGGCTGTGGCAGCTCCATATGGCGGTGCTGCTGTTTGGTCTTTCGGGGCTGTTCGGCAAGGTGATATGCCAGCATTCTTTGGTCATCACTTGGGGCCGGGTGGTGTTTTCCGCTCTGTCCCTCCGCATTTGGCTGAAGATCCAGAAGGAGAATCCTTGGGCTGTGCCAGGGCGCACCAAAGCAGCTCTGGCGGCATTGGGCGTATTGCTGGCCTTCCACTGGAGCACCTTTTATCAGGCCATCCAGGTTTCTACCGTGGCCATGGGCCTGATTTCCTTTTCGGCCTTTCCCATATTCGTCACCTTTTTGGAGCCGCTCTTTACCGGGAAAAAGCCCCGGGGCCGGGATGTGGCGCTGGCTTTTGTGGCCTTCGGCGGCATCCTGCTGGCCACTCCACTGGAAGGTGGGGGAACGCTGTGGCTGGGGGCCTTGTGGGGCCTTTTGTCCGGTTTCAGCTATGCTTTGCTGGGGCTGTTCAATCAAAAATGGGTGGGCAGCCTTCCAGCGGCCATGGTCTCCTTTTGGGAGCAGCTGTGGGCCGCTGTGATTTTGACCCCTTGCCTGCTTTGGCTGCGTCCTGTTCTGCATTTGTCCGATTGGGGCGGGCTTTTGCTGCTGGGGGTGGTGTTCACCGCTCTGTCTCATACCCTGTTTATCGGCAGCCTGCGCACCATCCGTGCCCAGACGGCCAGCGTGGTCTCCTGTCTGGAACCGGTGTATGGCATTTTGCTGGCGGCTTTGTTCCTGGGGGAGATCCCTTCCCTCCGGGAGGTGCTGGGAGGAGCCGTGGTCTTTGCCTGCGCCATCTGGGGCAGTCTGAAAAAGGAAGCATAAAAAAAGCGCCCAAAGGGCGCTTTTTTCTTTACCGGTCCAGCAGCAGACACAGGGGAAGGAGCAGCAGAAGCAGCAGCACATTCACCAGGGTGAAATACAGAAGATACCGGCCTTTTTGTTCCGGCTGGGCCTTGCCGTAAATGCGGAAGGAAATCAGGCTGGCCAGGGAGGCCACCAGCGTGCCCAGGCCGCCCAGGTTGGAGCCCAGCAGCAGCGCGCCGCCTTTCTCGGTGAAGCCGGAAAGCAGCACGGCGGCGGGTACATTGCTGATCACCTGGCTCATCAGGGTGCAGGCGATCATCTCCCGGCCCTGGATGGCCTGGTACAGCGCTTGCTTTACTGGGGGGATGGCCCCCAGATTGCCCACAAAGAGAAAGAAAAACACAAAGGTCAGAAGCAGGCCGTAGTCCACACGGCGGAGGATGGGCCGGTCTTTGACTATAAGATAAAGCAGAACCAGCACAAAGGTGATGGGATAGGGCACCAGATGCAAAACGGTGCTCAGGCACAGGGCGAAGAGCACGCCATAGGGCAAAATGGCTTTGAGGGAAAGGGGCCGGGGGCTTTGGCCGCTTTGTACCGAAAGACTTCCCCGGGGAATGGGGAGCAGCAGGAGAAGCAGCAGCAAAAGGGAAAGCCCAGCCACCGGCAGCACCCGGATGAAGAAATAGGGGGCGCTCATCTGGTAGCGGGAAAAAAGGAAGAGGTTCTGGGGATTGCCCACAGGGGTGGCCATACTTCCCAGGTTGGCCGCTGCCGTCTGGAGCACCACCACATATAAAAGGTGCTTTTCAAAGCCCGCACCTTTGAGCACCAGCACCGCAAAGGGCACAAAGGTCAAAAGGGCCACATCGTTTGTCACCAGCATGGAGGAGAAAAAGCACAGAAGCACCAAAACGGCGCACAGACCCCGCAGGCTCCCTGCCCGCTGAATGGCGCTTTGGGCCAGTTTTTCAAACAGTCCGGCCCCTTCCAACCCCTGCACCACTGCCATCAGGCAAAAAAGAAGGGCAAGTACCCGCCAGTCGATGGCTTCCCCCATGGCCCGAAGGGAGAAGGGGGCAAAAAAGGCCGTCACAATGGCGGCCAGGGCTGCAATGGACAGCACCGGCTCCCGCCGGAAAAATCCCGTGAGTTTGGACAACATCCCGTCACCTGCTTTTTCAAAAAATCACATACCGCTTTATTTTACCACTTGCGCCTTTTGGGGGCAACATCCCTCTTGCAAGGGCGGGGAGGGGTGTGCTACACTAAAATATAGAAAATGCCCTTGATACGGGGCGGAAAAGAAAGGATGGTTTTGCATATGAACGAAGTGATTCAAAATATCCTGAACCGGCGCAGCTGGCGCAGCTATGAGGAAAAGCAGATCAAGGAAGAAGAACTGGAGCAGATCATCCGCTGCGGCCTGTGGGCTCCCAGCGCCATGAACCAGCAGTCCTGGCATTTCACCGTGGTCCAGGACAAAGAGACCATCCAGCGCATCCGCAAGGGCTGCCAGGAGATGATGGAGACCGACCGGGATATGTTCTACGGCGCTCCCACCCTGGTGATTGTCACCGGCAAACAGGACAACATCGCCCCTGTGGCCGACTGTTCTCTGGCCATCCAGAATATGTTCCTTTCGGCAGCATCCCTGGGCATTGGCTCCTGCTGGATCAACTGCATCGGCCGCTACCTCACCACCCCTCAGGGCCAGGCCTTTGCCAAAGATGCCGGTATCCCGGAAGGCTATATCGGCGTGGCCGGCGTGATCCTGGGCTATCCCAAGGGAGAAGCACCCCAGGGCAAAGAGCGGGTAGAAGGCGCTGTGGACTACATCCGCTAGAAGCTATGGAAATGAGAAAATTGCCCCGTGAGGGGCACAAGGTCTCCACTTGGTCCGGCGGCTCCACCACCCAGGTGTATATTTTCCCGGAAGAAGCCGATTATGGCAAACGGGATTTCCTGTTTCGGGTGAGCAGCGCCGGGGTGGATTGTGACCGATCGGACTTTACGCCCCTTCCCGGGGTGGAGCGGCACATTATGGTGCTCAATGGCGCTCTGCGCCTCCTTTACGAAGGCCATGGAGAAAAAGACCTGGCGGTGCTGGAGCAGGACACCTTTTCCGGGGACTGGCACACCGTCAGCCTGGGTCAGGCCCAGGACTTTAACCTGATGCTCCGGGAGGGGACAAAAGGCTGCATTCAGGGCCTGCGGTTGAGAGCGGGCGAAAGCCATGCATTTTCCTTTTTTCCTGGGGAAAAGGGCGTGCTGCTGCTGTACCAGGGCAGCGGGGAGGCAAACCAGCTGTCTCTCAGTGAATGGGACGGCTTACTCTGCCAAGGCCCGGGAGAGCTCAATGTAAAAGCACAGACAGACTGCATTCTGGCGCTGGCCCGGGTGCAACAGCAATAAAAAAAGACCGGAAGCTCAAGGCTTCCGGTCTCAGACTGTTGAAGAACTTATCTGGCTAGAGGGAACGGTTTGTCCTACCCTTTATCAATCCGCAAAAAGCCGCGACCTGTGCGTGGCTTTTTGCACCTATCAAGGGGCCAGTGTACGCCAAAGGCGTGCATGCAGTCCCTTGCAAAAACTCGAAAAAGTGGCTTGAGCCACTTTTTCGACATGCTAGACCGGAAGCCTTTGGCTTCCGGTCTTTTTGGCAATAGGGGGAAATTCTATTTCCAATACATGGCGTGCATATACAGTGTGCCGCCGGGGTACATGATGACGCCGCCCAGATTTTCGTTATAAGCCCGCATATGCATATCCTGGTACAGCGGGACCTGGGGACACAGATCGTTGATCAGGGCGATGCATTCGGACAGAACTTCCGCGCGCTCATCCGGGTCGATGGTGGCAGCGGCCTTGTCGATCAGAGCATCCACTTCCGGACTGTTCAGTCTAGTTCTGTTGGAAGCGCCGATGGATTTGGTGTGATAAACACCCACCAGATACTGAATCATATCAGTGGCCGAATAATTGCCGATGGCTGCGGTATAGTTACCCTCAGATGTTACCGTCAAATAGGTGGCCAGGTCCATGCTTTCGATCTCGCACTCGATGCCCAGCACTTCCTTCAGGTTGGCCTGCACCACTTCGCCAGCTCTCTTCTTCTGATCGTTGGAGCAGATGATGGAGAATTTCACATCGGCAGGGTCCACACCGGAAGCGGCCATATATTCCTTGGCTTTTTCCGGATCGTAGGGCAGGGTGTTTTCATCGGTGGCGCCCGGCATATTGTCCGGTGCCATGGAGTAGGAAGGTGTGCCCAGGTTGTTCAGGGCCACCTGCACCACATCTTCCTTGTTGATGGCGCAGTTCATGGCGCGGCGCACATCCACATTGTCCAGACCGGGAACTTCGTTGTTGACCATCATCCACATATGGTTGGTGGCGGCGATCTTGTCCAGCTTGATACCGTCGGCCGCTTCCAGCCGCTCCACATCCATGGCTTCCACATCCACGATGTAGTCGACCTCACCGGCTTCCAGAGCGATGGTCCGGGAAGAGCCTTCGGGGATGATCTTCCAGATCATGTGCTTGATGGAGGGCATGTGCTCTTCATCCCAGTAATCTTCGAACATTTCAAATTCCAGGCTGTCGCCCCGCTTCCATTCCACATGCTTGTAGGGGCCGGTGCCGATGGGATCGGTAGAAAAGTTATGGCCCTCATCCAGCAACTTTTTGGGCATGATCGCATTGCCGTGGTGGGACAGATCGCTCAGCAATATGGCGGACGGTCCTGGTGTGGTGATTTTAACGGTATAATCATCTACTTTTTCAATTTTTTCAACAGACGCATTGTATAGATTGATTTCAGGGCAGGTCTTGGCATAGGTGATGGAAGTTACCACATCGTCGGCAGTCATTTCTTCACCGTTGTGGAACTTGACGCCTTTGCGCAGATGGAAGACCCATTCCGTTTCGCTGGTGTTTTCAAAGGATTCGGCTAAAGCTCCCTCCATCTCCATATCTTCATTCATCCGGGTCAACTGACTAAATGTTAAAGCATTCATATAACTGGATGCGATAGCATTTTGTTCTGTGGGCGATAGAGTCGGTGGTTCTGCCATAGTAGCGATGATAATGGTATCTTTTTTACCGCCTTTGCCGCCGGAGCCTTTTTCTCCGCCGTCCTTGCTGCATCCAAACAGGATACCCAGGGTCATTACTGCCACAAGCAGCAAACTGAGGACACGCCATTTTCTGTTTCTCATTCCGTACACCTCATTTTCCGGTTCCCGGATCCGGCCCGATCCGGGGAAAGTATTTTCAGGGGCTTTCCCTGAATTGCTTTCAGTATAGCGCAGTTTATTTATTTTGCAATATATTTTTTAAAAATTATCCCTGATATCTATATAATTTGTACAAGTTTGTTGTTTTAAGTGTTTTTTATTGTAACAAATAACCAGAGGATTGCAGCGGAGTGCTTGCTTTACAGACAGAAAAAAACCGGCCGGATGGCCGGGGAAGATGGGGCGGAAAGAATAAAAAAACAGCCCGCTCTATTGAGCAGGCTGTTTTTTGGCACGCCCAACAGGATTCGAACCTGTGACCTTCTGATTCGTAGTCAGACACTCTATCCAGCTGAGCTATGGGCGCATGTTCCGCATTTGGAACGCTTAATTATAATACCATGCTCCCCTGAAAAAAGCAAGAGAAATTTTTGTTTTTTCGGAAAAAATTTGCGCCCCGGAAAACCCGGGGCGCGCGGACAATAAAAAGGATGCAGGATCAAAAGGATCCATAGCCTGCTTTTCATCAATCCACAAAAAGCGGCGACCTGTGCGTCGCTTTTTGTACCGATCAAGGGGCCAGTGTGGCCCGTTGCCACTAAGGGTGGACAACGGGCTGCGCGCAGCCCATTGCAAAAATTCGAAAAAGCGGTCGATGCCGCTTTTTCGAGGGTCTTTGCGCCCCGGAAAACCCGGAGCGCAAAGGCAGGAGATTCTTATTTTTCTTCGGTCACTTCAGGCTGCTCTTTCTTGGGGGAGGCCGCAGGGACGGCAGATTCTGCTTCCTCTTTTTTGTCGCTGCCCAGGAAAGAGGGCAGATTCATTCCGGCCATGTCGAACAGCTCGTTCATGGGGGGCAGGGATTTCATCAGCCCGGAGACAAAACCGGCGGTGGCCGTTTTGCCCTGGCCGTTTTCGCCGCTGTCCCAAACGGTGACCTTGTCGATCTTGATGTTCTTCACCGCTTCCACCTGGACACGCAGCAGTTCTTCCATCTTGTCGGCCAGCAGCAGACGCAGCGCGGCATCGGGATCGCCGCCGGCGGCCTGCACGATCTCCCGCAGACCATCGGCCTGCTTGGTGAGCATGGCCTGCATACCGGTGGCTTCGGCCTGCATCTTGGCCAGGATGGCGTCGGCTTCACCCTTGGCCTTCCGGCGGATCTGCTCGGCCTGGGCCTCGGCTTCCAGCTCCAGCTTCCGCTTTTCGATCTCGGTCTTGACGATGATATCGGCTTCCTGGGTGGCCTTTTCCCGGGCGGCACGGGCCACTTCGGCCTGCTGCTCGGCGGCGTAGGCCTCTTCCAGAGCACGGGCGGCCTGGATCTTTTCGGCGGAGGTGGCGATCTTCAAAGCTTCCGCTTCCTTTTCACGCCGGGCGGCGTTGGACATGGCCACTTCCATCTTGGCGGCGTTTTCGCCCTTGATGGCCTCGGAATCGGCCTGGGCCACCTGGACACGCTGGTCACGGTGGGCATTGGCTTCGCCGATGGAGCCGTCACGGTCTTTTTCGGCCACGCTCTTCTTGGCGTCGTTGATGGCCTTGGCCGCGGCTTCCTTGCCCAGGGCGGCGATATAACCGCTTTCGTCGCTGATGTCGGTGACATTCACATTGATCAGCCGCAGGCCGATCTTTTTCAGTTCACCTTCCACATTCCGGGAGACCGCTTCCAGGAATTTATCCCGGTCGGTGTTGATCTCCTCAATGTCCATGGTGGCGATGACCAGACGCAGCTGACCGAAAATGATGTCCTTGGCCAGCTCCTGGACTTCCTCCAGCTTGAGCCCCAGCAGCCGCTCGGCGGCGTTCTGCATGACGGCGGGCTCGGTGGAGATGCCCACGGTGAAACGGGAGGGCACATTGATGCGGATGTTCTGCCGGGACAGGGCGTTTTCCAGATCCACCGAAATGGACAGGGGGGTCAGGTCCAGAAATTCCCGGGCCTGGATCACCGGCCAGACGAAGGCGGCGCCGCCGTGGATGCACTTGGCGCTGCGGGCGCTGCCATCCTTGTTGCTGCCCACTTTACCGTAAATGACCATCACTTTGTCGGAAGGACATTTTTTGTACCGGGACAAAATCAGCAGGATCATGGAGAAAAGCAGCAGTGCAATGACGCAGACCAGAATCAAAGTTTCCATTCTTCATACCTCTTTTCTTTTTCTTTTTGTGAAAAGCCGCGTTATTTGCGGCAGACTACCATAATGGGGCCGGACAGGCCCACGACCTGGACGGACTGTCCGGTTTTCAGTGGCTCCGGCTCGTCGGTAAGGGCCTCAAATTCCCCCAGCTGGCCCTGGAGCACCAATGTGATTTTTCCGGTGCCCTGGCGGCGGGGCGGCACGGTGAGATAGACGGTGCCGCAAAGGCCCAGGGCGTTTTTCAGGTCCATGGTGCCGTCGGATTGCAGACGCAGGGCCCCCCGCAGCATCAGGGCCAGCACCACCATGGCCCCAATGCCCAGCAAAAAGGCGATGAGGGTGGATAAGCCTCCCGACATACCGCTGCGGCTGAGGGCCAGCCCGGCCCAGCCGAACACCGAGAAGAAGGCCACAAGGCCACGGATGGTAAAGATGCGCAGTCCCGGGTCGGGTTCCAGAGCGTGGCCGCCTTCCCCATCCCAGCTGTCCGGCACATCGGCGTCCGGGGTGTCCAGATCAGGGGCATCCAGGTCGGGTGCGGTGCCGTCTCCGGTGTCCAGCCCGGATGTGTCGCTGTCCAGATCCCCGTCCCCTCCGGCGCCCAGGCCGAAGAGCAGCAGGATGGTCTGGATGCACAGGATCAGGGTGGCGGGAATGGCCACATAGGCAAAAAAGTGTTGCAAAGCGTCCAGTGAGTTCCACCAGTTCAGCATATCCCTTTTTCCTCCATTTCAAAGGCGGTGGTTTTCATTCTATCAAAAGCCCCTCAGTCTTCCATACGCCCGATCAGCAGGTTGGCCTGCTGGGTCAGTCGGGAGGCCAGGTGGGCGGTGACGATGATGCGCAGCACCAGCAGTACCCGGTCACGGGCCCCGGCAAAAGGTTCCTGGTACCCTTCCAGCACCTGGCGGCACCGCTCTTCCAGCTGCGACAGTCCATCCAGCTTGTCATTTTCCAGGGAAAAGACCACCCGGATGATATAGAGATAGAGCTGGCTGTCGTCGATGCTGTCATCGGAATTTTTGTCCAGCTGGCCGTTGATATAGGAAAGCAGACGGCAGATGGTGGGCAGGGGCAGCGTGTCTTTTAGCATATGGATGATGAGAATACGGCATAATTGGCTGCGATCGTAGCGCTTGTTCTGGGGCGGGGGTAAAAAGCCCCGCTTGACCCAATTCTGGATGGTGTGGGGTTCCAGCCCGGTGAATTGGGACACCTGAGAGAGCATCAGCCCCCCGGTGAGAAACAGGGAACTGAGAATGTCGTCGGCGGCCTGGGGGTTTGAGATGTCCACTTCCACTGTGGCGCCGGGCAAGGTTTTCAGCATGGCGATTCTCCTTTCTCCCCCGCCAAAAGAAAGGGTCAGGGGTCTGTGCTATCAGGTTGATGTGATTATACTACATGGTCACATGACTGTCAAGAGGGATCAAAAGATTTTCAAAGGGCAAAACAAAGCCCGGCCCATAAGAGGGCCGGGCGAAATGGCGGGATCATTTAGAAGGGACTGCGGCTGCGGCGGAGACGGCCGCCGGGGCCCCGGCGCAGAATGAGCTTGCGGACAAAGTCCACCGGGATCACCGAGAAGGCCAGAAGCAGCACCAGTTGGAAAGCCGGAAGGGGCAGAGGGGAGGTACGGAACAGCGAGCCGCCCCGGTAGATCAGCAGGCACTGGACCAGCCCCACCATCACCATAATGAAAAGGAAGCGGGGGTTTTTTCCCAGATGGGCCAGCAGATTCAGCCGTTCGGTGCGGGCATTGAAGCTGTTGAACACACCACAGAAGATGAACAGGGCAAAAAATCCGGTGAGCAGATAGAAGGAGGCCTGCTGGGGAGGAAGGACCTGGGTAAGCAGCGGCAGTTTCAGGAAGGCCAGGCAGAGCAGAATGGTGTAAAACCCCATGCACAGCACCTGATGGAGCATGGCGGAGGTAAAGATGGGTTCATCCCGCTTTTTGGGCGGCTCTTCCATGTATTCTTCCAGAGGGGCTTCTCCGGCGTAGGCCAGGGCGGCCAGGGTGTCCATGATAATGTTCACCCACAGCATCTGCACCACCGTGATGGGGTTTTCCACTCCCAGGAAGGGCCCCAGCACCGAAACACCCACGGCGCACAGGTTCATGGTCAGCTGAAAGACGATGAACTTCCGGATGCTTTTAAAAATGGTGCGGCCATAGAGGATGGCCTTGCCGATGCTTTGGAAGTTGTCGTCCAGAATGACGATGTCCCCTGCCTCCTTGGCCACCTCGGTGCCGCTGCCCATGGCAAAGCCCACATCGGACAGCTTGAGGGCAGGGGCGTCGTTGATGCCGTCGCCGGTCATGCCGGCCACCATCCCCATCTCCTGGGCCAGGGTGACCAGCCGGCTTTTGTCCTGGGGCATGGCCCGGGCCACCACCCGCAGCCGGGGCAGAAGGGCCTTGACCTCTTCATCGGACAGGGCGGCAAGTTCGTCATGGGTCAGGGCCAGCCGGTCATTTTCCCGGCACAGCCCGGCCTTTTCTCCCATGGCCAGGGCGGTATCCTTGTTGTCCCCGGTGATCATCACCACCTGCACTCCGGCCCGCCGCACCTGCTCCACCGCCTTTTTCACCTGGGGCCGCAGGGTGTCGCCAATGGCGATGAGCCCCAGGAAGGTAAGGCCGGACAGAGTGTTGCCGCCCGTTTCTCCGGGGGCATAGGCCAGGGCCAGCACCCGGTAGGCCTTCTTTGTCAGCTCCTGCCAGGCCCGGCGGACTTTTTCCTGAGAAAAGGGCAGGGCAGAGCCGTCGGCGGAGAGATACTGGGTGCAGCCCGGGAGGATCTGCTCCGGCGCTCCTTTCACCAAAGTGAGGGTCTGGCCGCTGTCCCGCAGGGTCACCGCCGAAAACTTCCGGCGGCTGTCAAAGGGGGAGCGCCAGGAGGGAGCAGGGGCGGTATACTGCCGGGCCTGGGTGAGA
This sequence comes from Ruminococcaceae bacterium AM07-15, assembly GCA_003477405.1. Classification (GTDB taxonomy): domain Bacteria; phylum Bacillota; class Clostridia; order Oscillospirales; family Butyricicoccaceae; genus Pseudobutyricicoccus. The sequence continues at coordinate 51,192 of QUDE01000013.1, forward strand.
AAAAACTGAAGCAAGGCCCGGTCGGTGGCGTTGCCTCCCACCGGCTGGCCCTGGCCGGACAGGGTGCTTTCGTTGTTATAGGCTCCGCAGAGGAAGCACAGCCGGTAGAGTGGCAATGAGTGCTCCCGCAGGGACTGGGGGCTGGCAAAGTGCCCGCCCTCTCCGGTGACCAACTCCCGCACTTGCAGTTTGCCCCGGGTGAGGGTGCCGGTCTTGTCGGTGAACAGGATGTTCAGGCTGCCGGAGGTCTCGATGCCTACCAGCTTGCGCACCAGCACATGGTCCCGGAGCATCCGGCGCATATTGGAGGAGAGCACCACGGTGATCATCATGGGCAGGCCCTCGGGTACGGCCACCACCAAAACGGTGACGGCCAGGGTCAGGCTTTCCAGCAAAAGCCCCAGAAACTGGGGCGGCTGGGAAAGCAGGGACAGAAGGGCCGGGGTCTGAAAGCCGGTGAGCTGCCACATTTCCCCCAGCAGGTCGGCCAGGGCCACCAGAATGGCGGCGGCAAAACCCAGTCGGCTGAGGGTGTCGGCCAGCCCTTCCAGACGCAGCTTGAGGGGGCTTTGCCGGGTGTCCTGCTGCATCTGCCGGGCCATGCCGCCATAAAATGTGCTGTCACCCACCCGTTGCACCTGCATGAGCCCATTTCCGGCGCACACCACCGTGCCCCGGAACAGCTGGTTTTCCCTGGAAAGATCCCAGCCCTCCCGGGCGCCTCCGGGGACTTTCTGGGCTTCCCGGCTTTCTCCGTTGAGGGAGGATTGGTCCACCGCCAGCTTTCCTTCCACCAGAAGGCCGTCGGCGGGAATACGCTCGCCGCTTTCCAGCAGCACCAGGTCCCCCACCACCACTTCTTCCAGAGGGATGAGGGCGATTTTTCCCTCCCGCATCACCCGGCACCGCAGGGCCTGGGCTTCCTGCTGCAAACGGAGGAAGGCCGATTCGCTGCCGTACTCCGACAGGGTGGACACGAAGGTGGCCAGGAAAATGGCGATGGCAATGCCCACCGATTCAAACCAGTTCTGTTCTTTGAAGACAAAAAGAAGATTGAGCAAAAGGGCGGCCAGCAGAATTTTAATGATGGGGTCGCCAAAATTGCTCAGCAGCTGCTTTCCAAAACCCGACCGCCCCTGTTTGGTCAGAGCGTTGGAGCCGTGCTTTTGCCGGGATCGCTCCACAGCCTGGGGAGAAAGCCCCCGGGCGGCCAGGGAGGGGGATGTTGTCCGTTCCATGTTTTTTTTCACACCTTTCTTTTGGGAGGGCCAGTCCTACACCTCCACTCTATGGCACGGGAAGGAAAAATATGCCCTTGCACCAGGAGGGGAAAGATGATATATTAGTAATTGCTTAATTACTTAATTATTGGCAGGAGGAAAGGTATGGCAGGAAAACGATTGGCCCAGGTGGGAAAAAACTGCGTGGCCTGCGGCAGCTGTCTGGAGGTGTGCCCTTTGGGGGCCATTTCCATCTGGAAGGGCGTCATCGCCCAGGTAAGCGGAGAAAAGTGTGTGGGCTGCGGAAAATGCGCCAGGGAGTGTCCGGCCTCGGCCATCCTTGTAACAGAACGGGAGGTGCAGCAATGAAGAAAACCGGCCGGAAGCGGCCCTGGTATGAATACCTGTGGATCGTGACCCCCATTTATCTGGGGCTGGGATTTTTCAACATCCTCTTTGCCTGGCTGGGGATGATTTTCTTCTGTCTGCCCTTGATTATCGCTTTGGCTGGCGGGGGAAAACTCTATTGCAACCGCTATTGTGACCGTGGCCGGTTCTTTGCCTTGCTGGGAGGGAAACTGGGCCTGTCCTGCCGCCGTCCCACTCCACGGTGGCTGGGCAGCAAATGGTTCCGCTATGGATTTCTGATCTTCTTTTTCGCCATGTTCTTCCAGATGCTTTTCGTCACCTATCTGGTAGGGGCAGGCCAGCAGGAACTGGGTCAGACGGTGAAGCTCTTCTGGACCTTCCGCCTGCCCTGGCACTGGGCCTATCACGGCACCCTGTTTGCCCCCTGGGTGGCCCAGTTTGCCTTTGGGTTTTATTCTCTGATGCTCACTTCTACCCTCATCGGCTTCATTACCATGGTGTTGTGGATGCCCCGTTCCTGGTGCGTCTTTTGCCCCATGGGCACCATGACCCAGTTGATCTGCCGGGCGAAAGCCGGAAAGGCCCAGCCATGAGCCGGGGGCTGGAAGAACAGGCCCGCCAGGTGGCGGAGCTTCTGGGGCGGCTGGCCAATGAAAACCGGCTTCTCATTCTGTGCGCCTTGGAGGACGGCCCCAAGACGGTGGGGCAGATCGGGGAAAAACTGCCTTCTTTGACCCGGCCCGCTCTGTCCCAGCATCTGCACCTTCTGCGGGAAGGGGGACTGGTGCAGGGGGAAAAGCAGGGACAGTATGTGGTCTATTCCCTATCGGATGAAAGACTCCCCCAGCTGCTGGGCACATTGCGCCGGCTGTACTGCCAGGGAGAATAGGCTTCCTCTTGCGGGCAAGAGGCAGATGGGGTATACTGGAAGAAAAAAGGAGGGGATGGGATGGAAGAGCTGCGTCTGCATCCAGTGGGGCATATCCGACGGGAAGGAGAGCGGGTCTTTGTGGAGATTCTGCCTGCATACCGTCCGGCCCTCAAGGGCATTGAGGAATATGAGTACCTCCATCTTTTGTGGTGGTTTGATCAGAGCCAGGACCCTCACAGCAGAGAAAGGCTGCTGGTGAAAACACCTCATGCCAACGCTCCCGAACGGCTGGGGGTCTTTGCCACCCGCACACCCCACCGGCCCAATCCCATCGCTCTGGATGTGGTGAAGGTCTATTGGGTGAACCACGGAAAGGGCCTTTTGCGCATCGATCAAAGCGATGCCTGGGACGGCACACCGGTGCTGGATATCAAGCCCTATGTCCCCGGCTGCGATCGGGTGGAGGGGGCAGGAACGCCCGCCTGGCACCAGGGCTGGGCCCAAAGCCGTGCCGAAAAAACAGAATAGGAAAACAAAAAAGCCGCCCTTATGGGGCGGCTTTGAGTGAGTCGAAAAAGTGGCAAAAGCCACTTTTTCGAGTTTTTGCAAGGGTCTTCATGCACGCCTTTGGCGCACACTTGCCCCTTGAGAGGTGCAAAAATCGACGCGCAGGTCGCCGTTTTTTGCAAATTGATTAAGGGTAGGGCAAACGGTTTCTTTTCGCTATCTAGGTTTTTCGGCAGTCTGAAAGCCGCCCTTTTGGGGCGGCTTTTTTCTCTGTTTTGCAAAATATAACGAAGATATAACTTTTAGTATTATAAATGGAATTCCTGGCCTTCCAGAGCGCAAAGGCGCTGTAAGGTGAATTTGGCCATGGTCAGCGCGGCGGACAGGCCGCCGGGAGGCTGGAGCCATTGGCCGGTGAGCAGGCAGTTGTCCACTCCGGGCACCGAGCCGGGGCTGTTTTGCAGCTTGCCGCCGGGGGCCAGGTAGAAGCCCATGGGGGAGCCTTTGTAGGCCCCGGTGACCCGGTGGAAGCTGGCAGGGGTAACGGCACTGAGCAGGCGGGCCTGGCTCAGAGAGGGCAGGGCCTGCTCCAGTTTTTCCTTGATCATCACGGCCACCCGGTGCTTTTCCACCCCGTAGGCCTCCTTGTTCTGGGACAGACGGAGCCAGGCGTCGCACTGGTGCTCGCTTTGGTTGATCTGGCAGGAAAGCAGGGTGAAACCGTTGGGAGCGCCGCCAGGGTGCCGCCGCAGCCACAGGGTATCGTATGTCTCTCCGGCCAGGGAGAAGGGGGGACAGGGCAGCAAAGCCGGGGCCTCCAGGGGCAGAGGGCTTTGGCCGGGAATGGCCAGATAGACGGTGAGAAAGCTGGAGACCGGGTATTTTTCCGGAGCGCTGTACCACCCTCCCAGCAGAGGGTCCAGATAGGAAGGCCCCAGCAGACGGCTGCGCACCAGCCAGGGATCACAGGCGCAGATCACATAATCCCCCAAAGCGGTGCGTCCGCTGCGCAGCAGCAGCCCTCGGGCCCGGTTGCCGGAGAGCAGAATACGCTCTACCCCCTGACCGGTGAAGAGCTGGCCCCCATGGGTCTCCAGAGCGGCGGCCATCCGCTGGGCCAGCATGGCTCCCTGGGGCAGGTACAGCCCGTGGGGATGGAGGGCTTGCCCCAGCCACAGAAGGGCAAAGGAAGCCGAAGCCCCCGGCGGGGGCGTTTTTTCCAGCAGGGCCTGGAGCAGAGGATGGTGAAAGGAGCGGGCATATTCCCCGGCGCTTTGCCGGGCATAGGGCAAAAGCCGGCCACGGGCGGTAAGGTGGGCACCCAGGCGCACCTTTTCCCAGGCCATCATCATATCCAGGGGCTTTTCCTGGGGAAAGGACAGCTGGCAGGTGCGGCGCAGCAGGCGGCACAGCTCGCCGATTTCCGGGCCGTCCTGGGGCGAAAGGTGGAGCATAGCCTCTTCCAGATCCTCCGGACAGCGGAACAGGGGAAGCGCGGTCTGCCCCTGTCCCAGGGAAAAGGCCAGGACAGGCTGTGCTTCCCCTGGGCCCATTTCCTCCCCCAAAGCCCCTACGGCCTGCCACAGAGGGCGCATTTCGCCGCCGGGAGCGGCGCCGGACAGCCAGCGGGGCCCGGTGTCCAGGCGGAACCCACGCCGGGTCCACCCGGCGCACAGTCCGCCCGGTTGGGCGTTTTTTTCATAGACTTCCACCTGAAAGCCGTTTTTTGCGGCCAGTACCCCGGCGGCCAGGCCGGAAATGCCGCCGCCTACAATGAGCAGCTTTGCCATATGGATTCCTCCTTTCTTCCAAAAATAGGCCGGTCACAGCCCTCGGTGATGCAGAACAAAGAAATAGACCAAAAGGGAAAAGGCCCCGAAAGCTAAAAGCACACAGGGGGCATAGAGAAAAAGAGGCAGCGCCCCCACGGCCGGATGGCACAGATAGGCCAGAAGGCAAAAAAGCAGCAGAGCCGTCCCGCTGCCAAGAATGCCCCAAAGTCCTTTTTTCTCCCGGGTGTTCTGGCCCCAGGAGGAGCTGGTTTTCCTTTGCAGCAGGCCAGCAAGCTCCTCCGCCCCTTCCAGACGGCGGGAGAGCAGATAGACCGGCCCATGGCCCTGCAAGCGCAGGAGAAAATAGGTGCGGTGGGGCACAATGGCCTCCACCCGGGTGATCTTCCGGGCCCCCAGAGGGATGGAGGGATTCTGAGCCAGGGAAGAAAGGATGCGCTGGGTCGTTCGTGCGCCCTGGAAAAAGCCCAGCACTTTGCCCGATGCAAACGCCCGGGCGTCAAAGACATACAACTCCCCCTGAAGGTCCTCAAAGAACAGAGTGCACTCCATGGCGCTTTTCCGCCCCAGGTTCAGGGCAAGCACACCCATGAGAAGGGCGGTGCCCAGGCAGAGAAAAAGGGAAGGGAGGGCTTTATTTGTTCCCAGAGGCATCAGCACCATGGCCCCGCCTACCGACAAAAGCAGCCCCAGAAGCAGGATTCCGCCTATGCTTCCCAGCAGGAAGCGGATGTAATGTCCCTTTTTCCCCAGATGGGGGCTGGCCCACATCCGCCGCTTTTCCATTCCTGTTTCTCCCCTTTGGCCCGGTGTTTTTCTTATCATACCCGAAATGGGGCACAAAGGCAATGGGATCAGTCCTCCAAAGCCCGGCGCAGCTTGAGCAGAGCCTTTTTTTCCAGGCGGGACACATAGGAGCGGGAAATGCCGCATTTTTCCGCCACCTCCCGCTGGGGCAAGGGCTGGGTGTCATACAGGCCGTAACGCATGACGATGATCTGCTTTTCCCGGCTTTCCAGCACCTGGTCCACCTTTTCCAGCAGCTGCTGCTGCCTCTCGTCCTGCTCCAGTTTTTCCATCATGTCCTCATCGCAGCGGATCACATCCACCAAAGAGAGCACATTGCCGTCCTTGTCGCTGTCGATGGGCTCGGAGAGGGACACTTCGCAGCTTTGCTTTTTCCGGGAGCGGAAATGCATCAGGATCTCGTTTTCGATGCACCGGGAAGCATAGGTGGCCAGGCGTGCTCCTTTGCTGGCATCAAAGGAGGAGATGGCTTTGATGAGCCCAAAGGTGCCGATGGAGATCAGATCGTCCTGTTCCTCCCGGGCCGCATAGTATTTTTTGATCACATGGGCCACAAGACGCAGATTGTGCTCGATCAGGGTGTTCCGGGCGCTCAGATCCCCCTGGGCCCATTTTTCCAGAGCTTCCCGCTCTTCGGCGGCGGTGAGGGGCCGGGGGAAGGAGCCGGCGGCGGGGGATACCCGCAGCATCAGATAAAGAGAATTGACAAACAAAAAGGCGGCGGCTGGCATGAGCATAGCAAACATTCCTCCCAACAAGTTCCGTAGTAGCAGGATATTCCCCCAGGCCTTGTCTGTTGCAAGTCCGGGGAAAAACCTTCCATAAAGGAGGAAAGGGCGGCGGTTGACAAGGAAAAAAGAGCATGCTAACATATATTTATACATCGGAGGGCAAGCCCCGAAGCAAAGGGACGGCCGGATAAGATGGCGGGAGAGTTCCCGTTTTCTTATCCGGCTTTTTTGATATCAGGAGCGCTTGCAGAAAAGGAGAAGAAAGAATGAAAGAACACAGCCTGACCAAAGGGAGCATTTTCCGCTCCCTGCTCACCTTTGCCGTAGGTCTTTTTGGCCCTGTTTCTCCAGGCCATGTACGGCGCCGCCGATCTGATCATTGTGGGTCAGTTCGCCGGCACCGGGGATCAGTCCGGCGTGGCCTCAGGGAGTCAGCTGTTCAACACCGCCACCATGTTGGTGGTGGGACTGACCATGGGCGTGACGGTGTTTGTGGCCCGGTGCATGGGGGCCGGGGAAAAGGAGAAGGCCGCCCGGGGTGTGGGCACCAGCATTGTGCTCTTTGCTCTGGTGGCCATTGTGGGCACCGCGATCATGGTGCCCGGCAGCGAAGTGCTCACCCGCCTGGTCCATGCACCCCAGGAGGCCTTCGGCCCCACCCAGGATTATATCCGGGTGTGCGGCATCGGCATGGTGTTCATCGTTTTCTATAATGTATTGGGAGCCATTTTCCGGGGACTGGGGGATTCCAGAACGCCGCTGTTCACCGTGGCAGTGGCCTGCCTGTTCAACATTGCGGGAGACCTGTTCCTGGTGGCCGGGCTGGGGATGGGGGCCAAGGGCGCCGCCATCGCCACCGTATCGGCCCAGGCCCTCAGCGTGCTCATTTCTCTTGCGGTCATCTGGAAGCGGGGCCTGCCTTTTGCCTTTTCCCTTTCCCATGTGCGCTTTTTCAAAGACTGCCTTGTGCCCATTCTGAAAGTGGGTGTTCCCATCGCTTTGCAGGATGTGCTGGTGCATTTTTCCTTCCTCTTCATCCAGATCGTGGTCAACGGCATGGGCGTGGTGGAATCGGCGGCGGTGGGCGTGGCCGAAAAGGTCTGCGTCTTTCTCATGCTCACCGCCTCGGCCTTCATGCAGTCCATCTCCGCCTTTGTGGCCCAGAACAACGGGGCAGGATTGCAGGATCGCAGCCGCAAGGCCCTTTCCTACGGCATCCGCATGGCCCTTTTCTCCGGAGCTGTGATGGGGGCCTTGGCTCTGTTTTTCGGCGACGGGCTGGCCAACCTGTTTTCCCGGGAGACAGGGGTCATATTGGCCGCCCATTCCTACCTGAAAGCCTACGCCATCGACTGCCTGCTCACCGCCATCCTCTTCTGCTTTGTGGGCTTTTTCAACGGCTGCGGCAAAACGGTGTTCGTCATGCTCCAGGGTGTCATCGGCGCGTTCTGTGTCCGTATCCCGGTGGTTTATCTCATGAGTGCCCTCCCCGGGGCCACTCTGTTCCATGTGGGACTGGGAACCCCCGCCTCTTCCCTGGTGCAGATCGCCCTGTGCCTGCTCTATTACCGGCATCTGGGGAAAAAAGGCCGGCTGTTCTGAGTTTTTCCGGGCCTTTTCCCATGGCTCCCGCTGGGAAGGCTCCGCCTCATGCCATCAGTATACTCCCTCCCAGGCGTGTTTTTCGTCCTGGGAGATTTTTTTGCCTGCCTGAAAAAGAAGAAAGAAAAGGAATGGACAGGGGGTGGGTGCAAAGCCCCTTTTCCGCCTTCTCCTTTTTCTTTTTCTTCACCCTCACCCTCTCTTTTTTCTTCGTCTTTGTTTTTGTTTTTGTCTTCGTTTTTGTTTTTGCCTTTGCCTTTTCCTTTTCTTTGGCTTTTTTCGGTTTTAAAAAAACCCACTCGCTTTTTTCGGTTTCGGAAAAAAACATTTGCTTTTTCTTTGCGTCCAAGAAGTTTTGCAGAAAAAATCCCACAGAGGGCCTCTTTCGTGATACAATGTGGACAGAAAAGGCCCCGGCCTAGGGAAAGGAGTTTTTCAGTTGAACAAAGGCACCATGGAGGGCATCCGCCCTCTGGAACAGTGGATCGAAAAGATGATGGCCCATTATGAGGCTGCCGGTTTGGCAGTGGCGGTCGTCGACAAAAATGTGACCTTGTATCAGAAATTTTTTGGCTTCCGGGATGCGGAAAATCAGACGCCCATTGACGAAAATACCATTTTTGGTCTGGCGTCGGTGTCCAAGTCCTTTACGGCCCTGAGCATTATGCAGCTGGCCGAAAAGGGGGTCATCGACCTTGGGGGGCCGGTGAGCCGGTATCTGCCGGAGTTCCAGAACGCCCACGCCGCCCAGCCGGTGACGGTGGCCCATCTGCTCAGCCACGCCGGGGGATTTCTTCCCAAGCGGCGGATGCTGGTGGAAGAGGTGGCCCGGTCAATGGGCATCTGGCAGGACGGCAAAGCCGAGATCGGCCCCCATCCGGGTCTGGCCATGGAGGGCTGCCGCCGGGTGTGCAAGGGATTGGACGAAGAAGAAGCCCGCACCGGTCTGCCCGGGGAATATATGAGCTACAGCAACGACAGCTACGGCCTGCTGTCTGAGATCATCCGCCGCTATGGCGGGGAAAATTCCTTCCAGGACTATCTGGAAAAGAATGTGTTCGCCCCTCTGGGGATGGATCGGGCCACCGGCCTGTTTATCGCCCCGGCTCAGGACCCCAACAGCACAAAGCTCTATTTCCACAAAGACGGCAAGCGTCAGTGGTGCCGGGATTACTATGACAACGCCTTTGTGCTCATGGGCGGCGGCGCTGTCAAGGCCAGCCTGGGCAGCATGAAGAAATATGTGCAGATGTACCTCAACGAGGGCAAGGGCGAGCATGGCCGTCTGCTCAGCCCCTACGGCATCCGGGAGATGATGAAGCCCCGGCAGCATTACCGCTATGGCCAGTGGTATGGCTATGGCGTGGCCATGAGCGAGCTGGAAGGGGTGCGCATGGTGGGCCACGGCGGCAGCATGACCGGTATCTCCAGTCATTTTGCCTGGTCTCCTGAGCTGGAAGCTGGCGTCGTGGTGCTGTGCAACACCAGCGGCGTGCCGGTCAGCCGTGTGGCCGAGGAGGCCCTGCGCTGGGTCACCGGGGCCGCTGTGCCCGCGCCCATGAAAAACTGGCAGGACGCCGGATGGAGCGAAGAGGAAAAGAAGAGCTGCCTGGGTAAGTTTGCCTGCGCCGAGGGCAACGAGGTCACCTTCACCTGGGAAAACGGGGATCTCCATCTGACCATGGGCGGCAAGGAACGGGAGTTCATCATGGCCGGGCACGATCTGATCATCCTGCCTGGGGAATTCTCCCAAAGCGATATCCTGCTCCTGCGGGAAGAGGGCAGAGGAGTCTGGGGTGTGCGCACCGGCGGACGCATCCTGACAAGACAGTAAAATCCCGCCTTGTCTCAGCGTCTCGAAAAAGTGGCGAAAGCCGCTTTTTCGAGTCTTTGCAAGGGGCTGCATGCACGCCTTCGGCGCACACTGGCCCCTTGATAGGTGCAAAAACCGACGCACCGGTCGCCGGTTTTTGCGGATGGATGAAGGGTAGGGCAAATCATCTCTTTTTGCATGACAGGTTTCGGGCAGTTTGTGACAAGGGAGTAAAATCCCGCCTTGTCTTTGGCAAAAGAGAAAGGTATAATAGTGTACAGACAACAGCGGTAAAATCACACCGATTTTTGTGAAGGAGGACGATGATCCATGGAACGGATTCAGATCGACGATTTCAGTCAGGTGAAAATGCTGTCCCAGCTGCAGGCTTCCCCCAGCGGCGAGAAGCTGGCCTTTGTGGTCACGCAGGCCCAGGTGAAGGCCAACAAGTATGTGTCCCACATCCACCTGCTGGAAAATGGCAAAGTGCGCAAGCTGACAAGCGGCGGCGCAGAAAAGAGCCTGTACTGGCTGGATGAAGAGCATATCCTCTTCCCCGGCGACCGCACCGGAAAATACAAGGCCATGGCCGACGAAGGCTTCCATTACACCGTGTTCAACAAAATCTCCATTCAGGGCGGCGAAGCCGAGGAGTATTTTGCTCTGCCTTTCCCCGCTTCCAACCTGATCGTGCTGGGCGACGGCAAATTCCTGTGCATCGGCCAGTATGATAACTATGCCATGACCACCGAAGGTCTGGAAGGCGCCGAGAAGGAAGAAATGCTCCAGAAGATCCAGGAAGAAAAGGATTATGAGATCTTCGATGAGCTTCCCTTCTGGTTCAACGGCAAGGGCATTGTGAACAAAAAGCGCGGCCGGGTCTATCTCTGCGACATCTGCAAGGATGAGCAGAAGGCCATCACCGGCCCCTATATGCAGGTCACCGGCCTGAAATACAACAAGGAGCTGGGCCTGGCTCTGTACTATGGCAGCGACTATCAGTGGATGGACGATCAGATCAGCCGGATGTTTGTGTATGATCTGAAGACCGGCGAGAGCCGTGAAATGGATCTGGGCGGCAAGTACCGGGTCCAGGCCGCCGATTTCGTAGGCGATCACATCCTGATGGCCGCCACCACCGGCGAGCGCTATGGCTCCAACGAAAACCCCATCTTCTTCAATGTGGATATCAGCACCGGCAAGATGACACAGCTGGCCGATCTGGACACCAGCCTGGGTTCCAGCGTGGGCAGCGATTGCCGCTATGGCGGCGGCGCCACCAACAAGGGCGAAAAGGACGGCTTCTATTTCCTGGAGACCGTGGGCTTTAACTCCGTCATCCGCAAGCTGGATGAAAAGGGCCAGGTCAAGACGGTTTCTCCCGATGTCCACGGCAGCGTGGATTGCTTCCAGAAGGTGGGAGATACCTTCTACTATGTGGGTATGCGCTGTAACGGCCTGCAGGAAATCTATTGCTGCAAGGAAGGCGGCGAGGAAAACTGCCTGACCTGCTTCAACAAGGAATTCCTTGAGAGCCACAGCGTGGTGGAGCCCAAGTATATGCACTTTACCGACAAGGACGGCGTGGACATCGACGGCTGGATTCTGGAGCCGGTGGATTACGATCCTGCCAAGAAGTATCCTGCCATCCTCAATGTGCACGGCGGCCCCAAGGCGGTTTACGGCGAGACCTTCTTCCATGAGATGCAGTTCTGGGCCAACGAAGGCTATTTCGTCTTCTATTGCAACCCCCGCGGCGGCGACGGCAAGGGCAACGACTTTGCCAATATCCGCGGCGAGCACTATGGCGTCTGGGACTATAACGACCTGATGGAGTTCACCGACAAGGTGCTGGAGATGGTTCCCCAGATCGACCAGAAGCGTGTGGGCATGGCCGGCGGCTCCTACGGCGGCTTTATGGCCAACTGGATCGTGGGCCACACCGACCGGTTTGCAGCGGTGGCTTCTCAGCGTTCCATCTCCAACTACCTGAGCAAGTGCCTGACCACCGACATCGGCTACTACCACAACCTGTCCGCCATGATGGCCGATCCCTGGACCAACATGGACCGGATGTGGAACAACTCCCCCCTGAAGTATGCCGACAAGGCCAAGACCCCCACATTGTTCATTCAGTCCGATGAGGACTATCGCTGCTGGATGGCCGACGCCCTCCAGATGATGACCGCTCTGCGGATGCACGGTGTGGAAACCCGTCTGTGCCTGTTCCACGGGGAGAACCATGAGCTGTCCCGTTCCGGCAAGCCCAAGCATCGTATCCGCCGTCTGCGGGAGATCACAAACTGGTTTGACCATTACATGAAGTAAGAAGGAGGGGACACTGTGGAAATTTCCACCAGACCTTTCCGAAAGGACGATCTGTCCCGCTGCCTTCTCATCGAAGAACATACCGCCCCGAAAAACCGGTATTTTGCCGATGTGGCCGATTACTTCACCACCACCCGTGGGGAGCTCACCGTGGCCCTGGCCGACGGTGAGCCCGCCGGGTTCGGCAAACTGACGGTGCTCTTTGACGGCTCGGCCTGGCTGGAGCTTTTGCGGGTGGACCCCCAGTTTCAGCGCCGGGGCATGGGTATGGCCATCTACCGCCGGTACCTGGAGCAGATAAAGGACATGGGCTGCCCCCGGGCGGCCATGTACACCGGGGTCAGAAATGTGGCCAGCGCCGCTTTGGCGGAAAAAAACGGCCTGCACCGGGGAAGAGAATTCAAAGGCATGACCCTGGAAGTGGCAAATGCTCCCAAGGGCAAGGCCGATGGTCTCTCTCTGGTGGCGGACAAAGACCGGGCCGCTTTTCTCCTGGAGCCCTGCCGAGGGGCTTTCGGGGATACCATGTGCGTCAACCACACCTTCTACCAGATGAATGAGGGCACCTATGGGGGCTTTGTCTCCCAGGGCTGGCTCTACGAAGGGGAAGGCTGTGTTCTGGCCCTGGGCGCCCGGTTCCAGCCCAAACGCGCCCTGTATATCGCAGGGCTTCACGGAGACCTGGAAAAAGGCCTTGCCTATGCCATCGGGCAGGCGGAGAGCCGGGGCGTGCCCCGCATCACCACCCACTTCCCCCGGGAAGACAAGGCCATGGAGGAGTTCTATCTCTCCCAGGGCTTTGTACAGGACCCTTCCGACGATGTGGTGATGGAAGGGGACTTTTAAAAAACAAAAGAGAGCGCGGCAGCTTGCCCCTTCTGGGGGCAAGCTGCCCTGCGATAGGAGGGATTTTCTTGGAACGAATACTGGACACAGACCTGCAGGATTATAAATTTTTGTCCGGGCTCAAGCTGCTGCCCGATGACCGAGCGCTGGTGATCGCTGCCAAGGCCGATCTGGAGGACAACTGCTACCGCTCCGACCTGTATCTGGTGGATTGCAAAACCGGCGCCGCCCGGCCCCTGACCTCCCATGGGGATGTGCGCAGCTTTGCCCTCTTTGGGGACAAAAGCGTCATTTTCCCCGCCATCCGGGAAAAGAAGGACCAGAAGCGGGTGGAAAACGGAGAACTGCTCACCGTCTTTTACCAGCTGCCCCTGGACGGGGGCGAAAGCCGGGAGTGCTTCCGCCTGCCTTTGCAGGGGGCCAGCGCCCATCTGGTGCGGGAAGGGCTCTATCTGATCACCGCCGTCCACGACAACGCCCGGCCGGATTTTGAATCCCTCAAAGGGGAAAAGCGCCGCCGTGCCCTTCTGGACTACCAGGAGGAAAAGGACTACCAGGTGTGTGACGAAGCTCCCTTCTGGTTCAATGGCCGGGGCTTTGTGAACAAAAAGCGCAACCGGCTGTGGCTGTATGATGTGAAGCGGAAGAAGCTGAAGCCTGTGACCGAGCCCATGTTCGACACCCGGGGCTTCACCCTCTCTCCCGACGGCAAGACCCTGGCCTATGCCGGGGCCCTCACCGACAAAAAGCTGAATATGCACTCCGGCCTGTATCTCTATGATCTGGAGACCGGGGAGACGAAAGAGCTGTTCGGGCCCGACCGGTTCAGCGGTTTGGGTTCGCTGGCCTTTGTGGGCGATCAGCTGATCTTCTCTGCCGAGGAGCACGGGGAGGACTGGATGCGCTTCGGGGGCACAAACCTCTATTCCATCCCCCTCACAGGTGGGGAGCCTGTGGTGGCCGTGCCGGTGGCCGAGACCGAGGACTTCGGCGGAAATCCCAGCAGCGACTGCCGCTATGGCAGCGGCATCCACATGAAAGCCTTTGAGGATGCCCTCTATTATGTCTCGGCCCGGGCCCATTACAGCGTGCTCTACCGGTGGCAGCCCGGAAAAGAGCCGGAAGTGCTCACCGGGGAAGACTGCTCGGTGGACTTTTTCGACATCCGGGACGGGAAGATCTTCACCGTGGGCTTTGCCGGAAACGATTTGCAGGAAGTTTACCGCCTGGAAAAGGACGGAAGCCAGAAGAAAGTCACCGGCTTCAATAAAAACGCCCTCAAGGGCAAATATGTGGCAACACCCCAGCCCCTGACCTTTGTGAACAAAGAGGGGAACACCATCGAAGGCTGGGTGCTCCTGCCCAAGGATTACGACGAAAGCAAGACCTATCCCGCCATGCTGGATATCCACGGCGGCCCCCGGGCCACCTTCGGCACCTGCTTCTTCCACCAGATGCAGACCATGGCCTCCGACGGCTGCTTCGTCATGTTCTGCAATCCCACCGGCTCCGGCGGACGGGGAGACAAGTTTGCCAACATCGCCGGCCGCTATGGCACCATCGATTATGAGGATCTGATGCAGTTTGTGGATGTGGTGCTGGAAAAGTACCCGGCCATCGACAAAGAGCGTCTGGGCGTGCTGGGCGGCTCCTACGGCGGCTTTATGTGCAACTGGATCATCGGCCACACCCACCGGTTCAAGGCAGCGGCTTCCCAGCGGTCCATCGCCAGCTGGATCACCCTGTTCGGCACCTGCGACATCGGCCTCAGCTTTGACCTGCGGGAGGTCCAGGCCACACCCTTCACCGATATGTACAAGATGTGGGATCAGTCTCCCATGAAGTTTGCCGACAAGGCCCGCACCCCCACTCTGTTCATCAACAGCACAGAGGACTACCGGTGCTGGATGCCCGAAGGCATTTCCATGTACACCGCCTTGCAGCTCAACGGCGTTCCTTCCCGGATGTGCATCTTCAAAGGGGAAAACCACGAGCTGTCCCGTTCGGGCAAGCCCCGTCACCGCCTGCGCCGCCTGAAGGAGATCAAGAGCTGGCTCTATCGGTATATCGGCAACGAATAAGAAGTTTCCCTCTTGACACTTTTTCGGAAATTTGGCATAATGAAACCCGTCAAAAAATAAATTTTGGCGTGAGGGAGTAGTTTGCGCGGTTTCCGCGTGTCAAGTCAACACAATGGCCCCACAGGGCCTGGCTTGCCTTAAAGAACAAGACTCATGCCCGGCACCCCCCGTTTTGGGGGCCTTGCCGGGCGTGGGTCTTTTTTACTGCCCCGCCAAAGAAAGAGAGGAAAAGCATGGGAACACTCACCCTTGTCCTGCTGGCCCTGGGGCTGGCCATGGACGCCACAGCCGTGTCGGTCTCCAACGGCATCTGCTACAAAAACGCCAAAGGAAAGGTGGCCGCCCTCTATGCCGGGCTGTTCGGCCTGTTCCAGGCGGGAATGCCTGTGATCGGCTTTGTGGCCGGGCGCAGCTTCAGCGAGTTTATCTCCTCCCTGGACCACTGGATCGCTCTGATCCTGCTGGGGTTCATCGGGGGCAAAATGGTCATCGAATCCATCCGGGAGATGCGGGAAAAGGAGCAGTGCGATGTGCACCGCACCCTGGATGGGCGCACCATGGTGATGCAGGCGGTGGCCACCAGTATCGACGCTTTGGCCGTGGGCATCAGCTTTGCCGTCATGAAGGTGGATATCGCCATCGCCGCCCTGTCCATCGGCTTCATCACTTTTTTCTGCAGCCTGGCGGGCACCTGGCTGGGGAAAAAGTTCGGCAGTCTCCTGGGCCGCTTTGCCGAGATCTTCGGCGGCTGCATCCTGGTAGGCATCGGCCTGAAGATCTTCATCGAGCATATGTTTTAAAAAACAAAAAATCCTCCAGGTTGGAGGATTTTTTGCTGTATTTTGTTATGGCACGAAGATCTGTACCCAGTAGTGCTGGTAGCCGCCTTCCACCTGCACATAGCCGATGCCTACGCCGCCAATGCCCTCTTTCAGGATATTGGCCTTGTGGCCGGGGGAGTTCATCCATTGGTTCATGGTAGCCTGTACCGTGCTGTTGCCCGCTGCGATGTTCTCGCCGCCGGGGTAGTAGTCAATGCCCATCCGTCCCAGCTCAGTCCAGTAGTTTTCCCCGTTGAGGCGGGTGTGGGAGAAACTTTCGGTGATCTCCTGAGCACGGACCTGGGCGTAATCACACACTCTTTCGTCCAGGCGCAGGGGCGGAAGACCGGCGTTTTGCCGCTGCAGGTTGATCTCTTTCAGCATTTCCTGGCGCTTGTATTCCAGGGCTGCGGCCTGGATGTAAGGCTCTGCATAGGTTTCCAGCCGGGTGTAGATGGCGGCGGCCTGGGCACGGTTCACAGAGCTTTCTCCCGCGAAGGTTCCATTTTCATCCATGCCGCCGATGATCCCGGAGGCATAAACCACCGACACGGCCTTCTGGTATTCCGCCGGAATGCTCTTCCAGTCGCCGATCTTGGCCGCGGCGCTTTGCAGCTCTTCTTCCGAGGGCAGGGCAATTCCCAGATCTTCCAGAATGTTCTGCAAGATCACCGCCATATGATAGCGGGGAGTGGTGGCCGTCAGATCCACTTTCGGGAGACCTTCATACAGGTCGTGGTTCTGGGCCACCTGATCGTAGGGAGTATACCAGGGGCCATCCCCGGCGCTTCCTGCCTGACCGGCGTAGTAGCCGCGCACCAGAATGGTGATGAACTGGGCGGTGGTCAGGGAGGACTGGGGCTCAAAGAGCCGGTTGCCGTTTTGGTCTGTGCCGGTGCCTTGCAGGATGCCCTTCTGGGCGGCCTGCTGGATGTCCTCATAGGCCCAGTGGCTGGATGGCACATCGTAAAATGTGGCGGAGGCCGCCTTGATGGGGGAGGCCGCGCACAAGGCCAGAACCAGCAGGGATGCCAGTTGTCGTTTCATAAAATCCTTCCTCTCTCTCTGTTTCTATCCCCTTTTTCTTTTCAGGGAAAAGGGGCCAAGTACAGTGTAATTCATTTCCACCGGTTTTGGCAAGAGGAGGATGGTGGAAATGGGAAAAAGACGAAAAAAACCTTCGGTTCTTTGTGGCGGAAAAGGGCAGGTTTATGCTATACTGAAACAAACCGAAACACCCTGAAAAGGAGGAAACAAAATGAATCAGATCGCATGGATCGGCACCGGCGTCATGGGGGGCCAGCAGGCGGGGCATCTGGCCCGGAAAGGCTATCCGGTGAAGGCCTATAATCGCTCCCAGGACAAGCTGGAAGCATTGAAAGAGGAGTTCGGCCTCATTCCCTGTGAGACCATCGCCCAGGCGGTAGAAGGGGCCGATGTGGTCTTTGTCATGGTGGGTTATCCCAAGGATGTGGAAGAAGTGTTCCTGGGCAAAGGGGGCATCTTTGAAAACGCCAAGGAAGGGGCTTTGCTCATCGATATGACCACATCCTCTCCCTCTCTGGCCCAGCGCCTTTATGAGGAAGGGAAGAAAAAGGGCCTGCGTGTGATGGATGCTCCGGTGTCCGGCGGCGATTCCGGCGCCCGCAACGGCACGCTGTCCATCATGGTGGGCGGCGATGAGAAGGACTTTGAGGAAGCTCTGCCCCTGTTTGAATGTATGGGCAAGAACATCGTCCACATGGGTCCGGCCGGTTTTGGCCAGCACACCAAGGCGGCCAATCAGATCGCTGTGGCCGGCGCTACCGCGGCTTATACCGAAGCCCTGGTCTATGCCCAGAAAGCCGGTCTGGAGCCGGAAAGGATGCTGACCGCCATCGGCGCCGGTGCGGCCGGCAGCTGGCAGCTGAGCAACATGGCTCCCCGGGTGCTGAAGGGGGATCTGGCCCCCGGCTTTTTCGTCAAGCACTTTATCAAGGATATGAAGATCGTCGAGGAAGAAGCGGGAAAATGGGGCGTGGAGCTTTCCATGCTGGATTCTGTTTTGAAGATGTATGAGGAAATGAGCCGGATGGGGCTGGACAACGACGGCACCCAGGCCCTCATCAAATACTATCAGAAATAATCAAAAAAGGCCCGGAGCAAACCGGGCCTTTTTCATCAAAAGCAAGGAGGGGACCACAGTGAAAGAATATCTGGAAAAGATCAGCTCCTTCGGCAGCGGAGAGCGGGCCCATCAGCGGGTGCGGGAGATCGCATCCTTCCACCGCATCCAGTGCTCCACCGGTTTGCGTCAGGCGGCCCACCACTGCCAGAAGGTGCTGGAGAGCCAGGGGATATGCGCCCGGGTGATTTCCTATCCCTTTGACGAAAAGCAGTGGTATTGGGGCCAGCGCTCCTTCCTGGAGTGGGACTGCAAGGGAGGCTGGCTGGATCTGCTGACGGAAAAGGGCCGGCAGCGGCTGGCGGATTTTGACACCTGCGCCACCTCGGTGATGCAGAAGAGCGGCCCCTGTGATTATTCCAGCCAGCCCCTGGACATCGTCCTCATGGACAAGGGCAGCCGGAAAGAGGATTATGAGGGCGTGGACCTTCAGGGCAAGCTGCTTTTCCTCCGGGAGCCTTTTGCAGCCTATATGGACTGGGCCTTCACCGAAAAAGGGGCGGTGGGCTTTGTCACCGACTATCTGCGGGAAGTGCCGGGAGTGCGCAGCCGGGAGGATCTGTACGACATCCGCAATTATACCTCCTTCTGGTGGAAGGACTGGGAAAAAGAGCCTCACATCTTCGGCTTCGTCCTCACGCCCCGCCAGGGAGATGCCCTGGCCAAACTCTGCCGGGAAATGAGAGAAGAGGGGAAGTATCCCCAGGCCCTGTGCAAAATGGACACCAGATTGTATCCTGGTGAGCTGGAAGTGGTGGAGGCCTTCCTCCCCGGCGAGACAGAGGAAGAGGTGCTGGTGCTGGCCCATCTGTGCCACCCCCGGCCCTCGGCCAATGACAACGCCAGCGGCAGCGCCGTGGCTATGGAGTTGCTGCACACCCTCCACGAGCTGCTGGAACGGGGAGAACTGCCCCCACTTCGCCGGGGCATCCGGGTGTGTCTGGTGCCCGAGTTCAGCGGCACCTATCCCTATCTCTGCCAGCGGGAAGGGGAACTTTCCCGCATTGTGGGAGCCATCAATCTGGACATGGTAGGCGGACGGCAGAGCCGGGGCTATGGGCCTCTTACCTTGTCGGATCAGCCCTGGAGTTCCTCCCCTCTGGTCACCGCCCTCAGCGATGTGGTGCTGCGCCAGGTGAAGAGCCAGTGCGAAGTGCTGAAACAAGGGAACATGGCCCCGCTGTTCAACAGCCACATCGGCCCCTTTGTCCCGGGCAGCGACCATATGATCCTTTCCGATCCTTTGGTGGGTATCCCCTGTCCCATGCTGGGCCAGTGGCCGGATCTTTATTATCACACCAGTGGGGACACACCGGAGCAGGTGGATCCCCAGATGCTCCACAACTCCCTGTGCATTGCCGCAGGCTTTGCCTATTCCCTGGCCAATTTCGGGGAAGAAGAGGCGGGGCGCACCTTGTGGCGGCTGAAAGGACGCCATGGGGAAGAGATGGAGCGGCTGGGCGAGGCCTGCCTGATGGGCGAGGACAAAACCACTCTGGGCGAAAAGGCCAGAGCCATCACCCAGTTCTATGTGCGGGGCTGTGAGGATGCCATCCGGCTGTGCCCGGCGGCCAGAGAAGAGGGCCTGCACGCAGAGGAAAGCCTGCGCCGGGCCATGGAAGAAACTCTGGAAGCACTGGGTAATCCCCCACTCCCGGAGAAAAAGGCGGGAAAAGTGCCCCAGCGCACCTTGAAGGGGCCCATCATTCACCTGGAGGATATGCCCCGGGAGGACGAAGAAAAGAAAATGGCCTACAAAGCCTATGAGGAGCAGTACCGGAAAGACTGTCCCGATGCCATGCTCTTTGAGACCTTGCTGCTCTTTGCCATGGACGGGGAGCGCACATTGGAAGAATGTGTCCGCCTGGCCCAGCTGGAAGCGGGAACAGGCTCGCAGGAAATGGCAGAAGCCTTTTTGAAGATTCTGGACATCACTCTAAAATAGAAATAATAGAAAAAGCGGCCTTTTGGCCGCTTTTTTGTGTGCCGAAAAAGCAGCTGCCGCCACTTTTTCGGGTTTTGCAAGGGTCTGCGTGCAGCCGATTGGCCGCTGAAAGCGGTCCACCGGCCACACTTGCCCCTTGATTGGTGCAAAAAGCCACGCACAGGTCGCGGCTTTTTGCGAATTGGTGAGGGAAGGGCTCGCACAAGTATGGCCGTCCAGGCACTGGACTATGGCCGTGCGGACACCGGACTATGACCGTCCACATATTGGCCCCGGGACAACCGCCCAGGCCCTTTCCCGCACCCAGCCCCGCAGTATGGCCGTCCGGACACCGGACTATGGCCGTGCGGACACCGCACTAGGCGATGACGATGGCCAGGAGCTTTGCGTCCTTCTGGGTGTTGTTTCTGGCGCTGTGGGTCTCGCCGCAGGCGGTGAACATGGCATCGCCGGGATGGAAGGTGGTCTTTTCCCCGTTGTCTGTAACCTCCAGCTCCCCTTCCAGCAGATAATAGAACTCGGCGTCCGGGCCGTGAGGATGCTCGCCAATGGAGCAGCCCGGCTCAATGGTCAGAATGGAGCACAGCTTCAGCTTTTCCCGCATCTCCGGGGCCTCCAGCAGGTCGTAGGCGTGGATCACGCCCTCCCCACCCCGCAGGTTGGGCTTTTCCGATGTGCGCATCTGTTCTTTCCGGCGGATCATAAAGGCATCTTCCTTTCTCAAGATGGATAACACCAGTATAGCTTCTTCCAGGGAAAAACACAAGAAAAGAGGGGTGCCGTCGGGGAATTTTGTGGTATAATGAAAGCTGCAAGCATACCGGGGCAAGCCCCGGCAGAATGAAAAGGAGAGTGACATAAGATGATCGCGATCAAAAACGGCAAAGTGCTCCAGCCCGACGGCAGCTTCTTGGACAACGCCACCGTTTTGGTGGAGGGCGGCCAGATTAAGGCAGTGGGCCAGCAGGTAGAGGTTCCCGCCGACGCTGAAATCGTGGACGCCACCGGCAAATGGGTGACCCCTGGCCTGATCGACGCCCATACCCATATTTCCACCTTCAACGAGCCCAACTGGCATCGTACCCGCAATGACGGCAACGAGATGAGCGGCCCCATCCAGTCCCATCTGCGGGGTCTGGACGCCCTCAACCCCTTTGACTATGCCATCGTGCCTGTGCGGGAAGCGGGCTTCACCACCTGCTATACCGGCCCTGGCTCGGGCAACCTGATCGGCGGCACCGGCGTGGCCTTCAAGCTGCGGGGCAAGGTGGCCGATGAGATGATCATCCCCGGCACCGAAGCCATGAAGATGGCTCTGGGCGAAAATGCCAAGACCAACTATGGCCCCCGGGATAAGTCCCCCATGACCCGTATGGGCAATGCCGGCGTGTGGCGGGAAGCTCTGGCCAATGCCAAGAACTATTCCGACCGTCTGCTGGCTGTGGGCGACGACCGCACCAAGATCGGCAAATACGATTTTGAGCTGGAAGCTCTGGTACCGGTGGTTCGGGGCGAGATGCGCTGCCGTATCCATGCCCATCGGGCCGACGACATTTGCACCGCCATCCGTGTGGCCGAGGAGTTCAACCTGGACTATACCATCGAGCACGCCACCGAAGGCCACCTGATCGCCGATTATCTGGGCAAGAAGCAGGTGCGCTGCGTGGTCGGTCCTCTGCTGCTGCCTCCCGCCAAGATGGAGCTGTGGAACACCAAGCCGGAAAACGCTCAGACACTGATCGACGCCGGCTGCCTGGTGTGCCTCACCGCCGACACCTCCTCTGAGACCAAGTGGCTGAGAAGAGACATCGGCGTGTGCATCTCCTACGGCCTGGACGAGAAGGAAGCCTTCAAGGGCGTCACCGTCAACCCGGCAAAGCTCCTGGGCATCGAGGACAAAGTGGGTTCTCTGGAAGCTGGCAAGGATGCCGATGTGGTCATCTTCGACGGCCATCCCTTCAGCAACATGACCAAGTGCGTCTTCACCATGATCGACGGAGAAGTTTATCACAACCAGCTGTAAAACTTGGTACATACAGAAAAAATCCCCGGGAAACCGGGGATTTTTTTATACCGTAAATGCAGTTTAGTGCTTGACCCGCAGGGCTTCTTTCTGTTCGTTGAGCACATAATAACCCAGGCCCAATATCATGATGGCCGCGCCGATGTACATGGGCAGGGTGGGCACCTCTCCCAGGAGGAAGAAGCCGGTGAACACGGTGAACACCGGTCCCGCCAGGTTGATTACCGACACCGAGGCCGGGCGGGCATAGCGCAGGGCCCAGATGGGGATGGACAGAGCCATCAGGGTGCACACCCAGGCCAGCAGGATCAGATAGAGGATGGCCAGCGGGGGCAGGTGGAAATCGGAGCCCTTGGAAAAAGCATAGACGCCGGTGCACAAAGCGCCGATGGAATACTCCATGGCCAGCAGAGGCAGGAGATCCAGAGTGCGGCGCACCGCTCTTCCCAGCACGGTATTGCCCGCATTGAACAGGGAGGACAGCAGGATGAAGAGCACCGCCAGAAAAGCCGAGCTTTCTCCCAGGTTGTCCGAGCCGATGACCATCACGCCAATGAGGCATACGCCGATGCCCGCCAGGGAGCGGAGAGAGGTCTTTTCCCGGAGAAAGAGGAAGGAGAAGAGCACCACGAACACCGCCGAGGAATTGCCCAGGGTGTTGGCCACAAAAGCGCTGGCTCCTTTCACCATGGCCTCGGCCCAGAACAGAAGACCGGCGCAGCGGCACAGGGCGTAGGCGATAACCCCCACCAAAACCTTGGGGGAAATGGAGCGCAGGTTTTGCCGGCTCTCCTTCCGGGACAGGAGGAGAGGCACCAGCAGCAGGCTGACAAAGAGCATCCGGTAGAAGGTGATCACCGCCGAATCCACCCCCAGATCCACCAGCAGGCGGAGAATGGGGGAAATGAAGGACCCGGCAAAGGTGCCCAGCAGACAGATGGCATAGACCCGCAGCAGCTGGCGGGAGGAATTTTGATTCATGGGAAAGACTTCCTTTCACGCAGGGAATGGGGAAACAGAAAACTCAGCGGCGGGTAGACAGGGGCGAGGGAGCTGTTTTCCGCTGATAGACAAAGGCAAACAAAGTGGCCAGCAGCAAAATAATACCGGCAAAGACGAAGGACAGGCTGGCGCCCTTGGCATAGAGGAATCCGGCGGTGAGGGAGCCGATGATGCCGCCCAGGGACTTTGTGGCGTTGTAGAAGCCCATCACCAGGTTAGAGTCGTTGCCTTCGGCCTTTTTGGCCACCATGTCCTGAAGCAGGGGGATGGACACGGCGTTAAAGGCGTAAAACACCACATTGACAATCAGGAAGGGAATGCGCATTTCATCCAGGAAGAGCACGGCGAAAATGGTCAGGGTGCAGGCCGACAGCACATAAGCCACCGACCGGTTGACCTTGCCCCGGCGGATGATGGACATGCAGATGGTGGCGTTGGCTACCAGAGAGATAAAGCCGATGACACCTTTGATGGCTCCGTTGTAGGCCGAGGTGAAGCCGAACTGGTCTTTGATGAAATAGTTGAAGCACTGGTCATAGGCGGTATAACCCAGGTTCTGCAGGGCCGTGACGGTGAACAGGATGGCAAAGAGGGCCGTCATAAACTGGCGGCTTTGCATAAAGGCGGCAAAGGGGTTGGCATCCCGCACCAGGGTGCTGCGGGTGAGGGGCTGGGAGGCGATCTCCGGCCGCCGGTCGTCCCGGCAGAACAGGAAGAAGAGCAGGCCGCTGGAAGCCAGACAAAAGACCTGGGGCAGGAAGGCGGCCCCCAAAGAGAACTCGCCCAGAAATCCGCCGATCAGGTAGCCGAAGGCAGCGCCCACGCTTTGGATGGTGGCCAGAATAGTGAGATTGCGGCCCCGCTCCATATCAGAGGAGGTGTTGACCACATAGATCAGGCAGGCCACCGAAGCGCCGCTGATGAAAAAGCCGGAAATGCACCGGGCGGCGATGATCAGCCCTTCGGTGTGGGCCATGAAGAAGAGCAGCTGGCCGCAGGCATAACCGCAGCCGCAGATGAGCAGGGTCATGCGGCTGGAAATATAGCCCGACAACTTGCCCCAGAAGGGGGAAAAGAGGAAGTTCGTGGTCTGCATGGCGGCAAAGGCCACGCCGAACATATAATCGCTGAGATGGTAGACTTTGATGAGGGTGGGAGTCACCGGGTGGGCGAAATTGGCCGCCAGGTTATAGAGGATGAGCACCAGGAAGAAAAAGATCATAGGCGGTGGGGATGATTTTTTCATGGCAGGGGAAAACTCCTTTCAGATGGACAAAAAGAGAGACGGCCGGGACACACCAGGCCGCCCCAGGGAACAAAACTCAGCGGGAGGAAGCCGGAGCCTGCTCCGGGTTTTCTGCGGGTTCTTTCATCTTGGAATAGATGGTGGAGAAGATCACGGCGCCGAAGAACACCACGGCGGTGACCACAAAAGTCAGCTTGGAATTGATGGTGTAGAGGAAACCGGCAGACAGGGAACCGATGATACCGCCCAAGGATTTGGTGGCGTTGTAAAAGCCCATGATCAGGTTACTGTCCTTGCCGTTCTGGGCCCGCTTTGCCACCATGTCCTGCAGCAGGGGGATGGATACGGCGTTGAAGGCATAGAACAGAACGCTCACCGTCATGAAGGGCACCACGGCGTTGGAGAACACCACGCCCAGGCTGGTGAGGGTGCAGGCCAGCAGCACATAGATCACCGAGCGGCGCACATTGGTGCGGCGGATCATCCACATACAGATGGTGGCGTTGGCTGTGAGGGACACAAAGCCGATGACGCCTTTGATCAGGCCGTTGTATTTGGAGGTCAGGCCGAACTCGTCTTTGATAAAGTAGTTGAAGCACTGTTCAAAGGCGTTGTAGCCCACATTCTGCAAAACGGTGACGGTGAAGAGCACGGCAAAGAGGACCGACATGAACTGACGGCTCTGGACAAAGGCGGCAAAGGGGTTGGCGTCGTGGATCAGATCGCCCATCTGCAATTTGCCCACGCCCACCTTCCGGTCGTCCTTGCAGAAAAGGAAGAAAAACACGCCGCAGGCGGCCAGACAGATGGATTGGGCGGCAAAGGTGACGCCCAGGCCGATCTCGCCCAGAAATCCGCCCACAAAATAACCGAAGGCCCCGGCCACGCTCTGGATGGTGGCGGAAATGGTCAGGTTTTTGCCCCGGTCATTGTCGGAGGAGGTGTTGACCACATAGGTGAGGAAGCTGACGAAGGCGCCGCCGGTGAAGAAACCGGCGAAGGCCCGGGCGAAGATCACCATGGCCTCGGTGCGGGCCATGCCGAAGAGAGCCTGTCCCACGGCATAGCCGATGCCGCAGACCAGCATGGCCTGGCGGCTGGAAATGTAGTTGTTGAGCTTGCCCCAGAAGGGGGAAAAGAGGAAGTTTGTGGTCTGCATGGCCGCCAGCGCCACACCGAACATATAATCGTTCAGATCATATTCCTTGATCAGGGTGGGGGTCACTGGGTGGGCGAAGCTGGCCGCCACGAAAAAGGCGGAGAGCACCACAAAAAACAGGAACATATGGTTGGATCGGGATTTTTGCTGCATGCCGTTCTTCCTTTCCCGCAATGAACCGGGCGGCCCTGTGCCGCCCGGCCCCATCGCTTTTTGCTTGATGCATCGCAACATTGAATAATGTTACAAAACTATTTATTATTTTATCGCTTGGAGCGGGGTGTAAGTCAATGGTGCAATGAACAAAAATTCTCCCTTTCCATTGGGCACTTTACCGGGCCGGCTCCCTTACCACAGGCCGGGAGGCATCTCCAGGGCGTCCCGGAGGGCGAAAAGCGCCCGGCGGCGTCTGGCCATTTCCTGGTGGGCCTCTTCCACTGTCACAGCGGTAAAGGTGATTTTGTCTCCCGGGCGGCACTGGGCCAGCACCGGCAGATCAAAGGAGGCCACGGTGGCGATCTTTCCATAGCCGCCGGTGGTCTGCCGGTCGGCCATCATGATCAGCGGGGTGCCGTCGGGCACCTGCACCGACCCCATGGCCACGCCGTCGGAGAGGATGTTGCCGTCAAAGCCCTCACTCCGTTCAATGGCCGGGCCTTCCAGACGGTAGCCCATTCGGTCGCAGCTTTGGCCCAGGGTGTATTCCTTTCCCAGGAAGGTCCGTTTTCCCCGGGGGGAGAAGCAGTCATCCTGGGGGCCCATGATCACATGGATCACCGGCACACCCTCCGGCAGAGGATAGGAGGTGCTTCTCTTGTCCATGGCGTTGAGCCAGAACTGGGGTTCCCGCAAAGGAAGCGTGTCTCCCTTCTGGATGGCCCGCCCCTCAAAGCCGCCGAAGGCGCCTTTCAGATAGGTGGAGCGGCTGTTCATCACAAGGGGCACATCAAAGCCGCCGTTTACTGCAAGATAACACCGGAATCCCCTTTTGCAGGCGCCCACCTGCAAAACGCTGCCACGGGGGGCGGAGTAGGCCCGGTTCATTTCAAGGGGCTTACCGTCCAGGGTGGGAGTAAATTCCCCGCCGGAGAGGGCAAAGGCCACCGGGGTTTCAAAGCGCAGCGTGGGCCCCAGGCCGGTGATCTCCAGGCAGGCCTCCCCCATATCGTTTCCCGCCAGCAGGTTTGCGGTGTGGAGGGCCAGGCTGTCCATGGCCCCGGCCACGGGCACCCCGTATTTCTGATAGCCCAGGCGTCCTTCATCCTGCAAGGTGGTGAGCAGGCCGGGCTGCAATACCGTAATCATGCTCTTTCCCCCTCCTTCTCTTCCATTTTGCGGAAGGTCTCTTCATCAATGGGCACAAAGCGGATGCCCGCCCCGGCGGACAGCAAAATGGGCTGTTCTCTTTGGGGGGCGAACAGGCGCAGGGGAGTGCGGCCGATGAGCTGCCAGCCGCCAGGGGAGACGATGGGATAGACCCCGGTCTGTTCTCCCGCAATGCCCACCGAGCCGGCCGGGATGTGAATACGGGGCTCCTTCCGCCGGGGAGCGGCGATGGAGGGGTCCATGCCTCCCAGATAGGGAAAGCCGGGGGTGAAGCCCAGCATATAGATCCGGTAGGTGGGGGTGGTGTGCCGGGCGATGACCTCTTCCGGCGTCAGGGAGCAATGCTGGGCCACTTCTTCTAGATCCGGGCCATATTCCCCGCCGTAGCACACCGGGATCTCCACCACCGGAAGTTCTTCCGCTTCCTCTGCGCTTCCCTGGGCCAGGGGAGCGAGCAGCTGGTTCAGCTCTTCATAGGAAAAAACCTCCGGCCGGTAGTGGACGGTGGCCGAGCGGTAAGTGGGCACCACTTCTGTGATGGCCGGGTGGGAAAGCGCCTCCACCTTCCGGGCAAAGGCGTGGACCTGCCGGTTGATATGCTCGTCGATGGTGCTTCCCCATTCCACCGTGACGGCCTGATCGCCGCAGGGGAGAAAACGCACATTTTCCATGGCCTTACCTCACAAAGGAGCCGAAGCTCTGGCAGGTGATGCCCTCTTCCGCGAGACGGCTGCGGATGGCGGTGACAAAGGCGATGGCGCTTTCATTGTCCCCGTGGACGCAGATGCTGTCGCACTGTACCGGGATATCCTCTCCGTTTGTGGCCTGCACCTTGCCTTCCTTGATCATGCGCACCACCCGGTCCAGGGCCACCTGGGTGTCGTGGATCACGGCGCCCGGCTGGCTGCGGGGAGCCAGGTTGCCGTCAGGGGCATAGGCCCGGTCGGCGAAAAATTCCCGGGCGCAGGGCACGCCCATTTCTTTTGCGGCCTGCTCCATCTGGCTGCCGGCCAGAGCCAGGATGATCAGCTGGGAATCGAAGTCCCGGCAGGCCCGGCACATGGCCTCAGCCAGCCGGATGTCCTTGCCCGCCATGTTATAAAGGCTGCCGTGGGCCTTCATGTGCTGCACTTCCAGGTCCTGGGAGTGAGCGAAGGCATACAGTGCCCCCAGCTGGTACTTTACATAGGCATAGACTTCGTCGGGGGAAGCCTTGATCTCCCGGCGGCCGAAGCCCAGCAGATCGGGAAAGCCCGGGTGGGCTCCCACGGCCACATGGTGCTTTTTGGCCATGGCCACGGTTTTCTCCATCACCAGGGGATCACCGGCGTGCCAGCCGCAGGCGATGTTCACCGAGGTCACATGGGGAACCACTTCTTCATCCAGTCCGATGCGGTAGGCGCCAAAGCTTTCGCCCAGGTCACAGTTCAGATCAATGCGATCCATAAAATATCACCTCTCTGAAAAAATGATAGCACACCCCTTTTTCTTTTTCCACCGGCGGGAAAAATTCCGAAGGAAAAAAAGCGGGGTTTTCAAAAAAGGAGAATGGTGCTATCATGCAGTCAGAACCAAGGAAAAAGGAGGCAGAAGCCATGTTTGAAAAACTGGTGGCCATTGAGCCCATCGGGGTGGACGCAGAGCATGTGGAAAAGCTGAAAACCCTGTGCCGGGAGTATGTGGCCTATGAGGACATTCCCCAAAGCCCGGAAGAGGTGATCCGCCGCATCGGAGACGCCGACGGAGTGCTGGTATCCTTTACTACCCTCATTCCCCGGGCGGTGATTGAGGCTTGTCCCAATGTGCGGTATATCGGAATGTGCTGCAGCCTGTACGATGAGCAAAGCGCCAATGTGGACATTCCTTGCTGCAGGGAAAAGGGCATCGTCGTCACCGGCATCCGGGATTATGGCGATCCGGGGGTTACCGAGTTTGGCATCAGCCGCCTGGTGGATCTGCTCCACGGCTTCGGGGAGCATCAGTGGAAGGAAAGACCCACCGAGCTGACCGGCGTGAAATGCGGCATTGTGGGCCTGGGCACCACCGGTATCCTCATGGCCGATGCCCTTCAGTTTTTCGGGGCGGAGGTCTACTATTACAGCCGCACCAGAAAACCGGAACAGGAAAAAAAGGGCTTTGTCTATCTCCCGCTGCCCGAGCTTTTGGAAAAATGCGAGATCATCTCCACCCATCTGAACAAAAACACCATTCTGCTCCACGAAAAGGAGTTTGAGCAGATGGGCAATGGGAAGATCCTGCTGAACACCGCCATCGGCCCCTCTTTCGATGTGCCTGCGCTGAAAAAATGGCTGGATGCCAGCTCGCAGAACTATTATATCTGCGACGAAACCGGTATGACCGGCTGCCATGAGGAGCTTGCAAACCTGCCCCATGTGCTGTATACGCCCCGGTATTCCGGCTCGGGAATCCAGTGCACCCAGCGCCTGAGCCAGAAAGTGACGGAGAATGTGGAAAATTTTCTGAAAGAGAATAAATAGGCTTTCCTTGCAGATACTCTTTGTGTACCCCATGGGAAAACAAAAAACAAGGCCTGGGGACCCCTATGGGCGCAGGCCCTGCGGGAACAGGCCAGAAATGCAAAGAAAAGGCCCGGCGAAAAAAGCCGGGCCTTTTCTATTTCGAAAAAGCGTCAAAAACCGCTTTTTCGAGTTTTTGCAAGGGCCTGCGTGCACGCCTTTGGCGCACACTTGTCCCTTGAGAGGGGCAAAAAGCCACGCACAGGTCGCGGCTTTTTGCAGATCGGTTAAGAAAAGAGCAAGCGATCTTCCTGGTGATGCAGTTTTTGCGTGTGTTGGAAAAAATCAGACTTTCTGATAGAGACGGTAGAGCAGCAGGATGCTCTGCTCCACTGTGCAGGACTGCTTGGGAGAAGCGGTAGATTGGGAGGTGCCGTTCATGATGGCGTTGGCGGCCAATTTGCCCACTCCTTCCACGGCCCAATCGGAGATCTGGGCTTTGTCCTGGAAGGCCTCCACAGAGCCGGCCGCAGGAGTCAGCGCCTTGCCGGTCTCTTTTTCCATGTACTGCACCGCCCGGTAAATCATGGTGGCGATCTGTTCCCGGTTGGTGGTGGCCTTGGGCTCAAATGTTCCGTCGCCCATGCCGGTGATGATGCCGGCCTCATAAGCTTTCAGAATGGCCGGGCTGGAAGTGTCGCTGAAAGTGTCCGAGGGGGCCTGTGCAAGTTCCTTGCCCAGGGCCTTTTCAGTGAGGTTGACAATCAGCTGGGCGAACTGCTCCCGGGTGATGGCCTGGGTAAAGGCCGGCTCATCAGTGAGGGCGGGGATCAGTCCCAGAATGTTGGCAGCGTCAAATTCCTCCCGGGCCCAGGTGGACACTTTTTCGTTGTTGATCAATGCCTGGGCAAAGACGCCGTCGGTTTGCCAGAACCGGCAGGTATAGGACTGCATGGCGGCGGCCAGCCAGCCGCCGGGGTCTTTCAGCAGGCGGCGCTGGGCATCCTGTTCCAGGTCATAGGGCACGCTTTGCTCAAAGCTGTCCTTATCGTCCACCGCAATCCACACAAACTGGAAGCCGCCGCTGGCCAGGCCGGAGAAGTAGGAGGCAAAGGGGTATTCCTTGGTCTCCCAGGGGGCCAGATCGATGTCAAAATAGTGGATCTGGGCAGCGGTGGCCTCGCCCTGGTCATTGGGGATGCAGGAGATCAGCGCATAACGGCCCTGGATGGGGTTTTCGGTGTTGTTTGTCACATTCACCTGGTAGGCAGCGCCGTTATAAAACACATTTTCATCCCCGATGCCGGGGTACATGGCATCTTCTCCTGCATAACCGGTGACAGAAAAGACCAGCGGCTCCACATCTTCCTCATAGGGTTCATCGGGCATATAGCCGTTGTCGCCGATGAGGTACAGTCCCTGGCTCATGCCTTCCACGCTCTTCCAGCTGTCGGTGAGGGCGCCGGTTTTGTCAATGTGGGCCACCTGCCAGGTGCCCGAGGAATAGGTGGGGAAAGAACCGGAAAGATCCTCTTTGGCCGGATAGTATTCTTTCAGTACAGTGGCCTTTCCATTCTTGAAATAGCCCACATACACCGTGCCCATCAGATCGTGGTAGCCGAACTGACAGGGGATGCGGAGGGCGCCGGTTTTGTCGATGTAACCCACCTTGCCGGTGTTCTTGTCGATGACAGCGGCCAGCCCATCAAAAAAGTCGTATACATAGGAGAAGCGGCCCCGGTTCAGATCCACGATATTGGACTGCTGGTCCATATACATCCACACACTGTCCACCAGCACCGGCTTCAGCCCTTCCCGGAAGGGACGGGAGCCGTATTCCTCCACCTGAGCCCGGGTCTCCGCTGCGGCCTGGGGCTGGGGAAGCAAGGCGGCCGACGCCGGCAAAGCCAGGGAAGCCGTGGTCAGCGCCGCCAGCAATAGGGCGATCCAACTTTTCTTCATCTTGTTCATCCTTTCTGTTTTTCGTGTCTTGCGAAATAAAATTTCCAGACAAAGTATAGCATATGGAACGAAGTTCCACAAGAAAGTTTTCCAGTTCCAGGATGGGAGGGATGGGAAGCAGGCAGAAAGGGGGACTTTTTTGACGAAATGGGGCAGGAGGTGAAAACAAGTTGTGAAGAATGGTGCGTGGCCGTTGACAGGGGCCCCGCGGGGCGCTACACTAAAAACCATGCGTATATCACGGACGGCGGCCTGGCCGCAGAAGGAGGAATGGAATAAATGGTAAGCGTAGGCTCCATCCTGGCGATGATCTTCACCTTGACGGCGGCCTTTTTTCTGCCCATCATCGGAGCGGTGGTTCTGTGTGCTGCCGGGAGGCTCTCCTGGCGCAGTCTGATCACCGGCTTTTTCTTCTATGCGGTGCTCCAGGCGCTGTTCCGTCTGCCGGTGCTGTGGCTGCTTTATAAGATCCCGGCGGTACAGTCTTTTGCCTATAGTCTGGTGGGCAATGCACTGCTTATGGCCATCACCACCGCCTTTTTTGAAACGGCCGCCCGGTTTCTGGGGGGACGGCTGGTGCTGGGGCGGAAAGGGCGGAGCATCACCCCCTCCGACAGCATCGGCTATGGCCTGGGCCACAGCATTGCTGAAACCTTTTTCCTCATGGGCCTCAGCTATTTCGGCAATCTGATGCTGGCCTTTGCCCTCAATCAGAATGGCCTGTCCAATTATAGTGAAGTATTCGGCCAGGAAGCGGCGGTGCAGGTCTATCAGGTGCTCACCGGCACCCCGGCCCTGGAGTTTGCCGCCGGAGGCGTGGAGCGGATTTTCTATACCATCATCCAGATCGTCCTCACCGGCCTTGTGTTCCATGGCCTCCGCCGCCGCAGCATGAAGCCGGTGCTGCTGGCTGCCCTGGCTCACTTCCTCACGGTGTTCGGCACCGCCATTCTCCAGCCCCATGGAGTGTGGGTGGGGGAGGTCTACATCTTCCTCATGGCCATGGTGCTCCTTTTGGGTCCGGCTCCCATGCTGTGGCCCCGGAAGAAAGGGGATGCCGCCGTGCAAGAGACAGAGGTTTCGGAAAATCGGGAAGAAGAAACCCAGGAAGAAGCAGAGCCGCAGCCTTCCCCGGAGGAAAAATAACAAAGTACACAAAATGCCGCTCCTGTATTTCAGGAGCGGCATTTGCTTTTTCTTATTCAATGACAATGTCGTCGGTTTCGGTGACTACCGAGAAGAAGGAGCGCCCCGGGCGCACCTGCAGGGGATTTCCCTTTTCATCGAGTAGCTCCAGGGGAGAGGAAGTTCCGGCCTTTTTCCAGGTGATGGGTACAAATCGGCCCTCGCTACAATAAAAGCCCTGGCCCTCGCCGGTGGTGTCCACTTCCACCAGGTGCAGTTCGCTCCCCGGCACATCGGTGAGAGGCATCCGCAAAACGAACACATTTTCAAAAGCCAGCTGGGTATCGTACCAGGCGTCCATTTGAGGCTTGCCGTATTGATACCGCAGATAGACACCCCTCTCAGGATCGTATTCAAAATAGGGCTTGTGGTTTTTGGAGAAGGTCACCTGCACCCGCTGGGCGCTGGCCCCATTTTTGGCGCTGTGTTCCTGGGAAAAGGAGAAGAAAGGGGCGTCGGTGCCGCGGGACAGATTCTGATCCAGAGTGCTCAGCGCCTGATCGATCCGCTCACCGCTGGTGATGACGCTGTGCTCCAGTCCTAGTTCCTTCCGGCGGCTGGGGTCCCGGACGAACAGGCTGCCTTCCCAGCCGTCCCGGATACCGTCCATGGCGATAAGGCCCTCTTTTCGCTCCCGGGCGATCTTTTCATAGGCGGGCACACTGCCGCCGAAATGGAGGTACAGGGCGTCAAAACCCCGGGCCATGTCGATGAAATAGGGCCGGGCCGAGCGCACCGAGCCCAGGGCCTCCACAGAGGAAGGGTCCTGGAACAGAGCCAGAAACCGGGTGATCCGCCCTTCGGCGATCATTTCAAAGATCACATCGGCCTGGGAGATGCCCCACTGAGGCAGGCTGTTGGAGCTGTTGCTGATCATCACGCCCACCGGCTTTTGGGAAACACTGTTTTCCGTCATGCCGGTTTCCAGCCCGGTGAGGGGATTGACGGGCCCCTGGGGAACTTCCGGCTCCGGCTCTTCGGGATCTTCTGTGGGGGCCGGAGCGGTTTCCTCCTGGGTCTTTTCCGGTGGGGGATCGCTTTTTTGCAAAAGGGTGCAGCCGGAAAGCAGCAGGATAAAGAGAAGACAAAGGGACACAAAACGGGAACGCATCAAAAGACCTCCCTTGTGTTCTTGTTTATTTCTCAGAGGATTTTTCGGCCAGCAGGACCTTGAGAATGTCGCTGTACACCGATTCGGCATTCTGGCGGAAATTTTCCTCCACCAAGGCGCACTGGCGGCTGTTCATCACCAGCACATCCATGGAGAGCACCGTTTCCTGGGGATCGCTGATGGCCAGATGCACCTGGAAGGTGCCGTTTTCCCCAGGGGTGTGGAAGGCGGTGATGGAGGAATCCCGGCGGATCTTGCGCACCACCCGGGCGGCGGCCGTCTGGGCTTTGTCCCGCACGCTGATGGGGAGATCCTCCTGGAAGATCTGGGCGGCTTCCCGGCCCAGGGGAGTGATGGTATAGACGGCCTTGCCTTCTTCATCCTCCAGGCGGCGCACATGGCCGGTACTCTGCAGCTCGGCAAAGGCTTCGGAAAACTCGAAATAGCCGAAGGCGTCGTCGATGAGACAGATGTCCAGCAGATCCGGCTCACCCACAGGGAAGGGGAGCTGGCTCATGGCAAAGAGGATAAAATATTTGATGTCGTCTTTTTCACGGAGATAACCGGTGGTCATAGGCAGTTCTCCTTTTCGGGTTTGAATGAAAATTCGCTCTGTACTTAGTATACCATATTGTATTCACAAAAAGGAAGAAAGAAAACTTGCTTTCCCCGCTTTGCCCCTCCATAATAAAGAAAAAGAAAAAAGGAGGAAATACCATGGAGGACAGACTGCGGCCCAACTGGTTTGACCGGGAAGCGGGTGCGCTGCGCATTGTGGACCAGACCCTTTTGCCGGGGGAAGTACAATACAAGGAGCTGAAAACGGCGGAGGAGGTGTGGACAGCCATCCGCATTTTGCAGGTGCGGGGGGCTCCAGCCATCGGGGTGGCCGCCGCCTACGGCGCCTGGCTGGGGGCCCGGGAGAAAAATCCCCAAAGCCCTCAGGAGTTGGAAAGAGCTTTGGGGGAGACCTGCGCCTATCTGAAAACCTCCCGTCCCACGGCAGTCAATCTTGCCTGGGCCCTCTCCCGGATGGAAAAATGTCTGGCTGCCTGCCCCCATGAGTGGGATGTGTCCGCCCAACTGGATGCTCTATTGCAGGAAGCCGATTCCATTTTGCAGGAGGACGAGGAACAGAACCTGTGCATCGCCCGCCATGGTTTGTCCCTTTTGCAGCCGGGCATGGGACTTCTGACCCATTGCAATGCAGGAGAGCTGGCCACTTCCCGGTGGGGCACGGCCCTGGGGCCCATTTTGCTGGGCCAGCAGGAGGGATACGGCTTCCATGTGTATGCCGACGAGACCCGGCCCCTTCTCCAGGGGGCCCGGCTCACCGCCTTTGAGCTTTGCCGGGCCGGGGTGGATGTGACCCTTCAGTGCGACAACATGGCTGCAAGCCTCATGGCGGCAGGGAAAATCCAGGCCGTGCTGGTGGGGTGTGACCGGGTGGCCCGCAACGGGGACACCGCCAACAAGATCGGCACATTGTCTTTGGCGGTGCTGGCCCGGCACTATGGCATCCCCTTTTATGTGCTGGGGCCCACCAGTACCGTGGATCTTTCCTGCGAAAGCGGGAAAGATATTCCCATCGAGGAGCGGCCGGGGGAGGAGATCACCTCTCTTTGGTACCGGCAGCCCATGGCGCCCCAGGGGGTCAAGACCTATAACCCCGCCTTTGATGTGACACCGGCCCCGTTGATTTCCGCCATCATCACCGAAAAAGGAGTTGCTCGGGCTCCCTTTACAGACACTCTTACAGCGATGGTTCAGGGGTAAAAGAGGGAAAAGCAGGCACAAAATCCCCTTGTGGCCCATAAAATGGCCATGAGGTGGTGAATAAAGTGAAGGAACAGAGTTTGCAGCGGGAGGGCTTTTGGGGAAAGCGGAAGGTGCTTTGCTGTCAGGTGCGCTATCCCCTGCTGGAAAAAGGGGATGCCCCCGGGAGAGAAGACTGGCTCTCCGCCTTTTATGCCCGGGAGGCCCGGGAGAGCCTGGAAAAGCTTTGCAGGAAGTGGTACCCTCTGGCCTGCCGCGCATCCCACCGGCTGGGGGAGGATTTTTCTCCTGTGGAGGTGCGCCGGGAATACACGGTGATCTATCAGGAAGAGGACTTTTTCTCGGCCTTTCTGGATACCTTCGTGTTCCGCGGGGAGCGGGAGCTGGACCGGAGCCGGGTCAGCCACACCTTTTCCCTTTCAGAGGGCCGCTATGTGCCTCTTTCTGCTCTTTTCCGTCCAGGCTTTCCCTACCGCCAGACCATTTTGCATCAGGTGGAGCAGATGGTCTCCCGCCAAAGCCAGCGCCAGCCTGAGGAATACTATGTGGACTGGCCCCGGCTGCTTTCTCCCCGGTTTTCCCCGGAGAATTTTTATCTGGCCTCGGAAGGGCTGGTGGTCTATTATCCCCGCCGGGCTCTGGGGCCTTCTGTGCTGGGTCTGCCCTCTTTCCTTCTTCCCTATCCGCTGTTCGGAAGCGGTCTGATTCCCGAGCTGTAGCGGGAGGAGGCATGGACAAAAAAGGCCGGGCGTGGTACACTGGAAAGGCTGAAAACAAGGAAACGCGCAGACATACAGGATGGGATGGATATGAAAAGGAAAAAAAGAAAGAGCCGCTGGAAAAAGCGGCTGTGCCTCACGGGTGTGGGCGTCAGCGTGGTGCTGCTGGCCCTGGCCCTTTATATGGCTTTCCGGGCCGATTGCTTGCTGCCGGAAGGGATGTACCGGCAGCTGGTCCCGGTGACCCAGGAGGATATGGACCCAGCCTTGCCCAAAGGAAGCCTGGCCGTGGTCAACGAGCTGGAGACACCCCATGAGCGGGGCGTGGCCGCCTATCAGACCTCGGATGGACAGGTGGCCTTTGGCCGGGTGAAGGAGGAGACTGTGGAAGGGTACACCCTGGGCTTTGACCAGGAGGATGAAACCTTCCAGGTGGAGCGGAAACAGGTGCTGGGGGCCGTGGGAGTGTATGTCTCCGGTCTGGGCGGACTGGTGACGGTGCTTTCCACCTATCGTCTCACCCTGGCCGCAGCTGTGGCCCTGTATCTGCTTTTCCTGGTGGCCATGGTGTGCACCAGAGGCCCTCGCCGCAGAGCCAAACGCCGCCGGGAGCTGATGGAGCTCTTCGCCTTTTACGGGGAAAAGTACGATCTGGAAGAGGCCGATATTGATTATTAAGAAAAAGCCCTGCTGATGGATGCGGCAGGGCTTCTTTTTGTCTGGAGTTTGCCGGGAAGATGAAGGAAGTATTACACAAAAGTGAAGGCTTGGAGAAAAAAGAGGGCATTGGGCATGGGAAAATTCACAAAAAAGAAATATTAGAAATAGAGCCTTAACAATTAGGAAACAAAGTACAGAAAAAACGGGGAAAAACACCCCTTCGGGGATGGGAGAGGCCAAAGAGGGAAGAAATTTATGGATAATCCGCAAAACGGATGAAACTGCATTGTGGAACATGACCAAAAAATGAACAAATTGCAAACAAAACAAAGGAGTAAAATTGTTGAATAACACCACAAAAAGGCGGAAAATATTGTGCATTACTGGGGAAAGTAACCAGTAATTATGAAGTGGAAGCAAAGTTCTGGTTGCAACAAAATATTACAACATATATAATCAAATCACGAACACAGCTTCCGGAATTGTGCACAGTGCTGAGGTTCTGTTATGGGTCTATCCGGCGGTCGGGAACGGCCGCCGGTAAAAAAATTTATGAGGTGAGAACATTATGAGAAAGAGGAATTTGCGTGCCATCAGCTTATTGCTGGCCGGCGTCATGTCCCTGGGCCTCTTTGCTGGCTGCTCCAAAGACAGCGGCGACAAGAAAGATCCCGGTAAGGGCGGCGGCGCGAAGGACAGCATCGTCATCGCCACCATGGGCGAGACCCCCTCTCTGTCCCCCACCGAGCACAACGCTGTGGCCGGTTCTTACATGAACCTGCTGACCTACAATACTCTGTTTAGCTCCGATATGGATATGCAGCCCCAGCCCGATCTGGCTGAGAGCTATGAGAAT
This sequence comes from Ruminococcaceae bacterium AM07-15, assembly GCA_003477405.1. Lineage (GTDB taxonomy): Bacteria > Bacillota > Clostridia > Oscillospirales > Butyricicoccaceae > Pseudobutyricicoccus. The sequence goes on from QUDE01000013.1 coordinate 88,589, forward strand.
GTGGACGAAAGCACCTGGCATTTCAAGATTAGAGAAGGCGTCAAGTTCCACAACGGCGACACTATGACAGTGGATGATGTGGTAGCCTCCCTCCAGTGGGCTCAGGGCTTCGCCGAAGTCAACCTGTACAACAAGAACTTCGTCTCCATCTCCAAGGTGGACGACAGCACTGTTGAGATCAAGACCGATGGCCCCGACGCCATGGTTCTGCTGAACCTGTGCCATCACGGCAACGCCATCGTTCCCAAGAAGCTCATCGACGAAGGCCATGACTTCAACACCGATCCTATCGGTACCGGCCCCTACAAGCTGGTTGAGTGGAAGCGCGGCGACAGCCTGGAATTTGAAGCCTTTGAAGACTTCTATAAGGGCGCTCCCAAGATCAAGAACATGACCTGGAAGATCATCCCCGAAGGCTCTTCCCGTACCATCGCTCTGGAAGCCGGCGAAATCGATTTCATCGTGGAAGTGGAAGCCATGGACGCTGACCGTCTGAAGGAAAACAGCGATCTGGAGGTCATCAGCTTTGAGCACACCAGCCACAACTGGCTGATGCTGAACAATGAGGTGCCCGGCCTGGATAACCAGGATGTGCGTCACGCCATCAACAGCGCCATCGACAAGGAAAGCGTTGTCACCGTTGCTTACAACGGCCTGGCTACTCCTTCCTGGACCGCTACTCCCAGCAACTTTGCTGGCACCACCGATGAAAATGCCGACACTTACGATGTGGAAAAGGCAAAGCAGTATCTGGCCGATTCCGGTGTGGATCCTGCTTCCGTCAAGTTCTCCATCATCTGCTCCGACGACACCAAGAAGCGCGCCGGCGAAGTGATTCAGGCCAACCTGAAGGAAATCGGCATCAACTGCGAAATCGAGAGCATGGACCTGGCTACATACCTGTCCGCTACCGCTGAAGGCGATTACACCGCAGCTATCGGCGGCTACACCTCCAGCGACCTGCTGAGCTATGTGGTGGGCGTGTATCACAGCTCCTCCATCAACGCTTCCAACAAGACTCGTCTGAACGATTCTGAAGTGGACGCCCTGATCGATCAGGCCAAGACCACTCTGGACGAGACTGAGAGAGTTGCTATCTTTGAGAAGCTGTCTGCCCGTCTGAACCTGCTGTGCTCCCAGGCTCCTCTGTATCAGCCCCTGACTCTGAGAGCTTATAAGGCTGGTCTGGAAGGCGTGGAAGTCAGCGACAGCGGCACCATCTATTTCGAGAATGTTTATTGGGCTGAATAAGCACAGTTGACAGAGAAAAATAGCTCCTTTACCCCGCGCTGTTCCCGGACCGTCTGGTCCGGGAACAGTGCCGCCCTATTTCCCGCTTTGGGACCGGCAGCCGCGAAAGGCGGCCTCGAAGCGGGGAATGGGGCCCAATTCAGCCGAAGCCGTTTCAGCATCAGGCGGCAGAGGCAAGAAAACAGGAGGATCTTATGTGGAAATTCATTGTTAAGAGACTGATTATGCTGATCCCGGTATTGATCGGCGTAACCCTGCTCGTGTTCCTGATCCTGCAGCTGGCGCCAGGCGATCCGGCGAAGGTTATCTTGGGCGAGCAGGCCACCCCTGAGCAGATTCAAGAGCTGCGGGACTCCCTGGGCCTCAACGATCCGGTATTGGTGCAGTATGCCAACTACATCATCAAGCTGGTGCAGGGCGACATGGGCGAATCCTACAAGACTCGTGGACCTGTATCCGACGAAGTGTTCAACCGTTTCCCCAACACCATCAAGCTGACAGCTTGCGCCATGCTTCTGGCTGTGGTCGTGGCTGTGCCGCTGGGCGTTGTGGCCGC
>QUDE01000014.1 GCA_003477405.1 Ruminococcaceae bacterium AM07-15
TATTTTATTTACCCCTGGTAGAACCAGGGGTTTTATTAAGCCTAAAGGCACCAGTAAAACAAAAGACCGGCCGTTGGCCGGTCTTTTGTTTTATTCAGGCTGCTTTCCATAATAGTATGCATACCGTTTGACCACATCCTATTTCCACGCCTACCTGCCCTTCAGCATTTTTCTATGCTCCCTATTAAAAAATACCAACGACCAAAATATTTCCATCTGAATCGTATAATAGCTGAACTTGATAATTTGCATTTTTTAAATAAATTGTATCGTTTGTCTCTATTCCTGCTAGATTAAGCCAATAACTTGGCGTTGCATCGTCTACAAACCCCTTTTCTTTCAATAGATCAACATAATTGATCACCATATCATCTTCTACATCCAGATAAGTATATGGCCCTTCTTCATCGCATGTTTCTAGCACTTGCAAACCTGCATAGGCTCCAAAATCCAACACACCAATATAATGTTTATAATATTTTTCTTCTACTGGCTCAAAATGGTTTGCTTTCTCATTACTGCACGCTGCTAATATTAAAACAATACAAGCAATATATAATGCTGATTTAAGCGCTTTCATAAATCAATCTCCTTTATTTAATCTTTTCAAAATACGCAATAATACCATAATAGAAAGCACTTTGGTGTGCGTATGTCATACACACAATACGATAGTCAGGATGTTCGTCCAAAAACTTGTTTAACTCATCCTCGGCAAAGGTTGTCATCTTTCCAGCAAATCTCATCACAAATCTGTCTTTCATAATATTCATATTCTCCCTTTCTTCTTTGATATCCAAATGGATATCTAATAGTCATTTTACGCAAAATTAGTGTAATGTCAAGATATCCATTTGGATATTAAGAGGTGTAAAATGGCATATTATAAGCGAATACGTGATTTGCGTGAAGATCACGATCTTACACAACGGCAAGTTGCTGAATATCTCAAAATGCCACAACCTCAGTACTTTCGCTATGAACAAGGCTATAGAGATATCCCCACTGATATTTTAATTGCTCTCGCTGACTTATATAAAACATCCACTGACTATATTTTGGGGCGTACCGATAATTCATCCCCTCCTCAAAAATAATCCCCCAGATCGGCCTAACAGCTTTTCTGGGGGATAACTATTATATTGGATAAGACTGCTTTAACTTGATGTATATTCTTTTTCCCGATTCGTACTATGTGGATATAACCAAACTCAAAGAGATTGATTTGTAATAAGACAAAAAAGAGACCCCCTACCTTTGCAACAGGAGGTCTCTTTGACATTTATAGCCTTAACTTAATGATATTGGGCTTTTGCCCAGCTCTTTTCACTCTTACGCTTCGGTGGGGTTCTCCCAGTTGTGCCACACATTCTGCACATCGTCATTATCTTCCAGCATTTCCAGAAGCTTGTTCATGTTCTTGATGTCGTCTTCGTCATCCAGAGAAATGTAGGTCTGGGGCACCATAGCTTCTTCGGCCTCCAGGAATGTAAAGCCGTTCTCCTCCAGCTTTTCCCGGACAGAACCCAGATCGTCGGGGGTAGTGGTGATTTCGAACACATCCTCCTCAGCGGAGAAATCGGAAGCGCCGGCTTCCAGGGCCTGCATCATCACATCATCCTCGTCCATATCGTCCAGACGCTCGATGGCCAGCATGCCCTTGCGGTCAAACTGCCAGGACACACAGCCGGAAGCACCCAGATTTCCGCCGTATTTGTCAAAATAATGGCGCATATCACCGGCGGTACGGTTGCGGTTGTCGGTAAGGGTCTCCACGATGACGGCAATGCCCTTGGGGCCATAGCCTTCGTAGGTGATGGATTCGTAATCCTCGCCGGCGCCGCCGGAAGCATATTTCTGCAGCACCCGATTGATGTTGTCATTGGGCACATTGTTGGCCTTGGCCTTGGCGATTACATCCCGCAGCTTACCGTTGACGCTGGGGTCGGCCGAGCCGCCGGTGCGGATGACCACCGCCATCTCACGGGCGAATTTGGTGAATACTTTGGCGCGCTGCTGATCCACAACGCCTTTTTTTCTGGCAATATTATGCCATTTGGAATGTCCGGACATTTCGTCCCCTCCTATATCCTTCAAATAGATTCCATTTTTTCGTGCCCTCTTCCGAAAAAGAGCAGCCAAACACTATTTTTCATTTTAACACATTTCCCGGTGAAAAATCAATGTATAAAACCAGGGGAGACGGTGCACAATAGGAGCACAGGAAATGAGGTGAGCGCATGAAGAACCAGAACGGCAAAAACAGCCAGAACAGCAAGAACAACAAGATGGAGAACAACAAGGCTGAAAACAGCAAAAACTGCAAATACGACGGCTAGCTGCCAAACAATGCGCAAAAAAGGACTGCCTTCCGGCGGTCCTTTTTGCGTAAGCGGCTCAGATTTCCCGCACCCGCACCACACCGGGGATGCCCAACAGGCTGATCTGCAGCTGGGCCGCCGTGGTCTGCTCCCCCAGCTTCAAAGCGATGGTCACCGGAGCCACACCGTCAGCCGGAAGGTTCTGGTTGATGGTGAGGATATTGGCTCCGGCGTCATAGATGCAGCCCAGAACAGCCGACAGCACTCCCGGCTCGTCGGCCAGGGAAAAATACAAGGTGATCATGCTGCCGCCGCCCCGGTCAAACAGCTCTACACTGTCTTTATACTTATAAAAGGCACTGCGGGATATCCCACAGGCCCGGGCGGCCATGGCGGCACTTTTCACCTTTCCCCGGGCCAGCATTTCCTTGGCCCGCACCACTTTCAGAAACACATCGGGCAGCACCTGGCTGTCGATGAGCAAGTAAGTGGGTTTTTCCGCCATGGTCTTCACTCTCCTTTATTCTTTGGTCCGCTCATCTGCAAACCCCAGCACACGGGGCAGCAGATTTTTGTGATCGGGTTTGGTGTCCCGCAAAAGCTCGGCGTCCTCTTCGCCCAGATCGCCCCATACGGAGAAGCGTCCATCTTCCTGCAAAGCGATCTCCAGACCGGTGTAGCGGCTGTACTTTTCATCGGCATAATCTTCCTGCCAGCCAAACAGTTCCCGAGCGGCCAGCACCACTTTGCCCTGACCATAATAGTACCTTGTCACTTTGTTCTCCCTCTCTTCCGGTTCCCACCGGCGCCCATTTGTGCTATACTGAAAAAAAGGGATTTTTTCACCAGCGCCTGTGGTTTTAAGAATATTGTAAGGTTTTTAAGAAAATTTTGCAACACTTTGCTGTTATACTTGCTTTCAACAACCAAGGGAGGTGTTTCCCATGCATTCGGATCGTACCCCGGAGCAGGAAGAGCGCAGCTATCGACGCCGGCGCAAAGCGGTGAGCCTTTGTTCTCTCCTGGGACTGATCGGTGTGTTTCTTTTCATCACTTTCACCTTCGGCAGCCGTATCCTCACCTTTGCCTCCGATCCGGAAGGTTTCCGGGCTTGGGCTCAAGGCCAGGGGATATTGGGCCGCTTGGCCCTTATCGGCATCCAGGTGCTTCAGGTGGTGGTGGCCATCATGCCGGGAGAAGTGGTGGAAATCGCCGCAGGCTTCACTTTCGGCGCCTGGGAGGGCTTGATTCTTTGCCTCACCGGCTCGGTACTGGGCTCCATCATCATCTATGGTTTTACCCGCCGCTTCGGTGTAAAGATGGTAGAAGCCTTTATCTCCCGGGAAAAGCTGGACTCGCTGAAATTTATCCACAACAGCCGCAAGCTGGAGCTTTTGATCTTCTTCCTTTTCCTCATTCCCGGCACACCCAAGGATGTGATCACCTACTTCATCGGTTTGACACCCATGAATCTGAAAACCTTTCTGGTGCTGTCTACCATTGCCCGCATTCCCTCAGTGATCTCCTCCACCATGGGCGGCAACGCCATGGGTCTTCAGGATTACCGGCTGGCCATCATCGTCTTTGCCATCACGGTGCTCGTCAGCTCCATCGGTCTTCTGATCTACACCCGCATTGTGAAAAAGCACAACGACAAACATTAAAGAAAGCCCGACCATGGTCATGGCCGGGCTCTTTTTTATTCTGCCATCTGCTTTTCGAAACGGAAAAAGACATTTCCGCCGGGAATCGGTTGACTGGGAACATGGGGAGAGGGGTGGGCCTCACAATAAAACTCCACAATGTGAAAACCGCACTTATTCACATAGAAGTGGATATTTCTCTTGTCAAAATAGGGTGTATGGGTCTCCCATACCCGAGTGTGGGGGTAAGCTTTTTGGATGGCCTGCCAGGCACTCTGTCCCAGGCCCCGTCCGTGAATTTCCGGCCGGATAAACAGCAGCTCCAATCCGCAGCGTCTTTCCTCTTCTTCCCACCGCACCACAGCGCCGCCTGCCACTTTCCCCTGGCTCAGAATATGATATGCCTTGCATTTGGGATCATCCAACGATTCTTCCACATCTTTTCGAGGGATCGCCGGAGGGATATCCTGCCCAAACACATCCTGGGCCCCTTTGTCAAAGGCCTGCTGCACCTGGCAAATAAATTCCTCCCGCTCCCCTTCTTTCAGCGGATCAAGCCGCACTTCAACGGTTCTGTCCATTAGAAACTTCCTCCTTGTCTGCTATTATAGCATCTCGGCCTTCGCAAAGACAACAGAAAAGGACGCCGGAAAACCAGCGTCCTTTTCTTTACGGAATTTTATTTCACATCACAGAGGGAGGAATGATATGATTTCTATTTTCATCAGGTGTCCAGCTGATTGGCGTCTTTCAGCACCAGATCCACTGTGATCTCCTTGCCATTTCGGACAAGGCCCACCTTGACGGTGTCACCCACCTTGCACTGATCCTTGGCATAATTCAGTTCGGAAAGGGTGGTCACTTCTTCTCCATTGAAGGAGACGATATAGTCCCCGGCCTGAATACCAGCCTGCTGTGCCGCGCCACCTTCTACCACTTCAGCCACCCGCAGTCCGGCTGTGATGCCCTGCATCTGGCCATAATAGGAGTTGATCTGTTCCACAGTGACGCCCAGCATGGGTCGATCCTGCACAGCGCCATATTCGATAAAGTCATTGGCTACCTTGAGGGCGGTATTGCTGGGAATGGCAAAGCCGATACCCACCGCTTCCGATGTGTTGATCTTGGAGGAAACCACGCCTACCACTTCGCCCAGGCTGTTGAACAGCGGGCCGCCGGAGTTGCCCGGGTTGATGGAAGCATCGGTCTGGATCACATTCATGATATAATTGCCGATCTGGATATCACGACTGGTGGAGGAAATGGCACCCTGGGTCATGGTATTGGCAAATTCCAGACCCAGCGGATTGCCGATGACCACGGCAGGCTCTCCTACCACCAACTGATCGGAGTCGCCGAAGGTAGCGGCGTTCAAACCGTCTGCATCAATTTTGATGACAGCGATATCGGTCTTTTCATCGGTGCCCACCACCTGGGCCTCGTATTCGGTGCCATCATAGGTGCGCACCGTGATGCTCAGTGCATCGGCCACCACATGGTCGTTGGTGATGATATAGCCATCCTCTTTCATAATAATACCTGTGCCCACGCCGCTGCCATTGGACAGCTGACTGGTGATGGCCACCACCGAGGAGACATTTTCTTCATAGATCTGGGCCGAGGTGAGAGCATCCTCTTTATAAGTGGGCTGATAAATCACCTTGGTACCGCTGGCAGTATTGCCGGAGGAGCTGGAGCTGGTGCCTTTGGAAGGCTCATACCCGATCCATTTCAGATAGCCCACTGTGGAACCCACCGAAACGGCAGCCACCAGCACCAGTGCGCCTACTCCTTTGAAGAAACGGGCCACCCGCTTCTTTCCACCGGGACGATGCTCCTTGGGAGCCCGGGGCTGCCGGGGCTTTCCGCCATAGATTCCCTGGGTGTCATAAGCACTTCTGGCCTGTCCATAGCTGTGATAGGAAGGCGCTGTCTCTGTACTTTGGGCAGGTCCCTGCTGGGTGTTCTGATTCCAGCCGCTTTGGTTTGCGGAACTTGCCTGATTCTGAGCCTGGCCCCAGCCGCCGGAAGTTTCCTGGGCGCTGGTCTGATTCACCGGCTGGGCCTGATCGCTGATGAAAGCGGGCTTCTGCTCTGTCTGGGCCTGCTGCTCTGCCGCCTGGGAAATGGACTGAGCCATTTGATCCTTTTTTTCTTCCTGGCTGGTCTCACCCCAACCACCATTTTGGGTCGTGCTGAAGTCTTGGGTGTTCTCCCCATTTTCCCGATTCATTTTATCCTCATTCATAGAAGTGTTGCCTCCTTTTTCTTTCTCAAAGGCTTACCGCCCTTCTCTGTTTCTTATTATCCATTGAAATTATGAAAATGCAATATCTTAAAAAAAAACAAATTGTAAAGAACTGTATCGCTTTCTTTGTAACCATTCCTTTACTGTTTGTAACTGACCCGAGGTTGTATCTTCGTCCTTATTATTTTATAATAGGAGCGTCGAAAAAACCATCTTTTTGTCGAATCAACAACGGAGGCTTTTGTCATGACATCTCATCCTTCTCCTCATCGCCGCGCCGCAGCCTTTCTTCTTTCCTGCTGCGCTTTTGTCCTGTCCGTTTTTGCCCTCATCACCTGCTTCACCGGCCGGCCAGGCACTCCCGCCTCGGACCACAAGCCCGGCCAGGGAGAAAACTCTCAACAGCTGGAAGAGCAGCGTCAGCAGCTTCTGGAAAAAGCTGATACTTTGCGCCGGGGCTATTTCTATGACGAAGCCCTGGAGCTTTTGGAAAACGCCGACAAAAAACTGGTGAATGACGATGTGAAGCAGGCCATCGAAACCTGCCAGCAGGACAAGGACTCCCTGGTAAAATACGAGGGGATGCCCTATCATGTGTTTTTCCACAGCCTGATTATTTATCCGGAACTGGCTTTTGACAACGAGGGCCATCCGGCCGAAGGCTACAATATGTGGATGACCACCGTCAGCGAATTCAAAAAGATGCTCCCCCTGCTGCTGGAAAACGATTTTGTCCTCTATGATATCAATGAGCTGATCCAGGTAAACGAAGACGGCTCTGTGACCCAGAAGGACATCTATCTGCCTCAGGGAAAAAAACCTTTGATTTTGTCGGTGGACGATCTGAGTTATTACGATTATATGGCCCCCGACGGCTTTGCCACCCGGCTGGTGATCAATGAACAAGGGGATGTGGTCACCGAAGTGAAAGCCCCTGACGGCACAGTAAGCAACACTTATGACGGCGATGTGCAGCCCATCGTGGATCAGTTCGTCAAGGAACATCCGGAATTCTCCTTCCGGGGGGCCAAGGGCATTCTGGCCCCTACCGGCTACCAGGGAGCCTTTGGCTACCGGATCACCGATTTGGAGCTTTATACCCCGGAAGAAGGACAGCAGATGCTGGAGGATGTGCAGAAAATTGCCCAGCGTCTGCGGGAAACCGGCTGGGAGATCGGCTGCCACAGCTACACCCACAACGGCTGCTGGCGAGGCGACATCACCATGGAAGAGCTGGAAAGCGACCTGACCCGCTGGCGCGAACTGATCGGCACCTACACCGGCCCCACTCAAGTGCTTATCACTCCTTTCGGCGCCCACTATGATCCCAGTGATCCCCGGTATCAGTATATGGTGGATCAGGGCTTTAAAATCATCTGTCCTGTGGCCGCCAACATGGCTACCTCCTATGAGGGCAACAGCATGATCCAGAACCGCCTCAATCTGGACGGTTACACCATGCTCAAGCACCCGGAGCGCATCAGCAAATATTTCTTTGATCCTTCCCAGGTGGTGGACGCCGCCCGGCCTCCTTTGAATTGATCTTTGGCCTGTCCCGGCACGAGCCGGGGCAGGCCTTTTTTTTGCCTTTTGCACAAAGTTGGCCTTCTCCTGCGGCAAACTGTCCTCCATACGCGGACAAATCGGTATTTTTGTTTGAAAAAGAAAGTCTTTTCTCATTGAAAAGTCAAAAAGCTGTGATATAATGTTTGTGGACAGCTTTGTCCCTTTGTATGAAAACACATTTTATTATGAATACGGAGATGAGCGAAATGTCTGAAAGAATGATGGACGCCCTGGTCAAGACCGGCCCCGTCAAAGGTCTGACCCTCACCCAGGTGCCCGTTCCCACTCCTGGCAACGGCGAAGTGCTGATCAAGATCCACAAGACTGCGATCTGCGGCACCGATGTGCACATCTACAACTGGGACCCCTGGAGCCAGGCCAACCTCAATCCTCCCCTGGTCACCGGCCATGAATATGTAGGCGAAATCGCCGAATGCGGCCCCAACGCCACCAAGTACAAGGTGGGCCAGCGGGTCACCGGCGAAGGCCACATCATCTGCGGCACCTGCCGCAACTGCCGTGAAGGCAATGGCCAGTGGTGCCCCACCGCCAAGGGCGTGGGCGTCAACCGGGACGGCGCTTTTGCCGAGTACCTGTGCATCCCCGAGAGCAATGTGGTGCCTGTGGATGAGGATCTGGACGAAGATCTGGTCTCCTTCTTCGATGCCTTCGGCAATGCCACTCACACCGCCCTGATGTGGGATCTGGTGGGCGAAGATGTGCTGATCACCGGCGCTGGCCCCATCGGCGTTATGGCTGTGGCCATCTGCAAATACGCCGGTGCCCGCAATGTGGTCATCACCGATGTAAACGAATACCGCTTGGAGCTGGCCAAGAAGCTGGGCGCCGACGCCTGCGTCAATGTGGCCAAGGAAAAGCCTGAAGATTATTTCGAAGCTCTGAAGATCAAGGAAGGCTTTGATGTGGGTCTGGAAATGAGCGGCAGCGCTCCCGGCCTCAACCAGCTGCTCAGCCTGATGCGCAACGGCGGCAAGGTCTCCCTGCTGGGTCTCCAGGGCCCCGACACCAAGATCAACTGGGACCATGTGATCCTCAAGGGTCTGACCCTCCAGGGCATCTATGGCCGCAAGATCTTCGCCACCTGGAACAAGATGATCGCCATGGTTCAGGGCGGCCTGGATCTCCATCCGGTGATCACCCATCACTTCCATTACACCGAATTCGAAAAGGGCTTCGAAGCCATGATCTCCGGCAACTCCGGCAAGGTTGTGCTGGACTGGACCACAAAGAAATAAGCCCATTTCATCTATTTTTATTATCAAAAGGAGGAAGCTCATATCATGAAAGAGGCATTGAAGATCTACGCCAAAGAGCTGGAAGGCATCCGGGAATCCGGTACCTATAAGGACGAACGCTTTATCACCACTCCTCAGAGCGCCCGCATCGACACCACCAAGGCTCACAATGTGGTGAATATGTGCGCCAACAACTATCTGGGTCTGTCCAACAATCCGGAAGTGATCCAGGCGGCCAAGGACAGCTATGACAAGTGGGGCTACGGCCTGTCCTCCGTCCGCTTCATCTGCGGCACACAGGAACTGCACAAGGAACTGGAAAACAAGATCAGCAAGTTCCTGGGCATGGACGACACCATCCTCTATTCTTCCTGCTTCGACGCCAACGGCGGCCTGTTCGAGACTCTGCTCACCGCCGAGGATGCAGTCATCTCCGACGAGCTGAACCACGCCTCCATCATCGACGGCGTCCGTCTGTGCAAAGCCAAGAGACTGCGCTATAAGAACAACAACATGGAAGATCTGAAGGCCAAGCTGGAAGAGGCCAAAGACTGCCGCATCAAGCTGATTGCCACCGACGGTGTCTTCTCCATGGACGGCTTCATCGCCAACCTGCAGGGTATCTGCGACCTGGCCGACGAATACGGCGCTCTGGTCATGGTGGACGACAGCCACGCTGTGGGCTTCATGGGCGAGCACGGCAAGGGCACTCCCGAATACTGCGGCGTGATGGGCCGTGTGGACATCATCACCGGTACTCTGGGCAAAGCTCTGGGCGGCGCTTCCGGCGGCTACACCAGCGCCCGTCAGGAAATCGTCGATCTGCTGCGTCAGCGCAGCCGTCCCTATCTGTTCTCCAACACCCTGGCTCCGGCCATTGCTGCCGCCAGCTGCAAGGTGTTTGATATGCTCTCTGAATCCACCGCTCTGCGGGACAAGGTGCATGAGAACACCAAGTACTTCCGCGAGAAGATGGCTACTCTGGGCTTCGATATCCCCGAAGGCACCCATCCCATCGTGCCTGTCATGCTCTATGATGCCAAGGTTGCTCAGGAGTTTGCTTCCCGGATGCTGGAAAAGGGCGTCTATGTGGTGGGCTTCTGCTATCCTGTGGTTCCCCAGGGCAAGGCCCGTGTGCGCACCCAGATCTCTGCGGCTCACACCAAGGAAGACCTGGATTTCGCCATCCAGTGCTTCGCCGAAGTCAAGAAGGAAATGGGTCTCTAATCCCTCCCTTTTGCAAAACAACTCCCCTGTTCCTGCGGGAACAGGGGAGTTTCGTTTTTCTAAACAAAAAATGCCCCGGCCATACGGCCGGGGCATTTTCAAAAGTTATTCGATGGCGATCTGTTTGCGGCCTTCGGGCAGCTGCATATCCCGCTTGGGGATGCGAATGCGAAGCACACCGCTTTCATAGGAACACTTCACTTCGTCCGGGCGAATATCACCCACATAGAAGCTGCGGCTGCAGGAACCGGAATAGCGCTCCTGGCGGATATAGCGGCCCTTCTGATCCTTCTCATCCTGCTCACTGCTCTTGTTGGCCGTGACGGTGAGATAGCCGTCCTCCAGATGAGCCTGCACATTGTCCTTCTCAAAGCCCGGCAGGTCGATGGCGATGCTGTATGCATCTTCCTCTTCCTTCACATCGGTCTTCATCAGGTTCTTGGCCCTCTTGCCGTAGAGCGGATTCTGTGTGCTCCAAAAGTCGTTGTCAAAGGCGTTTCCAAAGAACTCATCAAACAAATTTTCACCAAAAATACTGGGCAACATAAATCATTCCTCCATTCGATACGATGTAAAGTCGTGCCCGTTGGGAGGTCTTATTCAGGCCTTCTTTTTTAGTACACCTTTATTATAGTCCGTTTTTTAGCACTGTCAAGGTGAGAGTGCTAATATTCACAAATGGGTAAAACTCTATGGCAAAAAAGTTCATAAACCGCCCGAAGGCGGTTTTTTCTGTGTTATATCCACTCCGGCCGGGTCTTTATCCCCCACTCTCCCAGCTGCTCGCCCTCCCCAAAGCGGCCATGATAGTCTGAACCGCCGGTCACGGCCAGGCCATATTGTCGGGCCAGATCCAAGCATCGGTGGGTACATTCCGCATCGTGTTTGGGGTGATATGCCTCTATTCCAAAAAGGCCATGGTGAACCAGCTGGGGCAGAAGCTGAAAATTCCCGTACTGTCCCGGATGGGCCAGCACGGCCAATCCGCCGCTGCACCGGATGGCCTCCAGAGCTTGAAAAGGGTCGGCCAATTTCACTTGAAGCGGCGCCAGCGGTGGAGCGCCATCGGATTGCTTTTTGAAAATGCTGCGGTACAGCTCTCCGTACATTTCATGGCAAAGCCCCACTTTTATCAGCACATCCATGATATACTGCTTGCACAGCTGACCACCTGGTCCGGCATAGGCTTCCACCTGTTCCAGCGTTACTGGAAACCCCAGTTCTTCCAAAGCCAATGCGCTCTGTCGAACCGCTTCATCCCGCGACCGGCGGAAAGGCTCACAGAACCTTTCCAGTCCCTCCCGCTTTTCCTTTGGAACTCCATAGGCCAGAAGATGCAGCGGCCGCCCATCCTCCTGCCGGCAGCTGATCTCCATGCCCCGATCCAAAAAGATCCCCGCCGCTTTTGCCGCTTCTTCCCCATCATCTTCGCCGCCAAAGGTGTCATGATCTGTGAGAATGATGCCGGAAAGACCTTTTTCCCAGGCCATCTTCACCAGCTGACTGGCAGAACAATCCCCATCGGACCAATGGGAGTGAACATGCATATCGATCATGGCTTTTCTCCCTGGGTCAGTTTGCCGTCTCGTCCAAAAACTCTTCCCCGTAGTGGGCCGCATAATCCACCGGTACCAGCCGCTTTTCCTTCATCTCAAAGCGTTGATCCGCCAGGGTCCGGATGGCGATCTCATCATGGAACACCCCCACCATGGCGGCCCCTTCCTTTTTCAGCTCCAGAATCAGATTCATCACCCACTGTTTGCTCCGGGCATCCAGAGAGGCGGTGGGTTCATCCAAAAGAAGGAGCCGGGGTTTTGTAATCAGGGCGTTGGCAATGTTGAGACGCTGCTTTTCCCCGCCGCTGAAAGTGGCCGGATACATATCCCACAGCTGGGGAGCGATGCCCACCGCTTCCAGATACCGCTGGGCTTTCCGGCGGGCCTGCTGACGATCCGCCCCCCGTCCGGTTTGGGTGCTGGTGAGAATATCCAGTGCCGACACCCGAGGAATGACACTGAAAAACTGAGACACATACCCGATCTCCCGGTTGCGCAGCCGAATGATCTCCCAGGGTTCTGCGCTGGCCAGGTCGATCTTCTCCCCCTGTGCATCCTGATAAATCACCTTTCCTCCAGTGGGAGTGTATGTGCGGTAAATGCACTTGAGCAGGGAGGATTTCCCCGATCCGCTGGGGCCGGTGATGGCCACCAGTTTGCCCGGCTCCACGGAAAAAGAGATGTCCTCAAACCCCTGAATCTGGGCATCGTTGCGAATGTGCATGACGAATTTTTTGGACAAATGTTCAATCTTTAACACAGAAAATACCTCCTCTGTCTCGTTCCATCTCTTCCAGCAGCCGCGTCGGCAGCCATACCTGGCATTGCTCCCACAAGGCCCGCGTGGGATAGGCCGCTACAAAATAGCTTTCTTCCCCCATGGGAAACACCGTAGCTCCCCATCCCCGGCTGTGAAGCACCGGCACAGCCGCAGCAAAATCCCAGGGTTTCAAATGGGTGTGAAGATAAAGAGCGCTTTCTTCTTCCGGCAAGGAACACATCTCCAGAGAAGCGCACCCAAAATACCGCACGCCCCGAAACTGACGGGGAAGGGCCAGGGGATCGCTGCCCATCGCCGCCAGATGTTCCATGGTTTTATACCCCAGGTGAAGCAAGCTGTGGCGGCACTGATCAAACTCCCCCTTGGGCAAAGACACCGGTTTTTCCAGGCCCTCATAGACCCGGCCCTGCTCCACATCCAGCACCAGGCCTCCATAGGGCTTCCCGCCATAATAAAGACCCAGGGAGATGGCGTACAGTTTGCCCAAGTGAATAAAATTAGTCGTTCCATCGATGGGGTCCAGCACCCATAGCCAGGGGCTTTCCCCCTTTTTCTGCCCCCCTTCTTCCCCCAGGACACCGTGGGATGGAAAGCGCTCCAGCAAGCGCCCGCAAATAAAATCCTGGGCCCATCGATCATTGGGCGTGACCACATCGTCATACCCGGTTTTTTCTTCCACCTCTCCCAGGCTTTCCATGCGGCGGTGCATCAGTTCCCGTCCACACTCCAGCAAAATCCCTCGGGCCAACAGCAAAGCTTTTCTCCCATCAGTCATAACGGGTGCCATCCTCCCGGATGAAATCATTGCGGTAACACAGATTGGATACCATCTGGCCATTGATGAACACCTGCAAAATCACCGGCAGGCCGTCCTTTTTCCCCACCACCAACAGATCACCACATTTGCCTTCTTCGATGCTGCCGGTCCACTGGCCGATGCCCACGGCCCGGGCCGGATTGCGGGAAGTCATGTTCACCGCCTGGGGAAGGGTGAGCATCCCTTCTTCCCACAGGCGGAACACTGCATGCAGCAGCGCCGGCGGGAAATAATCGGAAACCAGGATATCGGCACAGCCCTCCCGGATGGCCTCCTTAGCCGAGAGGTTATTGGAATGGGAGCGGCCCATGAGCACATTGGTGGCCCCCACCACCACCTGCATTCCTTTTTCTCTGGCGGCCCGGGCCACATCCAGCTCCACAGGGAACTCGCAGATCCCGGCATGCAGGGAAGAAGTGACATATTCCAGTTTTTCCAGGCTGTCGTCGTCATGGGAAGCAATGGCAATCCCCTTTTCTGCCGCCAGATCGGCAGCTTCTTCCAGCTGCTGGGCTGTAAGCTTGGCCCGCTCCATTCTCTGGCGAAGAATCCGCTCCTTTTCCTCATCGCTTTGGTCCTGGGCCATCACCCGCTGCTTGAAAAATTCCAGATCCCGGTACTGCCCCTGGCCCGGGGTGTGATCGGTAAAGGAGAGCAGCTGCATATCCCCTCGGCGGATAAACTCCAGCAGCAAGGGGTAGCAGTCCAGATTGGTGATGTCATACCGGCAATGGAACCGGTGTCGGATCAGATGATCCCCTTCGTGGAAGCGACGAATGAGTCCGGCCAGCTTGGTGAGATTTTCCGGTGTACGCAGACTGGAACGGTTGGCCCGCACATTGCCGTTTGTCATGCTGAGAGAATGAAACATGGTGGTAATGCCCTGATTCACCAGTTGTTTTTCCTGCTCCCGCATGGCCAGTTCAAAATCAATCATGCTCTGGGGGCGGGGCTGGATTACCGTTTCGATGTTGTCCGAATGGATATCAATGAAGCCGGGGAAAATATAATTTCCCTGAACATCCAGCGTTCTGACTCCGGGATACCGGTCCTCCCACTGCCCTTTGGAGCAGATTTCCCGAATCAGGTTTCCTTCCAGCACAACGGCGCCCTGGGAAAGCACTTTGTCCGGCAAAACCACTTCCCCATTGTGTATGATAAAAATCTCTTCCATGGTTCCTCCTTGGCCCGCTAAAGCAGCGAGCTGACCAATGTCTGTGTATATTCGTGAATGGGATCTTCCAGAATCTGATCGGTGAGGCCTTCTTCCACCACCCGGCCGCCCAGCATAACCATGGTCCGGTCGGCCATCATGCGGATCACCGCCAGATCGTGGCTGACCACCATCATGGCAATGCCCAGTTCTTTTTGAATGGAGCGGATCAGGTCCAGCACCTTGGCCTGCACGCTGAGATCCAGCCCGGTGGTCACTTCATCCAGAAAAAGAATGGGTGGATTGTTGGCCGTGGCCTTGGAGATCTGCACTCTTTGCTGCATTCCGCCGGAAAAAACAGCGGGAGCCTCTTTCATCCGCTCCACCGGAATCTCCACATGACGCAGCAGCTGCTGGCTCCGGCCGATCATCTCTCCCGCGTTGCGATTTCCGGCAGCAATGAGCTTTTCGGCCACATTGGCCCCGGAGGACAACCCCATGCGCAATCCCAGCATGGGGTTTTGGTAGACCATGCCCATCAGATGGTTGCGCAGATACCGTTTCTGCTGGCTGCTGGCCTGGAGGATGTTGACCTGCCCCTGGTGATACAGGGAGATGTGGGCCTCGCCGCTGGTGGCCGGGCGATCAAAATAAAGGGCCCGCAAAAGGGTACTTTTGCCGCTTCCCGATTCTCCCACGATCCCTAGGATCTCTCCGGGGAAGAGCTGAAAACTCACATCCCGCACCGCCCAAATGGTATGGCATTTGGGGCACCGGCCCCGCTCGATCTCGGGATGACTGCGGCAGTAATCACAGCCCTCTCCAAAACGCACTGTGATGTGTTTTCCTTCCAATACCGGCGTCCTGTTATCCATGGTTCGGCCCCTTTCCCTGGCGTTCCTCCTGCTCCTGTTGCTGCTGCCGGCGCTTCTGACAATAGCCGGTGTCAGAGCACTGATAATATGTCTCCCCCGTTTTTTCGTCCACCAGTTCGTCAAAATACACATTCTCCGCCCCGCACAACCGGCATTTCCGGCCGCTCATATCCTCCTGGCGGAAGGGATGATCCTCAAACGCCAGAGATACCACATCGGTATAGGGAGGCACGGCGTAGATCTTTTTTTCCCGCCCGGCCCCAAACAAATAGAGGCACTGGGCCTGATGGAGCTTGGGGTTATCATACCGGGGAATGGGACTGGGGCTCATCACATACCGCCCATCCACCAGCACCGGATGGGAAGCGCCCAGGAAGGGGGACCCACGGGTCAGAAGAGCTTCAAACAGATTCACCCAGATGCCGGTATATTCTCCATCGGCGTGAAGCTGACGGGTCACCTCTTCGTGAGGGTCCACCCGGCGCAGTGGCTCCGGCTGCGGCACCTGCAGCACCAGTACCTGGTCTTCCCGCAAAGGCTCTTCGGGGATTCGATGGCGGGACTGGATGATATCGGCTTCCTGGGTGTCGGTGGTGGTTTCCACTCCGGTGGTATGGCAGATCAGCCGCTTGATGCTGACGGCGTTGACGCTGTCGTCGTTGCCCTGGTCGATGACCTTCAGCGTGTCCTCCGGGCCGATGAGGGACATGGTCAACTGGATGCCGCCGGTGCCCCACCCCCGGCCGATGGGCAATTCCCGGGAACCAAAGGGCACCTGATACCCAGGAATGCCAATGGCATGCAGAATGGACCGGCGGATCTCCCTCTTGGAGCCTTCATCCAAAAAGGCGAAGTTATAATCTTCCCTGTCATTTTTGCTCGTCATGACCCATGCTCCTTTTTTGATTTCTCAGGCCGTCCAGCTTGGACTGGAAGGTGACATAGTGGGGCAGCTTCAAATGGGAAATAAATCCGTTCATCTCCAGACAATCCCCATGGAGCAGCACAAATTCCATATCGCTGGTGGGTCCGGTGTCTTTCAGCGTCAGGGCATGATCCAGCACGGCCATGGCAATGGCCTTGGTATCGTTGCGCCCCATGACGCAGCCATACCCCACTCCGATACCGCTGCTTCCGGGACGGCTTCCCATGAGCCCTTCCACCTCGGTGATATCCACAGAGCCCACATAGACCCTTTCCCCTTCTTCCAGCGGAGAGTCCACTTCAATGTCCAACCAGCCATACCGCAGTTCTCCAATGGTGGGATGGGACATACCGAATCCCCGGATATCGCTATACGCCAAGCCGCTGACAAATCCGGTATCGGCCCGGGTGAGCGTCTGCAAAATGGCGCTGCGGGGAGCGGGAAGGGGCAGCTTTTCCATGGTGATATCGCAAGGCTCGCTGGTGTCTTCCTCCACCTGTTCCAAAAGCCCTTCCTGCCGGAGAAGATCCAGCACCCGGGGCGCTTGATCGGAAAGAGTCCGGGGTGCTTCTTTTTCTTCCCGGAACTGTTTCTTCCAGCTTTGCAGATCCTCTTCCTTCTCCTGTCCCAGTCCGAAATCCAGCAGACGATGGACATAATCATAGGTGGCCCCCAGCTGCTGCCCTCCTGGAATGTCCTTAAAGGCCGAACTGATCCGGCGGCGGATGTGCATCTGGCTTCCATCCACAGTGCGGGAAGTGTAATTGCGCTGCAAGGTGCTCCGATACGCCCGCAGAAGGAAAACCGCCTCTTCCGGGCTT
Organism: Ruminococcaceae bacterium AM07-15; assembly: GCA_003477405.1. Lineage (GTDB taxonomy): Bacteria > Bacillota > Clostridia > Oscillospirales > Butyricicoccaceae > Pseudobutyricicoccus. The sequence continues at coordinate 17,190 of QUDE01000014.1, forward strand.
CCCTCACACTGCTTCAGCGCCAGGGCGGCGTAATCCGGCGCATACAGTCCCGCTTCCGACATGATCCGATCGATCAGAAGCCCCATCCGGTCCCGCAGAGCCGCCAGATCCACCGGTGCATCGCCCTGGGAGCGGTAATCCCGAAGCAGCTCAATGGAGGCGTCAATGGCCTCCTGGCCGCCTGTCACTGCAACATATCCCATGTTATTTTTCCTCCCATTTCACTTTCCGGGGCACGGCCATCAGCTCCCCTTCCGGTGTGAGAAAGCAGATTTCCACACCGCAAGGAAACTCAATCTCCATTTCCTGACGGATTTTCAGCCACCGGCTCCCCGTCTGGGGCAGATGGATGGGGATGCTCCCCTTTACCCCAGGGCCGGTGAGCATACTCTCTTCCCCGCCCCTCAAAGAGGGAATGCCTACAAACAATGTGGCGCTTTTGTGAGGTTCCGGCAAAGTCCCTTTTTTGGCCTTTTCCAGGATTTCCTCCACCTGATCGTTTTCCATGTCCTGGCTGTCCGGCAGAAAGATATAGTCGGCTTCTTCCAAGGCAGCCGGCCGGCCATAGGTCATTTGGCGAAGTTCTTCTTTCAAGGCGCTGTCTTGCATGACAGCAAAGGTGCAGCTGTTGTCCACAAGAGTCAAAGCAGCGGCCGCCATGACGCCCTGGGGATGCTCCAGATTCTGTCCTTCCCGGGCAATGGAGCGGATCTTTCCCGGCATGGCCAGGGCATCCATCAACTGTTTAAAGACCTTCTGGCAATCGAACACCAGGTCAAATCGGTCCGATGTGATCATAAGTCCTTCCTCCTGTCAATAGGAAACATCCAGGGTCTCAAACTGGACTTTCGAGCGGGCATGACGGGCAATTTCCCGCTGCTGCTCTCTTTCCAGCTCCTGCTGCCGCTGCTCCAGCGCCTGCAGCACCGGCTCTTTTTCCGGCAGATCGGTTTTCCGCAGCGCATCCACCACAGCGGCCGCCATGACCTTCTGGGTATCATCGCCCATCATCAGGGCAAATCCCTTTTTCCCTTCCAGCTCCACCATGGCTTCACAGGCCAGCATTTCCCCCAGATAGAACTGGGCTTTGGCCACAGTCTCCCGCATTTTGATCATCACCAGGGTTTTGGCCGGTTTGCGCAGCACCCGCACCGGGTATTTATCCATCACCGGCCTGATCAAATCCACCACCCACTGGCCGGAGCTTTGGCAAAGGACCTTGGAATAATTGCAAGTTTCCATCGTTCTCCTCTTTTCCGCTATCCGATTCTGGCTTTCTTCTCTTTGACAAAGGTAAAGAGCATCTCCATGGCGTAAGTGAACAGCAGCACCATGCCGATGGCCACAATGGCCTGACCGTAGGCATAGCGGCCAAAACTGTTGGAGATCACATAACCGATGCCCCCGGCTCCCACTGTTCCCAGCACCGAAGAAGCTTCAAAATTGCTTTCAAAGCTGATGGAGGTCCAGGCGATCAGTCCGGTGAGGGCCGATGGCAACACCGCACTGAAAAAGATCTTCACACGGCCTGCGCCCATGGCCTGAAGGGCCTCCAGAGTTTCCTGGGGCACTTCCTCGAAACACTGGGCAAAGGAACGGGCAAAAAAGGATGTACTGAAAATACAGATGCCGATGATGCCGGCGTCCGGGCCGAACCCAACGCAGACCAGCACCAAAAGCACCCAGATGATGGAGGGAATGGCCCGCAGGAATGTCATGGCCGCAGAAAGCAATGTGGAAAGCCACCGGAAGGGCGTCAGATTTTTGGCCAGCAACACCGCCAGCACCATTCCTCCCAGCATGCTGTACACCGTAGAAAGGACAGCCACGGCCACCGATTCCAGCAGAGAAGTGAAGGTGATGTCCACCTGGCTGAAATCCAGTTCCACCAGTTTGCCGATGGCTGCGGGGATCTCTCCCACTCCCTGAACAAGCTGCTCCATATCCAGCTTCATGCCCACAAGAGCCAGCACTCCCAAAATCGCAAAGGCCAGCAAAAACAAATGCAGTGTCCGATCCCGGCTGGGATCTTTGGTGCGGATCCGTCCCCGGCTGTCCCACAGCAGATCCTCCGGCCTTGTTTCCTGTTGGCCGCTTCCCGGTGCCAGCATCTTGGCGGGAGCAGTTGTAGCTATGCTGTTCATCAGGCCAGTACCTTCTTTCTCAGAAAATTGGTGAGCATATCCACCAAAATGACAATGGCGGCAATGAGCAAAATCACGCCGATGGCGGAATGATACCGAAACTGTTTGATATAACCCATCATCACAAGACCGATGCCTCCTCCTCCCACAGCGCCCACCAAAGTGGACGAGCGGATGTTGACTTCCAAAGAATAGAGCAGCCAGGACAGAAATCCCGGCAAACAAGCGGGCACGATCACCTGGGTAATGGTGGTCAACCGCCCGGCCCCCACTGCTTCCATGGCCTCCAGGCTTTCTCCTTCCACTTCATCGATGGTCTCGATAAAGGAGCGGATGAGAAAACCGCAGGTGGTGATCAGCAGGGCCAGCACCCCCACCAGATTGCCAATGCCGAAAGACATGATGAGCAGGAATGTCCAAATCATGCTGGGGATATTCCGCTGCACCGAAGCCACCAGGCGGATGATCTTTTTCAGCGGCGGCCAGGGCGATGTGGTGTTGGAACCCAGAAAAGCCAGAGCCAGAGAGCACACAGAGGCCACCAGACTGGCGCCCACCGCCATGCAGATGGTTTGCAGCACCCCTTCCCCGATGGTCTGCCAATCGGCAATCTTGGGCGGAAGCAGATCCTGAAAGATAAAATCCCAGAAATTTTCCATGTTCAGCAGAAAATCAAAGGGGTTGTACCCGGTGGACACCGTGGATATCACAAAAAGTATCCCTACTCCCAACGCCACCAGAAGGGTCATGATCTTTTCCCGCCGGGGGATCAGCGGAATGGATGTTTTCCTATTCATTGACCGCTTTTCCCCCTTCCATGCTCACCGTCAACTGGCTGAGCGGCGCATCATAGATGGTCTCGATCATCTGGTCGGTGAGTTTTTCCGGCACATCGTCAAATACCACCCGGCCCTGGTGAATTCCCACGATCCGGTCCGCATAGGTGCGGGCCACATCCACCTGATGAAGATTGACAATGCAGGCGATCTTCTTTTTGTGGGCCATCTGCTGGATTTGGTCCATGATCACCTTGGAGGAATTGGGGTCCAAGGATGCGATGGGCTCGTCGCACAGCAGCAAAGTGGGGTCCTGCATCAGGGCCCGGGCAATGCCCACCCTCTGCTTCTGGCCGCCGGAAAGCTCCCCGGCCCGCTTGTAGATCATGCCCCGCAGCCCCACCATTTCCAGAATCTCCAGCGCTTTTCGTTTGTCCTCTTCGCTGTAACGGCCCAGCACCGCATCGGGTGTGGACAAATACCCCAAACGCCCATGGAGCACATTCTGAAACACCGAAAGGCGATAAACCAGATTGAAGCTCTGAAAGATCATACCGATCTGCCGCCGCAAAGGCTTGAGCTGGCTCTCTCTGCGAAGGGCGGCCATATCCTGCCCCTGAAACAGGATCTCTCCCTCCGTGGGCTGGATCATCCGGTTGATGCAGCGAAGAACGGTGGATTTCCCCGCCCCGGAGGGGCCGATGATCACCACCAGCTCCCCCTGGGCCACATCAAAACTCACATCCTCCACCGCGCGGGTGGGACCATAGTATTTTTTCAGGCAGCGTATACTCAGCACCTGTTCCATTTGCCCGTTCCCTTCTGCCTGGTTCATCAATCGCTCAGCCCATACTCTTCCTTCAGCTCGGCCAGGTAATCGTAGGTGCTGTCTTCCACTTCCACATACCGCATATCCGGCACGCCCAAAGCGGTAAAATACTCTTTGCTGTAATCCAGCAGAAAATCCCGGACCTTGTCTTTCAGTTCCTGGGGCAGGTCTTTCTGCACAGCAATGGGGCCGCCGGGAATCAGAGGGGAGGTATGGATGATCTTCACATCTTCCTCATTGAAGTTCCCTTCGTCCAGCTGATTCTGATAGGTGCCGGAAGATACCGCAGCAGCATCCACATTTCCCTGCACCACGGCCTGAAGAGAAGCGGCGTGATTGCCGGCATACATGGCCGATTTGAAGAACTTTCCATCGGTGTGCAGATCATCAAAGGACAGGTCATCATCGCCGATCTCATTGAGAATTTCATCGGAAGGCACCACATTGCCGCTGGTGGACTCCGGGTCCACAAAGGCAAATGTCTTTCCCTCCAGGTCCTCCACGCTGTCGATATCGCTGTCTGCCGAAGTGATGATATGGGAATAATAGCCGATCTCCCCGTTGGTGGCCGTGGTCACCAGGCATTCAACCCCGGCCCGCTCCCGGGCCGTCACATAGGAGAAAGGCCCAAGCATGGCCAGCTGTGCGTGGCCGGTGCGCATGGCTTCCACCGCGGCGCTGTAATCGGTGGCCCGGTAAGTTGTCACCGGAATGCCGATGGCTTTGCTCATCTCTTCCGCCATATCATCCCGCAGCTGCACGGATTTTTCCGTGTCTTCACCGGGAATGAGCACCATCACCACTTCTTCCACACCGTAGTCGGCGGTCTGTTCCGCACCGCTGCCGCCGGAAACAGTTTTTTGCTCCCCTTCCTTGCTGTCCTGGCTGCATCCAGTGAGCACGCCACAGGTCATGGCCGCCATGAGCAGAGCTGCTGTCATTCGTTTCACTTTCATTCCGTGAATCCTCCTTCGATTCCGTTGCTTGTCTGCCGTGGTCTTGCTTACGGGGCCATCCTATGGCCCTTTTGTAAAGGCGCCAAGTGGATTTGGTCAAAGTTCGCCCCAGCCCATTGCACTCCCCTCAGCGCCCCTCTATAATGGGTTCGTACCGAAAAGGGAGGAGCTTTTATGAAAGAAAAACCTTGGGAAAGCATTGCAGAAAAGCTGATGCAGGACATCAAAAGCGGAAAACTCCCTCCAGGAGAAAAAATGCCCAGCCAAAACCAACTGGCCGGACATTATGGCGTGCCTCGCACCCACATCCGCAAGGCTTATGAACAGCTAGAAGAACTGGGGTATCTTTTTTCCCTCCAGGGAAAAGGCACCTTTGCCTCCCTTCCTCCCCGCATGATCCCTCTGGCCATGGAACTGTCCGGTTTTGCCAAAAAATGGCCCAGCAGGGTCTATCATGCGAAAACCGGGTGGTGCAGCGAAAATGGATCAATTACAAACCCCAGCTGTTTCAAATTCTGGGAGCCTCCCCTCAGGACAAAGTCCTGAAAATAAGCCGTCTGCGGGTGGTGGACGGCGTACCGGCCGCCCTGCACACCAGCTACCTTTCTGCCGCCCGATTCCCTCAGCTGGAAACAGAGGGAGAGGGCATCCAATCGGTCAGCCAATATCTTCGCGCTCAGGGCTATGAACACTGCCAGGTATCCCAGCGGTGCCTGGCCATGATGGTACCTACCAAAAAAGAACGGAAGCTTTTAGAGCTTCCCGGATGCTGTCCTGCACTGATCCTCACCTCCAAAACCCTTTCTTCCCCAGATGGCGAAGTTTTGGAAGTGCTGCGCATCGTGTATCGCGGCGACCGTTTTGTCTTACAGCTTTGATTGATCTATTTTCTTGAGAGGAGAACCTTGCATGATTACCCAACAGGCCGGTGGCCTTTCTTTTTGTTTGCAACAGCCCTTTGATTTTTCCTTCCTCCGTTGTTACGGCCAACCCTTCCAGGTCTTTGATCAGCAAGATTCCGGCTGCATGGGCTTTGGCCTGGAACACAGAGGCCGCCGCTATTTTCTCAAATTGGCCGGGGCCATGCCTTGCCGCAGCAAAATCCCGCCACAGCAAGCCATCGACCGTCTGGAGCAGGCCGCGGAACTTTACCGGAACCTGGCCCATCCCAACCTGATCCCTCTTTTGGATGCCCGGCCAGTGCCCCAAGGCTTTGCACTGCTTTTCCCCTGGGTAGAGGGGCTGTGTATGGGCAAACAATATCCCACCCGGGAAGCGTTTTTATCCCTGCCTCTTCCCGCGCGGGAAAAAATCTTTGAAGAAATCCTGGATTTTCACAATCTTGTGGGAATGCTGGGGTATCTGGCTGTGGATTTCTATGACGGCTCCATTCTCTACGATCCGAAAAAAGGCAAAACCCTGATCTGCGACATCGATGAATACCAGCAGGAACCCTACCGTAATCCCGTGGGCCGGATGCCCGGCTCCACCCGTTTCATGGCCCCGGAGGAATTTCTCACCGGCGAGCACATCGATCAGCGCACCAATGTATACCGCATGGGCGCCACCGCCTTTGCTCTCTTTGGAAAAAACGGCTCCCGGCAACACCGGGACTGGCCTCTGTCTCCCAACCGTTTTCAAGCGGCCCGGCAAGCCACCCTGGAAGAGCCCGATCTGCGCCAGCCCTCTCTTTCGGAATTTCTCCGGCAGTGGCGGCAAGGATAAAAAAAGCTCCGAAAACCTTTGATCGGTTTTCGGAGCTTTTCTCTTTTCTTTACAAAACCAGTTCCACCCGGCTGCCGCCGGACCGGTCCTTTTTCACCAGGACCTGCTTTTCGATTTTTTCTTTCAGCGAGGCCACATGAGAGATGATACCCACCAGCTTTCTTCCTTCGGTCAGACCGCTGAGCGCCTGGATGGCCTGGGCCAAGGATTCTTCGTCCAGTGAACCGAATCCCTCGTCCACAAACATGGTATCCAGCTGCACGCCGCCGGAGACCGACTGAATTTCATCGGACAACCCCAGAGCCAGGGACAACGCCGCCTGGAAGGACTCCCCGCCGGACAGACTGCGCACGCTGCGGCAGGAGCCGTTGTAGTGATCGATCACTTCCAGTTCCAGGCCAGTCTGGCTCCGGTTGTTTTCCCCACCAGCCTTTCGCCGCAGCTCATATTGATTGCCGGACATCACCAAAAACCGGCGGTTGGCCCGCCTGATGATCCGGTCAAAAAAGGTCATCTGCACATAGGTCTCCAGCATCACCTTTTCCTGGCCTCTCAAAGAGCCGTTGACGGTATCGGAAAGGGCCGCCATCCAGCGGTACCGCTCTTCCCGCCGGGCCAGATCCCGGGATTTATCCACAACCTGCTCCCGGATGGTTTCATTGGTCTGCATCCGGGTGCGGATCTGCTGCTGCCGCTCCAGTTTTTCCTGCCGCTGCTGGGTCAATGCCTGATTTCTTTCTTCCAGGGTCTTTCGATCGGCATCGCTTCCCTGACGCAGCAGCTCTGTCAGCTGCCGGAGAGCCGCTTCCAGCTGTGTCAGACGGGTTTGCTGCTGGCGATTATCCTGCTCGGCCTGCAGCAGGGCCTGTTCCATCTCTTCCCGCTGCCGGCTCAAATCGGCATGATGGGCTTGGGCCTGGCGCACATCGGGGAAGCGCAGCTGTCCGGCCAATGCAGACACCTGCCCGGCCACTCCCTGCCGTTCGGCCTGGGCCTGAGCCAACTGCGCGCCTGCTTCTTCCCTTTCCCGGATCAGCTGATCCCGCTGCTGGATGCTGTCCTGTATTTTTCCTTCCAGGATTTCCTTCTGCCGCACCTCTTCTTCCCGCTGCTTCACCACTTGCTCCAGCTGACAAAGAGCCGCTTTTTCCTCCTGCAAACGCCGCAGGATCACTTCTTCGGCATCCAGTAAGGGACAAGCCTCTCCCTGTTCTTCCAAACGCCGGTTCAGATCCCGTTCCAGCTGCTGCTTCTGCCCTTCCAGACTCCGGCGCTCCAGCTGGAGCCGGTGCAAGGCCTCTTCCCGCTCCTTTTCCCGGATCAGACCGGCCTGATGCTGCTCTTCCAGCCCTTTCAGCTGCTGCTCCATCTCCTGGCGCTCTTGCTGCCGCCGGAGAAGTTTCTGCTCTTGCTGCTTGAGAGCCTCCCGCTGCCTTTGAACCTCTTCTTTCCAGCCTTTCAGCTTTTCCCGTGCTTGAACAGACGAAGCTTTTTCATCCCGCTGATGAAGGGCTGCTTCCAACCGCTGCTGTCGCTCCTGAACCAGACTCTTCCACTGTCCCGCTTCCAGGCTTCTTTTCGATGCCTGCTCCTGGGCTTTTTCCAGCGCAGCTTTGGCCTGCTCCACCTCTTCCTTGGTGGGAGCCTGAGGGGACAAACAGGCCGGAGCCGGATGCTGGAGAGCGCCGCATACCGGGCAGGGTTTTCCCTCTTCCAGCTCCTGGGCCAAAAGCCCGGCCTGCTCGGCCAGAAAAGCCCGATTTTTCTCCTGGTATTGGGCGTCCCGCTGGGCCTGCACATTCCAGGCCTCCTGGTATGCCTGTTGGGCCTTTTTCAAGGCGCTTTCCGCCTGTTCCCAGTCCTGAGCCAACCCTTCCAACTGCCCCAGGCTCTCTTCCTCCTGCCGGGCCTGGGTTTGCTGAGCCAGCAGCCGCTCCTGCAAACTTTCCAGCACGGCCTCTTCCTGATAACGCCGGGAAAGTTCCTGCTGCTTTTGTTCCAGCTCTTCCCGCTTCTTGCCATCCGCCTGGCGCTGCTCTTCCAGCTTTTCTTCCTGGGCTTTGCCCTTGCCGATCTGCTGGGCATAGCCCTCCCAGGTTTTGCGGTCCTGCTGAATCGCCTGCCAGAGTGCCCGACGGGTCTGCGCCTCCCGCTGCTCTCCCAGCGCCTTTTCCCGTAAAGCGGCCGCCTCCTGCAAGGCCGCTGCCTTGTATTTCAGCTCTTCGGCCTTGCGGCTCATAGCCTCTTGCCGCTTCTGAAGCTCCCCTTGATGCGCTTTGAGCGCCTGGGCCTTTTCCTCCAAGGCTTTCAGCTGATTTTTTCCTTTTTCCAGCTGTTGATAGGCCGGAAGTTCCCCTTCCAGAGCTTTCAACTGGCCGATGATCTCCTGCCGCTGGGGCGCCAGATTCTGCTGTTCTTCCAAGAGCTTCTGAGCCTGCTCCGCCTGGGGCCGCTGCTCCTCCAGCTGCTTTTTGGTTTCTTCCAGCTGCTTTTGGGCCTTTTCCCGCTCTTCCGCCTTGCCCAGCTGAGCGTTGACCTGGGCCAGCTGCTCTTCCAGCTCTTTCAACTGACTGCTCAGCTGTTCTTCCCGCCGCCGGTCCTGGGAAGAAAGCCGCTCCAGCACATCCACTGTCTCTTCCAAAGGCAGCTGATTCTGCCGGGCCTGCTGAGCCTGATCCGCCAGGGGATCTCCTTCTTCCCACTGGATGCCCTCCACATACTGGCGCATGCTTTGCCGGGCCTGCTCACATTCCTTGCCCTCCTGGAGGGTCAGAGCCTTGATTCTGTCCTGGAACACCATGTAATACCGGGTCTGGAATATTTCCCGGAAAATTTCCTGCCGGCTTTTGGTGTCGGCCAAAAGGAGCTTGAGGAAATCTCCTTGGGCGATCATGGCGATCTGAGAAAATTGGTTTCTGTCCAGGCCGATAATCTGAGTGATGGCCGCAGTGATTTCCCGGGGACGGGTGATGATGCGCCCATCGGGCAAATGCAGCTCCCCTTCCGCCTTTTGGGTGGTCGTTCCCGTCCCTTTTTTCATAGGGCGCTGGTATTCCGGATTGCGGCGCAAAGTATACTTCTGGCCTCGATAAGCAAATTCCAGCTCCACAAAGGTGGGAGTCTCCGGGCGTGCATACTGGGAGCGGAACATGGAAGCATCCCGGGTTTGCCCGCTGGGTTCCCCGTACAATGCGTAGGCAATGGCATCAAACAAGGTGGTTTTCCCGGCCCCTGTGTCTCCGGTGATCAGGTAGAGCCCTTCTTCTCCCAGCTTTTCCAGTTCTACCACCGTTTCCCCTGCATAGGGTCCAAAGGCCGACATGGTCAATTTCAGCGGTCGCATGGCTCATCCCCCCAAATTTCTTCCATCAGCCCCAAGGCAAAAGACCGCTGGGTCTCCTGCATGGGCTGGCCATTTTGTTTTTCGTAAAATTCTTCCAGCATCGCCAGAGGGCTTTTCTCCTCTGTCGGCCCCATCTCTTCCCACTGGGCCTGGTTCCGGGTGCGCCGGTTGTCATAGCTCAGCTTCATCAAATTGGGATAGATCAGCCGCAGTTTGGCCGCCCCATCGGGCACATCCTCCTCGTCGGTAAGGATGATGTGGAGATAATCTTCCCGAAAATCCTTTCCCTTGTAAAAATCCCGCAGGGTCACTTCTTCATAACTTCCCCGAATCTCCCGCAGGTCCCGCAAGGGCGTCAGGGGAATGGTGCGGATGGATACATTCCCTTTTTCCTCCATCTCCACCACAGTCACCGACTTTTCATGGTTTGCTTCCGAAAAGGAGTACTTCAGAGGCGTGCCGCAATAGCGAATGGTAGGCTTTCCCACCTGCTGAGGGCCATGGATATGTCCCAGGGCCACATAGTCAAAGGGGGCAAAGACAGAGGCGTCCACATTGTCGCTGCCTCCCACGGAAAGTTCCTCCGATTCGCAGCGGGCGGCGCCGGTGACAAACTGATGGGTTACCAACACATTCCGCCTTCCTTCCTCCACTCCCAGATGATCGATGGCCACCCGGAGTGCATCGGTATAGCTTTCGATGGTTTCCTCCGGGAAAAACCGGCGCACATAAACCGGCTTCAAAAAGGGCAGCAGGAAAACATCCACCGGCCCGTGGGCATCCTGGAGAGTAAAACGGCAGGGATTTCCATCATACACCGGCGCCAGATGAACGCCGCTCTGCTCCATCAGCCGGCCGCCAAAAGCCAATCGCTCGGGGGAATCGTGATTGCCGCTGATGAGGAAAACCTGAGGACCCAGCCGGGATAGGGACACCAGAAAATCGTCCAGCATCCCCACCGCTTCGGCCGAGGGCACCGTTTTGTCATACACATCCCCGGCGATGAGCACCCCCTGGGGTTCTTCCCGACGGACAATCTCCAGAATCTCCTTCAAAATATAGGCTTGATCCTCCACCATGGAAAAGCCATTGACCCGCTTTCCCAGATGCAGATCGGACAAATGGATCCATTTCATCTGTTTTCCTCCCTCTTTTGGCTGAATTCTTGCTATTTTTTTATTATACCGGGGGCGAAAAAAAGCTGCAACCCTGTTTGTCTTGCTTTTTTGCACTGATATGATATCATAATATTACAAGAGGAGGTGGAACCATGAAGCAGCGCAAGAAAACAATTATCCTTTTGATTTTATCGCTTTGTGCGGCCCTGGCCCTGTTTTACCGGCGCAGTCTTCCCCTCCAGCAACTTCTCCCCGGCCTGGATCTATCCCAGTGCGCCAGCATCACCCTGCAAGGGGATTACTATAAAGAAAGCCCTCGGGAAAGTGTGGCCTATAACCGAACCTTCACACCAGAAAATAAAGAATTTGAACAGATCCTGGCCCTTTTAAAGCAGGCAGAATTCCGCCGCAGTCTGTGGGGACTGATCCCCAATAAAGGCGTCCGCACTCATCCGATCCGGACCGGTGATATCCGGTGGGAGATCCACTGTGTTTTCCCCGACAGCAGCTTGCGGGTGCATAACTTTTTCGGCGATTTCACCCTCAGCTTCCAGGAAACTTCTTCTCTTCCGGTCGCCCCTGTTTCTTCCCAATGGGTGGATGCCGTAACAGCCATCATAACAAAATAAAAAACGCCTTTTCAGGCGTTTTTTAACATTTCGAAAAAGTGGCCTCTGCCACTTTTTCGAGTTTTTGCAAGGGGCTGCGTGCACGCCTTAGGCGCACACTTGCCCCTTGATAAGTGCAAAAAGCCACGCACAGATCGCGGCTTTTTGCAGATTGATAAGGGTAAGGGCAAACGGCCCCTCTGTCCAGATTCGTTTTCCCCCAGACTGAAACGCCTTTTCAGGCGTTTTTTATTTTTCCGGTGCAAATTGTCCCAGCCCCAGCGTGGCGGCCAGAGAGAATGTCCGTTGACTGCCATCCTGGAAGGCCACAGTGACCAGATCTCCCTGACGGTCTGCAATGATCCCCGGCCCAAAGCGCCGGTGGCTCAAAGCCGCCCCTTTCACATAATATTGCTCTGCTCCAGCAGGCAAAACCTGCGGCTTTTTTTCCAGGGCCGCGGGACGCTGGGCCATCGTACCCGGCTTTTTGCTCACCGTAGGCCGGAGAGCAGCAGGAGCCCGGGAAGGTTTCTTCACCGGAAAGATCTCCTGACTGAATGTGGACTCCATTTCCGGATGTCGGAAACGGAACACCTGAAGCCGGTTCCTGGCTCGGGTCATCGCCACATAAAAAAGCCGCCGTTCCTCTTCCCAGGTTTTCCAGGCCTCTTCATCCCCCGGTTCCGGCTGGCCTGTCCGCGGGAAAATGCCATCGGCCACATCCATCAGGATCACCCGGTCATATTCCAGGCCTTTGCTGGAATGAATGGTAGAAAGCACAAAGGGACAATCCGGCTCTCCCCCTTGCCGCACCAGGTCCTCCAGCTCTCCCAAGCGCCGCAGCAGATCCATAGGGCTTTTTTCCATCGCCCCCAAAGATTCTAAAATCTGAGCCTTTCCCGATTCCATCCCCTGGCGCTGCAAATATTCCCCATATCCCATAAACCGAACAATGCGGTACACTGCCTTATCTCCCGACTCCAGCAGCATATGATCCAGATGGGTTTGCAAAGCCCGGCACTGACGCCGGGTAAAGGCCGAGGCCTGGGGATTTTCCGCCAGTCGTTCCAAAATGGTGCCCTTTCCCTTTTGGGCTGCCGCTTCCTCGGCGTCCTTTTTTCGGATGCCTGCTCCCAATTTGTAATAGATATCCAAAAACAATGCAGGGGATTGAGGGTCCTGGGCGAAACGGATGATATTGCTGATGTCCCGCACCACCCGACTGGTGAAAAAGGCGCTGTCCACTTGGCGGCACCGATAGGAAATCCCCTTCCGGGCCAGCAGGTCAATGAGGGGCAAAGCGCTTTCATTGTCCCGATAAAGCACCGCCGTCTCCTCCTGGCAATCCTGGGCCACCTGCATCAGGTAGGAATATTGTGCCCTTCGATTTGAAAGGGAAATGCTCTCCACCGCCAGCCCCGCCGGACGCACCGCTTCCATGTGTTTGGGATACCGGTCCCGGTTCTTTTGGATGAAGTTTTGGGCAGTCTCCACAATCTGCGGAGTGGAGCGATAGTTTTTCTCCAGATAAAGCACCTTGGCCCCTTGATATCGTTTGGAAAACTGAGTCAAGGCCTGGGGATAGGCCGCACGAAAGCCATAAATGCTCTGGTCTTCATCCCCCACCAAAAAGATGTTTTTCTCTTTCCCAGCCAGAAGATCCAAAATGGCATGCTGGATCTTGGAAGTATCCTGGGCCTCATCCACTGAAAGATACCGGTATCTCTTCTGAAAACGGGCCAAAACCTCGGGATAGCGCAGCAGGATCTGGCGGGCATAGACCATCTGATCATCGTAGTCCATCTGCTGGCGCTGACGGAGGGTTTGATCGTAAGCCTGAAACAGGGCGGGAAAATCCACCCCCTCCACCTCCACCGTTTCCAGCTCTTCCCGGGTGAGCATCTGGTTCTTAGCGTAGGTGATGGCGGTCTGAAGGGCCTTGACGGTGCTTTCCGGCACGAACTCCTTTTGTTGTCTGCGGCACAGTTCTCCCAAAAGGGCCCCCTGGACCCCGGTGTCCTCCAGCAAAGAAAACGCCTGCCGCCCCAGCAGCCGTTCATAGGTGCGGATCACCCGGCTGCACAGGCCGTTGATGGTGCGAAACTCCAGCCGGTTTCCCATCTCCTGCCCAAAGCTGCGGCAAAAACGGGCCTTCATATCCCTGGCGGCCGAGACGGTATAGGTGACGATGAGGATCTGCTCCGGGGGAATCTGCTTTTCATAGACCATGTATCCCACCCGGCTGACCAACACGGTGGTTTTGCCGCTGCCCGGCACGGCCAACAGCAACACCGGCCCTTCCACACTCTCCACGGCCACCTGCTGCTGAGGATTGAGAGAAAGGCCAAACCGACTTTGAAACCGCTGGAGATCAGCCATGGAAACGCCAGCCGCAATCGTCATGATAGATCATCTGATGGGTCATGCCTCCATCAATGCAGATATTTTCCCCTGTGATGAATCCGGCCTTGTCCGAGCAAAGGAAGAGCACCATCTGGGCGATGTCCTGAGGCGTTCCCACCCGCCCCGCAGGGTGCTGCGTTTCATCGGCCCCGAAGAGCTGGGAGCCGGTGGTGTCGATCCAACCGGGGGAGATGGAGTTGACCCGGGCTTTGTCCCGCAGGCTCACCGCCAAGGCATGGGTGAGGGCGGCAATTCCCCCTTTGGCGGCGGTATAGCTTTCGGTGAAAGGCTGGCTCATCCGATCCCGGCTGGAGGAAATGTTGATAATGCTGGCCCCTTCTCCAAAATAGGGGAGCAACAGTTGGGTCAAATAAAAAGGCGCCGCCACCCCCACCTGAAGAGCCTGGTTGAATTGCTCCCAGGTACAGGTATCGATGCCCAGGAACAGGGGTTTTGCATTGTTCACCAGAAAATCCACCCGGCCATAGGTCTGAATAACCTTTTGGGCGAACCGCTCCAGATCTTCCTTTTTTCCCACATCCCCCTGGAAAAAATCGTTTTCCAGCAGATCAATGGTGCAGACCCTGGCCCCCTGCTTTGCAAACTCCTCACAAATGCACCGGCCAATGCCCTGGGCGCCGCCGGTGACCACGGCTACTTTGTCCTGAAACATAGTTATTCCTCCATTTGGATGGCCACCTTAATGACCCCGTCTTCCCGGTTTTCAAACACCTCATAGGCCTTTTCAATCTCCCGCAAGGGGAAAATGTGGGTAATCAACGGTCGGGTGTCCAGCTTGCCCTCTGCGATCAGCTGGAGAATGTCATCCACATGGCAGCCATCCACTCCGCCGGTCTGGAAGGTGAGGTTTTTGCCATACATCTCCGGCAAGGGCAGTACCTGGGGAACATCATACAGCGCCACCACCGTCACCATTCCATTGGGACGGGCACATTTCCAGGCCAGCTGGAAACTGTCCTCCGTCCCGGCCACTTCCAGCACCCGTCCGGCGCCGCCGTGGGGAGTATGGGCCTTCACAAATTCTTCGGCCTCCTCCGGCGCCACGGTGAGCACCTGGGGATAGTGCTCTTCCACAAACTTTCGCCGCTGAGGATCTTTTTCGCACACCATCACCACTCCTGGCCGATGCAGCAGCACACATTGCAAGGTGCACAGCCCGGTGGGGCCTGCGCCGATGATGAGTACCGACTCCCCCGGTTCGATCCCGGCGATATCGGCAGCCCAATAGCCGGTGGCCAGCAGATCTCCCGCCAGCAAAGCCTGCTCATCGGACACCCCCTGGGGAATATGGCTCAGCCCTTGGTCTCCATAAGGCACCCGCACATATTCCCCCTGGCCGCCGTCGATGCGGCAGCCCAATGCCCATCCCCCCTGGGGATCGGTGCAGTTGTTCACATACCCCTGTCGGCAGAAGAAGCATTTTCCGCAGAAGGTCTCCACATTGACGGCCACCCGGTCGCCGAGAGCAAATTTCTGTACCTTCTCCCCCACTTCTTCCACAACACCCACCATTTCATGGCCCACCGTTACCCCAGGTACCGCCCGAGGCACCGAACCATGCTTGATGTGCAGATCGCTGGTGCAGATGCTGGCCAAAGTCACCCGCACCACCACATCCTCCGGCCCTTCCACATGGGGCCGGGGCTTTTCCAGGAGGGCAAACCGGCCCTGTTCCACATAAGTATAGGCCAACATATCCATTTCTCCTTTTCGCCCATATGTCAAAAGCCCGGCCCCTTCCCAGGGACCGGGCCTTGTGCCGTTTTTCTTACATCATCTGCCGCCGCCAGGACAGGTTCATGGTACCGTCCTGCATCACCGACAGATTGTCCAAAGTTTTGCCAGTGCCCAGAGCCACACAGGAGATGGCGTCGTCGGCCACACGGGTGGCAATGCCGGTCTTGGATTCGATCAGCTTGTCAAAGCCATAGATCAGGCTGCCGCCGCCGGTCATGACAATGCCGTTTGTGGCAATGTCGCCCACCAGTTCAGGAGCGGTGCGCTCCAGCACGAAATGTACCGCCTCCACGATCTTGGTGGACACCTCTTCAAAGGCCTCCAGCAATTCGGTGGAAGTGACGGTGAACACCCGGGGCAGACCGGTCATCAGGCAGCGGCCCTTGACCTCCATGCTCACTTCCTCTTCCCGGGGATAGACACAGCCAATGGTCATTTTCAGCTCTTCTGCTGTGCGCTCACCGATGAGCACATTGTGCTTGCGGCGCACATATTTGACGATGGCATCGTCGAACTTATCGCCGGCCACCTTGATGGAAGTGCTTTCCACCATGCCGCCCAGGGAAATGACCGCCACATCGGTGGTGCCGCCGCCGATGTCCACGATCATATTGCCGTCGGGCTTGGAGATCTCAATGCCAGCGCCGATGGCCGCAGCCACAGGTTCCTCGATGAGATAGACCTTCCGTGCACCGGCCTGGGTGCCGGCGTCGATGACGGCACGCTCTTCCACCTCGGTGATGATGGAAGGCACACAGATGACCACATTGGGCTTGAACAGACGGAAGCCCAGCACCTTATGGATGAATTCCTTGATCATTTTCTCCGTCATTTCATAATCGGAGATGACGCCGTCCCGCAGGGGACGCACAGCAATGATGTTGCCCGGTGTACGGCCCAGCATTTTCTGGGCATCCTCACCGATGGCCAGGATCTTACCGGTGGACTTGTCCACCGCCACAACAGAAGGCTCGCACAAAACGATGCCCTTACCTTTTACATAAACCAGTACGGAAGCCGTACCCAGATCAATTCCGATATCGCCTGCTGACATATCTTTCCCGCTCCATTTCTCCGGCCGCCTGCTTTCAGGGCCCGTCCCCGCTGCCGGGTGGGGTCTGGGCGCCCATTTCTCCAAATCTTCACACAAAACCACAGTTGGTTTGTTCTTTCCATAGCTCTTTTTATTATACCCAACCAGAATCATGTTTTCAACACATTCTTTTGATTTCTTTGTCGAAAAAACGCCCAAAAGGGTATGCACCCAGCTCATTGTTTCTAAAATTTTAACATGCTATGATAAAAATGAAAATGGACGCGTCCTTTTCATATTTTCTCAAGGAGGTACAGATCATGCAACAGTGGAAAAAGTCTATGTTGGAAGTCCAATCCTGGGGCACCGGTCCGCAGGCGGAGAAAGCCAGAGCCGCTCTGGCCAAAGACCAGGCCGTAAAGACCGTTGTCAAGCATGCCGCTGTGGGCGGCATCGTCGCCGGCCCTGCCGGAGCGGTGGTAGGTGCAATCGTGGGAAAGGCGAAAAACGACGCCAAATAAGCTTTTTTCCAAAAGAGGGACAGGAAAATTTCCTGTCCCTCTTTTATTTCTCCCTATTCTACACAATGCGCCGGTACATCTGCTCCACTTCGGCCAAGTCCTTCATCCCGGCCAAACAAAATTCCATTTTCACACCCCTTTCCCGGTTTTCTCCCCCGGACGCTTGGCAAAGGTGCGGGCAAACGCCGCCCCATATACCTCCCGGGCCCCGGCCTCGCGGAGCACCCGGGCACATTCCGACAGGGTACTGCCGGTGGTGAGTACATCGTCCACCACAAGCACCCGTTGGGCGCGAACAAGCGCCTCTTTTCCCGGCACCACGCCAAAGGCCCCCAGCACATTGGCCCGTCGCTGAGCCGCTTTCAGCCGGTACATAGGCCTTGTGTTCCGCCTCTTCTCCAGCAGCGGTTCCAGAGGAAGTCCCAGTTCTCTGGCCAAAGGCTTGGCCAGCTTTTGCGCCTGCTCATATCCCCGCTTCCGTTTGACTTTTGGATGACAGGGCACATAGCATACCAGGTCGATCTGTTCCGAAAGACCGGTTTCCCGCACCCGGTTGGCCAGCAGCACACCAAAGATCTCTCCGTTTTGAGCTGCCCCCCGGAACTTGAACCGATGCACACCCCGGCGCACATCCCCTTCATAAGGGTAAACGCACACCGAGCCTGCCACAAAGGGAAGCTTTCCCTGTTTCCAGCCCTCTTTCAGCGTTTCCCGCCCGGCACAAGCCGGACAAAGCCGGGCCGCCTTTTCCTTTCCCCAAAGAAAGCGTCCGCATATAGCACACCGGGGCGGAAACAGCCAATCAAGTAAGGTCCATGGCTTCATAATAGCTCCTCAGTCGGTATTTGAGAGCACTGTACCGGCGGTTCTTCTGGTTGCTCTCCACCATCTGCTCCACCACACTCTGCCGCCCCACCAGCACCAGCAGCCGCTTGGCCCGGGTGACGGCAGTATAAAGAATGCTGCGGTTGAGCAGCCGAGCCGGAGCCTGGAACACCGGCACGATCACCGCCTCGTATTCGCTGCCCTGAGCCTTATGGGCGGTGATGGCATAGGCCGGTTCCAGCTGATACAGATCGTCAAAGGAATAGGCTGCTTCCCGATCGTCAAAACGCACCACCATCACCCGTTCGGAGCGGTCGATATAGGTGATGATCCCGGTATCTCCATTGAACACCCCGGCCCCTACCTCGGCGGTGGCGGCGCTCTGCCACAGGATGTCGTAATTATTCCGCACTTGCATCACCCGATCCCCCAAGCGGAACACATAAGGGCCATGGCGCACTTCTGCCTTGCCCTCTCCCGGCGGGTTGAGCCGCTGCTGCAGAATGCGATTGAGGGAAACCGTGCCGCACATCTGCTGCCGGGTGGGGCAGACCACCTGGATGTTCTGTGGATCGATGCCGAAATGCCCGGGGATACGGGAAGAAACCAGGCTGGCCACCGTCTCCACCGCCTGCTCCGGTGCAGAGGCGGCAGAAAAATAGAAATCCCCCTGGGTCAGACGGAGCTCCGGCATCTCTCCCCGGTTGATCCGGTGGGCGTTCATGACGATCTGGCTGTTCTGGGCCTGGCGGAAGATCTCGGTGAGATGGACCTTGGGCACAAAATCACAGGCCAGCAAATCGGAGAAAACGCTGCCTGCCCACACCGGCGGCAACTGATCGGCATCCCCGATGAGCACCAGCCGGGTATGGGGTTTCATGGCCTCCAGCAAAGAGGCGGTGAGGGAAATGTCCAGCATAGAGGCTTCGTCCACCACGATCACATCGGCAGGCAGAGGGTTGTCCTTGTTCCGTTTGAAGCGCATGACCCCTTCTTCCGGAGAAAAGGCGGCTTCCAGCATCCGGTGCAGGGTCTTGGCCTCCCTGTGACACACCTCGCTGAGTTTCTTGGCCGCCCGGCCGGTGGGGGCACAGAGAAAGACCGTCAGACCGTTCTGATCCAGCAAGGACAAAAGTCCCTGTACCGCTGTGGTCTTACCGGTACCCGGCCCGCCAGTAATCAGGGACAAAGCCCCGTGGAAGCACAGGCCCATGGCCTCTTTTTGCTTTTCTGCATAAGCCATCCCCTGCTCTTTCTCGGTGCGGGCAATCATCTTTTCCAGGTTCCGCGGCGCTTCCAGGTGCATGCTCAGCAGCCGCACCACCTCCCGGGCCACGGTGTTCTCCTGGCGGAACAGGGTGGCCAGATAGACCATGGGCTGGCTCCGGATATCCTCTTCCACCACCTGCTGCCGCTGCAACAGCTCCTCCAGTTGATCTTCCACATCCTCTTCCCCTGCGCCGCACAGGGATGCGGTGGCCGTCAGCAGTTTTTTCCGAGGAATAAAGCAATGGCCGCTTTGCAGATTGAAGGTAAGCTCATACAAAACAGCAGCCCGCAGCCGCACCGGGCTCAAAGGGTCCATGCCCATGTGCCGGGCGGCCTCGTCCACCTGGCCAAAATCCAGACCGAACCGCTCCTGGCACAAAAGATAGGGGTCTTCCCGCAAAGTCTGCTCTGCATAAGCTCCATAGACCTTATAAACCCCGGCGGCGCACCACATGGGCAGACCACTCTCGGTGAAAAACTGCAAAAGGGCACGCATGGCATTTTGCTGGAGAAAATTCTGCTGGATCTCCCGGGCTTTCCGCGGGCTGATGCCCCGCACCGTCTCCAGAAGCTCCGGCTGGCTGGCCAGCACATCAAAGGTGTCCTCCCCGAATTTTTCCACAATGGCCATGGCAGTTTTGGGACCAATGCCCTTGACGGTGCGGGAGGCCAGATAGTCGTAGATCCCCTGGGCTGTAGAGGGCAGCAGCCGTTCATAGGAGAGGACGGAAAACTGAGGGCCGTATTCCGGATGGGTCACATAGTTGCCGTAGGCGACGATGCTCTCCCCTGCCCCCAGATAGGGCATGACGCCGGTGATCACCAGCTCCTCCCCCACGCCCAGATCCACTCGGGCCACCGCCCAGCCGCTGTCGTCATTCTTATAAATCAGAGTATCCACTACACCCTGTATCTTCTCCAGCTCCCGCTCTGTTGTCCCTTCCATCTGGGAAAACTCCCTCCTCTCCTTCTTCTTCCTGCTTCCAGGCCCCGGGGAAACGCAGGGCACACAGCCTTCTGGCCCACAAAAGCATCTTTTTCTGTTCCCAGGGGGTCAGTCCTTCCAGGGAAATATGTATATCCACCCGTAGTCTCCCCCTCAGATGATGGAGCAGCACAAAGCTGTACCACTCCAGCACCCAGGCCGCAAGGCCCATACAGGCCAGTGCCGCAAGCAGGCTGACGGTATAAAAGCCGCAATCCACATCCATCCCCCCTTGGTGCAGGATATGCGCATTGCGGCTTTTTGGTGAGTCTTTTCCGGTTTTCTACCGGGGAAACATCATTTCTGGCGGCTCCACTTGACGCCTTGCAGGGTGTCCTCCAGCAAGATGCCCTGGGCCTTCAGTTCATCCCGGATGCGATCAGCGGTGGCAAAGTCCTTGTTCTTCCGGGCCTCCTGCCGCTGGGCGATCAGTTTTTCGATCTCCTCTTCCAGACCGCTCTCCTCCGGCTGGGAAAGCTGACGGGCCTTTTCCACCAGATCCAGAGACAGCACCTGGTCAAAATCTTCCAGAAGCCACAGCTTGGTGGCGTCGTTCACCGGCGCTTTCAGCACATCGTACACCGCAGTGACCGCCAAAGAGGTGTTCAGGTCATTGTCCAGACCACGGCGGAAGTTCTCCTGCAGCGCCTTGGCCCCTTCTTTGTCCACTTCTTCCCCTTCCTTGGGAGAAAGGGCTGCCACTCTCTGCAGCAGTTTCTGATAGGCCAGAGCGGCGTTCTGCATTCCTTCATCGGAAAACACCAGGGACTTGCGGTAATGGGACTGAAGGCAGAAAAAGCGATAAACCAGGGGATCATATCCCTGTTTTTCCAGCAGGGAGACGGTGAGGAACTCCCCTTTGGATTTGCTCATCTTGCCGCTGGTGGTGTTGAGATGATGGACATGGAACCAGTAATTGCACCATTTGTGGCCAAAGTAAGCTTCGCTCTGGGCGATCTCATTGGTGTGATGAGGGAAGGCGTTGTCAATGCCGCCTGCATGGATATCCAGAGTGTCTCCCAAATACCGGCGGCTGATGCAGGAGCATTCAATGTGCCAGCCGGGATAACCTACGCCCCAGGGGCTGTCCCACTTCAGTTCCTGATCCTCAAACTTGGACTTGGTGAACCACAGCACAAAATCGGTTTTGTTCCGCTTGTTTGTGTCCTCCTCCACGCCGTCCCGCACACCCACGGCCAGATCTTCCTGGTCCTGTTTGTTGAACACATAGTATTCCTTCAGCTTGGAGGTGTCGAAATACACATTGCCGCCGGCCTCATAAGCAAAGCCCTTTTCCAGAAGGCCCTCAATCATCTCGATAAAATCCGGGATACAGTTGGTGGCCGGCTCCACCACATCGGGCCGCTTGATGTTCAGTTTGCGGCAGTCTTCAAAAAAGGCATCGGTATAAAACCGAGCGATCTCCATGACGGTTTTGTGTTCCCGCTTGGCGCCCTTGAGCATTTTGTCCTCGCCGGTATCGGCATCGCTGGACAGATGCCCCACATCGGTGATGTTCATCACCCGGGTTACATCGTACCCCAGATACCGCAGGTATTTTTCCAGCACATCCTCCATGATGTAGCTGCGCAGGTTGCCGATGTGGGCATAGTGATACACCGTGGGGCCGCAGGTATACATCTTCACCTTTCCCGGCTCCAGAGACACAAATTCTTCCTTTTTCCGGGTGAGGCTGTTATACAGTTCCATGGCAGGGTCCTCCTGTTATTTTTTGGATGTGGCGCCATCGGCCACGATATCCCAGTTGCGCTTCATATAGTCGAAACCGGAATAGAGGGTGATGAGGGTCATGGCCCAGCCGCTCACCGTCTGCACCACCATGGGCCAGCCCAGGATGTCGGTGAGGAAAATGGCGGCGGTGCCCACGATCTGCAAAGTGGTCTTCACCTTGCCCGACCAGGCAGCGGCCAGCACCCGGCCCTTGCCGATGGCCACGATGCGCAGGGAAGTGATGATGAATTCCCGGGCCAGGATGATGAACACCATCACGCTGTTCATCTCACTCCGCTGGATAAAGAGCAGCAGCGCAGCGCACACCAACAGTTTATCGGCCAGAGGGTCGACAAATTTGCCGAAATCGGTGATCTGATTGTAATGCCGGGCGATATAGCCGTCCAGCGCATCGGTCATGCTGGCCAGCAAAAAGATGCAAAGAGCAATGATATCGCAGGTCTGAGTGCCCTGATAGGCAAAATAAATGAAAAAGGGAATCATCCCCACCCGGATCAGGGTGATCTTATTGGCTGTGGTCATTTTTGCAGATTTCCTCCTTAACCGACGATCTCGCCGTACAGTTCGGCGCCGACGCCGTTTTCGATCTCCACTGTGACAAAGTTCCCCTCTTCCACCGGCTCTTCCGAATAGAAGTAGACGATACCGTCCACATCAGGGGAATCCATATAAGTGCGGCCAAAGTACATTTCGTGCTCTGCATCATAGCCGCAGCAAAGCACCTTTTGCTGTGTTCCCACCAAAGTCTGGGAGAACTGATCCATCACCGCATCCTGTAGTTCCACCAAAATCTCCTGGCGGCGCCGTTTTTCCTCTTCGGGGATCTGGTTTTCCATCCGGGCGGCCACGGTGCCTTCCTCCTGGGAATAGGCAAACACCCCGGCCCGCTCCAGCTTGTATTCATCCAGGAAACGGTACAGCTCGTCAAACTCCTCTTCGGTCTCCCCAGGGAAGCCCACAATGAGGGAGGTACGGATGACGGCCTTGGGGAACCGGCGGCGAATGGTCTCCACCCGCTCCCGGATCAGCGCCCCATCCCCCCGCCGGTTCATGGCGGAAAGCACCCGGTCGCTGATATGCTGCATGGGGATATCGAAATAAGGGATGGCATTTTCGTACTTTTCCATCACATCCAGCAGTTCATCGTCCAGCTCATCGGGATAGAGGTAATGCAGGCGCACCCATTCCACCCCGGGGATCTGGCAAAGTCCTTCCAGAAGCTCTGGCAGCATCCGCTTGCCATAGAGATCGGTGCCGTAGCGGGTGGTGTCCTG
This sequence comes from Ruminococcaceae bacterium AM07-15, assembly GCA_003477405.1. Taxonomy (GTDB): domain Bacteria; phylum Bacillota; class Clostridia; order Oscillospirales; family Butyricicoccaceae; genus Pseudobutyricicoccus. The sequence continues at coordinate 40,509 of QUDE01000014.1, forward strand.
GGCGATGACCAGCAGCTCTTTGGCACCTTTTTCCGCCAAAACCCGGGCCTCCTCCAGGACATTCTCCATGGGACGGCTGCGGAAGGGTCCCCGCAAAGCGGGAATGATGCAGTAGCTGCAATGGTTGTTGCACCCTTCGGCAATGCGCAGGAAAGCGGAATAGGGCTTTGTGAGAAGCTGCCGGTCTCCTTCCAGGGCCGCCTGGGCACTTTGACCCAGATAGGCCTGACGCCGTCCGGCCAGAGCTCCCTTCACCGCCAGGACGATGTCGGTATAGCTGCCGGTGCCGCAGATGGCGTCCACCTCGGGCATCTCCTGGAGAATCTCCTCCTTATACCGCTCCACCAGACAACCGGTGGCGATGAGGGCTTTCAGCTGCCCTTCTTCTTTCAGCCGGGCCTCTTCCAAAATGGTGTTGATGGCCTCCTGTTTGGCTTCGTCGATAAATCCACAGGTGTTGACAATGGCCACATCGGCCTTGCGGAGATCCTCCACGATCTCCATTCCCTCCCGGCGCAACAGCGCCAGCATCTGCTCGGAATTGACCAGATTCTTGGCACAGCCCAGGGAATTCATATGGATCTTTATGGTCAAAAGTCTATTCCTCCCTATCTGCGGCAGTTTCCTGCTCTTCCTGCTCTTCCCTCAGCTGGGGATCGCAGTACACATCGATGGCGGTGTTGATCTGCTCCCAGGAAAAGCCTCGCCGGTACAGCCCGGCGGCAGCTTTGCGCAAAAGCCGTTTGTCGGTGTAGTGGCCCCGGATGGTTTTTTCCAGATAGGCCACTACCTGACGGCTGCAAGGGGCCAGACCAGGCAAAATCTCCTGGGCGATCTCCTGACTGATCCCCCGGCGGCGCAGTTCCTGGTCCACCTTCTGCCGGCCAAACCCCCGGTCCACATAATACCGGGCCACCATGCGGGCATATTCCCCATCGTTGAGGGCGCCCAGCTCTGTCAGCCGTTCCACGGCGTAATCGATGCCCTCCTGGGGAAAGTTCTTGGCCGTCAGTTTGTCCCGCAGCATTTTTTCGCTCATGGCCCGAGGCGCCAGCAGCCGGGCGGCGTAATCCAATACCGCTTTGTTCTGCTCGTTCATGCCCCTACCGTCCTTTGTCTGTTATTCCTTGTCATCCTCAAAATCATCGGCAAACACTTCCACGCCGCCCTTGGCCGCCGCCGGAGTCCGGGGAGCCGGGGGCGCCGGAGGTGTGGCGGCCTTGGCTGGGGCTTTTCCACCCCGGGCGTTGTTTTCCGCCAGTTTGTCTTTCAGAGCCTGACGAATGGCCTCTTCCACCTGCTGGGCCTCCTCCGGATTGTCCCGGAAATACTGCTTGGCCGCATCCCGGCCCTGGCCCAGGCGGGTCTCGCCCCGGTAATACCAGGCGCCGCTCTTTTGCAGCACGCCCAGATCGCAGCCCAGGTCCAAAATTTCGCCCAATTTGGAGATACCCTCGCCGTACATAATGTCAAACTGGGCCTCCTTGAAGGGAGGTGCCATTTTGTTTTTCACTACTTTGGCCTTGGTGCGGCTGCCGATGTTGGTGCTGCCGTTTTTGATGTGCTCGGCCCGGCGGATCTCAATGCGCACGCTGGAATAGAATTTCAGCGCCCGGCCGCCGGTGGTCACTTCCGGATTTCCGTAGACCACGCCCACCTTTTCACGCAGCTGGTTGATAAAAATAACCACGCAGTTGGATTTGGAGATGGCGCCGGCCAGCTTCCGCAAAGCCTGGGACATGAGGCGGGCATGAAGACCCACAAAGGAGTCGCCCATCTCCCCTTCGATTTCGGCCCGGGGCACCAGAGCGGCCACCGAGTCCACCACTACCACATCCACCGCGCCGCTGCGCACCAGGGCCTCGGTGATTTCCAGCGCCTGCTCGCCGGTGTCAGGCTGAGAGACCAGCAGCCGGTCTACATCCACGCCCAGGGCTTTGGCATACACCGGGTCCAGAGCGTGTTCCGCATCGATGAAAGCGGCTTCGCCCCCATCTTTCTGGGCCGCTGCGGCCACATGGAGGGCCAATGTGGTCTTACCGGAAGATTCCGGCCCGTAGATCTCCACAATACGCCCTCTGGGCACACCGCCGATCCCCAAAGCCAGATCCAGGGCGATGGAACCGGTGGAGATGGCTTCCACATTCATGGCTGTATTTTCTCCCAGGCGCATGACCGAACCTTTGCCATAGGCCTTTTCGATCTGCGCCAGGGCCGTTTCCAATGCTTTTTTCTTATCCATAGCGTAACCCCCTATCGTGACACCAGTATACACCCTGGCATCAGATTATGCAACATTTGTTCGCTTTTCACACCTTCTCCGGCGGTGTGCGCACGCCGGTGACCACCCGCTCCACACCGGTGAAATCCCGGAGGATGCGGATATCTTCATAGCCGTTTTCCCGCAAAATTTCCTCCACTTGCGGGGCCTGGCCCATGCCGCATTCAAAGGCCAGCATACCATTTTTGGTCAGGGCGTCTTTGAAATTCACGGCAATGGCCCGATAAAAGTCCAGTCCGTCGGTCCCGCCGTCCAAAGCCTCGTGCGGCTCATAATCCTTGACGCTCACATCCAGCCCCGGAATATCCCCTGTGGGAATATAAGGCGGATTGGAAACAATCAGATTGAATTTGCCCAGGGCCTGATCACAGGGCTCCAAAGCGTTCTGGGCCACAGGCAATCCCCGGAAGGTCAGCCGGTGGCGCACCAGATTCTCCTTGGTCACAGCCAGGGCTTCCTCGGAAGTGTCGGCAAAAACGCAGCTGATGGTATCCGGCAGGTTTTTCAGCAAAGCGATGCCCACGCAGCCGCTGCCGCAGCACAGATCCAAAATCCGTCCCCGTTCCCGGCGGCTGAAAAAGGCCAGGCCGGCATCCACCAGCGTCTCGGTATCCGGCCGGGGGATGAGCACGCCGGGGGTCAGGGTAAAGGTGAGGGAATAAAAATCCCATTCCCCGATGATATGGGCCAGGGGTTCCCCTTTCAGACGGCGGCTTTTCAGCTCTTCCAGCCGCTTCAGCTGTTCGTCAAAAAGGTAACTCCCGCTGCGCTCATTGAATTCCGCCCGGGGGATCTCCAGGGCAAAAGCCAGCAGTTCCTTGGCCTCCAAAGGGGCCGAGGTGACCCCGTGATGGCGCAGTTCATTGCGCAAGTCCAAATATACATCCGAAATGGTGCCTACCATATCCCATTACCACCTGTCTTCTCCTTGATTTTCGGGAATGACCCGCCGGATGGCTTCAATGGCCACCTCCATCATGCTGTCATCGGGCTCATTGGTTGTAAAGCGCTGCAAAAACAGCCCCGGCGCCCGCAGAGCCATGGAAAGCCAGTTATCATGACGGCCCACCCACCGATTGATCTCATAGCTGATGCCCACCACCAAAGGCAGAAGCAAAAGCCGCAGGGCCATACGCACCCAGGGGCTCTGCCAGGTGAACACCGAAAAGACCAGAATACTGATGATCATCACCACAAACAAAAAGCTGGTTCCGCAGCGGGGATGAAACCGGCTGCACCGGCGGATGTTGTCCACCGTCAGCTCCCAGCCCTTTTCATAGCAGGCGATGGTTTTGTGTTCGGCCCCGTGATACATATAGGTCCGCTTGATATCGCTCTGCTTGGAAGTGACAATAATAAAAGCCAGGAAAATCAGAATACGCACCACGCCTTCCAGCAGATTGCGCACAATGCTGGAAGAGCCGGCCGGGAGAAATCCCGCCAACAGGGTGGGTAGCAAAATAAACAGAGCCACAGGCAGAGCAATGCCGGTGACCAGGGCAAAACCCATGAGAAATTTATCCAGCTTTTCGCTGCCGAATTTCTTGAGAAGCCAGCTTTCCACCTTCCCCGGCTGCTGCGAGGAATCTTCCTCTTCAAAAAACTCGGCGGAATAGGTCAGGGCACTGATGCCGTATTTCATGGAATCCCAAAATCCCAAAACACCCCGGACAAAAGGCATGCGCAGCACCGGATTTTTCCGGATGGTGCCTACCTCTTCTTCTTTTATGGCAAACTCCCCATCGGGCTTGCGCACGACGATGGCGGTCTTGCGAGGGCCGCGCATCAGAATGCCCTCAATGAGGGCTTGGCCGCCGATGGTGGTTTTAAATTCCTTCGGTTGTTGTTTCATCGGTTCCTCCCATAGACGGGGCCAGGGGCAGACGGATGCTCACCGTGGTGCCCTCCCCATAAATGCTGTCAATATCCAGAGATCCATCGTGCATGGCCACGATCTCATCGCACACGGCCAAACCGATACCGGCTCCTCTCTGGCGGGCGCTGCCCTTGAAGAATTTTTCCTTGACCAAGGGCAGCTCATCGGCGGGAATGCCCTGGCCATAGTCCCGGATACGCACCACGGCGCTTTGCTCCTCCACACCGATGGAGATTTCCACCTTGCCGCCGCTGACGCCATATTTTGCGGCGTTGTCGATGATATTGAGGAACACCTGGCGCAGCCGGTTCCGGTCGCCGCTGACATACACCGGCTGAGAAGGCTCGTGATAACTGGTTTCGATGCCCTCCTGCCGGAGCATCTCGTTATAGACAAACAGGGCGTCGTACACTTCTCCCCGCAGATCCAGCACTTCGGTCTGGAGTTTCATCCGGCCGCTTTCCAGCCGGGAAAAATCCAGCAGTTCTTCCACCATCCGGGATAGACGTGTGGTCTCCTTGCGGATGATGTCTAAACCGGTCTCCACGGTGTTTTTGTCATCCAGATTGTTTTCCACCGTCTCAGCCCAGCCGCCGATGGCGGTGAGCGGGGTACGCAGCTCATGAGACACCGAGGAGATAAAGTCGTTTTTCAGCTTTTCCACCCGGGCGATCTCGGTGGACATATTGTTGATGGTATTGCAAAGCTCACCCATTTCATCCCGGAAATCCATATCCAGCCGGGCGCCGTACTGCCCCTGAGCGATCTTCTGGGCCAGTTCGTTGATTTTCAGCACCGGATTGACAATGGAATGAATGAAAAACTGGTTGGTCACCGTGAGCAAAAGCAGCACGGCCAGGGCGGCCCCGGCCAGCATCAGATAAATCTGCCCCACTTGCCGGTCCAACAGCTTGAGGGATGTGACAAAGCGCACTTCCCCAATGAGATCCTGGCTGTTTTTCCGGAACACCGGAGCAGTCACCGCCATGATCCGTTCTTCTGTGGAAGGGTCATAACCGGTGAACGACTGCATCTCCCCGGTCTCGATGCACAGGTTCACATCGTTGGTGGCCGGCACCGTGCCCGCCACCAGTCCCGTGGACGAGCTGATGATCAGTCCGTTGCTGTCCAGCACCTGCATTTCCATTTTGTCTTTGTCGCTGAACTCGGTGATCTGCTGCTGGGCATATCCATAAAACTCATCATAGGTGGAGCTCATATAGGAAGAAAAGTTTTTGGCGCTGGAATTGGCCCGGCTTTGCAGGCTGGTGTGGAGAGAATCGTAAAAATAATTGGTGGTGGCCGCCCCCACGGCAATGAACATGATGGCAAGCAAAAGCACGACGATGCTCATGTTGTTGACGATCCACCGCCGTTTGATCCCGCTCATCTTATGCCGGCTCAGCCAAAGGGCCGCTTTTTTCATGGGGCCATCCCCTGTTGGTTTTTTGATTCCCTCAGCCATTCTTTTCCCCGCTCCTGTTTAGGCTTCCCATTTATAGCCGAATCCCCAGATGGTGGCGATATACTTGGGGGCCGCGGCATCGTCTTCGATTTTCAGCCGCAGACGGCGGATGTTCACATCCACCACTTTCAGATCCCCGTGATAATCCCGGCCCCATACCTCGTTCATAATTTCGTCCCGGGCCAGGGCGCGCCCACGGTTTTCCAGGAAATTCTTCATCAGCAGATATTCCACCTGGGTCAGATCGATCCGCTGGCCGTTTTTCATCAGCTCCCGGGAGCGAAGATTCAGAGAGAACGGTCCGGAGGTGATCACATCGGCATTGAAGCTGCCCTGGGTCAGACGGCGATACAAGGCGTCCACCCGGGCCACCAGCTCCACCACCGAAAAGGGCTTGCCCACATAATCGTCCGCCCCGGTCATAAAGCCGTTGATCTTGTCGTTTTCCTGGGACAGGGCGGTGAGCATGATGATGCCCATCCGGCTGCCGCTGCCCCGGATGCGGCGGCAGACTTCGAAACCGTCGATGTCCGGGAGCATCACATCCAGAATGGCCACATCCACATCGTTGTGGGTGCGTACATAAGTGACCGCATCCTCTCCCAAGGCAAACTCCACCGTCTCATATCCGGCCCGCTTCAGATTGATGACCACAAAGCTGCGGATATTGTCCTCATCTTCCAGAATCAATACTTTTTTATTCATAATCAGCTGAAAACCTCCGAAGCCCATTCCTTTGTGATTGCATGAAAACTCCGCGCCACCTGATCGGCGCTGAGGGACAACTGGGGATAGCCGTTTTCCGGCAAAGAATAACCATAAATGGCATTGTCACTGGTGTACAGCCACTCCATGCCGCTGCTGGCAAAATACTCCTGCCGGTTATCTCCGGTAAACACCCAGATCTGGAGCAGCACATTGTCCGATCCTTGGAACAGATATCCTTCCTCGGCCCCTTCCACCGGCACCAGGAAGGTGGTCTTGATGATCCCCGCTTCACTCTTCCGCTGAGCGCTCACATTGCTGCCCCAGGTCTCCGGCCACTGGAAATACCATCCGTCCGCCGGGGAGTGGAAGGTCTCCACCGCCACCCCATTGGTATTGCCGTTTTCAAACCGGGTCCAGCGCAGCTTCCACAGGGTGTCGGCCGCCTCCGGATCGGTGTAGCCGGGGAGCATATCTGCCAGAGGTACTTCCGGCATCCCATCGTTGTCGATATCCTGACAGGTGATGTTCACCGGACGCCAGGTGGCGGCGCTGCGCTTGCTGCCGCTGCCCAGGGTGGTGTTGGTCAAAACACCGCTGCGCAGCTCCACAATATCGGTGATATAGCCGCCGGTGGCCGCCAGACTGTCCACATACAGGGAAAGGCCCCACTGGCCAGGCTTGGTGCTTTTTGTGATCTTCACCACATTTTTCACATCAGAGGACAGGGGTGTCTGGGAGATCTCGGTGCATTCTCCGTTGCGGAAACCATAGGCCGTCATCACCATGGCGCTGCTCACCCGGTCGAAGGCGGTGAGGAAAATCTCATCCACCCCGTCGTAGTTCACATCCACAATATAGGAATTGCTGTACCGGACAGCCAGCGCTTCATTCAGCCCATCGCTGCCCAGAGTGTGCACCGACATTCCCGAGGCACTGTCATCCTCCATGCCCCAGCTGAGGGCGATGGCCCGGGCGCCATTGTTTTGACACCGGGGATAGGATACCTCTTTTAAATACCGTCCGTATCCCTTTGCGTGCCCCAGCTCCACATAGTCATCCCCCTGGCGCTTGTGAACATAGATCATATATTCACCGCTGGTGGAACTGCGATAAAAGGAGATGATCTCCTTTTGTCCGTCCCCGTCAATATCCTGCTGCTGCATGGCCTGACGGTTTTGTCCGCTTTCGGCCACGGCCGGGATATACCCCTGGGCCAAAATAGCGTCCACCTGCTGCTGCAGCGCCAGATATTCTCCCGGCAGCCGGGGCAAGCTGGCCAGAGCGTCACCGCTTTCCACCGAACAGCCGCCCATGGACAGGGCCGACACAATGACCATCGCCGCCGCCAAAAACTTTTTTCCCAGTCGTTTCACACAGAACCCTCTTTGCTTCATCGTTCGTGAAAAAATATGCCTGCGGCCCGCAAAACCCAGGAGGTCCATTGGGCCTTTTATCATTGTAACATAAAGCGCGGCAAATGGGAATGTGAAAAAGGCCAAATTTCTGCCTTCTTCCGGCAAAAAAGAGCGGGCGGAGCTTTTGCCCCGCCCGCTCGCTTCCGCGCACTTAGAAATACTTTTTGATCTTGTCTGTGGCCCGGCTCACATCGGTGCTCAGGCTGACAGTGAACTTGACGCCGGTCTTTTCGCTGAAAGCGTCCAGACGAGCCAGGAAGGATTCGATGGCTTCCACATCATCGCTGCCCACGATCTTCAGAGTGCTGTCGATGAAGATATGGGTGATGTCATAATTGCCGGCATACATACCGTTGACGAAGGCCACCAGAGTTTCAAAGCTGCCCTGGAAATCATACTCGGTGATGTCCACCAGCTTGGCGTTGTGGTTCAGGTCAAAGCGCAGCTTCTGCCCCAGTTCGATGCAGACCACATTGCCCGACTCGTTTTCCACCGCGTTATTTACAAGATCGATAAGATGCTTAGTTTTTCCACTTCCGGGAAGGCCCATAAAGACTTTTACCATAAGTGCGTTCCTCCTAACAGTTGTTTATCAAATGATATCATAAACCATCAAGAGTTACAACCGGATTTCTCGAAGATTTCGCAAATTCCCTGGGAGATTTTAAATTTTTTCACATTCTCCCCTCTTCCCGCTCCATGGCACACACTGTAAAAAGTTCCAAAAACAGGCCGGCCGGGCTCTTTTTCGCCACCTTTTCCGCCGTAACCACCGGAATTCGGGCAATTTCTTCCCCCTGGCTGCGGATGGTGAGAAGACCGGCCCGGGCTCCTTTTTTCACCGGGGCCGACAGGGAGGGCGCCATCACCAGTTCCTTTTCCAGAGTGGACACCAGCTCTTTTTTCAGCACCAAAGGCGGCCGCTCCTCCAGCTGACAGAGCACATACTCCTGTTTTCCCAGCAGCACCTTCACCGGCATAATGGGCTGATCCGCTGTGATGGTCACCGCCTGATAACCGGCAAAGCCGTAATTGAGAAGGGCGGCAGCGTCGGCATTGCGGCTTTTTGAATCGGCCGCTCCCATGATCACAGCGATGAGAGACAGACCATCCCGCTCCGCCGTGGCCGACAGGCAATATCCCGCCCCGGTGGTGTAGCCGGTTTTCAGCCCGGTCATTCCCTGGTATGTATTGATCATCTTATTGGTATTGGTCAAACCAAAGGTGCCATTTCGCACCCAATCGGTCCAGATCTTGGTATAATCAAAGATTTTCTCATGGCCGATCAGCTGACGGGACATAATGGCGATATCCCGGGCCGTGGTCACATGGCCGTCGGCAGGCAAACCGTTGCAGTTCTGAAAATGGGTGTTTGTCATGCCCAACTGTGCGGCCCGCTCATTCATCCGGGCCACAAAGGCCTCCTCGGTGCCCGCCAGATGCTCCGCCAGCGCCACGGCGCAGTCATTGGCCGAAGCCACTGCCACCGATTTGAGCATTTCATCCACCGTCATCTGCTCGTTTTCTTTCAGATAGATCTGACTGCCTCCCATGCTGGCCGCATAGGCCGAGGTGGTCACCATCTCATCCAGGGTGATCTGACCGCTCTCCAAGGCCTCCATCACCAAAAGCATGGTCATCACCTTGGTGACGCTGGCCGGTTCTCGGGGCGTGTCGGCATCCTTTTCATAAAGTACGGTGCCGTCCTCACTCATCAGGATGGCGCTGGGGGCCTGGATGCCCGTCAGCTGCTGGAGCTGCTCGCTTTCCGGCACCTGGGCGGCCTGCCCGCCTCCCCACAGCATTCCCAAGCACAAAACCATGGCCAAAACTTTCTTCCCGCATTTCTTCATCGCACTGTCCCCTTTCTCCTGTGGTAAAGTCTATGCACCTCCTTTTTTCCCCATGCCTTCCTCGCCCTTTACCCCAGGGATTTTTTCCGTTATAATGCTGTCAGATGACAAAACAAATCCCACTTTTCCTTTGGATGGTGAATTATGAAAATCGCATTTTACACCCTGGGCTGCAAAACCAATCAATTTGAAACCCAGGCTCTGGAGACGCTCTTTGAACAGCGCGGGCACACCATCGTGCCCTTTGACGAATTTGCCAATGTGTATATCGTCAACACCTGCACCGTCACCGCTCTCAGCGACAAAAAGTCCCGCAATGCCGCCCGCCGGTGCAAAAAGATCAACCCCCAGGCCACTTTGATCGTCTGCGGCTGTTACAGCCAGATGGAGCCGGAGCAGGCCCGGGAGATGTGCGGCGCCGACATTGTGGTGGGCACCGGATGCAAGGGCCAGATTGTGGAACTGGCCGAACAGGCCCAGGCTGAGGCTTCCTTCTCCGGCGGCAGCGCCGTGCAGGAAGCCCGGGAATTTGAAGTGCTCCCCGCCGGAGGTTTGCGGGGGCGCACCAGGGCTTTGCTCAAGGTACAGGACGGCTGCCAGAATTTCTGCACCTACTGCATCATCCCCTATGCCCGTGGCCGCTGCCGTTCCATTCCTCTGGAAGAAGCCGTCCGCCAGGCCGCTTTCCTGGAAAAAGAAGGTTATCAGGAAATCGTGGTCACCGGCATCGAGGTCAGCTCCTATGGCATCGATCTGCCCGATCATCCCTCCCCAGCCGCTTTGCTGGCTGCCATCTGCCGGGCCGCGCCCCATACCCGCATCCGGGTAGGCTCCCTGGAGCCCCGGACCATCACCCCGGAATTTCTGGAGGAAGTGGGGCCTTATCCCAATCTCTGCCCCCATTTCCATCTGTCTTTGCAAAGCGGCTGCCCGGACACCCTGCGCCGCATGAACCGGAAATACACCCCAGAACGCTATGCCCAATCGGTGGAAATGCTGCAAAAGGCCTATCCCGGCTGCGCTGTGACCACCGACCTGATCGTGGGCTTCCCCGGTGAAAGCCGGGAGGATTTTGAAGAGAGCCTTGCTTTTGTGGAAGCCTGCGGCCTGGCCCAGGTCCATGTATTCCCCTATTCCCGGCGCAAGGGCACCCCGGCCTATTCCATGCCGAACCAGGTGCCCCAGAAGGAAAAGGAAGAACGAAGCCGGGAAGCGATCGGGCGCTTTCATACACTTCACCAGAATTTTCTCCGCTCCAAGGTGGGCCAGGTGCTGCCGGTTCTCTTTGAACAGGAAAAGGACGGACTGTCCAGCGGCTTCTCCCCGGAATACTGCGAAGTACGGGTAGAGGAAAAAGGACTGCACAACCAGTTGCGTTCGGTACGCATCACCGGCCTTTCAGAGGACGGCTGGCTCACCGGCTCCATCCTGCCGGAAAACCCATAACAAAAGGGAGGTCTTTCCATGAAACAACAATGGTCCCGTATTCTTTTAGGCGTCCTTCTCATTCTGGCCGGCCTGGGCTATGCCGGAGATGTGATGGGCTTCTGGCATTTTGATTTGTTCTTTGCTGGATGGTGGAGTCTGTTTATCATCATCCCCTGCGTAGTTTCCATTGTGGAAAACGGCTTTGACACCGGCAACTCCTTAGGTCTTGTTTTCGGCCTGATGCTGCTGTTTTCCGCCCAGGGCATCCTCAGCTGGCACCGGATGATCCAGCTGCTCTTCCCTGCTCTGCTCATCATCCTGGGCATCGGTCTTCTGGCCCGGCCCCGGCGGGTGCCAGTGCCCGCTGGAGAGGTTCCGCCTGCGGATCTGAGCCATGCGCCGGAGCTTTCCGCCGTTTTTTCCCAGGAGACCCGGCGCATTGCCAACACCATCACCGGCGGCGCCCGTCTTACCGCAGTCTTTGGTTCTCTGACGGTGGATCTGCGGGACGCCGTCATCGCCCAGGATATCCAACTGGAGACCACCGCCGTTTTCGGTTCCATTCACTTGCTTTTGCCGGAAAATACTCTGGTCTACACCAAGGGCGTCTCCCTGTTCGGCCGCACCCACAACCTGATGCCCTCCGGTTTGCCGGACAACTCCCCCAAGATCTATCTGGATGCCACCAATGTGTTTGGCTCCACTCATGTACAGCCCTGAAGCATAAAAAAACTCCCGGCATATGGCCGGGAGATTTTTTATACTGTTATTCTTCCAGCTGCCACTGGATGGGCTGCTGGCCGTGCTCCTGCAAAAAGGCATTGCATTGAGAGAAATGGCGGCAGCCAAAAAAGCCCTGATAGGCTGACAGCGGACTGGGGTGAGGTGCCGTAAGCACCAGATGATTGGGGTTTGTAATGCGCTTTTGTTTGGACCGGGCATTGGCTCCCCACAGCAGAAACACCATGGGCTCTTGCCGCTCATTGAGCAGATCAATGACCCGGTCGGTGAAAGTCTCCCATCCCATGCCACGGTGGGAATTGGCTGCATGGGCCCGGACGGTGAGCACCGTGTTCAGCAGCAGCACCCCTCCCTGGGCCCATTGGGTCAGGCAGCCGTGACTGGGACGATGAAATCCCACATCATCTTCCAGTTCCTGATAGATATTGTTGAGGGACGGGGGCACCGGCACCCCTTTCTGCACCGAAAAGCTGAGCCCATGGGCCTGGCCGGGGCCATGGTAGGGGTCCTGGCCCAGAATCACTGCCCGCACCTCATGGTAGGGCGTATATTTCAAGGCATTGAAAATATCGTACATCGAGGGATAAATGGTGCGGCTGCGGTACTCCGACGCCAGGAATTTGCGCAGCTTCTGGTAATATTCCTTGTCAAATTCCCCTTTCAGCAGCTCGTCCCAGTCATTTCCGATATGAACCATATACTCCGTCCTTTCCCGAAATGAAATCCATTTGATTTTATTGTACACGCCCGCTTCCCTTCTGTCCACCGATTGTTTACTGAAAAGTCCTTGATTTTTACATAAAATATGATACCATGTTGTGGTCTCGCTCCCTCAAACTCCCCGCCGCGCAGGAGAAGGGACCACAAAGCAGACAGAATACCCGGCGCGGAGAAATGAGGAACCACCTTTGATCACAGTTACCGATGTGAGCCTGAATTTTGACGGCCAGAATCTTTTTTCCCATGTGGATCTGAAATTTACCCCCGGCAACTGCTATGGCGTCATCGGCGCCAACGGCGCCGGAAAATCCACCTTCCTGCGCATCCTGTCCGGCGAGCTGGAACCCTCCCATGGCGAGGTCTCCCTGGGCAAGAACGAGCGGATGAGCGTGCTCAAGCAGGATCACTACGCCTACGATCAATATACCGTGCTGGACACCATCATCATGGGCAACAGCCGCCTGTATGAGATCATGAAGGAAAAAGAAGCCCTTTACATGAAACCGGACTTTTCCGACGAGGACGGCATCCGGGCCTCCGAGCTGGAAGGGGAATTTGCCGAGATGAACGGCTGGGAAGCGGAAAGCGAAGCCTCCCGCCTGATCCAGGGCCTGGGCCTGCCGGTAGACATCCTGGAAAAGCAGATGGAAACCCTCCAGGGCAAAGAAAAGGTGAAGGTGCTTCTGGCACAGGCCCTCTTCGGCCAGCCCGACATCATTCTCCTGGACGAGCCCACCAACGACCTGGATGTGCTCTCCATCAACTGGCTGGAAAACTTCCTCCAGGACTATCCGGGCACCGTCATCGTGGTATCCCACGACCGGCACTTCCTCAACAATGTGTGCACCCATATTGTGGACATCGACTATACCAAAATCAAGCTTTATGTGGGCAACTACGACTTCTGGTATGAATCCAGCCAGCTGATGCAGAAGCTCATCCGGGATCAGAACAAAAAGAACGAAGAGAAGATCCGGGAGCTGCAAAGCTTTATCCAGCGGTTTTCCGCCAACAAATCCAAGTCCAAGCAGGCCACTTCCCGGCGCAAGCTGCTGGACAAGCTGGAAGTCACCGAAATGCCCGCCTCCTCCCGCCGCTATCCCTTTGTGGGCTTCACCATGGACCGGGAGCCGGGCAAGGAAATCCTCACCGTCACCAACCTGAGCAAAATGGTGGACGGGGAAATGCTCTTAAACCGGGTATCCTTCCGGGTGAACAAGGGAGATAAGATTGCCTTCATCGGCGAAAACGAAAACGCCGCCACCACCCTGTTCCGCATCCTCAACGGCGAGCTGGAGCCGGACGAAGGGGAGTTCAAGTGGGGCTCCACCATCACCACCAGCTATTTCCCCCGGGATAATTCCGCCTTTTTCGATGATTTCCAGGGAAATCTGCTCCAGTGGATCGAACAGTTCTCCGAAAACGACATCACTGAGACCTACCTCCGCAGCTTTTTGGGCAAAATGCTCTTTTCCGGAGACGATGTGCTCAAGAGCGCCCAGGTGCTCTCCGGCGGCGAGAAGGTGCGGTGCATGCTCTCCCGGATGATGATGAAAAACGCCAATGTGCTCATGCTGGATCAGCCCACCAACCACTTGGATCTGGAAAGCATCACCGCCGTCAACAACGGCCTGATGGATTTCAAGAGCAATGTGCTCTTCAGCTCCCATGACCACCAGTTCATCCAGACCATCGCCAACCGGATCATCTGCCTCAAACCCGATGGCTTTGTGGACCGGATGTGCACCTATGACGAATATCTGGAAAAAATGGAAGGCATCGAAAACTGAGCAACATAAAAAAGGTCCGTCGCAGAACAGACGTGTTCTGTGACGGACCCTTTTGTTTGTTATCTCTTATTTTTTGTTTTTACCAGCCTTTTTTGCTGTTTCCCACTCTTTGTAGAGCTTGCTTACAACACCCGACAATGCCAGAAGGCCGAGAACATTGGGGATTACCATCAAACTATTGAAGAAATCCGAAAGATTCCATACAAGTTCTACCTTCAGGACAGAGCCTACAACGATGAGAATGACAACGATCAAAGCATAGGGCCTGACGCCTTTGGGACCAAAAAGGTATTTTACATTCTTTTCGCCAAAGAAATACCAGCCGACGATTGTGGAAAAGGCAAAAAAGAACATGCATATTGCGATGAATATCTTACCGAAATTGCCGAATCCCATGTTGAAGGCCATCTGGGTAAGGCCCGCTCCGCTCAAAGTCTGATTTACCGACTGAAGCTGACCTGTGACAAGAATGACGAGAGCGGTGAGATTCAGTATTACAAGGGTATCGATAAATACACCCATCATGGCAACCATACCCTGATCACAGGGGTGCTTGACCTTTGCGAGAGCGTGGGCATTCGGTGTAGAGCCCATACCGGCCTCATTGGAGAAAAGGCCGCGGGCGATACCGTATTTTACAGCCTGAGAGACTGCAACACCGGCAAAACCGCCAATGGCCGCGCCGGGATTCCACGCTCCCACCACAATCTGTCTGAACGCTTCGGGAATCATGCCGTAATTCATGACGATGATAACAAGGGCGCCCAAAATATAGAAAGCGGCCATGATAGGAACGATTTTTTCCGTAATAGATGCCACGCGGGCTGCACCGCCAATGAAAACAAAGGCAGACAACGCAGCTACTATCACGCCTATTACCATGGGATTTATGCCGAAGGCTCCTTTAAAAGCATCTGCAATGGAGTTGGCCTGAACCATATTACCCATGAATCCCAAAGCGAGGGTTATGAGAATGGCAAACACAGCAGCCAGGATTTTACCAAGGCGTCCGCGGAAAGCCGCTCTTATGTAATAAACAGGGCCGCCGGTTATTTCGCCGTCTTCTCCAACTGTCTTATACTTTTGAGCAAGAGTCGCCTCTGCAAAAATGGTGGCCATGCCGAATATGGCGCTGACCCACATCCAAAAAATGGCACCAGGTCCTCCCATTACCATAGCGGTAGCCGCGCCGGCCAGATTGCCGGTACCTACCTGGGCTGCGATGGCCGTTGCAAGGGACTGGAAGGAACTCATTCCATTTTTATCCGCCTTATCCCCCTTGAGTTTAATGTTTCCGAACACCGCCTTGAAAGCGCTTCCGAATTCCCTGAACTGCACAAAGCCCAGTCTGGCGGTGAACCAGATGCCGGTTCCCACAAGCAATACAACAAGAATTTTGCCGGACAGAACCTCCTTCAGCGATTCGATGATGCTGTTTAATACTTCCATATTTTTCCCCCTTTATAGTCTTGGTCGTGCACTGGTTGGCACATTATATCAAATGCACTTATCATTGTCTATACTGTTGCTGAAAGGATGCTGTTTTTTGTAAATAATGTCAAGAATTGTATATAAACTCTTGTATAATTTGCTGATACTGGTCCGGAAGGAATACAGCAAACCATCCCCAGCATTCACTTGCGTCCTAGTGGAATACTTTTCGATTTTCGTGTCGCTGCACTGTCATTTTTCAGATGTCCGGATCGGAAACCTGGGGAATCCAAAGCCATTCGGAACGCAAAAAGACAGGCTGCGCGCCCCAAAAGGGGTGCGCAGCCTGTCTTTTTTACTGGCCCATTTTGCAGCAGGCCCTTTCACGCTTTTTAATCTTTGAACACTTCTTTGGCAGAAGCGGCCAAACCGGCGATCCCCTGAATCTCCGAGGGGATGATGATCTTGGTTGCTTTGCCATCGGCGGCCTTGGCGAAGGCCTCCAGAGCCTTGATCTTCACCACACTGTCGGTGGGAGCGGCATCATTCAGCAGCTTAAAGCCTTCGGCCAGGGCGGTCTGCACTTTGAGCAGCGCCTCGGCCTCGCCTTCGGCTTCAGCGATCTTGGCCAGACGGCTGGCATCAGCCCGCAGGATGGTGGCTTCCTTTTCGCCTTCGGCCACCAGAATGGCGGAACGCTTTTCGCCTTCGGCCCGCAGAATGGCTTCCCGGCGTTCCCGTTCGGCCTTCATCTGCCGCTCCATGGCGTCCTGAATCTCCTTGGGCGGGATGATATTTTTCAGCTCCACCCGGTTGATCTTGATGCCCCAGGGGTCGGTGGCCTCATCCAGGATGGTACGCATTTTGGTGTTGATGATATCCCGGGAGGTCAGGGTCTGGTCCAGCTCCAGCTCGCCGATGATGTTACGCAGAGTGGTAGCCGTCAGGTTTTCGATGGCCGCCATGGGATGCACCACGCCATAAGTAAACAGTTTGGGATCGGTGACCTGGAAATAAATCACGGTATCGATCTGCATGGTTACATTGTCCTTGGTGATCACCGGCTGAGGCGGGAAGTCCGAGACCCGCTCTTTCAGAGTCACCTTGTTTGCCACCTTTTCCAAAAGAGGAATCCGGAAATGCAGACCGGTTTCCCAGGTGCCGCTATAGGCTCCCAGCCGCTCCACGATAAAGGCACTGGCCTGGGGCACAATGGTGACACAGGAGGCCAACACGATGAGCACAAAAATTGCCAGAATGACAAACAGAATGACGGGCAGGGGCGAACTTGCTAAAACAGCCAACAACATACTTTCTCCCTCCATAAATCAGATTTTCTCTTTTTCTTTTCCCTTTTTACTTCTCTGTCCAGGGCTGCACAATGGCTTTGACACCGGAGATCTTCACCACTTCCACCTCAGTACCCTGAGCAATGGGCGCCTCATCCGTACTGCGGGCCGTCCAAATCTGGCCGCCCACCCGGATCTGCCCCTGGGCCATCTGGTTGTGGATCTCCTGGATCACAACAGCTTTTTGGCCCACGATCCGGTCGGCATTGGTGGGCTTTTTCCCCAGCTTCAGCTTGCCAACCCATTTGCGGGTGGTCGCCAGCAGCACCGCCGAACCGGCCGCAAACAGGGCCAGCTGCCACCACAGGCCTACGCCCAGCAAAGCGGCAATCATGGCCACCAAAGCGCCGCAGGCAAACCAAATAGAGGTCAGTCCCATTGTCGCCGCTTCGGCAATGACAAAAATAACCACTGCAATGAGCCACACAACAGGCATGGCAATCGGCATAGATCATCACCTCGTTTTCTATGTTCAGCATACCATTTTTCCCGCTTTCTGTCTATATCTCCCCATCATCTTCTGTAAAAATCCTTGCAGGAAACCTGCAAAGTTTTCCGCCCCCTTGTTCCATCCCTGGCTCTCATGCTATAATAATATTATATTGTAACAAGGAGCTTTTCATATGAAAAAAATCTTCCGCAGCGGCTTTTGGGCCCTGTGTTTCGCTTTTGTTCTGGCCCTCTCTCCCCGGGCTGTGGAGTACGATTGGCAAACCCTTTACAAAGGGGAGATCCGCACTCTGCTCTCCGACGGCGATCCCCATTATCTTCTGCTGGCCGACATCGACCTGGACGGCACGCCGGAGCTTTTCGGCGGCAGCGGACCTTTGTCCCCCCTCGTCCCCCTGGCCACCTGTTCCGATGGAAAACTGGTGGAACTTTCTTTGGCTCCCGGCAGTCAAACTCCTACCTCCGTTTTGCAGAATCTCCGTCTTTCCTTCAATTCCGATACCGGAGAAACTCTTCTTACCTGTGAGGGCAATGATCCGGCCGGCGGATATGCTCTGTGGGAGCTGTCCATGGAAAACGGCCAGCTCCTGTGCCGCAAGCGCTTTGCCTACCAGGAAAACGGAAACTCCACTTCCTATTTTATGTGGAAAAGCGGTCAGCTTGCCACCGTTTCCGGCAGCGAATACCGCACCGCCATGGACCGTTTCTGGGAGGGCTTTGCCACCCAGAATGACACGCTCACAGCCCAAAGCTTCTTCTCCGGCGGTTACCGAAGCCAGGATGTGGACAAATTTCTTCAAAGTTATTCCCCAGCCCCGGTGCTGGCCCTTCCCACCCAGGTCTCGGTGACCATCAACGGTTCTCCTCTTTCCCTGGGAGTTTACAACATCGACGGCAACAACTATTTCAAGCTGCGGGATCTGGCTGCGGCCCTCAATGGCACCAACAAACAGTACAATGTGGGCTGGGACAACATGACCCGCCAGGTATCCATTGAGCGTGGGAAACCCTATCAACCGGTGGCCGGCGAGATCTCTCTGCCTCTGGGCACCACTCCCACCCTGGGCCGTCAGCCCAAAGACGCTCTCAGTCTGGACGGCCGGACAGTGGATACCCAAAAATACAACATCGGCGGCAACAACTATTTCAAGCTGCGGGATCTGGCCGAACTTCTGGATTTCCAGGTGCTGTGGGATAACAGCAGCCGCACCATTCGCATTGACACCACAAAATCCTACTCCCAGAGCTGATCTGCTCTGTGGATGGAATAGAACAGAAAGAGGCGTTTACTCTTGACATTTTCCGAAAAAGCCGACGCTTTTTGGCAATGGTTCGTGGAAAACGAACCGGTTCTTGCCCAAATGGCCGACCATCCTGCCCTTTATGATCCCCAGCAAGTGATCGCTTTTGTGGATCAGGGGGTATCCCTGTTGTCCTCCCAGTTGCAATATACCATGGGCGGCCATCGGGAATTCACCTTTGCCGCCGAAGGAAAAGAGTCTCTCTTTTACCTTCTGCCCTACCTGGTCAGCCGCAAGCCAGCTGCTTTGGACAGCTGGACTTTTCGTCCCTTGCTGCCGGGGCAGGGCAGCACTCCTTTCGATTTTTCCATGTTTGATCTTTGCTTTTCCAGCGGCGAGGTGCTGATCGACATGGGTCTTGAGCCCTCCACCGGCACCTTCCGCCTGTCCTTTTACCATCCCCAGCTGTGTTCTTTGGAACAGCCCAGCAGCCTGACAGCCTTTTACCAGCTGCTGGATCTGACCCTGGGAGAAAGCATGAGCCATATCTATATTTCAGAAGCACAGCCCCTTTCCCAACCGGAAGAGGGAATGTTTCCCCTCACCGATTTGAAAGGCCGGCTGCTGGAGGCCATGGAAGCCTTGGGCCTACCCCAGATCCAGCGTCCGGATGAGCAATATGTCCCCTATGGTTTTCATCCTCAGGAAAGCCCGTTGCCCCGCTTTGATGTGATCCAGGGCTCCACCTGCTACACCGGTCTGATCAATGACTATTATGCCGGACGGACGGAAAACCTGGAAGGCCTGGGAGAGTACGGAGCCAGTGCCTGTTTTCTCACCTTTGCCCCGGAAGAATATCTGGGCACAGAAGAAGCCGACGCCATACGCTATCAGTTGGAACAGCAGATCCAACAGGCGCTGGGCCCCCGGGGAAGCGGCCAGGAAAAAGGCATTGTTCTGGGTGGCGCCACCGGCACAGAGCATTGTTACATCGACTTGCTCCTGTATCATCCCCCTGCTTTGGATGGCTGCCTCCGCCCTCTTCTTCTGGACTCCTCCTACAACTTTTCCTTTTCCGATTTTCGTCTGCTGGCCCCTGTGCTTCCCATCTCCCTTCCCTCGCGGCTCAGCTAAAAAAGCTCTGCAAGCCTTACGGCCTGCAGAGCTTCTTCTTTTCTCCAGGGAGAAACAAAAAACAAGGAGCGGAAATGTTCCGCTCCTTGTACTTATTCGCTATATTATATGGAAAATCCAGCCTGCAAAACAGCTTTTTAGAAGCTCCGATGCTGCTTGTTGAAGATGCTGAGGATCTCTTCAAAAGCCCGGTCCTTCTCTTCCTTGCTGGTGGCCGCCCGGCCTTCTTCCTCGTTCTGTGCAGCCTGAGGCTCCTGGGAAGCTTGTCCGTCTCCCTGTTCTGCGGGCTGCGCCGCCTGAGGTTGAGCCTGGGCCTGAGGAGCTGCTTCCTGAGAAGGCGCTGCCTTAGGCTCCTTGGGCATGGCCGGTTTGTCGTCAAAGCCAGTGGCGATGACGGTGATCTTCACTTCATCTTCCAGATTCTCATCAATGGCCGCACCGAAGATGATATGGGCTTCCGGATGGGCAGAGGTCTGCACCATGGCCGCAGCCTGCTCCACTTCCTCCAGGCCGATATCGGGAGAACCGGTGATGTTCAGGATAACGCCCCGGGCCCCGGCGATGGAAGTCTCCAGCAGCGGGCTCTGGATGGCCATCTTGGCGGCCTCTTCGGCCTTGTCCTTACCGGAAGCGCGGCCCATACCCATGTGGGCATAGCCGGCATTGCGCATGATGGTGGACACATCGGCGAAGTCCAGGTTGATCAGGCCAGGCACTGTAATCAGTTCACTGATGCTCTGCACCGCCTGGAGCAGCACGCTGTCGGCCACTTCAAAGGCGTTCTGCAATGTGATCTTCTGTTCGCTCACATATTTCAGCCGCTCATTGGGAATGGTGACCAGAGCGTCCACTTCTTCCTTCAGCTGCATGATACCGGCGGTAGCCTGATCGGTGCGCTTCTTGCCCTCAAAGGCAAAGGGGCGGGTGACGATACCCACTGTCAGGATGCCCATTTCCTTGGCGATCTGGGCGATGATGGGAGCGGCGCCGGTGCCGGTACCACCGCCCATACCGGCGGTGATAAAGACCATGTTGGAGCTCTCCAGCACCTTTTTCAGTTCTTCGGCGCTTTCCTCCGCAGCCTTCCGGCCGATCTCCGGATTGGAGCCGGCGCCCAGGCCCTTGGTGAGCTTTTCGCCCACGGCCATCTTGATGGTGGCCGCCGAATAGTTCAGAGCCTGCTTGTCCGTATTGACGGCGATAAAGTCCACGCCCCGGATACCGCTGGAAATCATGCGGTTGACGGCGTTGCCGCCGCCGCCGCCCACGCCTACTACTTTAATATTTACATTATTCTCTGTTCCTGCATCAAACGAAAAGCCCATAACTGCCTCCACCTTGCTCACAATGTATTTTTTCCTTAAAAACGCTTCTGTCCCCCAATGCGGATCATTGCGGACGGAAACGAGCGGTCTGGGGATCGGTGAGATCGATCACACCGGTGTCCGTGCTTCCCAACCGTTCCACCACTTGATTGAGGAAACTGATTTTCTTCTCCAGCTCCTCCACCGTTCCCAATTCCACCACAAAGCGTTCTGTATACTGCAATCGAATTTCGAACAGTTTCGTCATGTCGATTCCCATAATTTCTTTCAGTATACCACTATTTTCTGCGGTATTCAATATGGTTGACAGGGCTTTTCCCTGCTCTTGCTGGGAAAAATCCAAATATTCGCCCACTTGGGGGTCTTCCAGCTCAAGCCCTGTGACCAAACAATACCCCGCTGTCTGCTCTTGTGAAATTTCTTCCAATATTTTTCCTTTTTTATCCACAAGCCAATATCGGTTTTCAAAAGAGACCACAGCCGATGGCACACAGTCCTGCAAAACGATCTCCACCGTATCGGGGAACTTCCGCCGGATGGAAACGGTGTCCAGATACGGCCGATCCCGAAAGATCCGGTTGGTGATGGCCACCTTGTTGAGGAAAAACAAATTTTCCCCTTCTGCAATCCCGGCGGCCTCCAGCACTTCCTCTGAGCTATACCGGCTTTCACCGGATACCGTGACTCGTTTGACCTTGAAAAACACCGTCACCGCCGCCAGAATGGCGGCGCAGATCAACACCAGACACAGCAGGCTGATCAATATTCCCGGACCCCGCCTGCGCCGCCGCCGTTTTTTCGGCCTTGGCCCAGGAGGGGCACTGCTTTTTTTCTTCTTCATACTTCCACCACCGGTCTATTCCTCCCGACGGATACAGGCTCCCAGCTGAGCATATGCCTTTTCGATCTTCTCATATCCCCTGTCGATGTGGTCGATTTCGCTGATGCTGGTCTCCCCCTGCGCAGCCAGACCGGCCACCACCATGGCGGCGCCGCCCCGCAGATCGGTGGCCTTGACAGCGCTTCCCGTCAAATGGTCCACTCCACGCACCAGAGCCAATCTTCCTTCCACCTGAATATCCGCCCCCATGCGCATCAGTTCGGCACAGTGGCGATAGCGGTTTTCAAAGATATTCTCGGTAAACACCGTGGTGCCCTGGGCCAGACACATGGCCGCCATCAAAGGCGACTGGGCGTCTGTGGGAAAACCCGGATACGGCATGGTGCGCACCGGTCCCACGCTGCGCAGCCGCTTCGGCGCCTGAATGGTCACCCGATCGGCCCCCACCTGGAGTGCGCAGCCGCTCTCCTCCAGCAGCTGGGTCACAGAGGCAAAATAGGAGGGCTCGGTGTCCTCCACCGTGATCTTCCCACCAGCGGCAGCACAAGCGCACAAATATGTGGCTGACTCGATCCGATCGGCGATCACCCGATGCTGGGTGTTCTTTTTCAAAGCGATTTGTCCACCGATCCGCACATCGTGGTGGCCTGCGCCGGAAACAGAGGCGCCGATCCCCTGGAGAAATTGCTGCAGATCCCAGATCTCCGGTTCCCGGGCCGCATTGACAATGCGGGTGACCCCAGGACAGGCGGTGGCAAACAGCATGATGTTTTCTGTGGCCCCTACACTGGGCAAAGAAAGGGTGATATCGCACCCTTGCGGCTTTTCACACCAGGCGGTGATCTGCCCGCCCTCCTCCTGAATGGCTACCCCCAGCTTCCGCAAAGCGGCCAGGTGCAGATCGATGGGCCGGGGCCCCAACTCACAGCCGCCGGGAAAGGTCATGCGGGCCTTGCCGCACCGGGCCAGGATCGGCCCCAGAAAGATCACCGAAGAACGCATTTCCCTCATGAGATGATCGGGAATATCCCACCGGTCCATGGGTGCGGAGTCCACCGTCACCGTGTGGCCCTCCTGGCTGACCCGACAGCCCAGATGACGCAGAATGGCAATGGCCGAATGCACATCCCGCAGATCGGGACAATTATGTATGATGCTTTCACCGCCGCTGATGATGGTAGCGGCCAGAATGGGCAGTACGCTGTTTTTGGCGCCTCCGGCCCGAACCGACCCTTCCAGCGGCCGGCCTCCTTCAATGATAAGCCTGCTCATAGTATTTCCTCCTGTGGACGATCCGCCCGCGCCCGCGCCTGCCGTCAAAGGGCAAAGGGGGCGTATGTTGTTACCCCATACTATGCCGGCTCGTCGGTGGTTGTTCTGTTACACTCCAGCCACTGCGCGGATCTGCTGATAGATCCGGTCGGCCGCATCGGTTTTCGCCATTTCCTTGGCTCTGCGGCCCATTTCGGCCAACTTGTCCGGCTGGGACAGGAGCTGGCAAGCGGTTTCATAGAGCTTGTCGCCGGTGGTCTCCTGCTCCAGCAGCACCACCGCGGCCCCTCTCTTTTCCAGCACTCTGGCGTTTTTCTCCTGGTGATTGTCGGCCACATAGGGAGAAGGAACGATGATGGAAGGTTTCCCGGCGGCACAGATCTCCGCCAAAGTGGAGGCTCCCGCCCGGCAGATCACCAGATCGGCTTCGCAGAGCACCTGGTCCATATCAAAAATGTATTCCCGCAAATCGATGTTTTTGGCCTCGTCCAGCCGGACTCCCATCTTCTCGATGGTCTCCGGCATCCACTGATAATTGTTCCGCCCAGCGCCGTGGATCAGGCAGAATTTTTTCTCCTGAGCACACAGCTGAATGCATCGGCTCATCTTCTGATTCATATAGTAAGCGCCCACGCTGCCCCAGAAGGAAACCACCAGCGGCCCCTTCTCTCCGGGGAACAACCGCTCTTTCAGGCCGTTGGGCCGGGCCGCCAGAATCTCCTGCCGCACCGGACTGCCGGTGAGCACCACTTTTTTAGCCCCTTTCAGATAGGGTTCGGTTTCCGGGAAGCTGGTGAAAACGCAGTCGGCCTTCCGGCTCATCCGCTTGACCACCATCCCCGGTGTGGCATTGACCTCCAGCATGGCGCAGGGCACCTTCCGGCGCACGGCCGCCCGCACAGCGGGATAGCTGGCATAGCCTCCGGTGCCCAACACCAGATCGGGGGCAAATTCCTTGAGAATCTCTTCGGCCCGCCGGCTGGCTTTGGCCGCTTTTTTCAGCGCCTCCACATTCTGTTTCAGTCCCTTGGGGGACAGTTTCCGGGAAAGCCCTGCCAGGGGGAAAGTATAAAGGGGATAGCCGGCCCGCTTGACCAGCCGCTCTTCAATAGCGCCCTGAGCCCCGGCAAAACGGATATCCGCCGAGGGGTCCTGCTGGCGGATATATCCCGCCACAGCCAGAGCGGGATTCACATGGCCCGCTGTGCCGCCTCCTGTAAAAAGGATCTTCATGGCTCTGTTCGCTCCATTCTCTTCTTTGTTTGTGTGATGCTGTTATCCCTGCTCCGGGGCCGGAATCCTTCGGGACACCGACAAAATAACCCCCACTTCCGCCAGGAGCATCATCAGTGAAGTGCCGCCATAGCTGAAGAAGGGCAGAGCGGCGCCGGTAACCGGCAAAAGACCGGTGACAACGCCCATATTGAAAATGGTCTGGATGGCAATCTGGGTGGTGATCCCCGCCACCAGCAGGCTTCCGAACCGATCGGGAGCCCGCAGGGCGATCTGATACCCCCGCAGGATCAAAGCAGCAAAGACGATCATGATGAGGATGGCCCCCACCATGCCCAGCTCTTCGCAGATCACAGCAAAAATAAAGTCATTGGCCGGTTCCGGCAAAAACAGATGCTTCTGCCGCCCCTGCCCCAGCCCCAGGCCCCACACGCCGCCGGAGCCCACGGCCATCAGGGACTGAGCGCCCTGCCAGCCCTTGCCCCGGAAATCACTGAAGGGGTCCAGCCACACTTTGACACGGGTCATAGCATGGGGAAGCAAGAAAATCAGCCCCACAACGCCGCCCACACCGCAGGCCGCCATGCTGATCAGCCAGGCCAGGTTGGCGCCGCCCAAAAAGACCATCACCATGCCGGTGGCGCCGATGATAACGGTGGCCGACAGATGGGGTTCAAAATAGAGCAGCGCCGCAATGAGCACGATGATGGACACAAAGGGCAGAATGCCGTACCGGAAGGTGCGCATTTTCTTTGGCCCCCACACGGTGATCATGCTGGCAAAACACAATATGACGGAAAACTTGGCGATTTCCGAAGGCTGAAACTCCACGCCGATCTTCAGCCAACGCTGGGCGTCATTGTGCTCTACACCCACAAAAATAACGGCCACCAAAAGCAGAACCGAAACCACCATGGAAGGGATGGCCAGATAATGCAGCTTTCGGTAATCCAGACAAAAGGCCACCGCCAGCATACAGACAATGCCGGCCAGGGCGAACATTCCCTGACGCTTGAAATAAAAGGCGCCGTCACCGGACTGGGTGCTGTTGATGGCATCCACATAGCTTGCGGAAAACAGGGTAATCAAGCCGATGCTCAAAAGCAATATGGTAAGGATCAAAAAGGGCAGATCGATGCTCTGACGCTTCTTGCTCCGTTTGCGGATGGGTTTCGAGCCCAATTCCACGCTGGCCGCTAGGGTTTTAATGGGGATGCACCTCCAAAGGTCCGGCGGACATCAGGCCAGAAACGGCCCGATGCCCAAATAAGAAACGATGCACATCACCAAGGTGATGGCGGTAAATACAAAGACGATCTTCTTTTCGCTCCAGCCGCACATCTCGAAGTGATGGTGCAGCGGGGCCATTTTAAAGATCCGCTTGCCATGGGTCATTTTGAAATAGGTCACCTGGATAATATCGGACAAGGTTTCAGCGATATAGATGATACCCACCGGCACCAGGATCAGCGGCAGATCACAGGCGAAAGCCATGCCGCACACAGCGCCGCCCAAAAACAGCGAACCGGTGTCTCCCATAAAGACCCGGGCCGGGTTTTTGTTATAGATCAGAAAGCCCAGAAGGGCGCCCAGAAGACCTGCGGAAAAAACGGCCGAGCTGTCTCCCAGGGCCAGGAACACCCCGGAGAAAAACAGCGCCACCACCGCTGTCACCGAAGCGGCCAGGCCATCGATGCCGTCGGTGAGGTTGACGGCATTCACCGCCCCTACGATCACAAAGATGGCGCAGGGCAGATACAAAAACCAGGGCACCTGCCACAGCACATTGACAAAGGGAATGTATACATGACCGGTAATATATCCCATGGAACGGAGCACTGTGACAAACAGCGCCGCTGCGGCAATCTGAAGCAGCAGTTTCTGCAGGGGTGTCAGGCCCTGGTTCTGCTTCTTTTTGATCTTGGTATAGTCATCCACCATGCCGATCAGCCCAAAAATCAAAGACAGGGCAAAAATCAGCACAGGCCGGAGATCGGCCGCCGCCCAAATGGCGGGAAGGCATGCACACAAAGCACCCACCAGCCCGGCGATGAACATGATTCCGCCCATGGTGGGAGTGTATTGCTTATTCATGTGCCAGGTAGGGCCATCCTCCAGGATCTTCTGTCCGAATTTCAGTTTTTTCAAAAACCGGATCACCGGCGTTCCCAGCACCGCCGTGAGGGCAAATGCCACCACAAAGGCGCAGATCGCTGCTTTTATCATTCCTCTTCCCCCAATTTGAGCTTATGTCCCAGGCCCGTCCCTTCCCCACAGCATGGGTGTGCGCGCAGCGGCCAGATGGCGCTGCGCGCAAACGCGGCCTTTCTTATTCTTCCTTGGTTTGCTTTACTGTTTTGCTTTGTTCTTTGCGGCAAAATAGGCTGCCACTTCTTCCCGTTCGTCCAGGTGATGCTTGACGCCGCAGATCTCCTGATAGGTCTCATGGCCTTTGCCCATGAGCACCACCACATCTCCCGGCTGGGCGTTTTCCAGCGCATAGACAATGGCCGCCCGCCGGTCATCGATCACCGCCATGGGAGTGGCGATGCCCTTCATCCCAGGCAGGATATCCTCGATGATGGCCCGGGGATCTTCCGTGCGGGGATTATCCGATGTGACGATGCAGAAGTCGGCCAGCTCCGCTGCGGCTTTGCCCATCAGCGGCCGCTTGGTCTTATCCCGATCGCCGCCGCAGCCAAACAAAGCAATCACTCTTCCTTTGGCAAAACCTTTTACCGCTTTGAGGATGTTGACGATGCCGTCAGGAGAGTGGGCATAGTCGATCAAAACGGTGTAATCCGCCGGCACCGGCACTACCTCGGCCCGGCCCTTGACGCCGTGGGCATGGCGCATGGCCAGGGCAATATCTGCCAGAGAAACCCCCAGCGCCAGGCAGCAGCCAGTAGCGGCCAAGGCGTTATACACCGAAAACATACCGGGGATTCCCAGAGTGAGCCGGTTGATGGCACCGGTGACCACCGCTTCAAATTCCACTCGATCGCTTTTCAGATTGATATTTTTGGCCACCAGATCGGCGTCATCCGATTGGGCCGAATAGGTCTGGAACTGACAGCTGCCCTTTTCCAGGATGTATTTTGATGCGGGATCGTCCCGGTTGACCACGCCGAAACGGCACATGGAGAACAACCGGCTTTTGGCTTTCAGATATTTTTCCATGGTGCCATGGAAATCCAGATGATCCCGGGAAAGATTGGTGAACACTCCCACCTCAAAGGGAATGCCATACACCCGATCCAGCTCCAATGCGTGGGAGGAGACTTCCATCACCACATACTGGCACCCGGCCTGCTTCATCTCCGAGAGGAGGCGGAATACCTCATAGGACTCCGGCGTTGTGCGCTGGGCTGGCAGTTCCTTCTGGCCGATGTAATTGGCATTGGTGCCCATCAGTCCCACGGTGGCGCCGGTGCTCTCTTCCAGAATGGCCTTCACCAGCATAGTGGTAGTGGTTTTGCCATTGGTGCCGGTGACGCCGATGACCTTCATCCCCTGGGCCGGATGTCCGAAGAAATTGTCGCTCATCTGGGCCAGGGCCAGGCGGGAATCCCGCACCAGCACATAGGGCACACTGATCTCCGGCGGCGTTTCGCAGATGACCAGCGCCGCCCCTTTTTCTGCGGCCTGGGCAATGTATTTATGCCCATCGGTCTGAAAACCCCGAATGGCCACAAAAGCCTCTCCCGGTGCACTCTTCCGGGAATCATAGCAGAGTCCCTTTACATCCACCTGCTGGTCACAGGCGTATTTCACCACATCCACATTGCTGAGCAGTTCCATGAGCTTCATCTTGCGTGTCACCTTCCCATTCCATCATTCGGCCCGCTGATCCAGGTCGGTAAACTCTACCGTCACCACCGTGCCCATGGCCGCAGTGCCGGTGATATTCTGCTTGCTTGCCACCACATTTCCCGAGCTGCTGACAGCGCCGGAGCCCTTCATATAAAGCCCCGCCCGTTCCAGCTGAGCCCTGGCGGCCGACACCGAAAGGCCGGTCACATTGGGCACCTGCACCGGTTCTGTGGGTTTTTCCGCTCCCATATAGAGCACTACCTGACTGCCGCCGGGGATGGCCGAGCCATAACTGGGCAGCTGATCGGTGACGGTATCGCCGTCGCCCACCACTCGATAATCCAGATCCACTTTGCTCAAAGCGCTTTCCGCTTCGGTTTTGGTCATGCCGATGACTTCGGGCACCGACACATCCTTTTCCTCCAGCTCTTCGGCGGTGTAAGTGGGTTCCACTCCCAGATAGGGCAGGATATCGCTCATAATCCGCCGGATGACGGGAGCGGCCGTGATACCGCCGGTCACCGGCTGAACAGTCGGTTCGTCCAGAATGACCAGGACGGCCACCTGGGGATCGTCCGCCGGAGCGAAGGCGATAAAGGAGGAAATACGCAGGTCGTTACGGCCGGTTTCTGCCTGTTTGGCCTTTTTCTCCGATGTACCGGTTTTGCCGGCAATGTGATAACCGGCCACATAGGCGTTTTTACCGGTGCCTTCGCTGACCACAGTTTCCAGTATATCACACATCAGTTCCGATGTCTCTTCTGAAATCACCTGGCGCACCACAGTGGGCTCGGTGCTTTCCACAATATTGCCGTCGCTGTCCAGGATCTCCTTGACGATATAGGGCTTCATCAGGTTGCCGCCATTGGCCACGGCGGACACCGCCGTAATCAGCTGCAGCGGAGAGATCTGGAAGTTCTGGCCAAAGCTGGCCGTGGCCAGGTCTACCTTGTTGGACAGGAATTGCTCTTCCGAGTGGAAGATGCTCTCGCCTTCGCCAGGTAGATCAATTCCTGTGGGCTCATTCAAGCCGAAGGCCTTGTAATATTCCAAAAATGTTTTGGCTCCCACTGCCTGACCGATGTCGATAAAGGCCGGATTGCAGGAATTCTGAATGGCCTGGTACAGGTTCTGGCTGCCGTGGGCCCGGGGATAATACCAGCATTTGATGGGCTGGGGCCAGCCTTCTACCATCCGGTAGCCAGGGCAATAAAAAGTGCTGTCCACCGTGATGGCCTTTTCCTCCAGCGCCATGGAGGCGGTGAGGATCTTGAAGGTGGAACCGGGGTCATATGTATCGGTCACCGCTTTGTTCCGCCACTGGGCCTGGAGGATCTCATTGCGTTTTTCGGAGTACTCCTCCTCATCGGTGATGGCGGCCAGCTCCTGAGCCTTCTGTTCGTCGGTGATGGTAAAGGGATCGTTGGGGTCAAAATCCCCTTTGGTCGCCATGCCCAGAATAGCGCCGGTGTCCACATCCATCACAATACCGGCCACCTGGTTCTGGGTGTTGTTGTCGTATGCGGCGATCTCCAGATTTTTCTCCAGATAGTGCTGGATCACTTCGTCAATGGTCAGGACGATGTCATTGCCGTCCTCGGCCTCATAGTACATCTCATAATCGAAAGGCATTTCTTCCCCGTTGGCGTTGGTAGCCCGGATGGCCCGCCCGGGGGTGCCGGTGAGATAGCTGTCATACTTGGCTTCGATGCCGGCCAGACCCTGGTTATCGCTTCCCACAAATCCCAGCACCTGCGCCGCAAAGTTGCCGAAGGGATAATACCGCTTGGTATCGGGAGCCATATAAATACTGGTGATGGCTTCTTTCTGCTGATCCTCCGGCTTTCCTTCGTTGTATTCCTTGATTTCCTCGTTGTAATCGGTTTTAAACTGCCGCACCTCATCGGCGACTTCTTTTTCCACCCCTCGCTTGATCACCTCATAGGCTGAATCTGTTTTGGAGGCTTTGGCATAGACCGTTTCATAGTCCATATCCAGAATCTCCGCCAGGTTCTGGGAGATGATCTGGGCCTGTTCATCGTCAGCAATCTTGCGAGGCTCCAATGTGACCATCTCCACCGAAGCGCTGATGGCCAGGGGCTTCATATTGCAGTCGTAAATGGTGCCGCGCATGGGCTCGATCGTGGTATCTTTGGTCTGCTGGGCAATGGCTTTTTCCTCGTAAAACTCGTAATTGAGCACCTGGAGCTGAAACAGCCGGCCCGCCACGATCACGAAGGCGCCCACCCCCAGCACCGCCGCCGCAAACAAAATGCGGCGGCGTGTCATGCTGTTGGCTTTTTTGGACATTTTCTCACCTGTTCATTAAAAAATGAGAGCAAGAAACATCATTTCCTACTCTGCTTACTCGCTCTCATCCACATTATATTGCTTGCGCTATTTCAGATATTCCACCACGGCATTGAAAGTTTTCATCAGACTGCTGAGAAAGGCCGGGGTCTCGCTTTCCTGCTGAGGGATTTCCACACTGTCCTCCTGGGACAGATCCACATATTCCACCTGACTCTTGTCGGCTTTGATCATGCCCAAAGCGTTGCGGGCCCGGTCCTCCACATAGGTCAGATTGAAAATCTGCTCCTTTTTGGCCTCCAGGGCTTTGGCATCGCTCTGCAATGTCTCCAGTTCATCTTTCAGGGCGGCGTTCTCCCCTGTCAGCTGGGTCAGCTGCATGAAGTTGAACACAATGACAAGCAGTGCTGCAAAAACGCCGCAGAAAATGGCGCTGTACTTGCCGTAGGGCACTTTGGGCTTGACTTTGCCCTTGTGCACCCGCATCCGCTGCCGGAGATCCTGCTCCTGCTGCTGGAGAGTGGCATAATCATAAGCCACGCTCTGGCGGGAAGCGGGCGAGTGCTTGTGTTCATATGCCATTGTCATCGCCTCCCTCGATTTTTTCCGCTACCCGGAGCTTGGCAGAACGAGCTCTGGGATTGTCCCGAAGCTCTTCCTCTCCGGCTGTGATGACTCCTCGATGCACCAGCTTGAGCCGGGGTTTCCGGCCGCAGACGCACACCGGGAATTCCGGCGGGCAAATGCACCCTTTGGCTTGCTGTGCAAAAATATTCTTGACGATCCGGTCCTCCAGGGAGTGGAAGCTGATCACCGCCAGACGCCCGCCGGGAGCCAGCAGATCCACGCTGTCCTGCACCGCCTGTTCCACCGCCCGCAGCTCTCCATTGACCTCGATGCGGATAGCCTGGAAGCTGCGTTTGGCCGGATGCTGCTTTTCCCGCAGAGCCTGGGGCGGCATGGCCCCCCGGATGATCTCGGCCAGCTCCACGGTGGACTGGATTGGTTTTTCTTCTCTGCGGCGGCAGATGGCCGCGGCAATCCGTCCGCTGTACCGCTCCTCGCCGTAATCCCACAAAATGCGTTTCAGTTCTTCCTGGCTGTATCCATTGACCACATCACCGGCCGTAAAGCTCTGGCTTCGGTCCATGCGCATATCCAAAGGCGCATCGTTCATATAGGAAAAGCCCCGCTCCATGGCATCCAGCTGATAGGAGGACACCCCCAAGTCAAAGAGGATGCCGTCCACCTGAGAAATTCCCAGATCTTTTGCCACGGCGGCGATATCGGAAAAATTGCTCTTTACAAAGGTGATTTTCTCCCGGTAAGACTCCAGGCGCTTTCCCGCCGCCTGGAGGGCGTCATCGTCCCGGTCGATACAGATCAGGCGGCCGCCTTCTCCCAAACGCTGGACGATGCTCAGGGAATGGCCTCCCCCGCCGGTGGTGGCATCCATATAGATACCCTGGGGCCGAATGTGAAGGCCCTCCATGCATTCCTGAGCCAAAACCGATTTATGACTGAATTCCACAGGGACCTCCCCCTCTCCGGGGCAATAGCCCCTTTAGAAGCCCAGGTCTTCCATGGCCTCGGCAATGCTTTCCGATGTAAGTTCTCCGTTGTATTCCTGCCAGCGGCGCTTGTCCCAGATCTCCACTCGTCCGGAGACGCCGATGACGGTCACTTCCTTCTGCAGCCCGGCATATTCCCGCAGATTCTGGGGAATCAGCACCCGCCCCTGGGAATCGGGGGCGCAATCGGCAGCACTGGAAAAGAAAAAGCGTTGAAGGTTGCGGGAGCGGGACATGGGCAGTTGATTGATCTTTTCCTCCAACACATCCCAGGCTTCTGCCGAATAGACAAACAGACAGCCGTCCAGACCTTTGGTGATGATAAAGCTGCTGCCCAGCTTCTCCCGGAGCTTGGCCGGAATGAACAGGCGGCCTTTGGCGTCGATATTGTGTTCGAATTCGCCGTGCATTGTTTCACCACCCTGATTCCTCCGGTCTGCACTTTCAGGCACTGTTCCCCACTTTCCGCCACTTTGTTCTTTTATTATACCGTTGGCCTGTATGAATTGCAAGTGCTTTTCATAATTATTTTTTACCAAAAAGCCGCCATTTTATGTGAAAACACGGGATTTTCGACACATCAAACAGATGTTCGCTTTTTCTGTTTTTCGACATTTTCCACCCTCTTTTCCTCTGGATTATTTTCCCTTTCACCCTCCTTCTCCGTTGCATTTTTATCTTCCTTGTGGTAGCATATCAAAAGATGAAGTGTGAATATTTTCCCCATTTCATAGGAGAATCTGCTATGTTTTTTCAAATCAGCCCCAACCCGGGCTTTGCCTTTTTTCTCGATCTGTTAGGCGGCCTCACCGGCCTTTTTTACTGTGCCATCAGCTCTCTGCTGGTGCTGCGGGGCTTTGTGCTCAAGCATCCCGTTTTCCTGCGCCAGATCGATGTGGTAGGCTGGGCCGGTCTTTCGGCCTGCGTCGTTTCCCTGCTTTTGTTTTTTTCCCATTCCATGCCCCTCAACCTTTGGTCGGCATTGAATTTTTTGTGTGATCTCACTTTTCTGCTCTATTTTCGCAGCCGGAAAACGCCCCGCGCGGCAGTCTATGCCCTGTACATCCAGTCTGGTATCTATCTGGTGTTCCTCCTGCGCATGGTATCCCATATGCAGATGCGCCTGCTCCCCGGCTTTGTCATCTTCCAGCTGATCCCCGCCTGCCTTCTGGCCGGCGTCTCTCTGGTGGTACTGGTGCAGTCCATCCGGGAACGAAAAGAGCCCGCCTGCCCTCCCTGTGCTTCTTCTGCTCCTTCCCCGGGCACCAGTCCCTGGCCGGAGGAAACACTGGAGGAAGAAGAATCCCCCGAACGCATCGCCCAGTGGGACAACCAAGCCCCTCCCGAGTCCCCCGAGGACGATCCCTTTGAAGAGTTGCTCCCCACCGATCCTTCGGACCCCTCTTCTCACAGCTAACCACTCCATTCAGAAAACCAAAAGCCCGCCGATCTTTCATCGGCGGGCTTTTCTTATTCTCAACGAGTCAAATCAGACATCCAGATGGCCCCATGTGCGGAGATATTCTTCCTTGGTCATGGGAGCTTTAAAGTTCTTCTTCACGGACAGGCCCTTTTCGGCGCCGTTGGCCAGCAGGTCGATGGCCGAGCACAGCAGCATCTTGGTGGCCTTGATGTAAGCGGAATCCTTGTCCCGGATCTCATAATGGGAGCTGTGGGCAATGCCTTCTGCTCCGCCGATGGTGCAGTGAACCACCGGGATCAGATGGGCCACATCGTTGGCTTCGGTGGTATAACCCACACCGGGCACCACATTTTCCTTGCCATAGATCAGAGCCAGGTTGTCTTCCACAACGGCCTTCATCTCCGGGCACTCATAGGGGGTCATATAGCCGGGGATGTCCACGATCTCCACTTCGGCCCCTACGGCGTCGGCACCGGCCTTCAGAGCGCGGTTGACCTTCATGCTGGCATCCTCAATGGCCTCCATGTTGTTGGCCCGGCAGAATGTTTCGATGCGCACATCGGCCGGTACCACATTCACCAGGTCGCCGCCCTTGGTGATGATGGGATGGACGCGCACATTGTCCTTGTCCCGGAAGGTCTCACGCTGGGCGTCGATGGCCATCAGGCCGATCTTGGCCGCCTGGAGAGCGTTGACCCCATCCCAGGGAGCGCCGCCGGCATGAGCTTCTTTGCCTTTATAATAAACCAGCTTTGCCACATAGCCCATACCCACCGGGCCGCCAGCGGCCACTTTGTCGCTGCCGTCGGTGTGCTGCATGAGCATCATATCGATATCGTCGAATACACCCAGCTTGATGAATTCCTGCTTGCCGCCGATAAAGGACAGCTTGCCCTCTTTGATCAGGCCATGGCGGTATTCCAGCTCCACCCCTTCTTCGGCCGGCACGCCCATCAGGACGATGTCGCCGTCCAGTTCGCTCATAATGCCGCTGTCCTTCAGCGCCATAGCAGCACCCATGATGGTGGCGATCTGCACATGATGGCCACAGGAGTGGGCGGCACCGGTCACAGGGTCGGCACACCGATGGCCCGGCGCCACAATGGCATCCAGCTCGCCCATCAGAGCCAGACGAACTTTGGAAGAACGGCCCTTCATGGGAGCAATGACGCCGGTGATGGCTACCCCATCCTGGTGTTCGATGCCCAGCTCATCCAGCATTTTCTGTACTTTCTCTGCGGTTTTGAATTCCTTGAATCCCAGCTCCGGCTCTGCAAAGACCGATTCTCCAAAAGCGATGATTTTATCGGCATTTTTGTCCACAGCCTCACAGGCCCGGCGCTTCAGTTCTGCAATGTCCATCTTCGTCCAACCTTTCCTTTTCCGGCGGCCATGCGCCTTTTTGCTGTTTTTATTATATCGTCCTTTCTTCCCCTTTGCAACGCGCAAATGAGAATTGACCGTAGCAAATCACTTTGCTATAATACTAAATAGCAAGAAAGGATGGATTTTTTTACCAATGAACGAGATGGAACGCTATTCGGTCATCACCGAAAAGAATCCCCGGGAGATCGTGCTTCTCCGGGGCGCAGGCTGCGCCTGGAGGCGCTGCCGCTTCTGTGATTATCATCTGGACTGCTCGCCGGATCAAAAAGCCAATTTCGCCCTCAACCGTCGGGTGCTGGCCCGGGTCACCGGTGAGTATCACCGGCTGGAAGTGATCAATTCCGGCAGCTTTGTGGATCTGGATGAGGAAACCATGGAAAACATCGTGGATCTGTGCCTGGAGCGGCACATCCATACCCTGCATTTTGAGTGCCACTGGATGCACCGCAGCCAGATTCCCCCGCTGAAATCCCGCCTGGCCATGTTGGGCATTGCCCTGAAGATCAAAATCGGCGTGGAGACTTTTGATCCCCTGTTTCGGGAGTGCTATCTGTGCAAGGGAATCGACTGCGATGCTTCTCCCCTGGATATCTCCCGCTTTTTTGATGAAGTCTGTTTGCTGCAAGGCCTTCCCGGCCAAACAGCCGCTTCCATGCGGCGGGACATCGAAACCGGCCTTTCCTATTTTGAGCGGGTGTGCGTCAACATCATGGAGGAAAACTCCACCCCCATCAAACCCGACCCGGGTGTGATTGAAATTTTCCAAAAAGATGTGATGCCCCTGTTCATCCACAATCCCCGGGTGGATATTTTGCTTCACAATACTGATTTTGGTGTGGGAGGAGTACAAAATGAGAAATGAGTTACTGCTTCTTTTAAGCCTCGTGGTGCTGTACGGCGGCGTCCTTTGGTGGATGAAGATGTTCGGCAAACAAGGACTCTATGGCTGGACGGTCCTCGCCACCATTGCGGCCAACATCGAAGTTCTGATTCTGGTGGATGCCTTTGGTATGGAACAGACCCTGGGCAATGTGCTCTTCGCCTCCACTTTCCTGGTCACTGACATTCTCAGCGAATCCTATGGCAAAAAGGCGGCCCAGCGGGCGGTGAACATCGGTATCCTTACCTCCCTCAGCTTTATCGTCATTTCCCAAAGCTGGATGCTCTATGTACCGTCTCCTAATGACTTTATCTCTCCCAGCATTGAAGCGGTGTTCCAGAACACTCCCCGGATGATGCTGGTCAGCCTTGTGGTCTATGCCGTCACCCAGCGGTTTGATGTGTGGCTCTATCACGCCTGGTGGGACTTCACCAACAAACGCTGGGGCGATCCCCATCGATTCCTCTGGCTGCGCAACAACGGTTCCACCCTGGTATCCCAGCTGCTCAACACTCTGCTGTTCACTTTGGGTGCTTTCTGGGGCACCTACGATTTCTCCACCATGATCTCCATCATGCTGTCCAGCTATGTGATCTTCATCTTCACCAGCCTGGCCGATACCCCCGCCGTCTACCTGGCCCGGCGCATGGTGGAAAAGAAGCAAGTCAACGAATAAGCAACAAAAAGAGCCGCAGTTTGCGGCTCTTTTTTATTCTGCATTTTATCGTCTTGCCAAAAATCCCCTGGTGTGATAGCATGACCAAAGCAGGAACAGAATGGATATTTTCAAAAGAGAGGATAAGATGCGTCGATGAAAAAGAATACACATTTGGCCCGAGGTCTATTGTGGCTCATGGCCTTTTCCCTGGCGGCCGGATTGATGGGCTGTACACTGGAAGAAGAGGGAGAAGAAAAGCAGCCAGCCGTCTCTGTCACAGAGGAAGAAAAGTCCTCCTCTACGGAAAAGGGCCTGGAAAAAGAAGAAACAAAAACAGATAAACAAGAAGAAAAGGAAGCGTCTGAGGACAAAGAGCAGGAAAATCCTCTTTTGAAGAAGGATACCTCTCAGCCTTCCTCCTCTCCCATTTCAGACGACGATGACGAGAAAGCTGCATCCGCACCGAAAACGGAAAATGTGGCCCCGGCCGAGCCCCAGCAAAGTCCATCTCAGCCCCCGTCTGAACCTCCGGCCCAGGAATCCGCCCCTGCTCCCGACAATGCCGCATCGGCTCCCGCGCCTCAAAACCAGGGAAACACCAATCTGGTGTGGATTCCCGCCAGCGGCTCAAAGTATCACAGCAAACCTGGATGCAGCAACATGAAAAATCCCACACAGGTGACCCAGGATGAAGCCGTCTCCATGGGGTATGATGCCTGCAAGAGATGCCACTGATGAACTCCATCCTCAAAAGGACGGCAAACAATATCACAGGAAAGACAAAAAGCCGCGGCTTAGCCACGGCTTTTTTCTTTTTCTCCTTATCCTTCCCGCACCTGGAGCGACAGCACATCGGGCCGGGCATAGTGGCCGCACACATCGTGCTCCATTTTGCTGGCGGCCGCCTGCTGCATATCCAGCTGGGCGTAAATGATTTCTTCCCGGTCCCATACTGTATCGGAAATCACATGGCCATAGGGGTCCACCACGCAGCTGCCGCCGCGACAGGCGATATCCGGCAGCCGGCCGATCTCTTCTTCTCCGCTTTGGGTCTTGGGATAGTCTGCCTTTGTAAAGTACATATCGCAGTTGATGAAGAAACAGTGTCCTTCGATGGCGATATGGCGGACGGTATCCTGCCATTCCGGGTTGTCATTGGTGTTGGGAGAAATATAGATGGTGATCCCCTTTTGGTAAAGAGCCACCCGGGCCAGAGGCATATAGCTTTCCCAGCAGATCAGATTGCCCATGGGCCCCCAAGGGGTGTCCATCACCGGGAAAAAGTCCTTGTTGCCGTCTCCCCAGACCACTCGCTCGCTGCCGGTGGGCTTGAGCTTGCGATGATTGAGGGCCTCTCCCTGGGGTGAAATCATCATATTGGAGTTATACAGTGTCGCCGTCACTTCGTCCCGCTCGGAATAGCCGATGCTCACATAGACTCCCAACCGCTTGGCACAGTCAATGATCTGCTGCATTTCCGTGCCCTTGGCCAGGATGGAATTATCGTAATAAACTTTCCAATCTTCCCTTCCAGCCTGATTCCGGCTCCCCACGGTGAAGCCATAGGTCATGCCATAGAGATAGCCGGGAATAAACAATTCGGGGAACACGATGAGCTGCGCTCCATTCGCAGCGCATTCCTCCATCAGCTTGAGCACTTTTTCCACGCATTTTTCCTTTTGGAACATCACCGGGGTGGCCTGTACCACCGCCACTTTGCAGACGCTTTCCAAATCTCTCATTGCTGTGCCTCCTTTGGGCTGGACGAAATAATCGATACACCGTCCTTTGATTTTTCGATTGTACCACGGCCCAAACCAAAAGGCAAACCGGATATGATATTTTCGCCCCAGGGCAGAGACATAGAAAAATCCCTGGAACCTTACGATTCCAGGGATTTTCCTATTCATTTGGTCCGAGTGAGAGGAGTCGAACCTCCGGCCTCTTGAACCCCATTCAAGCGCGCTACCAAACTGCGCCACACCCGGGTGCAAGAAAGATATTACCACAGTGTCCCCCATTTGGCAAGTGTTTTTTTCAAATTTTTTAAAAAATTTGATTTTAACCATTTTCTTCCTCTTCCGTTTGTGTACCTGTACCCTCCAACAGCTTTTCCACCGAAGTATGCAGGCCACCGGCAATCTTGGCCAGAGTGGAGATGGTAGGGTTGTTTTTATCGCTTCCCCTTTCGATGTTTCCCAAATGGGCGGCGCCCATGCCCGACAGAAAGGCCAGCTTTTCCTGACTGTATCCCAACGCCTCCCGACGGGCTTTGATATTCTGCCCCAGACGCTGCTTTGTTCGTTCCAGCTCTTCTTCCTGTCGTTTCAGCACTTCGGCCAGTTCCTTGGTCTGTCCCATTCTATCCTTTCCTCTCTGTCTCTACGAAAATTGCCTGCTGTGTATCCACCATTATTATAAAATGTCCCCCGTTCCTGCGCCAGAATATCTCTGACCGGTTAAAAACAACAGGCCTTTTTTCGCCTGTCACAAAGTCCGGGGAATATTTTCCCATTCCATCGGCACACTAACACAGGGTGATATCACGATGTTGGTTCCTTTTTTCCGCACCATTCTTCTTTACATCTTCATCATTGCAGCCTTTCGGCTGATGGGCAAACGGCAGGTGGCCGAAATGCAGGCCACCGAGTTTGTCATAACCATTTTGATCTCTGCCGTGGCCTCGGTGCCCATGCAGGATCTGAACATTCCTCTGCTCCACGGCCTGGTGCCCATTCTGACCCTGATTGCCGCCGAGATCTTCCTGTCGGTGCTGTCCATGCGCAGTCAGAAACTGCGGCGGCTGCTCAGCGGACGGCCGGTGCAGATCATCCGCAACGGCGTTCCGGACCAGCAGGCCCTGCGCAAAGTGCGCATGACCCTGGACGATGTGTTCGAGACCCTGCGGCTCAAAGATGTATTCGATCTGCGTTCCATCCAATTTGCCCAGGTGGAGACAAACGGCCAGGTGAGCCTGCTGCTCTTTCCCGGCGCACAGGCGCTGACGCTGGACGCTTTGGGCAAAGCCCCCAAATCTTCCCCGCCCATGGAACTGATCGTCTCGGACGGCGTTCTCTGCCGGGAAAACCTGCAGGCCATCGGCCGGGATGAAGTCTGGCTGGATTCCATCCTGAAAGCCAATCTGCTCTCCGGCCTGAAGCAGGTGTTTCTCCTGTGCGCCGATCGCAGCGGCAACATCCTTCTTTTCCGAAAGGAGGGAAAATAGCCATGGCCCGCACCTATATTGCCGCATTCCTGCTGCTGGTCACTCTCACCGGTGCTTTTTTCGCCCACAGATACACCAGGAGCCTTTCTTCCTCTTTGGCGGAAGAAGTACCCCTGTGGGCCGAAGAGGCCCGCAGCGGCGCTCTGGACGCCCTGGAAAGCCGATACCAGCGCCTGTCCCCTCTCCTGTCCACCTTTTATGTGCATTCCTCCATCGAGGAAATCGGCCAGGTGCTGGAGGAATGTCAGGGCTGCCTGGAAGTGGAGAAAGATCAGGAGTACCATCAAAAGGCCCGGCTGCTTCGGTACCTGCTGCTGCGCCTGCCCTCCAGTGATGACCCCACCTGGGAAAACATCCTGTAACCCATGTCAGCAAAAAGCCGCCCAAACACCATGTTGTGTCAGGCGGCTTTTTTGTTGTCATTGAGGCTTGGTATGGATCAGCTTGCTCAGCTCCTCCATAAAGGTGCCGATGTCTTTGAACTGCCGGTACACCGAAGCAAAGCGCACATAGGCCACTTCGTCCACCTGCTTCAGCTGTTCCATCACCAGTTCACCGATCTGTTCGGATTTGATCTCCCTCTCCAGGGAATTGGAGAGCTTCTGCTCGATCTCATCGCAGATTTCTTCCAAAGCGGACATGGTCACCGGCCGTTTCTCGCAGGCCTTCACCAGACCGCTGAGCATTTTGCTGCGGCTGAAAGCCTGACGGGAACCGTCTTTCTTGATGACCACCAGCGGTACGCTCTCCACCGTTTCATAGGTGGTGAACCGCCGGCCGCAGGACAAACACTCCCGCCTGCGGCGGATGCAGCTGCCCTCATCGGTGGGCCGGGAATCCACCACTTTACTCTCCAAATATCCGCAATACGGGCACTTCATGCCATTTCCTCCCCCGCAGTTTTCCTTCCGGTCATTTTGGTTTGGGGCTATTGTACCACAAAGAAACCAGGGGGAGCAAGAGTTTCCCGGCGGCCGCCTGGCGCCGGGGATCTTTTCTCCTTTTTCATTGTCCCACAGTTTTTCGACAAATTAAACCCCTTTTTCGTCGCAACTTTCGACACCATTCGACAAAATATGAAATTTCTGGAATATACAACCATAAAGATCCCCGTCTTGTGAAAAGACGGGGATCTGAAACAGGCTTATTTCGCTTTTTTCTGATGCTTCTTCAGCAGGGCCCACAGAGGAGCGGCCACGAAGATGGAAGAATAAGCGCCGCTGACAATGCCAACGGTGATGGGAATGGCGAAATTCACCAGAGAGGAAACACCGGTAAAGATGATGAGCACGATGGTAAACAGCGTGGTCAGTGTGGTGTTGATGTTCCGGGTAAAGCTCTGGCGCACACTCTTGTCCACAATGGCGTCATAGCTTTCCCGGCGGGACAGCTTCTGATTTTCGCGAATGCGGTCAAAGGTGATGATACTGGCGTTGATGGAATAGCCGAAGATGGTGAGGGCTGCGGCGATGAAGTTCATATTCACCGGCAGCTGGAAGATCACATAGGCGCTGATCATCACCAGCACATCGTGAATCAGGCAGATCACAGCGGCAAAACCGGACTTGAAATCAAAACGGATGGTGATATACAGCAGCATCAGCAGAGCAGCCACCAAAGAGGACTTGACGGCCGCGGCCTGCATATCCTTGCCCACAGCCGGGCTGACATTCTGTACATCCTGCCGGGCATCGTCCTCCAGAGAGAAGGCAGATTTCATGGCCTCGTGGAGCTTTTCCCGATCCTCGGAAGAAAGGCTCTTGGTTTTGATGAGCACCTGGGTACCATCGCCAGTGGGCACGGCGGAAACATTTTTGCCCGCCACATCGGCCACAGCGTCCTCCACCTTGTCGATCACATCGGGAGTAACCTCTTCTCCCAGCTGATAGGTAAAGGATGTGCCGCCGGCAAAATCGATATCCAG
This sequence comes from Ruminococcaceae bacterium AM07-15, assembly GCA_003477405.1. Taxonomy (GTDB): domain Bacteria; phylum Bacillota; class Clostridia; order Oscillospirales; family Butyricicoccaceae; genus Pseudobutyricicoccus. The sequence continues at coordinate 82,253 of QUDE01000014.1, forward strand.
ATTAAACAGATTGACGCCAAAGGGAGCCGCCAGCAAAGCCACAAGACCTGCGGCAATCAGCAGCACCGAAAGGATGGCGCAATATTTGAAGTTTTTTGTAGCACTGAATGTCTTCAGCATTACGCATCCCTCCCTTCACGAGCACCGTACAGCCGGATGTTGGTCACTTTCATACCCACCAGGCTGTTGAGAAGCATCTGTGTCACAGTCAGAGCAGTGAACATGGACAGGATAATGCCCAGGCCCAGGGTGATGGCAAAGCCCACGATGGTGCCCTTGCCGAAGAAATAGAGCACAGCTGCGGCGATAAAGGTGGTGATGTTACTGTCCAAAATGGCAGAGAAAGCCCGGTGGAAACCGGAATCGATGGCCGAGCGAATGGTCTTGCCCGCCCGCAGTTCTTCCTTGATTCTCTCAAAGATAACCACATTGGCGTCCACGGCCATGCCGATGGACAGGATAATACCGGCGATGCCGGGCAGAGACAGGTTGACCTTGAAGATCACCAGCACCAGTCCCTCCAGCACGCAGTAGAACAGCAGAGCCACACAGGAGACGACGCCCGGCAGACGATACACCGCGATCATGAAGATCATCACAAGCAGCACGCCGATGACGCCGGCCTTGATGCTGCTGGTCAGAGCAGTCATACCCAGCTGAGCGCCCACGCTGCGCATCTCCACCTGCTCCAGGCCAAAGGGCAGCTGGCCCAGGGCGATGTTATTGGCCAGGAGGCCTGCTTCCTCTGCAGTGAAGCCGCCGGTGATCATCACTTCCTTGCTGGTGATGCCGGTTTCTGCATACTGGCTGCTCACAGCAGGGCTGCTGATGGTCTGGCCGTCCATGACGATATTGATGTGGTTCTTGCCTTCCGACTCAGCTGCAGCCGCTTTCTTTGTGGCCTCGGTGAAGATCTCCAGACCTTCATCGGTGAGTTCCAGAGAGACATAATTCTGCTTGACGCCGGTGTTATCGATGGCGCCGTATTCGGCGGTAGCATCGGCCACCTGGTTGCCTTCCAGGATCACATTGCCGTCGTCATCCAGGAATTGCAGCTGAGCGGTGGAACCCAGCGTCTGCACAGCTTCTTCGGGATCGCTGATGGAGGGGATCTCCACTGTGACCCGACGGTCACCGGCCTGGTATACCTGAGCTTCGGTGAGGCCCTGGAAGTCCAGGCGCTGACGAAGCATATCCACAACGATTTCCATGTTGCGGCTAAGCTCCTCGGCAGGCATATCCTCGTCGGCCATGCCCTCAAAGGTGATGATGGAACCGCCCACCAGATCCAGACCCAGCCGCACACCGTTTTCGGTGTCGGTGATGCTGGGGATCTGTGTGAAGCCCAGATCCACCCCGTGCCATACTGTAAAGCCAAGCAGTGCTATGACTAACAGTGAGCAAACGAAAGTGAGAATGCTCTTTTTCATTGTCCTGTTGTTTCCTCCTTTATGAAAAGCGTGACGCTTTTTGAAAAGCAACGATTATTATACTCCACCCCTGGGATTCCGTCAACAAAAAGAGGCTTTTTCGTAAAATTCCCTCTCTTTTCTGTACAATTTGTTCAAAGATCCCCTTTTTGCACCGGTTTTCCCGATGCAAAAAGAGAACATTTGCCTCCCAGGCGCGGCTGTGGGCAGAGGACATATCCTCTGCCCACAGCGAAACCTCCCTTTGCGGGAGCTTTATTCTTTTTGATTTTCTGCTTACTGAGCCAGCAGTTTTTCCGCGGCGGCCTTCTTGGCGCAGACGCAGAACACTTCCATGGCCAGCTGCAGCTCCTCAATGGGAGGATAGGAAGGAGCAATGCGCAGATTGCTGTCCTTCGGGTCCTTGCCATAGGGATAGGTGGCGCCGGCCCCGGTCATGACGATGCCCGCTTCCTTGCACAGCTGCTGGGTGCGCTTGGCGCAGCCCTCCATGGCGTCAAAGCTGACAAAATAGCCGCCCTTGGGCACAGTCCAGCTGCCGGCTCCGGTGCCGGCCAGGTTCTTTTCCAGGGTGTTGATCACGGCATCGAACTTGGGCCGCAGCATCTTCTTGTGGATCTCCATATGGTTCTTCAGACCGGCGGCATCCTTGAAGAAGAGCACATGGCGCAGCTGGTTGATCTTGTCCGGTCCGATCTGCTGGGCCTTCATGTACTTTTTCTGCCAGGCGATGTTGGCCGGGCTTGCGGCAAAGGCGCAGACGCCGGCGCCGGGGAAGGAGATCTTGGAGGTGGAGCAGAACTCAAACACCATGTCGGGCTTACCTGCCTTGGCGCACTCCTCGATGATGTTGGGAATCTGGATATCCTCGTCGGTGATGCCGTGGATGATGTAAGCATTGTCCCAGAAAATACGGAAATCCCGTGCCTTGGGCTGGAGGGCGGCAAAACGGCGCACCACTTCATCGCTGTACACAACGCCCGAGGGGTTGGCAAACTTGGGAACGCACCAGATGCCCTTGATGCTCTCGTCCTCGGCCACCAGCTTTTCCACCATGTCCATATCGGGGCCGTTGTCATCCATGGGGATGTTGATCATCTCAATGCCGAACTGCTCGCAGATGGCAAAATGACGGTCATAACCAGGCACCGGGCAAAGGAACTTCACTTTGTCCTTTTTCAGCCAGGGTTCGTCCACACCGGCGGCGCCGAAGACCATCAGACGGTCCACGGTGTCATACATAAAGGTCAGGCTGGAATTGCCTCCGGCCAGCACCTGCTCCACCGGCACTTCCAGCAGATCAGCGAACATCTGGCGGCAGGCGGGAATGCCTTCCAGGGTGCCGTAGTTGCGGGTGTCCAGGCCCTGATAGACGGTGTCCTCACTGGTCTTGACCACCGTCAGCATCCCTTCGCAGGCATTCAACTGGTCAGCGCCGGGCTTGCCCCGGGACATATCCAGCTTCAGGCCCTGGGCCTTATAGCCTTCATACTCTTCATTGAGCTTTTTCAATTCTTCTTCCAGCTCAGCGCGTGTGGCTTTTGTCAGATCCATACGATTACCTCCAATTTTATGTGCTTCTATGCTTCCATTATCCTTTCAAACCCTTACCGTCCGGCCAGGGCCGCCCCCAGGGCGGTGGCAAAGTCGGCGTTGTCGGGTATGATGAACCGTGCGTCGTAGAGCTTTTCAAAATCGGAAAACACTTTTCTGGCCATAGGCACCATGGCCAGGTTGCCGGTGAGCACTACATCCCGCATACCGGCGCCCCGGGCGGAGAAGGCCGCCAGGGTTCCCACTGTCTGGAACACCAGATTGCAGACGCCCAGAGCCAGGTCCTCCGGCGCAGCCATATCGCTGACCTTGCCGAAGTTGGAGGCGGTGGTTTCCTTGTCCATGTTGGAGATGGCCGCCTTGGAAATATCCCCAATGGTCAGGTCCACATTGGACAAACTGCCTTTTTCCGCCAGATGGAGAATGTGTTCCACTCCCCGCACACCCAGCATCTTGTCGCACAGCCCCACCAGGGTGCCGCCGCCTACGCCGGTGCCGCCGATGTGGCAGATTGTTTCCCCTTCCACTTTGACAAAGGCCGTGCCGGTGCCCATGCTCACGATGATGGCGTCACCACAGCCGGAGAGGAACCGTCCTCCCAGGCCGATGGCCCGGAACTCGTCCACCTTCCGAGTGGGGATGCCGTAAATATCCCCCTGAATGAAGGAGGAGCCCACACCGGTGCACAGCACCTCGGCGATCTCTCCCAGCTCCAGCCCATTGTCCGCCAGGAATTTACCGAAGGCTCCATAGGCCGAGGTCACCGGGTCGTCCGCCCGCACCCGGATGGAGCAGATCATCTGCCCATCCCGCATGCCCACGATTTTGGTGGTGCTGCCGCCGATGTCAATACCGATGGTCAAACCCATAGGCGCCGCCTCTTAAAAGTCGGCGCTGCCCACCGTACGGGGGAAGGGCAGTACATCCCGGATGTTGCTGATACCGGTGAGGTACATGATCAGCCGCTCAAAGCCCAGGCCGTAGCCAGCGTGCTTGGTGCCGCCGTACTTCCGAAGATCCATATACCACCAGTAAGGAGCCTCTTCCATTCCCAGCTCGTCCATGCGCTTTTTCAGCACATCAAAGCGCTCTTCACGCTGGCTGCCGCCGATCAGCTCGCCAATGCCGGGAACCAGCATATCCATGGCGGCCACTGTCTTGCCGTCGTCGTTGAGGCGCATATAGAAAGCCTTGATCTCCTTGGGATAATCGGTCATAAAGGTGGGCTTTTTGAACACTTTTTCGGTGATGAACCGCTCGTGCTCACTTTGCAGATCGCAGCCCCAGTACACGGGGAACTGGAACTCATCCTTGTGGGGCAGCAGAATATCAATGGCGTCGGTGTAGGTCACATGGGCAAACTCGTCCACATCCACCAGCGCCTGCAGCCGCTCCAGCAGGCCCTTGTCCACAAACTTGTTGAAGAATTCCATCTCGTCGGGGCATCTCTCCAGCACCCGGCGGATGATGAACTGCATCATATCCTTGGCCAGCGTCATGTTGTCCTTCAGATCGGCAAAGGCGATTTCCGGCTCGATCATCCAGAATTCCGCCGCATGACGGCTGGTGTTGGAGTTTTCCGAACGGAAGGTGGGACCAAAGGTATAGGTGTTCTTAAAGGCCAGTGCAAAGACCTCGGCTTCCAGCTGGCCGGACACCGTCAGGTTGGTACCCGAACCGAAGAAGTCCTGGGAATAGTCCACTTTCCCCTCTTTGTCCCGGGGCAGGTTCTCCAGATCCAGAGTGGTCACCCGGAACATATCCCCGGCCCCTTCTGCATCACTGGCGGTGATGATGGGGGTATGGGCATAGACAAAGCCCCGCTGATGGAAAAATTCATGGATAGCAAAGGCCGCTTCGCTGCGCACACGAAAAGCGGCGTTGAACAGGTTGGTGCGAGGGCGCAGATGGGCGATGGTGCGGAGATATTCCACCGAATGACGCTTTTTCTGCAAGGGATAATCGGAGGGGCACTCCCCTTCCACCCGCAGGCTTTCCACCTGGATTTCAATGGGCTGATTGCCCTGGGACTCGGTGACAGTGCCCTGGGCTTCCACCGCAGTGCCCACTGTCAGAGCCCGGCCCATGTCATAAACCGGCTGGCCGCCGGGGCAGACCAACTGGATGTTTTTCACCACAGAGCCGTCGTTGAGTTCCACAAAGGCACAGGCCTTCACATCCCGCACCGTGCGCACCCAGCCTTGGAGATGCACCTGTTTCCCCAGATGCTCCTGGGGATGATGCAATAGTTCTTTTACCGTCAGCTCACACATTTTGTTTCATCTCATTTCTTTTGTCATTTGATAAAGCGGCTTTTAGCTTTTCTGCTTGTAAGCCTTGAGCGCCCGGGCGATCTGGTCGGGGCAGGAGGTGGTCTTCAGGCCGCAGGGAACGCCGTCAAAACGCTCGATGACCTCATCCACCTTCATTCCTTTCAGCAGATGGGTGATGCCCAGCAGATTTCCCGGGCAGCCCCCTGCGATCTCGATATTACGGATGGTATCATTATCATTATCCACCGTGATGGTATACCGTTTGGCGCACACACCTTGGGGTTCATAAACGAAAGTTTCCATTGTATCCTCCATTGCATATAGAATGACCGGTATTCCCCAGTCTTATCTATCAATCTATCACATTTGCAAACTTCTGTCCATATATCTGCCGGTAAAATCCCATTTTTTGCCTGTAGGTGTTACAATGATGTGTGACAAATAGAAAAAAGAAGAGCGAATAGG
>QUDE01000015.1:0-14354 GCA_003477405.1 Ruminococcaceae bacterium AM07-15
ACAGGTCTTACTCTCTTTTCCTCATCTGTAACACATCATTGACAAACCTACAAGGTCCCGTGTCGGGACGGCCATACTTTCCCCGGCTGAGTGCCAGCGTGACGCTGGACCCATATTCTCCCCGGCTGAGTGCCAGCGTGACGCTGGACCCATACTCTCCCCGGCTGAGTGCCAGCGTGACGCTGGACCCATATTCTCCCCGGCTGAGTGCGGTGGGTGGCTGAGTGCTCCGGCTCTGCCGGGAAAGGCCAGAGCGCGATCCTGGCAGAGCACAGAAAAAGGCTGGTTATAGTTACTTAGGCAAAGAGAGTATGCCTGCCCAGGCACTGGGCTCGTCCGGATAAATCATAGAAAAAAGTTTTTGTTTTGTATTGTAGAAGTAAAAACACTATTATGTTATAATCCTACTCAATAGATTCTGATGAATCAGAGTTTCATGAGTATGGCCCGGAGCAGGTGGAAATATCGATGCTGCCGGAACGGGGCGGATTTGTATATACAAATGATGAATGGATTAGCCACGACAGCCCGACCTGGCTCTCCAAAATGGAGAGCCAGGAAATGAGCATTCCAAAGCAAAGTGAGATGGAAGTGTATTTCTTCTGTGACATTTTGCTTCGAAGCCACGATGCAGAAGAAAGATATGCCGTTCGATGCAGCAATGAATGGAAAATGGAGAATAATGTATGAAAGATATTTTACTGACACCAGAAGAGTCGACCGAGATCGTTGGTGCATTACTCGATGCTGCTCACATTTCTGAAAACGAAGAGCAATTCAAAATTAAGGCAGAGGGAACCCTTGAAAGATTGTGCAGAAGCCGTGATATTTTCTGGAATTCATATACATATGAGCATCGTTTCAAGTCTGGCAACAGGAGGATTGACGCAGTTCACGGTTCTACCATCATTGAGTATGAACTCCCGTGTTCATTTAAATCATCCGAGAATGCACAGCTTCGACATGCGCGCATGCAGGCGGAAGAATACGCTGAACTACTTTCGAAAGAGGAAGGGCGTCATATCAACAAGTACTCTCTTGTTGCGTGGGATGGCGAAACCATTACATTTGGATGCACATCCGGAGACAAGTTCGTATGGGAGTCGGCAAGGGCATTTGATGCACTCTGCCTGAATCGATTGCTGGCTCTGATTGCGGATGGCGGGCGGCCATTAGTGAGCCCGATGCTGCTTAAACAGTTTGTTGGACCGGATACTGAGGTCGGGCGTCGTTTGCTCCCAGTATTGTTCCGTGCCATATGCCAGGCCTGCGGTGCCAGCTCCACCACCAGAACAAAACTCATTTATACAGAATGGGCTCGTCTTTTCGGACAAGTTGACGGAACGGAGACGGAACGACTCGCTCGTTATCTGGAGAATGCAAGCCGTACTCATGGAACTGATTACACCTCCGCTCCACAAGCGTATGTGTTTGCATTAAGCACATACATTGCACTTGTAGCGAAGACTTGTGCAGTTTATGCGCTTGCCTCACAATCTGACGATATTCCAACTTTGTCATCCGGCCCCAGAGAATTCTTAAAAAATATTGAAAGTGGCGAATATTTTAAGATGTTCGGTATTGAGAATATGCTAGGGACGGATTTTTTCTCTTGGTATCTTGGTGACGATATAAACAAGGAGTTGGACCAACCGCTTGGACTGTTACTTGAACGTCTGAGAACCATTGATTTCAATGTTGCGAAGAAAAGCCCTGAATCCATCCGTGATCTGTTCAAGGGATTATATATGGAGTTCACGCCTGCTCCCATGCGTCATGCCCTGGGTGAATACTACACTCCCGATTGGTTGGCTTCACATGTGATGGAAACAGCGGGATGGAATCCCAGACAATCGCTTCTGGATCCTACCTGTGGTTCGGGTACTTTTATTCTGGAAGGATTGCGCAGACGGCTGGAAATCGCCTCTCCTACCACCCCGGCACGAAAATTGCTGGATGGACTTTATGGTTTTGATCTCAATCCTCTGGCTGTTCTAACAGCGCGAGCATCCATTGTGGTATTTTTATCTGGACGATTCAATCCCTCTGACCCGGTTCTGCTGCCCGTGTTTCTTGCCGATGCAATCAATACCGCAGATCCGTCCGATGGGGTATTTACACACTCTATTCTGACAGAGAAAGGCGTGCGGACATTTTCCATTCCCGTTAGCCTTGCTGAGTCCCCCGAGTTCTTTTCCACCATGGATCAGCTCAGAATCTGTATTGATGCTGGACTGGGCTGTAAAGACACGATGGAATCGCTGTGCGCCATTTCGAACACAGTCTGCGAACTTAACAATTTTGATTCGCGCATACTTATGCAGACAATTGAAAGCCTTATCGATTTGCATCAAAATCATTGGAACGGTATCTGGTGCCTGATTCTGTTTGACCGCATAGAGGCAGGATGTGTCAAGAATGTTGATTTGGTTGTGGGAAACCCTCCATGGGTCAAATGGAGCCATCTTCCCCGTCCTTATGCCGAATTCATTAAGCCTATGTGCGATCGGATGGATATATTCAGCGAGGATGTATGGGTCGGTGGTATACAGTCGGATATTTCAACTGTCGTGACATATCATGCGCTGGAACGGTTTGTAAAAAAAGGCGGAAGCCTTGCATTTCTCATTACCGGAACAGTGTTCAAAAATGAATCCAGCCAAGGCTTCCGGCGTTGGAAACTTCGCACAGCAAACGGCGTTGAACCCATGACAGTTGAGATCGTAGAGGATTATGCACCTTTGCGCCCATTTGAAGGAGTAGCAAACTGGCCCACGCTGTTGCTGATTCGCCGCAATAATCAAACAACCAATTATCCAGTTCGATACCGTCGTTTTGACGGTGTGCAGAGAGGAGCAACCCCCAATCTCTCATCCTATGAGGACCTTCAAGCAATTCCTGTTCCTGGGACCGACGCTGGGCCGTGGCTGGTTGGCACAAAGGATGAAATGCGGGTATGGCCGGAATTGTTTAACGCCGCAGGCAACTCAAACTATCGTGCAAGAAAAGGTATCACAACGGATGTTAACGGTATTTTTTTCGTGGATATCCAGCCAGTTGCCGATCATAGATTTGTGAGTATTACCAATGACCCTTGCAAAGGTCGTCGCCGGGATGTCGTAAAGAAAAGCGCAATCGTTGAAAAGGATGACATATTCCCCTTACTTAGGGGGCGTGATGTACAAAGATTTTGCGCAAAACCGCAACCTGAGCAGTGCGTAATTGTCCCCCAACGTGGGATGTTTGGCGATGAGACTTTACCAGCTACTCGCCCCCGCACATTTAAATTCCTTAGCCAATTTCGTACCATCCTTGAACAACGCTCTAGTTATAAGCGTTTCCAGCGAGGAAAGCCTTTTTGGTCCATTTGGTCCACAGGCGATTACACCTTTGCACCGTATAAAGTAGTCTGGAAGGAAATGTCCGGATGTGGCTTCGTTGCCGCTTATGTCGGTTCATGTGATTTGTGTGGTGAAGCTAAAATAGTCATTCCGGACCATAAGGTCTATTTCGTCCCAACGCAATCTGAAGATGAAGCAGCGTATTTGACATCGTTTCTCAATTCCCGCATGGTTGCCGATGCCATCAATGCCTATTCTTCGGCATTAAGCCTTGGAACAAGTGTCACAGACTATCTTAACATCCCTCTATTTGACGAAGGCAACGAAACGATGGTCACGATGTCCCAGATGGCTAAACGATTTAAGTGTGGCGATATCCCGAGTAACGAGGATGAAGATAAGTTAGACGCGATGGTCAGTTCGTTGATTCAATAAATCAGATGTGCAACACTACCTCAAGTGGGAGCGCAATATGGCAGCGGCGGCTCGCCGCTTGCATTTTGGGAGGAATGGTGGTATACTGTCTGTTGCGAAAAGAGAATAGGGAACAGATGTCTTCAGGGCAGGGTGAAATTCCCGATCGGCGGTAAAGTCCGCGAGCGCCTCTGGCGCAGGAACCGGTGCAACTCCGGTACCGACAGTACAGTCTGGATGGAAGAAGATGTGCGAGAATTTTTTGGCGGCGAAGGGGCCTTTAAGGCCTCTTTGCGGCCGCCTTTCACAGCACCCGGAGACAATGCCGTTTCCGGGTGCTTTTTTCGTCCAAAAAATCTGTTCCGGAGGGAATCAACAATGGAAAAACGCAAGCTCGACACCAAAAAACTCACCGTACTGGCCATGCTGGCCGCCCTGTCGTTCATCGTCATGGTGGTGGGACGCATCCCTGTGGTGCTCTTCCTCAAGTATGACCCCAAAGATGTGGTCATCACCATCGCAGGCTTTATCTATGGGCCCATGAGCTCCTTCCTCATCTCCGCCGTGGTCTCGGTGGTGGAGATGTTCACCGTCAGCGATACCGGTCCCTGGGGCCTTTTGATGAATGTGCTTTCCACCTGCGCTTTCGCTTGCCCTGCCGCATACATCTATAAGAAGCGCCACGACCAGAAGGGCGCTATGCTGGGTCTGGGCATCGGCGTCGTCTTTATGGTGGCCGTGATGCTGCTGTGGAACTACCTGATCACTCCTTATTATATGGGCTATCCCCGGGCTGCTGTGGCCGAGCTGCTCATCCCGGCCTTCCTGCCCTTTAACCTGCTGAAAGGCGGAATCAATGCCGCCGTCACCATGCTGCTGTATAAGCCGGTGGTCACCGCGCTGCGCCGGGCCGGGCTGGTGCCGGCTTCCCAGAGCCAGAAGGCCCCGGGTAAAAATTGGGGCGCTTTGCTGGTGTCCCTCCTGGTGCTCATCACCTGCGTCCTCTTTGTGCTGGTGATGAAAGGCATCATTTAGGCGGAGTGCCTCCGCTGGCAAAACTCGCTGAAGGCTGTATGCGCTGTTTGCTCCTGTGGTCCGGCGCTGGCGAGCCAACACCGGAAGGGGCCGGGGCGCAATCTTAGCAGAGTGCCAGCCCAGTGCCTGGGCGGTCATACTGCGCTGCCGCGCTGGGAAACAGAACTTAGCTGGTTGGATGCTGGTCAGCAAAGAAAGTATGACTGCCCAGGCACTGGGCCCAGGGGCGGCGTCACCTACCGTCCGGATGGTTATTTTGCCGAAGGGCAAAATAACATGCCGCCAAAGCTGCATAAAAATCCCCTGGAGGTTTAGCGGGGTGTTCGTAAGACAGTAACAAAAGCAAAAGGCGTGATGAAAGTGGTCGCGCCTTTTGCCTTATGTGGATAGCCGCTTTCGAGGCGCAAGGGATGCAGTCCCTTGCTCGGAACATAGTGACGCAAAACACCCCGGACATTCAGGTGTCCGGGGTGTTCGGTCTCACCGAGCGCTCATATGGGGTTTACCCTATATAGAAGTGCGCCCTTAGTATCTGTTCGACAAATTGGAATTTATATTTTTTTCTGCAAATAAATCATATCTACCAGTTGAGTACCTGCTTCATATATTGAATGGTCATAATTATCCGTGAAGAAGTTTTTAATGCTATGCGAACGAATAAATCCACACTTCTCATAAAAAGGAATTGTCAGCGGACTATCCCCTGTGCCAACTTGCAATATAGAATACTTCCCTTTGTATGTCGTAGCAACGAAGTCAATGAGTGCTTTACCGTAACCCTTTCCCTGATATTCTGGTTCAGTTGCAATGTTTTTGATTTCAAGGACACCCTTCCCCTCGTCTGTTATCACACATTCGCACTTAACTCCATCATCGTCCAAAACATACATTGTCCCTCTATTAAGATACCTGTCTATCATATCCTCTTGCTCATCTGCTAATAGCAGCAACGGAAGAAATTGTTTTTTATTCTCCTTGATTTCTTTAATTTTCATATCAACTTGCTCCCTAAATACCGATTTGTAGGTCTGTTCGGTTCCATGCTATCACATAACGGGGATAAAATACAAGAACAGCCACCGCAGTTCAAACTACGGTGGCTGTTAACTGTCTTATGAACACCGCTCCTTCCTCCGGGGGATTTTTTGCAGCAGCCTTCGCCGCAGCGAAGGCTCTGGCTCTAGAGATGTTTCGAGATTATAAACTCATGATTGAAAATCGTAACAAAGTTTAGTATAATTTAAATAATATCTCACAGGAGAGGGGAGAGCGGCTTGAAGAAACGGACACGGCTGGGGGCGTTTTTCTGTGCCCTGAGCCTGAGTCTTGCCATGCTGGCGGGGTGCGGAAACCAGACGGAGCCGTCGCTGCCGGCCCAGGCCGGCGAGCCGGAGGAGCCTGCATCCCCGGAAGACAGCATCGTCATCGCCACCATGAGCGAGCCGCCTTCTCTGTCGCCCACCGGCCATAGCTCGGTGGCGGGGGATTACATGAACCTGCTCACTTACAGCACCCTTTTCCGCCTGGATATGGAGATGAACCCCCAGCCCCATCTGGTGGAGGAATATGAAGCGGTGAACGATACCCTGTGGCGGTTCAAACTGCGGGAAGGGGTGCAATTCCACGACGGCACTACCCTGACGGCCCGGGATGTGAAGGCCTCTTTGGATTGGGCCAAGTCCTTTCCCCAGGTGAAGCGGTATACCGACAGCGTCCAGGAAGTGCAGGTGGTGGACGAATACACCTTTGAGATCAAAACCGCCTGGCCCTCGGCCACACTCATCACCGATCTCAGCTTTCACGCCAATTCCATCCTGCCCAAGCACCTCATTGACAGCGGCAACGACTTCAGCAAAAACCCGGTGGGCAGCGGCCCTTACCGGTTCCGCACCTGGGTGCTGGGGGACCGGCTGGAGTTTGAGGCCTTTTCCGATTATTTCCTGGGTGAACCGGCCATCTCGTATATGGTCTGGAAGATCATCCCGGAAGGGGAGGAGCGCACCGCGGCCCTGGAAAATGGGGATGTGGACTTCCTCATGGATGTGGAGAACACCGATTACCAGCGCCTGACCCAGAATGAGGGGATCGAAGTCACCGAGTTTCTGTCCACCGGCCCCACCTGGCTGATGCTGAACAACGAAGTGGCCGGTCTGGATAACATCTGGGTGCGCCGGGCCATCAACGCCGCCATCGACCGGGAAGCGGTGATCGCTCAGGCTCTGGGCGGGCTGGGCCAGGCGGCCATCGGCCAGGCCCCCTTCAATCTGCCGGGTTACAGCCAGGAGAACGCCCAGGGGTATGACCTTCCGCTGGCCCGGGAGTATCTGGAGCGGTCCGGGGTGGAGGCCCAGGACATCGGGCTGAGCATCATCTGTTCCAGCGATACCAAACGCCGGGCGGCCCAGGTGATCGTGCAGAACCTGGCGGAGATCGGCATTGAGGCCAAGGTGGAGAGCATGGATCTGGCCACCTATCTGGCCACCACCACCCAGGGCAATTATTCCGGGGCCATCGGCGGCTACACCACCAGCACCATGCTGGGGTATATGACGGCGGTGTTTCACTCCAAGTCCATCGGTTCCACCAACAAGACGCTGCTGCGCAATGATGAGCTGGACGCATTGATCGACCAGGCCCAGGAGACCACCGACCGGGCGCAGCGGATTGCTATTCTGGAGCAGGCCTGTGCTTTGGCCAACAGTCTTTGCACCCAGGCGCCCCTGTATCAGCCGGTGGAGCTGCGGGCTTACAAGAAGGGGCTGCAAGGGGTGGAGGTAAACCCCAGCGGCAAGCTGTATTTTGAAAACATTTCCTGGGCGGGGTGACCCCGCTGTCATACTGCGCTGCCGCGCTGGGCAATCGAACTGAGGCCGGTTGTGTTTGCCTGGGCAAAGAAAGTGTGGCCGTCCGGCCACCGGACCCAGCGTGACGCTGGACCCATACTCTCCCCGGCTGTATGCGTTGCTTGGCCCGGGTGCTCCGGCTTCGCCGGAAGGGGCCGGGTTGCAGTCCTGGCCGGTTGCTGGTTGTATTTGTCCAGGCAAAGAGAGTATGGCCGTCCCGACACGGGACCGAAGAGAGGAACGGCAGCGGGGCCACCCCGCCCCCCTTGTGCAAAGGGGGGACAGACCGCTGAAGGCGGTCAGGGGGGATTGTGAAGCCGGTTGCATTGTTTGGCCTGGTTCTGTGACTGGGTGCGGGAGCACAATACGACGGCCCAGGCACTGGGCCGTCATCAGGAAGGAATAAGCGAATATGGAAGCATTGAAAGAACAACTGAAAGAGATTCTTTGCCGGGAAGGGGCGGAAAAATGGGGCGTAGCCGATTTTTCTGCCCTTTTGCCTTATGGTTTTCCCCGGGGGGTGTCGGTGGCGGTGAGTCTGCCCCGGCACATGGTGGAGGAGCTGAAAGAAGGCCCCACCCGGGAATACTATTATTTATATAAGGAGCTGAACGCACGGCTGGACCGGATCATCACCGCCGGGGCCCGGTTCCTGGAGGGCATGGGCTATGAGAGCCGGGCCATCACCAGCGATCATACCGAGTTTATCGATCCGTACCGCTCGGTGCTGCCACACAAGACGGCGGCCCGGCTGGCCGGGCTGGGGCGCATCGGCAAAAACGGCCTGCTCATCACCCCGGAATATGGGGCGGCGATGCGTCTTTCCACTCTTCTGACCAAGGCGCCCCTGACACCGGACAAACCCCTGGAGGGAGACCCCTGCGGGGATTGCCGCCTGTGCGCTGAGATTTGCCCGGCCGGGGCTTTGCACGGGGAGAGCTGGACGGAGGGGAAGGACCGGGATGAGATCCTGGATGCTCCCACTTGCTTTGCCTGCCAGAAGGAGCAGATGATGTCCCGCTTTGGTCTGGACAGCGATCTCTGCGGCCGCTGCTTTGCCATGTGCCCCCACACTAGGCGGAGTGCCTCCGCTCCCATACTGCGCTCCCGGTCCGGTAGTCCGGACAGCCATACTGCGCTACCGCGCTAGGCAATAGAACCAAGCTCAGGAAAAAGGCTCCCTTCGGGGAGCCTTTTCTGCGCACTTGGCGGAGTGCCTCCGCTCCCATACTGCGCTCCCGCGCTTGGCAGGCCCGATGCAGAAAGGCAAAGAAAGTATGGCCGTGGCGGCTCGCCACCCAGCGTCACGCTGGGTCCGGTGGCCGGACGGGCCCAGTGCCTGGGCGGTCATTCCTTTCTTTGCTCAGGCAAATACAACCGCCATGGTTATTCTGCGGCACTTGGCCCCGGCAGGGACCCCCGCCTGGGGCGCGAAAAAGGTCGGGGAAAAACTTAGTTTTTCCCCGAGAGCCAGAGGCGGCGTCACCTACCGTCCTGATGGTTATTTTGCCGAAGGGCAAAATAACACGCCGCCAATGCCGGAAATTCCTTTCAGAATTTCCGGCAGCCTTTGCCGCAGCAAAGGCTCTGGCTCTTAGCATATTGTTATCCTTTGCCAGGTGTGTTATGATAGGGAAAACGACGAAAGAGAGGTTTTTGTGATGGTATTCATCATTGTGATGGTTTCCCTGGTGCTGGCCGGGGTGATATCCACGGCGTGGCTGCGGGTGTTTGACCAGCCCAAACGGAAGGAGGACGGGAGGATTCCGCCCTGGGTGACGCTCTATTATCTGGTGGTGGGCCTGGCCCTTACCATTTTTATAGGTGCGGTTCTGACTTCCAGCTTCCATACCCGTACCAATATGGGTATCCTGTCCAATCCCATGCTGTATCTGTACAGCCTGCGGGACCGGTGGACGATGATGGTGGACGGCGGAGGGATGTTTGCTCTCCTGGCTCCCTGCGGCCTGGCGGTGCTGCTTCTGACTTTGGTGGTGTGCGCGGTCAAGCTGATCGGGATGCGCCTGAAAAAACAGCAGGCGGCCTCTTCCATCTGGTGGAGCTTTTTCATCAGCCTGGGCCTGCTTCTTTTCAATCTGGGCTATGCTTCCTTCCTGGAGCTTTCCTTTGTTCTGCTGCCAGTGCTGCTATGTTGCGTCATCATCCGTCTGGTGTGGCGGCGGGCGAAGAAGCTGCCCATGCCCAGCTTCATGTGGGTGAGCCTGGTGCTCTTTGTGCTGCTGGGGGCGGGCTTTGTCACCACCGCCGATCAGTTCAACATCGTGGTGCGCAAGGAAAATTACATCACCGACATCACCTATAAATATAATAAGGACGGCACCATCCGCCACGATGAGGACGGCAACAAGGAGCTCAAGACCTCCTGGGGCCAGCGGACGGTGCAGGGACATGGCATGAACCCCACGCCCCTGTTTTTCGCCCTGGGCTGCTATGTCTGCCTGATTTATAACCTGCGGGGCACCGGGAAAACGGCCGCCGAAGCCAAGGCTCTGAGAGAAGCGGCTGCGGCTGCGGCCAAGACCGGAACCAAGACCACCGCCAAGACGGGCACCAAGACCACAGCCAAGGCTCCGGCGAAATCCAAACTGCCTTCGGCCGGAGAGCAGGAGAAGGCCCGGCGGGCCGCCATGAAAAAGGCCCAGGAGCAGGAAAAGGACGAAAAGGACGAAAGGTAGGTTGTTTCTGTTATGAAGGTCATCCTGGGAATCCTGATCGCATTGCTGGTACTGATTATCGGAGCGCTGGCCGGAGTGGTGTCCACCGCATGGCTGCGGATCTTCGGCCAGCCGAAAAAAGGGGAGGACGGCAAGCGGCCCGGCTGGGTGACGCCCTATTACCTGGTGAGCATTCTGCTGCTGACCGCACTCATGGCTGCTCTGGCCTTCCGTTATTCCGCCGTGCCTTTCCGCATGAGCGGCATCCTTTCCCAGCCCCAGGCCTATTTTTCCGGCCTTCTGGAATGGCTGAAACTGTGGGTATGGCCGGGGCCTGTGGGCATTCTGGCGCTGTGCGGCCCAGTGCCTGGGCGGCCATACTCTCTTTGCCCTAATGGACACAACCAGCCTAAGTTCTATTGCCCAGCGCGGCAGCGCAGTATGGCCGTCCCGACACGGGACCGGGAATAAGTTTCTCCTTTCCTGCGTAAGATGCAGGGAAGGGGGGAGAAGGATGGAAAAAAGCTGCCGTTTGTTCGACCTGGGGGACAAGGAAGTCATCGACCTTCAGAGCGGTGCCCGGCTGGGCTATATCTATGACGCCGAGATCGATCTGGAAACCGGCCAGATCCGCTCTTTTTTCACCCCGGGAAGGGCTCGCTTCTTCGGCCTGCTGGGCCGGGAAGAGGACGCCTGCATCCCCTGGGAGAATGTGGAGAAAATCGGCGACGACATCATCCTGGTGCGCCGCCTGCCTGTCCTGCCGTCGCTGCCGCCGTCCCGCCGGAGCGGCCATCGCCGTAGGTTCTAGGGAAAAATGAAAAATTTTCTTGCAATTCTGGTCTCTTTGTGATATCCTAGTAAGGCTAAAACGCACATTGCGTCTCCGGCGCCCGGTGCCCCGCGGGGCCGCGCCGAAGGGAGCGCAATGGAGGGCAAACCAAAAGGAGGAAATTGAAAATGGCAGTAATTTCTATGAAGCAGCTTCTGGAAGCCGGCGTCCATTTCGGCCACCAGACAAGAAGATGGAACCCCAAGATGGCGCAGTACATCTTCACCGAGAGAAACGGCATCTATATCATCGACCTGCAGAAGACAGTGAAAAAGCTGGAAGAGGCTTATTTCTTTGTCCGTGATGTGGCCGCCGCTGGGGACAGCGTCCTCTTCGTTGGCACCAAGAAGCAGGCTCAGGAAGCCGTGAAGGAAGAAGCCGAGCGCTGCGGCCAGTTCTATGTGAACGCCCGTTGGCTGGGCGGCATGCTGACAAACTTCAAGACCATGCGCCGCCGCATCGACCGTCTGAATCAGCTGAAGAAGATGGAAGAGGACGGCACCTTCAACCTGCTTCCCAAGAAGGAAGTTGTCAAGCTGAAGCTGGAAATCGAAAAGCTGGAGAAATACCTGGGCGGCGTGAAGGAAATGAAGAAGCTGCCTGGCGCTCTGTTCGTCATCGATCCCCGGAAGGAAAAGAACGCCATCGCCGAAGCCCGCAAGCTGGGTGTGCCCATCGTGGCCATCGTGGACACCAACTGCGATCCCGATGAAGTGGATTATGTCATCCCCGGCAACGACGACGCTATCCGCGCTATCAAGCTGATCAGCCAGACCATGGCCAGCGCTGTGCTGGAAGGCCGTCAGGGCGAGCAGCTGGAAGTCACCGACGAGGCTGTCAAGGCCGAAGAGGGCGAAGTGGTGGACGAGACCCCCAGAGCTCCTCAGAAGAGAGCTTCCAAGACCGCTGAAGAGATCGCCAATCAGTAAGAAATCATACTTTTCAGTTAAGCCCGCAACCATGCGGGCTTAACTGGGGTGTTATACAGGATAGAACAGGGGAGAGATTCCCCTGGATACTAACTATGGAGGAATGAAAAATGGCATTTACTGCGAAGGATGTCCAGAATCTGCGTGAGCGCACCGGCGCCGGCATGATGGATTGCAAGAAAGCTCTCACCGCCTCTGACGGTGATTTCGATAAGGCCGTAGAGTTCCTGCGGGAAAAGGGCCTGGCCGCTGCCGCCAAGAAGGCTGGCCGTGTGGCTGCGGAAGGCATGGTGTATGCCGGCGTGTGCGAAGAGTGCGGCGTGGGCGCCATGGTGGAAGTCAACAGCGAGACCGACTTCGTTGCCAAGAACGAAGTGTTCCAGAAGTTCGTCAAGGACCTGGCCACTGTTGTTATGAAGGAGAACCCCGCTGATCTGGAGGCTCTGAAGGCCTGCCAGTATCCCGAAGAGGGCAAGACCGTTGCCGAAGTGCTCACCGAGAAGGTGGCCACCATCGGCGAGAACATCCAGATCCGCCGTTTCGTCCGTTTCTGCGAGAAGACCCAGAATGTGGCTTATATGCACATGGGCGGCAAGATCGGCGTGCTGGTGGCCCTGGAGGTTTCCGACAACCTGAAGGGCAACGCCGTTGTCACCGAGCTGGGCCACGATGTGTGCATGCAGATCGCTGCCATGAATCCCCAGTATCTGAACCGGGACAGCGTGCCTGCTGAAGTGGTGGAGCACGAGAAGGAGATCCTGATGGCTCAGACCATCAACGAGGGCAAGCCCGAAGCTGTGGCCCAGAAGATCGTGAGTGGCCGCATCAACAAGTTCTTCGAGGAGAACTGCCTGGTGGATCAGGCTTTCGTCAAGGAGAACAAGACCTCTGTTTCCAAGTATGTGGATGCCAAGGCCAAGGAGCTGGGCGGCACCATCTCCATCAAGAACTTCGTCCGCTTTGAGAAGGGCGAGGGCCTGGCCAAGAGAGAAGACGACTTCGCCGCCGAAGTCGCCGCCATGGCCAAAAAATAACCAGCGTGACGCTGGACCCATATTGCGCTGCCGCGCTGGGCAATAGAACCCGGGTTGGTTCGAAGCACCCGGGCAAAGAAGATATGGCTGTCCGGACACCGGACCCAGCGTGACGCTGGACCCATATTGCGCTGGCGCGCTGGGCAATAGAACTGAAATTATATAATGAAAAGACCCCCGGTTTCCGGGGGCTTTTTTGCATCGTTGCGTTGAAAGGGGAATGAGCAATGCTTTTTGTATGGATCATGTGGGCAGTGGTTCTGGTGGCCTGCGCCGCCACAGGGGTTCTGCTTACAGGGCATGGAGCCAGCTTTGTCACCGGTTGGCGGCAAAAAAGCCCGGCCCAACGAGCAAAGCTGGACCGGGGGGCTTTTGCCAGACGGGCCGGGAGATGGATGCTCCCCATTGATGTGGCGTTGATCGTTCTTGTGGCCTATGTCCAGCTGCGGGCCGTGCCGGCCATTGAGCGAGGGGATATCCATCGCTATGGGGGAGAGATCACCCTGGTTTCCCTGGGGCTGTGTCTGCTGATCGTGGTGATCGCTCTTTTGTCCATGAGAGGCGAAAAGTAGCGGGTCCCGTGTCGGGACGGCCAGGCGGTGCTGCCGCACCCGGTCACATAGCTGAGCAAAATGATGCAATCGGCTTTACAATCCCCCTGGTATGGCAGCGGGGCCACCCCGCCACAAGGGGGGGCTTCTTTGCCCAAGTGGACACAACCGGCCTGCATAGAAAAAGCTCCCCGAGAGGGGAGCTTTTTCTATATGTTTTTATATGCTTTGCTAAGATTGCACCAAGGCTCCTGCCGGTGTTGGCTTGCCAGCGCCGGAGCAGGGGAGCTAACAACGCATCCCCACCGGAGACAGGAACGGGAGCGGCGGCTCGCCGCTAGCGGGAGAGGAGTTTTTCGATCTCCCGGGTTTTGGCTTCCCGGCCGCGGATCAAAAGTTTGCCGTCCACCATCAGGGAAGGGGAGGTCATAACCCCCAGCTTGACGATCTCCACCAGATCTTCTACCTTCTCCACATTGGCTTCCATCCCCAGATTGCGCAGGGCCTCCTGGGTGTTTTCATATAACCGGTCGCATTTGTCGCAGCCGGTGCCGATCACTTTGATTTCCATTTGTATTGTTTCATCTCCTTTCAGGGCCAGAGCCTTCGCTGCGGCGAAGGCTGCTCCAGGCTTCTTCCCAGCGGCGAGAGCCGCCGGGCCCCTCCTGGGCCGCCCGCGGCGTGGTATTTTTTCACAAAG
>QUDE01000015.1:14364-77301 GCA_003477405.1 Ruminococcaceae bacterium AM07-15
TTTTGACACAAGGCCAAAATAACCATCATTCCGGTAGGTGACGCCGCCGCTGGCCCTCGGGGAAAAACTAAGTTTTTCCCCGACCTTTTTCGCGCCCCAGGCGGGGTCCCTGTCGGTCCCAAGCAGATACAACCATCCTTTTCTGCAGAATTCTGCCAGGATTGCACCAAGGCTCTTTCCAGGCGTGGTTCGCCACGCCTGGAGCACCGAGGAATGACAGCGCATACAGCCGGGGAGAGTATGGGTGCGGAGACACTCCGCTAGTTTTTCAGTTCCATTTTGGCGTCGGTGTGGCTCTGCCAGGCTTCCATGATCTTCTTGATGATCTGGGGCCCGATGCGGGAGATAAACACCAGCTGGCTTTTTTCGTGGGGCTGACAGGGCGCATGGTCAATGCGGTCTCCCACCACATCCACCTGGTTCCAGCCCTCTTCCAGATGGAAAAAGCCCTTGATCCGGTAAGCGTGGGGCAGTACCTCCCGGAGAATGGCATCCAGCGTCTCCTGCTTCATCACCCCGTCAAACCACAGGGAAATGGTCTTGGGCTTTTGTTCCTCGGTGTTGGTGGTCTCTTCGCCTTCGGCCCAGGTGTATTGCAGCAGATCCTCTCCCAGGAAGGACAGGTCCAGGTCCCCTTGGGTGCAGGTACGGATGGGGCACCGGGGGTTGATCTTCCGGATGGCCTCTTTCAGCTCTTCCATCTTCTCCGGCCCGATGAGATCTACCTTGGTCACCACCGCCAGATGACAGTGCTTCAGCTGCCGCTCCACCGTCTCCATGTCCCGGAGCTGCCGGGGGAAGTTGACGGCGTCAATCAGACAAATGGCCCCCTGGAAATCATAATGATCTCCGCCCAATTCCTTGGCCGCATCCAGAATCTCCTGGTAGTTGGAGGGATCGCCCAGGCCGGAGCTTTCCACAAACAGATAATCCAGATCTTGCTTTGCCATGTCCGCCAGGGCCTGGACAAAGGACAGCTTCAGGCAGGAGCAGAAGATGGAGCCACGGTTGATCTCCACCATCTCCACATCCCCACGCTGGAGGATCTGGCCGTCGATGCCCAGTTTGCCGAACTCGTTCTGGATGACACCCACCCGGCGGCCCGTGAGAGCGGTGAGCAGCCGAAGAAGCAGGGTGGTTTTTCCCGAGCCGAGAAAACCGGTGAGCACATACAGCCGGGTCTTTCCACCCATCGGAGGGGGCAGCACAGGGGCTTTGTCCTCCTTCAAAGCGGCCAGAGCGTCGATCAGCTCCTGGATCACCGGCTGGTTCAGCCGGTAACGGACCCACCGGCCATCCCGGCGGCTGGTCACCAGCTGCGCATCGCACAGGATCTTCATATGATGGGAAAGAGTGGGCTGGCGCATATCAAAATGCTCCAGAATCTTGCAGGCACACATCTCGTTGCCGCGGAGCATGGTGAGAATCTGGCCCCGAACCTCATCGGCTACGGCCCAGAAAACATCTTCCAACTGGGGGAGGGATCTTCCCATGGTTTCCACCTCGCATTGAAAATAATCTATTTAACGATCTGACTCTATTGTACCATCTCATTGAAAAATGTCAATGCTTTTTCTTCCTTTTTGGCAGAGGGCGGGGCGAGCTCGGTGAGAAATTCCCAGAAGCGTTTGGGCATATGGGTCATGCGGCAGCGGGGATTCTCCCGGGCCGGGATGGCCAGGGTGTTGTAAAAGGCCCGCCACATATTCTGGATTTCCTCTTCCTCGGGGGAGGGGGCGGGCAGTTCCAGGCTGTCCAGGGGCAGAATGCAGGGCCGTTTTTTGGGCTGGTAGAGCAGGACCATGCGGTGGGTGATGTCCCAGATGAGAAAGGGCTGGAAGAAATACCGGGTGCAGAAATGGTGGCTGATGAGGGGCAGCACCTGGTTTTTGGGCCGGATGCGGGAGACATAGACCCCGGTTTCGCAGCGGGAAAACCGGATGAAGCCGGTGAGCAGATGGGCTTCGTTTTTGGCCTTCTGGATGGCGGAGAGCAGGGTGCACAAAGGCTCCCGTGTCAGCTGGGCCAGCAGCTGGGGCCCTTCCCGGAAGCCCTGGCGCAGGAATTTCAGCAGCAGATACTCCCGGTGGGGCAGGCAGGTGAGGAATCCTTCCCGCACAATGTCCACCCCACGGTCGCCCAGGGTGCGCTGGACCCCCCGCAGCACACGCCGGGCCTTCTGGGGGTCTGTTTTCACAAAGTGGCTTTCAAACAGCAAGGGCTGCTCTTCTTCCTCCTGGGAGAGGAAGAGGGCCGGTTCTTCTTTCAGGTCAAAGGCGTCGAAAACGCCGGTGAGGAAGCCATAAAAGCTGCCGTCATAATAATAGACTACATCGGACCGAGACATAACGATTGTTCCTCCTTTGGCAGTTGGGCGGGGGTGTCGAACAAAGAGAGCTGCTGATAGGGGCTGGGGCCCTCCCGCAGTCTTTGAAGCAGCAGGGCCTGCTCCAGAGGCTCCCGGGCAGTTACCAGGCTTTCCAGGGCTTTGCCCCGGCAGGTGATAAAGTACCGGGCCCGTTTCAGCACCACCCCCAGCTTTTTCAGGCCCTCAAAGGTGAGGGGACAGTGGCGGCGGGTTTTGACGATGCGCCGGGCCGAGCGCACCCCGATGCCTGGCACACGCAGCAGCAATTCATAAGGGGCGGTGGTCACTTCTGCGGGGAACTGATCCAGGTGGCGCAAGGCCCAGGTGCATTTGGGGTCCAGGCGGGGGTCTAAGTTGGGGGCGTCCTCGCCCAGCAGTTCCCCGGCAGTGAAGCCATAGAAGCGGAGCAGCCAGTCGGCCTGGTAGAGCCGGTGCTCCCGGAGCAGGGGCGGCGGAGTGTTCAGGGCGGGCAGGCGTTCGTCGGCCACCATGGGCAGATAGGCCGAAAAGAACACCCGTTTCAGCTGGTATTTCTGGTACAGGCTTTGGGTGAGCCGGAGGATCTGCAAATCCGATTCCCCGGTGGCCCCCACCATCATCTGAGTGCTCTGGCCCGCCGGGGCAAAGGCCGGGGCGTGGCGGTAAATTGTGAGGTCCCGCCGGTTTTCCTGGATGCGCCCGGCGATCTGGCCCATGGGGGCCAGGATGCCCGCCTTGCTTTTTTGGGGGGCCAGCAGCTGGAGGGAGGCCTGGGAGGGCAGCTCGATGTTGATGCTCATCCGGTCGCACAGAAGGCCCAGGCGGGCAATGAGGCGGCTGTCGCAGCCGGGGATGGCTTTGGCATGGATATACCCGGCGAAGCGGTATTCCTGGCGGAGAATGTGGAGGGTTTCGATCATTTGTTCGGCGGTTTCGTCGGGGGAGCCGTGGACGGCCGAGCTGAGGAACAGGCCTTCGATGTAATTGCGGCGGTAGAAGTCCATGGTGAGCTGGGCCAGCTCACGGGGGGTGAAGGAGGCCCGGGGAGTGGGGGCCGACCGGCGATTGACGCAGTAGCGGCAGTCATAGGCGCAGTCGTTACTGAGGAGCACTTTCAGCAGGGAGATGCACCGGCCATCGGCGGAAAAGGAATGGCAGATGCCCTGGGCGGCGCAGGAGCCCACTCCGCCGGGGATGTTCCGGCCCTGGGTGCCGCTGGAGGTGCAGGCCACATCGTATTTGGCGGCGTCGGTGAGGATGCGGAGTTTCTGGAGCCTGTCCACAAAACAGACCTCCTTTGTGTGAGAAAGTTCGAACAAATGTTTGTGCGTTATGGTCATTATAGCATACGAACATTCGTTTGGCAACCAGCGTGACGCCGGTGGCGAGCCGCCACTCCCATACTCTCCCCGGCTGTATGCGTTGCTTGGCCCGGTGCTCCGGCCTCGCCGGTAGGGGCCAACCTGCAATCCTGGCCCAGTGGTCCTGTGTCGGGACGGACATACTTTCTTTGCTTTGCGGCGTTTAACCAGCCCTTTCTGCGGCACTTTGCCAGGATTGCACCCGGGCCCCTACCGGGTGATGGTTTATCACACCCGGAGCAGAAAGGCGCAGCAACGCATACCCACCGGAGACAGTATGCCAGCGGAGGCACTCCGCTGGGCAAATTACACAGTTTTGGCGCTGGTTTTTTTCCTTCTCCCCGCCTTGCAAGAAAGGGAAGGGAGGGTTTATAGTATTAAGTATCGAGTGCAAAAACTTTGCAGGAGGGAAGATACCATGAGCTACACACAAGACCTGAGCCAGCTGATCCAGAACCGGAGTGACGAATTCATCTCCATCAGCGATGACATCTGGGGCTTTGCCGAGTCCCGGTTCCAGGAGTTCCGTTCCTTTGAGCGCCAGGCCGCTTACATGGAGCAGGAGGGCTTCCGGGTGAAGAAGGGCATCGCCGGGGAGGACACCGCCTTTATCGCCGAATACGGCTCCGGCAAACCGGTCATCGCCCTGCTGGGCGAGTACGACGCCCTGTCCGGCCTGAGCCAGAAGGCCGACGAGCCTTGCCACTGTCCCTTGCAGGAGGGCGGCGACGGCCACGGCTGCGGCCACAATCTCCTGGGCACGGCCTCCCTGGCGGCTGCTGTGGCCCTGAAGGAATACATGGCGGAAAAGAATCTGCCCGGCACCATCCGTTATTATGGCTGCCCCGCCGAAGAAAATGCCGGCGGCAAGGCATTCCTGGTGCGGGATGGCGCCTTTGCCGACTGCGACATCGCCATCACATGGCACCCCGGCTGGATGAACCAGGTGACCCCTTCCGGCTCCCTGGCCAACTTCCGGGTATTCTACACCTTCCACGGCAAATCGGCCCATGCCGCCGGTGCGCCCCATCTGGGCCGCTCCGCTCTGGACGGCGTGGAGATCATGGATGTGGGCGTCAACTATATGCGGGAGCATATGATCGACGAGGCCCGCATTCACTACGCCATCATCAACACCGGCGGCACCGCTCCCAATGTGGTGCAGTCCGAGGCCCAGGTGCTCTATGCCATCCGGGCCCCCAAGGTCACCCAGGTGAAGGAGCTGTTTGAGCGGGTGAGCGATTGCGCCCGTGGCGCGGCCCTCATCACCGGCACCACCGTGGACATCCGCCAGGTGGCCGCCTATTCCGATTATCACGCAAACGATGTGATCAGCGAAAAACTGGGCGAACATATGAAGGAGCTGCTGCCCATCGGCTACACCGATGAGGAGCTGGAGTATGCAAAGAAGTTCCAGGAGGTCATCACCGATCTGGACCGCGCAAACCTGAAGGACACCGCCAAGAAGCTATGTGGAAAGGACAGCGGCAAGGTTCTGGAAAAGCCCCTGTTCGATTTCCTGGCGGAAAAGAACCTGGGCGGCGGCAAAGGCTCCACCGATGTGGGTGATGTGAGCTGGGTGGTGCCCACCGGCCAGTTCAGCGCCGTTACCTGGTGTGCCGGTACTCCCGGCCATGCCTGGCAGGTGGTGGCTCAGGGTAAGGGCCCCGTGGCCCACAAGGGTATGCTCTTTGCGGCAAAGGTCATGGCGGCTACGGCCTATGACTTCCTCACAAACCCGGATCTGGTGGAGCAGGCCAAAAAAGCCTGGCTGGAGGATCTGGACGGGGAGACCTATCCCAACGCCCTGCCCGCCGACGCCAAACCGGAAATCTGGTAAGCGGAGTGCCTCCGCTGTCGTTCCTGTCTCCGGTGGGGATGCGTTGTCTGCCTTATTGCTCCGGGTGTGATAAACCATCACCCGGGAAAGGCTGCTTTGCAATCCTTGCAGCGTGCGGTTGACAAAGAAAAAAGCTCTCCTGCTGTGCAGGAGAGCTTTTTTGCTGTCTGGTTTTGTTGTGCTGTTGCCTTTGCCGGTTGTGTTCGCCTGGGCAAAGAAAGTTTTGCCAGCGGCGGCTCGCCGCAGCCCCCCTTGTGCAAAGGGGGGACAGCATGGCAAAGCCATGCAGGGGGGATTGACGGCACGCAGCCATATTGTTGATACCGGATTCCGGGTGTGGTTATCGTCGCCGGGTCAGCCACCAGCCTTCGCTCTGTTGCCCAGCGCGGCAGCGCAGTATGGTCGTCCGGTCACCGGACCGGCAGCACAGTATGCCAGCGGAGGCACTCCGCCAATCCCTCAGTCGGCGTTCGCCGACAGCTCCCTTTGCACAAGGGCGCCTTCTTTGCCTGAGTGAATACAACCGGCTTTCGTTCAACTGCCTAGCGCGGCAGCGGCGGGGTGGCCCCGCTGCCATCCCTCTCTTTGCCTGAGTGAATACAACCGGCTTTCGTTCAACTGCCTAGCGCGGCAGCGCAGTATGGGAGCCCAGGCACTGGGCCTGGAGGTCATCCAGGAAGCGGCACAGATGGAACCCGTCACAGACGGCGTGGTGCACCTGGGAGGCCAGGGGGATGAACCAGCGGTCTCCTTGCTGATAGAACTGGCCCAGGGTGAAGATGGGCAGCAGATACTCACCGCCCCGGGGCAGATCCAGGTGGAAGCCCTCAAACCGGGCCCAGGGGATCATGGACACATTGAACAGGTTTTCCGGGGGATTGGGCTTGGGGCTGAATTTTCCCGAAGCGGCATAGGCCGCCACATCCCGCTCATAATCGGCCAGGAAGGTGGCGTAATCCCCCTGGCACAAGGTCCAGATGGAGGAAAAGGTCTCGGTCTCTTTGGAGAAAACGGTGTAGCTGGGTTCCATACGGTCAAAATAGCCCAGCTGGCCGTTGCGGATGGCGGTGCGGAAGGGGATGTGCCGGTTCACCGTCTGGGTGAGGAGATAGAGCAGGGCCGGATACAGCCGCACCTTTTCCTGGCGCAGACGGGTGATGTCCAGGGCGGTGGTCATGCTGTAAAAACAGGGCACAGCGGAAAAATAGTGGTCAAAATATTCCCGCCGGGGCCAGGTCTCTTTGTCAATGGGAATAAACTCCATGGGTTCAAACCTCTCTTTGTGGTGTTTTCTCCGTCACCATACCATAAAATAGTGAATTCGTCAACCCAGGTCCCGCCAGCGTGACGCTGGACCCGTTCCTCTCTTTGCCTTTGCCGGTTGTGTTTGCCTGGGCAATCAAACAAAGCATGAGACAAGGGAGAGGAAACATACCTATGGAAGCGGGGGAAAAAGGGGCGATTGTAAATAAACCAAAAATAACGGGAAAACGGCTTTTCAAAATGACGGAAATAGTTTAAAATAGAAGAAAATCAAAAGCGGGGGATAGTATGGAAACACTGAAATACAAACGCGTGCTTCTCAAGGTCAGCGGCGAAGCCCTGGCCGGGAATGCCGAAGGCCATCGGGGTATCAATTTCGATGTGCTGGAATCCATCGCCAAAGTGGTGCGGGAGTGCGTCGATATGGGCGTGCAGATCGGCATCGTGGTAGGCGGCGGCAACTTCTGGCGCGGTCTCAAGGACGGCAAGGACATGGAACGCACCCGGGCCGACCACATGGGTATGCTGGCTACCACCATCAATGCCCTAGCCTTTGCCGATGTGCTGGAAAAGCAGGGCGTCGTGGTGCGGGTGCAGACCGGCATCGATATGAACAAGATCGCCGAGCCTTATATCCGGCTGAAAGCCATCCGGCATCTGGAAAAGGGAAGAGTGGTCATCTTTGCCTGCGGCACAGGCAATCCCTTCTTCTCCACCGATACCGCAGCGGCTCTCCGTGCCGCCGAGATCAATGCCGATGCCATTCTGCTGGCCAAGAACATCGACGGCATCTATGACTCCGATCCGGCCAAGAATCCGCAGGCCAAGAAGATCGAATCCATCAAGTACACCGATGTGCTGAAAAACCGGCTCCAGGTGATGGACTCCACCGCCACATCCCTTTCCATGGACAACAACATCCCGGTGTTGGTTTTTGCCATCAAGGACCCTGAAAATATTCTGAAAGTGTTAAAAGGCGAGCATATTGGCTCGGTGATAGGGGAGGAATAAAAAATGAGTAATCAGTATCAAGCGTATCAGGACAAAATGCAGAAGACGGTGGATGTGCTCAAGCACGAATTCACCACCATCCGCACAGGCCGGCCCAGCGCCGCTGTGCTGGACAAAGTGACCGTGGATTATTACGGCGTTGCCACTCCGGTGCAGCAGGTGGGGAACATCTCGTCCCCCGATCCCCACAGCCTGCTGATTCAGCCCTATGACTCCTCGGTGCTCAAGGGCATTGAGAAGGCCATTCTGGCTTCCGACATCGGCATCACACCTCAGAACGACGGCAAGGCCATCCGGCTGACTTTCCCGCCCCTCACCGAGGAGCGCCGCAAAGAGCTGACCCGCCAGGTGAGCAAGTACGCTGAGGAGGCCAAGGTGGCCATCCGCAATGTGCGCCGGGACGCCATGGACGACTTCAAGGCCCAGAAGAAGGCTTCCGAGATGACCGAGGATGATTACAAGATCGCCGAGAAGGACATCCAGAACCTGACCGACAAGTTCATCAAGGAAGTGGAAGCCGAAAGCGCCAAAAAGGAAAAGGAACTCCTGGAAATCTAACGGCGAGCCGCCGTTCCCATACTGCGCTGCCGCGCTGGGCAACAGAACGAAAGCCGGTTGCGTGATCGGGTGCGGCAGCACCGCTTGGCCGTCCCGACACGGGACCGCTGCCGCGCTGGGCAGTTGAACGAAAGCCGGTTGCGTGATGGGGTGCGGCAGCACCGCTTGGCTGTCCGGCCACCGGACTTCCCCGACCCTTTTTGCGCCTCCCGGCGGGGCCCGGTAGGGGCCAAGTGATACAGAAAAGGCTGACCCGGTGCAATCTGGCAAAGAAAGCCTCCCTTGTGCAAAGGGAGGTGGCGGCGAATGCCGCCGGTGGGATTGACCCGGTGCCTGGGCGGCCGAGCGCCATAGAAAAGGCTACGATACAAAACAAAATTCCCCGGTTTCCGGGGAATTTTTGCAGCACGAAGCAACGGAACAAGGTTCGGTTGTATGCCGCAGAGCAAAGAGAGGAACGGCTGCGGCGCCACGCCGGCGGCGAGCCGCCGCTCCCATATCTTCTTTGCCCAGGCGAACACAACCGGCAAAAGCAAAGAGAGGAACGGGTGCAGCGTCACGCTGCAGAAAACGACAATAGGTGGACACGATGAACAAGGAAACGGGGCCATTGCCCTTTGACAAAGAGCGGGTACCCCGGCACATTGCCTTCGTCATGGACGGCAACGGCCGGTGGGCCCAGAAACGGGGCCTGCCCCGTACCGCCGGACACTCGGCGGGAAGCGAAGCCTTCCATAAGGCCGCAGAGATCCTGGCGGAGCTGGGCGTCCGGCACATGACGGTCTACGCCTTTTCCACCGAAAACTGGAAACGGCCTTTGGAAGAGGTCTCGGCCATCATGGGCCTTCTGGAAAAATACCTCCGGCGCTCCATCCGGGAACTGGTGGAAAACAACATCCAGCTGGATTTCTGGGGGGACTTAAGCCCTCTGTCGCCCAAGCTGCGAAAGCTCATCGACCAGACCGACGAGCTTTCCAAACAGTGCACCGGCATGCAGGTCCATGTGTGCCTGAATTACGGCGGCCGGGATGAAATCCTCCGGGCCGCCCGGGCCCTGGCCCAGGACTGCCTGGACGGCAAGCTCAAACCCGAAAACATCGGGGAAGAGGAGCTGGAAGGGCGGATGTACAGCCATGATGTGCCGCCCCCCGATCTGCTGGTGCGGCCCGGTGGGGAAATGCGCATTTCCAACTTCCTTCTGTGGGAGTGCGCATACAGCGAATTTTACTTCACCGATACCCTCTGGCCCGATTTCGGCAGAGAGGAAATCTACAAAGCCATCGCAGAATTTCAGAAGAGAAACAGAAGATATGGGGGTCTTTCCCGATGAAAGTACGGGTCATTTCCGCCCTGGTGGGCGTTTTGCTGTTTGTTGCTGTGGTCTATTGGGCGCCCCAATGGGTGACGCTGCTGGCCTTCAGCCTGCTTTGTTCCCTGGCGGCCTATGAGTTTTTGCACAACACCGGCCTGCTGAAAGGCAGTCCGCTGCTGCCCCTTTGCTGCATCGCCGCCTTTATCGTGCCCGCCGCCAGCAACTACGATATGTACTACATGCAGCCCCTGCTCTATGTGTTCACCCTTCTGGTGTTCCTGTGGGCCATTCTCCATCCCCAGCGCATCACCGCCGAGCAGATCGCCCAGGCTTATCTGGGAAGCATCACCATTCCCTTCCTGCTCAGCGGCGTCATGCGCATCCTGCTTCAGCATGAAAACGGCAAGGTGTATGTGCTTCTGCCTTTCCTGGCCGCCTGGTGCAGCGACAGCCTGGCCCTGGTGTTCGGTATGCTCTTCGGCAAGCACAAGCTGATCCCTCAGGTCAGCCCCAAAAAGACGGTGGAAGGGGCCGTGGGCGGCGTCATCGGCGCCGTGGCCGGCCTTTGCATCTTCGGCTATTTCGCCGGAAACAAGCTGGGCGTGGAGCCCAACTACCTGCTTCTCAGTGCCGCCGGAGTGGTGGGCAGTCTGGCCGGAATGCTGGGCGACCTGGCTTTGTCTCTGGTCAAGAGAAAGACCGGCATCAAGGACTATGGCCACATCATGCCCGGTCACGGCGGCGTGCTGGACCGGTTCGACAGCGTCATTTTTACCGCGCCTTTGTTTGAGATTCTGCTCCATTTCACCAGCGCTATTTAATAAAAGGAGAAAACCGCTATGAAACGCATTGCCCTGTTGGGTTCCACCGGCTCCATCGGCACCCAGGCCCTGGATGTGGTGAGCCGGGATGAAAAACAGTATGCCGTCACCGCCCTCACCGCCGGGAAAAACGCCCGGCTGCTGGAAGAGCAGGTGCGCCGGTTCCGGCCTCGCCTGGCGGTGCTGGGGGAGGAGAAGGCGGCCTGGGAGCTGAAAGGCCGCCTGGCCGACACCGATGTGCGGGTTTCCTACGGGGAAGAAGGGCTTCTGGAAGCGGCTTCCATGGCGGAGTGCCACATGGTGCTCAACGCCCTGGTGGGTGTGGCAGGGCTACAGCCCACGGTGGCGGCTCTGGAGGCAGGGCACACCCTGGCCCTGGCCAATAAAGAGTCTTTGGTGTGCGGCGGCGCCCGGGTGATGGAGCTGGCCAAAAAGAAAGGCGTTCCCATTCTGCCGGTGGACAGCGAGCACTCGGCCATTTTCCAGTCCATGGGAAATAGACCCCTGGAGGAAGTGCGGCGGGTGCTGCTCACCGCCTCCGGCGGGCCCTTTTTCGGCAAAAGCCGGGAGGAGCTGCGGGGGATGACGGCGGCGGAGGCTTTGCGCCATCCCAACTGGAGCATGGGGAAGAAGATCACCGTGGACTCGGCCACCATGATGAACAAGGGCTTTGAGGTGATGGAAGCGGTGTGGCTCTTCGGCCTTGCGCCGGAGCAGGTGGAGGTGCTGGTGCACCGGGAGAGCATTCTCCATTCGGCGGTGGAGTTTGTCGATGGCTGCGTCATGGCCCAGCTGTCGGAGCCCGATATGCGCCTGCCCATTCAGCTGGCCCTCACCTGGCCCCAGCGGCAGGAGGGGGCGATAAAGCCCCTGGACTTGACAGCCATTGGTTCTCTGACCTTCCAGAAGCCCGACCGGGAGAATTTCCCCTGTCTCAGCCTGTGCGAAGATGCCATTCGCCAGGGGGGAGACCGGGGGGCGGTTATCAATGCGGCCAACGAAGTGGCCGTGGCGCTGTTCCTGGAAGGCAAGATCGGGTTTTTGGATATTTACCAGATGTGCGCCCAGGCCCTGCGGGATCAGCCCTTCCGGGAAAATCCCACCATCCAGGAGATTCTGGAAATCGACCGCGCCGTCCGCGCCCAGTGCCTGGGCTCCCATACTGCGCTGCCGCGCTAAGCAATAGAACGAAGGTCGATCCGGTGCAGGGCAGCAAAGAAGGCTCCCTTGTGCAAAGGGAGCTGTCGGCGAAGGCCGACTGAGGGATTGACTCGGTGTCCTCGCTTCCAAGTGATGCTGCTGCACCGGGCGACAGAACCGGGCTGAATCATTTACCCGGCTCTACAATCCCCCCTGCATGGCAGGGCCATGCTGTCCCCCCTTTGCACAAGGGGGGCTGTGGTTCGCAGCATCAATTTTCACTCATTAAGAAGAAAAGAACAGGTGATATTTTTTGTCCATTCTCATCGCGGTTTTGGTATTTGGTTTGATCGTGTTTGTCCATGAGCTGGGGCACTTTGTGGCCGCCAAGCTCTCCGGGGTCACCGTTTACCGGTTTTCCATCGGTTTCGGCCCGGCCATCGTGAAAAAGGAGTGGAAAGGCACCCTGTATGCCATCCGCCTTCTGCCTCTGGGCGGAAGCGTTGTGATGAAAGGGGAGTTTGACGAAGAGGGCAACGAAGTGGAAGATCAGACCGGCTCTTTCCAGGCGGCCAGCCTGCCCCGCCGGTTTGCCATTTCGGCGGCGGGCTCTGTGATGAACTTCCTCACCGGCCTGTTGCTCATCATCATCACCCTGTGGCCCGCCCAGGCCCTGCCCACTGCTCAGGTGGCCTCCCTGGAAGAGGGCTTCCCCGCAGGGGGCGAAAACGGCATCCAGGAGGGCGACCGCCTGGTGAAGATCAATGACTTCCACATCTTCCTCTATGGGGATGTGATGACCGCTTTGGAATATGGCGCCGGGGAGCCTTATGACATCACCCTTCGGCGGGATGGAGAAAAGATTGAACTCAATGATGTGGAGCTGACCAAGCAGGAGTATTCCGACGGCCAGGGAGGCACCAGCCTGCGCTATGGCATGAACTTCGTCACCGAAAAGGCCACTGTGGGCGCAAAGCTCCGTTACAGCCTGAATAACGCCGGCAGCTTCATGCAGTCGGTGACCGAGGGCCTCAAGCAGATCTTCCGGGGCCAGGTGGAAAAGGACGATGTGATGGGCACCGTGGGCATCGCCAGCGAGATCAGCAACCGGGCCAAGACCTCGGCGCTGGATATGTGGTATTTTGTGGCCTTCCTCTCCATCAACCTGTCCATTATGAACCTGCTGCCCATTCCCGGGCTGGATGGCGGCAAGATTTTGTTCCTGCTCATCGAGGCCATCATCCGCCGTCCGGTGCCGCCCAAGTTCGAAGGGGCTGTGCAGCTGGCCGGGCTGGCGCTTATCTTCGGCCTGTTCATTTTCGTCACCTATAACGACATTGTGCGTCTGATCGCGGGGTAAAGACTATGGAAAGAAAAACAAAACAGATCATGGTGGGGGGTGTGGCCATTGGGGGCGGTGCCCCCCTCAGCATTCAATCCATGGCCAACACCAAAACCACCGATGTGGAAGCCACCCTCTGCCAGCTTCACCGGCTGAAAGAGGCCGGGTGCCATGTGGCCCGGCTCACCGTGCCCGATGAAAAGGCCGCCCGGGCCTTCGGGCGCATCCGCCGGGATTCTCCGCTGCCCTTGGTGGCCGACATCCACTTTGACTACAAAGCCGCCGTCTGGGCCGCCGAGGAAGGGGCCGACAAGATCCGCATCAACCCGGGCAACATCGGCTCCGATGAGAAGGTGGGGGAAGTGGTGCGGGCCTGCCGCAAACATCAAATCCCCATCCGCATTGGCGTCAACGGCGGGTCTTTGGAAAAGGACATTCTGGCAAAATACGGCGCTCCCACGGCGGAAGCCCTGGTGGAGAGCGCCCTTTCCCATGTGGAAAAGCTCCACCGGTGGGATTTTGACGATATTTGCATCTCGCTGAAATCCTCCGATGTAAAAACCAACATTGCGGCCTACCGGCTGATGGCGGAAAAGACCGATTATCCCCTCCATCTGGGGGTCACCGAAGCGGGCACCCGGTATATGGGCACCCTCAAATCGGCGGCGGCTTTCGGGGCGCTGCTGCTGGATGACATCGGCGACACCCTGCGGGTGTCCCTCACCGCCGATCCGGTGCGGGAGGTCTACGCCGCCAAAGACATTCTCAAAGCCCTGGGTCTGAACCAGGAAGGGGCCACCTTGGTGTCCTGCCCCACCTGCGGCCGCACCCAGGT
The DNA here is from genome assembly GCA_003477405.1 of Ruminococcaceae bacterium AM07-15. Lineage (GTDB taxonomy): Bacteria > Bacillota > Clostridia > Oscillospirales > Butyricicoccaceae > Pseudobutyricicoccus. The sequence goes on from QUDE01000015.1 coordinate 28,195, forward strand.
GGATCTGATCCCCATCGCCGAAGAGGTGGAGCAGCGCCTGTCCGGGCTGAAAAGCCGGATCACCGTGGCGGTGATGGGCTGCGCCGTCAACGGCCCTGGCGAGGCTCGCCAGGCCGATCTGGGGGTGGCCTGCGGCAAAGGGGAGGGCCTGCTCTTCTCCAAAGGGGAGATCCTCTACAAAGTCCCGGCCCAGGAGATCGCCGACGCCCTGGCCAAGGAAGTCAGTCGCCTGACCGGTGAACAGATATGAGCGCCACCTTACAGCAGCTTTTCGGCAAATGCGATTTTGAAGGGGGCCCTCTGGCCGGGGCCCAGGTTCAGGGCATCGAGGCCAACCGGAAGGAGAACACCCTGGAAGTGTCCCTGCTGGCCCCTCATCTGCTGGAAGAAAGCTCCCTCCAGGCCGGAGAGGAAGGCATCCGCCGGGCTTACGGTCTGAAAAAAGCCCATCTCCAGGTGCGTTATCAGCTCCATGAGCTGGATCAGGCGGCGGTGGATTACTGCCGCCACCGGCTGTGCAGCCGCTATCCCTCCATGGCGGCCGCCGGGGACTGCCTCCGCTTCCAGGAGGAAAAGGGGGCTTTGGTCATCGACGCCCCGGAACAGTGGCTCCCCCGGGCGGAAGAGCTGCGGGAGCCGCTGCAGCTCTTCTTGCAGCGGGAACTGGGCCTTTCCTCCCCGGTGGAAGTGCGGGAGGGCAAGGACTTCCCGGCCCATTGCCAGGACTTCGAAAAACAGCAGAAGGCCCTTTTGCAAAAGGCCCTCCTGGAACAAAGCCGGTGTGCACCGGCCGCCCAGAAACCCCCGGCCCCCAAGAAACCCGCCCCGGAAAAACGGTACATGGAGCGGAAAAAGCCGGAAGGGGTGATTTTCCGGCCCAAGAACTCCGATGCCAAGGTGCTTTACGGCAAACCGGCCCAGCGGCCCATCATCCATATGGACGAGGTCAATGTGGACAGCGGCAAGGTGGCGGTGGAAGGGGAGGTCTTTTTCGCCGAGGAAAAGAAGTTGAACAACCGGGGCAAGACCATCTATACCTTCGATATGACCGACGGCCATGGTTCGGTGCGGTGCGTCAAGGTGCTGCCCGACGAGGAATGCGCCCTGCTGATGGATGCGGTGAAAGTGGGTTCCTATGTGATGGTCCAGGGCGTTGCCAATTATAGTACCTTTGAGCGGGAAGTGGTCATTTCCCCCCAGGCCGTGGTGGAGGCCAGAAAGAAGCTGCGCCAGGACAAGGCGGAAAACAAGCGGGTGGAGCTGCATCTTCACACCTGCATGAGCTCCATGGACGGCCTGACGGGCACCGCCCAGGCCATCCAGACCGCCGCCCGCTGGGGCCACAAGGCCATCGCCATCACCGACCACGGCGTGGCCCAGTCCTTCCCCGATGCCATGCACGCCCAGCAAAAGCTGCAAAGCAAGGGCCAGGACATCAAGGTGATCTACGGCGTGGAGGCTTATTTCGTCAATGACCTGGCCAAGAGCCAGGCGGTGCAGGGCCAGTGCGACACCCCGCTCCGAGGGGAAACCGTGGTGTTCGACCTGGAGACCACCGGCCTCAGCCCCCGCAACTGCGAGATCATCGAAATCGCCGCTATCATTGTGAAAGACGGGGAAGAGAAGGAGACCTTCCATACTTATGTCAGCCCCACATCCCCGGTGCCCTATGAGATCACAAAGCTCACCGGCATCACCGATGAGATGGTGGACGGGGCCCCCTCCCAGGAGGAAGCCCTGCGGGCCTTCCTGGAGTTTGCCGGGGACAGGCCCCTTTGCGCCCACAACGCCGGGTTTGATGTGTCCTTCCTCCGGGCCGGGTGCGAAAAGTTCGGCATTGAGCGGGAATTCTGCTCCATCGACACCGTGGAGATGTGCCGGGTGCTGCTGCCCCATCTCAAGCGGCACAAGCTGAACATCGTGGCCGAGGACTTAGGGCTTTCCTTCAACCATCACCGGGCCTTGGACGACACCGGCGTGCTGGCGAAAATTTACAACCATCTGCTGTCTCTCATCGAGGAAAAGGCCCCGGTGGAGCGGGTGGATCAGATCAACCACGCTCTGGATGTGTGCCGGGGCGGGGAGACAGACCCCCTGTCCCGCAGGTCCCATCATATGATCATTCTGGTGAAAAATCTGGTGGGGCTGAAAAACCTCTATCAGCTGATTTCCTTTTCCCATCTGAAATACTTCAAACGCCATCCCATCATCCCGGCTACCTTGCTGATGCAGTACCGGGAAGGGCTGATTCTGGGCTCGGCCTGCGAAGCCGGTGAGCTGTTTTCCGCCATCGTCCAGGGCAAGACCTGGAACGAGCTGAAGGAGATCGCATCCTTCTATGACTTCCTGGAGATTCAGCCCATCGACAACAACCGGTTTCTGCTGGAAAACGGCACGGCCAAGGACGAAGAGCAGCTGCGGGACTTCAACCGCACGGTGCTGAAACTGGGGGATGCCTTGCACAAACCGGTGGTGGCCACCGGGGATGTGCACTTCCTGGAGCCGGAGGACAGCCAGTACCGGGCCATCCTCATGGCAGGCATGGGCTTTTCCGACGCCGACAAGCAGGCCCCCCTCTATTTCAAAACCACCGACGAGATGCTGAAGGAATTTGCCTATCTGGGGCAGAAGCGGGCCTATGAAGTGGTGGTGGAAAACCCCAACAAGATCGCTGAACTGTGCGAGGACATCAAACCGGTGCCCGACGACAAATGCCCGCCGGTGATTCCCGGCTCGGCCGACGAGATCAGCCAGATGGCAAACCAGAAGGCCATCGAGCTGTATGGCGATCCGCTGCCCCAGCTGGTGAAGGAGCGGCTGGACGCCGAGCTGATTCCCATCATCAACAACGGCTTTGATGTGATGTACCTGATCGCCCAGAAGCTGGTGGCAAAGTCCCTGGAGGACGGCTACCTGGTGGGTTCCCGTGGCAGCGTGGGCTCCAGCTTTGTGGCCTTTTTGACCGGCATCACCGAGGTAAACTCCCTCCCGGCCCATTACCGCTGCCCCCATTGCAAGCATTCCATTTTCCCGGGTGACCCCAATTACGGCTGCGGGGTGGACCTGCCGGACAAGCTCTGTCCCCAGTGCGGCACGCCCCTGATCAAAGACGGGTTCAACATCCCCTTTGCCACCTTCCTGGGCTTCAACGGAGAAAAGGCCCCGGATATCGACCTGAACTTTTCCAGCGAATACCAGTCCCGGGCCCACCGGGAGCTGATCCGCATGTTCGGGGAGGACCATGTGTTCCGGGCGGGAACCATCGGCACCGTCAAGAGCAAGACGGCCTATGGTTTTGTGAAGAAGTACAACGAGGAACGGGGAAAGATGCCGGGGAAGGCCGAGGAGAACCGGTTGGTGGTGGGATGCACCGGCATCAAGCGCACCACCGGCCAGCACCCTGGCGGACTGATTATCGTGCCCAACGACCGGAGCATTTATGAGTTCTGCCCGGTGCAGCGTCCGGCGGACGACCCCACCAGCGACATCATCACCACCCATTTTGATTACCACTCCATCGACCAGAACCTTCTGAAGTTCGATATGCTGGGACACGAAGATCCCACCATGATCCGTGCCCTGGAGGACCTGACCGGGGTCAACGCCCGGGAAATCCCTTTGGACGACCCGGACACCATGTCCATCTTCACCTCCCTGGACGCCCTGAAGATCGACGACGACGGCTCCTTCGGAAAGACCGGGGCCGTGGCCATTCCCGAGTTCGGCACCCGGTTCGTCCGGGGCATGCTGGAGATCACCCAGCCCCACACCTTCGACGAACTGCTGCGCATTTCCGGCCTGTCCCATGGCACCAATGTGTGGCTGAACAACGCCAAGGACTACATCGAAAGCGGCGACGCCACGCTGAAAGATGTGATTTCGGTGCGTGACGACATCATGACCTATCTGATCCAGACGGGCATTGAGCCCCAGCAGTCCTTCAAGATTTCCGAAAGCGTGCGAAAGGGCAAGGGCTTGAAACCGGAGTGGGAGGATCTGATGCGGGAGCACGGCATTGCCGACTGGTACATTGAGTCCTGCAAGAAGATCCAGTATATGTTCCCCCGGGCCCATGCGGCGGCCTATGTGATGATGGCCTACCGCATTGCCTGGTTCAAGGTGCATCAGCCCATGGCCTTTTACAGCGCCTATTTCGGCATCCGGGCCAGCGGCTTTGATGCCTCCATCATGTGCCACGGCGACGGGCTGGTGATGGAAAAGACCCGGGAATTGCAAGGGAAGGACAAGCGCACCGCCGCCGAGGAAGACACGCTGACCACGCTGGAAGTGGTGCACGAGTTTTACCGCCGGGGCTTTACATTCCAGAAGCTGGATATCTACGAGAGCGATGTGAACAAGTTCCTGATTAAGGGGAATACTCTGGTGCCGCCGCTGACTTCTCTGCCTGGGTTGGGCGAGGCCGCCGCACGGGATATTGTGGAGGAGCGGAAAAACGGCAAGTTCATGTCCACCGAGGAGATGATCCTCCGCTGCGGCAAGGTGACCAAGGGGGTTATCGAGACCCTCACCGCCGCCGGGGCTTTGGAGGGTATCCCCAAAAGCAACCAGATCGACCTCTTTGAAATGCTATAAGAGCCAGAGCCTTCGCTGCGGCGAAGGCTGCTCCAGGCTTCGTCCCGGCGCAAGCCGCCGGGCCCCTTCTGGAGCATTGGCGGCGTGTTATTTCGGCGTAAAGCCGAAATAACTTGCAAGTCGTCAGGTGACGCCGCCGCTGGACCCAGTGCCTGGGCAGTCATACTCTCTTTGCCAGGGTGAAAACAACCAACAAAGGCGAAGAAGATATGGGTGCAGCGTCACGCTGCTCCCCGACCTTTTTCGCGCCCCAGGCGGGGGTCCCGTGTCGGGACGGCCATACTGCGCTCAGCAATAGAACCAAGTTAAAAGAAGCTCCCCCATCAGGGGGAGCTTCTTTTGCACTTTGCCAGGATTGCACCGTGGCCCCTTCCGGGGTTGGCTCGCCAGCGCCGGAGCACTCCGGCCAACAGCGCATCCCCACCGGAGACAGGAACGGCCGTCCCGACACGGGACCTAGCGGAGTTCTTGTTCCAGTTGAGAGAAGAGGGGAGAGCGGAAAAAATCCACCATGGTGATCTCCAGGCCATCGCACAGCTTTTTCAAGGTAGAAACCGTGGTGCTGCGGTTGCGTCCGCTGACGATGTTGTTGAGTGTGGATTGGGTAACACCGCTGCGCAGGGCCAGCTGGTTCACCGTCAGTTTTTTCTCTTCGCACAATTCCAGCAGCCGCAGCCGTACCGCCTGACCAATATCCATGGGCAATTCTCCTTTTTATAAAAAGAATACCCATTCTCTCTTGCAAATCTTAACCCTTTTGAGTTAAAATAACTCAAAAGGGTTGATTCAAGTGAAAAAGTGCTTTTTTATTGGTCATGGAAATGCGCCGGACCGGCTGTTTGGGCCGTTGCTGCGGCGAATGGAAGCCTTGGTTTTAGAGCATGGAACCATGGAATTTATAGCGGGAAACTATGGGAATTTTGACCGTTTGGCCAGATGTGCGGCAGTGAAGATCAAAGAAAAATACCCGGAAACTTCGGCAATGCAGCTGCAAGTGTATCATCCCTCTCGCCAAAAAACGCCACTGACGAAGGGGATGGATGGCTTTTTATATCCTCCGTGCATGGAGATGGTTCCACCTCGATTTGCCATCAGCCGGGCCAATCGATATATGATCGATCATGTAGATTATATTATTGCTTATGTCCATTTCCCTGGTCGTGCCCGGGATTTGCTGGAATACGCCAGGCGAAGGGAAAAACAAGGCTTGCTTCAGATTGATTGCATGGAAATCCCAGGGGATAACAATACTTTCTTTGCCTGAGCGAATACAGCCAGCTGCATAACAAAAAGCTCCCCCTGATGGGGGAGCTTTTTGCATTTGGCTTGATTCTATTGCTTAGCGCGGCAGCGCAGTATGGCCGTCCCGACACGGGACCAACAACGCATCCTCACCGGAGACAGGAACGGGTGCAGCGTCACGCTGCTAGAACAGGCGGCTGATTTCGTCCAGGGAATGGACGCCCACCATACGCTCGGTAGGCTGGCCGTTTTCAAAAAGAATCAGGGTGGGGATGCTCATCACCCGGAACTTCCGGGCGGCTTCCGGGTTCTGGTCCACATCGATCTTCACAATCTCACAGTTTTCCGGCAGCTTCTCCGAAAGCTCTTCCAGCATGGGGGCCAGCATCTTGCAGGGGCCGCACCAGGTGGCGAAAAAGTCCACCAGCACCTTCTTGCCCTGCTGATTGGTCACTTCATCAAACTGATCCTGCGTAATGTGCTTGACTGCCATAATGAATATCCTCCTTTTTCGTTCGGGGCTGTTAATTTTAAAGTTCACAAAATTCATCTACATTTCTACTGTAACAATCATACTACCAGTTAGCCCCTTTGTCAATAGTTTCCCCGGAAAAGGGTGAAAAATTTTCCTTGGGGCCAGAGCGGATTTATGATACAATAGCGGTAACCTTCCTGGGAAGCGGGAGGAAAACGGTGGGGGAGACCCCAAGGAGGAACTGTTACGGAACTATTTTTCCCTGAACTGTCAAAAGAAGAACTGCTGCGCCTGAGCAGTCTGGCTCTGGCCCATGTAGGCGACGGGGTCTATGAGCTGATGGCCCGCACCTATGTGGTGGGGCAGAAGGGGGGCCTGGCCCGGCAGATGCACCAGCGGACGGTGGAACTGGTGCGGGCCCAGACCCAGGCCCGGGCCATCCGGGGGCTTTTGCGGGAGGATGCCCTCACCGAGGAAGAAAAGCAAGTCTTTCTCCGGGGCCGCAACTGCCATTCCCACGCCGCCCCCAAAAGCGCCTCGCCGGAGGATTATGCCCATGCCACCGGCCTGGAGGCCCTGTTCGGCTGGCTCTATCTCACCGGGCAAAAAGAGCGGGTCTGCCTGCTGTTTGAGCAGATTCTTGCCATGAAGCCCTGGAAAAAGGAGGAATAAAAATCATGCGAAAGACTCTGGAAAATCCCAAAGCCGGTCTGATACTGGATTATCTGCTCATTGTGCTGGGCTCCTGCATTTTTGCCTCGGGCATCGCCATTTTCATCAAACCGGCCATGATCTCCATGGGGGGCGTGGCCGGTATTGCCCTGATCGGCAACTACCTCACCGGCCTGCCTTTGGGCGTGGCCAGCATTGTGCTCAATGTGCCCCTGTTCATCTTCGGCTACAAACTGCTGGGCCGGGAATTTTTCTTCAAAACCATTGTGTCCTCGGTGTCCTATTCGGTGTTCATCGATGTGGTGGGGCCTTTCTTGCCCCTGTTCGAAGGGGACCGGCTGCTGGCGGCTTTGTACGGCGGCATCATCCTGGGGGCCGGCATCGGTATGGTGTTCAAATGGGGCGGTACCTCCGGCGGCACCGATATCCTGGCCAAGTACCTGAATGTGAAGTTCGACATCAGCATCGGCAATGCAAACCTGGTGATGAACGGCCTGGTTATCATTGCCTGTTCCTTGATTTATAAGAGCGTGGAAAGCGCTCTGTATGCCATTATTGTGCAGTATCTCACCGGCGTGATCATCAACGCCATGGTGGACGGCTCCGACCGGCAGAAGGAAGGGCTGATCATCACAAACAAGCCGGAGGAGATGGCCCAGGCCATTCTGGAGAACCTCCAGCGTGGCTGCACCGGTTTCGGCGGCAAGGGAATGTACACCGGCGAGGAAAAGACCGTGCTGATGGTGGTGGTGCGCCGCCACGAGATCTCGGCCCTGAAAAAGCTGGTGCATCAGGTGGACCCGGAGTGCTTTATGCTCATCTCTGAGGTGAGCGAGGTCTTTGGTACCCACTTCAAAACCTACGACAAGTAGCAGCGTGACGCTGCACCCGTTCCTGTCTCCGGTGGGGATGCGCTGCGGGCCTCTGTGCTCCGGGTGTGATAAACCATCACCCGGAAGGGGCCGACTTGCAATCCTAGCCAAGAGTATCAAAAGAGCCTCCCTTGTGCAAAGGGAGGCTTTTTTTGTTTGCCCTGGTTCGTTGGTTTCGCCCCGGCCAAGACCAGCGTGACGCTGGTCCGGTGTCCGGACGGCCATACTGCGCTGCCGCGCTGGGCAATAGAACTTAGGTTGGTTGTGTCCATTAGGGCAAAGAGAGTATGACTGCCCAGGCACTGGGCCCAGCGTGACGCTGGACCCATACTTTCTTTGCCTTGGCAGGTTGTGTTTGCTCGGGCAAAGAAAAGCCCCCCTTGTGCAAAGGGGGGACAGCATGGCGCAGCCATGCAGGGGGGATTGTGAAGCCCAACGCACCGGTTAGCCAGGCTGTATGATCGGGTGCGGGAGCACCGCTTGGCCGTGGCGTCCCGACACGGGACCGGGGTCATCGGCTGACCAATTTCAATAAGCGGGGCCGGTTGTATCGCTGCATGATGACAAACAAGCTGTCCACCAGAGCGGACAGAAAAGAAGTGGCCAGGAACACACCGGCCGGGCGAAACCAGAAAGCAAGGCCCACCGGCAGAAAACTCAGAACAATAATGACCTCGTGCACGATCTCGGCCTGGCAGCCAGCCTTTATGATTTCGGTGATGCTGTGCGTTCTGATGTCGAAATACGCCGCTTCATAGGTGGGCATATGGTTTTTCCATTTTTTCACCCGGATTGTCCGGTATAGAAAGGGTTCAAAGCGTCGTGGCCGGAACCATGGCTTGGTGTAATCCACATTGTTCTGCAATGTGTGATCCAAAAGCTGCCCCACCCCCAGACGCATCCAGAAATGGTAGGCCGTCACGGCAAAGGTGATGCACAAGGTCTCCCAAAGCCCTCCGCCTACGGTGAAGCGGAAAAACAGGCTGATCAGGAACAGAACGAGGAAAACAAGGGCCAGGCGTATCATGCAGCGTTTCATAGGATATCACCAGATTGGAATTTTGGTTTTATTATACTGCATCTGACTGCGGTTGTCACGGCTCCGCATAGAATGAAGGGGCGGGAAGCACTTCCGTCCCGGAAAGGAGGGAAGAGGATGAATACGGAGCAAGCGGGGGGCATGGGAAAAACCGCCCTGAGCCTGGCGGCGGCCCTGGTGCCCTTTGACGGCTGGCTGTGGCGGCTGAGCCTGATCCATCTTTCCTGCATTGCCCTGGATCTGCTCACCTTTGCTTTGGCCTGCCGGAAAAACGGCGAGAGGGGAAAGGGACTGGTGCGCTCCAGGCTATGGGTCAAGCTGGGCGGGATCATCGCCGCGATGGCCGCCGCTCTGGCCGACAGTATGCTGCGCATGATCCTTCTGCGTCTGCCCATGGATCTGCCTTTTGAATACACCACCCTGCTTTGCCCGGTGGTGATGGTGTGGTATATCCTCACCGAGCTGGGAAGCATCCTTCTGGAAGTGGCGCGCCTTGGCACCGTGGTGCCGCCTTTTCTCACCCGGGCCTTCGCCAATCTGGCCTCCCAGGCATCCGATATAGGGGATCAGGGGTCCGCCAGCGTGACGCTGGACCCAAGCGGTGCTGCCGGTCCGGTGTCCGGCGGCGAGCCGCCGCTCCCATACCGTGCTCCCGCACCCGATCATACAACCGAAGAAAAATGACAAAAAGCCCCCTTTTTTCACAAGGGGGCTTTTGTCATACACTTTGCCAAGATTGCACCCCGGCCCCTTCCGGGTGATGGTTTATCACACCCGGAGAAGCAAGGCGTAGCAACGCATCCCCACCGGAGACAGGAACGGGTCCAGCGTCACGCTGGGTCCGGTGTCCGGACAGCCAAGCGGTGCTCCCGCACCCAGCGACAGAACTTAGGCCAAAGCCAAAAAAGCCTCCCGGGTGGGAGGCTTTTTGTTCAGTGCCTGGGGCAATCCCCCCGGCGGCGCAAGCCGCCACCCCCCTTTGCACAAGGGGGGCGTCTTTGCTGCCCGGCATGCAACCGGCCTTTTCTGTGGCACCCGGCCGGGATTGCACCCCGGGTCCGGTGTCCGGACGGCCAAGCGGTGCTCCCGCACCCGATCATACAACCGAAGAGAAATGACAAAAAGCCTCCTTTTTCACAAGGGGGCTTTTGTCATGCACTTTGCCAGGATTGTACCCCGGCTCCTTCCGGTGTTGGCTCGCCAGCACCGGAGCAGGAATGCCACCAGCGCATACGGCCTGGGAGAGTTATGCCAGCGGAGGCACTCCGCACATGGTGAGGCTGATGCGTTTTTTGGCTTCGTCCACCTTTTCCACCCACACGGTGACCACATCCCCCACCTGAAGCAGCTGGGAGGGATGCCGTACCCGCTGGGGCAGCTTGCTGATATGCACCAGGCCGTCCTGATGAACCCCGATGTCCACGAACACCCCGAAATCCACCACATTGCGCACCGTGCCTTGCAGCTCCATGCCCGGCTTCAGATCCTTCATCTCCATCACATCGGTGCGCAGCAGGGGCGGGGGCAGCTCCTCCCGAGGGTCCCGGCCCGGCTTGCACAGCTCCCGGAGAATGTCTTGCAGGGTGGGCACCCCGGCCCCGATCCGCTCTGCCAGCTCTTCCAGCCCCATGGCCTCCGCCTTTTCCGGCAGATGTTCCAAGGCTCCCTTTTCCACATCCTGGAGGGTGAAGCCGCATTCCTCTAATAGTGCCTGGGCCGCGGCATAGCTTTCCGGATGCACTCCCGTGCGGTCCAGCACCTGGCGGCTTTCGGGCACGCGGATAAACCCGGCGCACTGCTCATAGGCCTTGGGCCCCAGGCCACGCACCTTTAAAAGCTCCTTCCGGCTCTGGAAGGCGCCCTTTTCCTCCCGGTAGTGAACCAGGTTCTTGGCGGTGGAGGCGGTAAGGCCGCTGACCCGCTGCAACAGGGAAGGTGAGGCGGTGTTGGCGTCCACGCCCACGGCATTGACGCAGTCCTCCACCACCCCATCCAGGGCCTGGCCCAGCCGGGCCTGGGGCATATCGTGCTGGTACTGGCCCACGCCGATGGCCTTGGGGTCGATCTTCACCAGCTCGGCCAGGGGGTCCTGGAGCCTGCGGGCAATGGATACCGCCGAGCGGAGGTTTACATCAAACTGAGGGAATTCTTCCGCCGCCAGAGGGGAGGCGGAATACACCGAGGCCCCCGCCTCGCTGACCACCATATAGCTGACCCCGCCACCAATGCGCCGGATCAGCTCGGCGGTCATCTGCTCGGTTTCCCGGCTGGCGGTGCCGTTGCCGATGGCGATGCACTCCACCTGGTGCCGGGCGATCATCTGGGACAGAGTGCGGATGCACTCCTCCTTCTGCCGCTGGCCATGGGTGGGATAGACCACCGTGGTGTCCAGCACCTTGCCGGTGGCATCCACCACCGCCACCTTGCAGCCCATGCGGTAGCCCGGGTCTAAGCCCATGGTTACCTTGCCCTTCACCGGCGGCTGCATCAGCAAAGGCCGCAGGTTGAGGGCGAAGGTATGGATGGCCCCCTCGTCGGCCTCCTGGGTGAGCAGGGCGCGCACTTCCCGCTCCAGGGAGGGGAAGATCAGCCGGTCATAGGCATCTTCGGCGGCGGCCTTCACAAAGGCCATGGCCGGAGCGCCGGGGCGCACCACCGCCCGGCACAGGGGCACCAGGGCATTTAGCCGGTCCAGCTGAACGCTGACTTTCAGCATATTTTCCCGCTCGCCTCGGTTGATGGCCAGCACCTGATAGCCCTGAAGCCGCCGGAGAGGGAAGGTGAAGTCATAATACAGCCGATAGACGCTGTCCTCCTGGGTGGCGGCCACCGAGTGCAGGGAGCCCTGGCGCAGCACCAGTTCCCGCAGGGTCTTGCGGATGGCGGCGTCGTCGGAGAGCCATTCGGCGATGATGTCGTTTGCGCCCGCCAGAGCGTCCTCCACCGTCTCCACTCCTTTTTCCGGGTCGATGTAATCCCGGGCGGCCTCCTCCGGGATGGGGCCGTTGCGCTTTTGCGCAAAGAGCAGCTGGGCCAGCCCCTCCAGGCCCTTTTCCCGGGCGATGGTGGCCCGGGTGCGCCGCTTCTGCTTGTAGGGGCGGTACAGGTCTTCGGCTTCGGCCAGGGTGGCGGCGTTTTCGATGGCCTGGGAAAGCTCCTCGGTGAGCTTGCCCTGGTTTTCAATGGCGGTGCGGATTTCTTCCTTCCGTCCTTCCAGGTTCCGCAGATATTGGAGCCGGTCACAGAGCTGCCGCAGAAGCTGGTCGTCCATGGAGCCGTGGAGCTCCTTCCGGTAGCGGGCGATAAAGGGGATGGTGGCCCCTTCATCCAGCAGGGTGATGACATTTGCCACCTGCTTTGCATCCCGGCCGATCTCCCGGGCTAAAGTGTTTGTCAGTTTGTCCATATCCATAAAAACATTCTCCTACGGCGAGCCGCCGCTGGCATATTGCGCTCCCGCGCTGGGCAAGCAGTGTGACGCTGGTGGCGAGCCGCCGGCCCAGTGCCTGGGCAGTCATATTCTCTTTGCCTTTCCTCACACAACCTGCCGGGTGCGGGAGCACCGCTTGGCCGTGGCGGCTCGCCACCGCTGGGATTAACGGTATTTCTTATAATTTTCTTCAAACTGGGCGGAAAGGTTCCGGGCCTTTTCCTCCCACTGGGCGCTATCCGCATAAGTATCCCGGGGGTCCAGGATGCCGCTGTCCACCCCGTGGAGGGCGGTGGGCACTTCCAGATCAAAATAGGGGATGCGCTTGGTAGGGGCCTTCAGAATGGAACCATCCAGAATGGCATCGATAATGGCCCGGGTGTCGTGGATGGAGATCCGCTTGCCGGTGCCGTTCCAGCCGGTGTTCACCAAGTAGGCCCGGGCGCCGCTCTGCTCCATCTTCCGCAAAAGCTCCTGGGCGTATTTTCTGGGATGCAGCTCCAGGAAGGCCTGGCCGAAGCAGGCGGAGAAGGTGGGGGTGGGCTGGGTGATGCCCCGTTCGGTGCCGGCCAGCTTGGAGGTGAAGCCGGAGAGGAAGTAATACTGGGTCTGCTCCGGGGTGAGGATGGACACCGGCGGCAGCACCCCGAAGGCATCGGCCGACAGGAAGATCACATGCTTGGCGTGGGGGCCCACCGACCGGGGCTGCACTCGCTTTTCAATGTGGGCGATGGGATAGGACACCCGGGTGTTTTCGGTGACCGAGCTGTCGGCAAAATCGCACTGGCCGTCCTCCTGCACCGTCACATTTTCCAGAAGGGCATTCCGGCGGATGGCGTGGTAAATGTCCGGCTCGGATTCCTTATCCAGGTTGATAACCTTGGCATAGCAGCCGCCCTCCAGATTGAAGATGCCGTGCTCATCCCAGCCGTGCTCGTCGTCGCCGATGAGCAGCCGGTGAGGATCGGTGGACAGGGTGGTCTTGCCGGTGCCCGACAGGCCGAAGAACAAGGCGGTGTTCTGGCCATTCAGATCGGTGTTGGCCGAGCAGTGCATGGAGGCAATGCCCCGCAGGGGCAGGTAGTAGTTCATCATGGAGAAGATGCCCTTTTTCATCTCCCCGCCGTACCAGGTGTTGAGGATGACCTGTTCCCGGGAGGTGATGTTGAACAGCACGGCGGTGGGGGAATGCAGCCCCAGTTCCTGATAATTTTCCACCGGGGTATGGGAGGCGTTATAGCAGACGAAGTCCGGCTCGAAGTGCTCCAGTTCTTCTTCGGTGGGCTGGATGAACATATTCTTCACAAAATGGGCCTGCCAGGCCACTTCCATGATGAAGCGCACGGCCATGCGGGTTTGGGGGTTGGCGCCGCAGAACACATCCATCACATAGAGCTTTTTCCCCGAAAGGGACTGCACCGCCAGTTTCTTACATTCCTCCCAGGCCTTCTGGGAAGCGGGCTTGTTGTCGTTGGGGAACTCCGGGGAGGTCCACCACACGGTGTCCCGGGAGTTTTCGTCCATGACGATGAATTTGTCCTTGGGGGAGCGGCCGGTGTAGACGCCGGTCATCACATTGACGGCCCCCAGCTTTGTCAGCTGGCCCTTTTCAAAGCCTTCCAGCCCGGGCCGGGTCTCTTCTTCGAACAAAGTCTCATAGGAGGGGTTGCGGAGAATCTGGGAAATGCCGGTGATGCCATACTTGCTCAGATCGATGTTTGCCATGGTGCGCGACCTCTTTCCTCATGGAATTTCTCCCCCAAAATGGTACCGGGGATTTGTTGCATTTATCATACAGGACCTGGTAAATGAAGTCAATGACAGAAAAACGCTTTTTCCCCGTTTTTTCTTAAAAAATAAAGCAAAAAGGCCAAAAACGCCGTTTTTTTCGAAAAATCGATAAAAAAATCACAAGCAGCGTGACGCTGCACCCAAAACTCGCTGAAGGCTGTATGCGCTGTGATGCCTCGGTGCTCCGGGTGTGATAAACCATCACCCGGGCCCAGTGCCTGGGCAGTCATGTTGCGCTCCCGCGCTGAGCAATCGAACTTAGGCTGGTTGTATGCCGCAGGGCAAAGAAAAGCCCCCCTTGTGCAAAGGGGGGACAGCATGGCGCAGCCATGCAGGGGGGATTGTGAAGCGGATTGCATCATTTTGCTTGGCTGTGTTGCCGGGCGCGGCAGCGCAGTATGGGAGCCCAGGCACTGGGCCGGCACACTGGGAAATCAAATTGGGGTTGGTTGAATCCACTTGGCACCGGTGGGGACCCCGCCTGGGGCGCGAAAAAGGTCGGGGAAAAACCTAGTTTTTCCCCGAGAGGTCCGGTGTCCGGACGGCCATATTTTCTTTGCCTTTCTGCATCGGGCTTGCCCGGCGCGGGAGCGCAGTATGACCGTCCAGGCACTGGGCCCGAAATAACACGCCGCCAATGCTCTAGGAGGGGCCCGGCGGTTCCCGCCGGGAAGAAGCCTGGAGCAGCCTTCGCCGCAGCGAAGGCTCTGGCTCTGCATAGTATGTGGAGGAGGGATGCCGAAGATGGAGATCACAGGTTTCAAGCAATCGAACAAAGCGAACTTTCAGCCGGGACGAAAAAGCCCGGTTCAGTATATCGTGGTGCACTATACGGCCAACCGCGGCGACACGGCCAGGAACAACGCCGACTATTTTGCACGGGAAGAAACCAAAACCTCCGCCCATTACTTTGTGGACGAAAAGGAAGTGTGGCAAAGCGTAAAGGATGAGGATACCGCCTATCATTGCGGGGCCAAGACCTACAAGCACCCCCTTTGCCGCAATGGCAACAGCATTGGGGTGGAGATGTGCATCTGGGACAAAGGAGGAAAAGTGCGCCCCGGCACAGTGGAAAAGGCCGCAGAAGTGGTGCGGCAGCTGATGGCCCGCTACAATGTGCCGCTGGAGCGTGTATTGCGGCATTACGATGTGACCGGAAAAAACTGCCCTCTTCCCATGGTGGAGAACCCTTCCCTGTGGGAGGACTTCAAAACAAAGCTGAAAGGAGTGGAAAACTTGCTGGATTATCCCGATTGGGCACTGAAAACCTACCAGTGGTATGAGGATATGCCGGAATGGGCCAGGGAATCGGTGCAGAAGGCGGTGAAGCGGGGCCTGGTTTCCGTAGGGGCCGATAACGCCGTCAGCGTATTGGGCGCCAACTTGCAGACCCTGGTTTATCTGGACAGAGCTGGACTGCTGGACAAATAAAAGGCACAAAGCCTCCCGGCCGGGAGGCTTTTCCTTTTTCTTCGTTCGATTTCCCAGCGCGGGAGCGCAGTTTGGCCGTCCGGACACCGGACCACGCTGGACGAAAAAGACGGTAAGAGGTGTGGTAGGATAGAGGCAAGAAAAACAGAGAAAGGAAGAATCACCATGGCAAAAGAATACATCTGTCTGTACCACTCCTACCTGGACGCCATCCAGGCCCTGAGCGACGCCGAACGGGGCCGCTTGCTGACGGCCATGCTGGAATACACCTTGACGGGAGACGCCGGGCCGCTCTGCGGCAACGAGCGGTTTGTGTTCCCCATCATCAAAAGCCAGATCGACCGGGACAACGCAAAATACGAAACAAAGTGCCGGATCAACGCGGCCAACGGCAAAAACGGCGGCAGACCCCGAAAGCCCAAAAACCCATTGGGTATTTCCGAAAGCGGCAAAAGCCAAGACAAAGACCAAGACCAAGGCAAAGGCCAAGGCGACAGAACCTCCCCTCCATCCCCCCTTGGGGGAAGATTCGACCGCTTTTGGTCGGCGTATCCCCGAAAAGCGGGGAAAGGGGCGGCCTTGAAAGCATTTCAGAAGCTGAACCCCGGGGAAGAGCTGCTGGAACAGATGCTGGATACCATCCGTCAGCAGAAAAGGTCCATCCAGTGGCTGGCCGACGGCGGCCGTTTCATCCCACACCCGGCCACCTGGCTGAACCAGGGCCGCTGGGAGGACGAGCCTCTGGAGGCGGTGGAAGAGGAGCTGTACGGGGGTGAAACCCTGTGACCGACCCCACCATCGAAGCCCTGGCCAGCCGCAAAGCAGAGCACCTCCCAGGGGATTATATCCAGGACGGCCTGCTTCATTGCGGCGCCTGCCATAGCCGGAAGGAGACCTGGGTGGAGCTGTTCGGCCGGCGGCGGAAGGTGGCCTGCCTGTGCCGGTGCCAGAGCGAGAAAGTGCGGCGGCAGCTGGAGGAAATGGAGGCGCGGCAGCGTATAGAGGCCCTGGAGCGGAAGCGGGCCGCCGCTGTCCAGGACCCGGCCTACCGGAAATGGACCTTTGAGGGGGACGACGGAGCCAATCCACGGGTGATGGAAGCCCTGCGCCGCTACTGCCAGAAGTGGCCGGAGATGAAAAAGCAGAACCTGGGGCTGTATCTCTACGGGGGCGTGGGCACCGGCAAGACCTTTGCCGCCGCCTGCGTGGCCAATGAGCTGACCCGGCAGGGAGTACCGGTGCTCATGACCAGCCTGGTGCGCATGGCCAACGCCCTGGGCTGGGGGGAGGAGCGGGCCGTGTTTCTCCGCAGCCTGAACGCCTATGACCTGCTGGTGCTGGACGATCTGGGGGCCCAGCGGGGCAGCGATGCCATGAAAGAGGCGGTGTATCAGATCGTGGACAGCCGCTATGCCAGCGGCAAGCCGATTTTGGTCACTACCAACCTGACTTGGGAGCAGTTTTGCAGCCCCCGGGAGGAAGGGGACAGGCGGATCTATGACCGCATCCGGGAAATGACGGTGGCCATCC
Source organism: Ruminococcaceae bacterium AM07-15 (assembly GCA_003477405.1). GTDB lineage: Bacteria > Bacillota > Clostridia > Oscillospirales > Butyricicoccaceae > Pseudobutyricicoccus. Next base: position 45,270 of record QUDE01000015.1, read on the forward strand.
AGATGGGCGGCCCAAGCCGCCGCCATCGACTCCACGAGGAAAAGCAAAGTGTCGCCCGGGAGATGCTGTGGCAGAAATGAGCCAAGGAAGGGGAGGTATTCCCGCCGCAGACAGATAAAAATAGAAGCGTCGCTTGCGACACTGGCCGTACAGAGTGCAGCGGATCGCAGATTTGGCGCTTCCGAGAGGAGTATTACAAATAGCAGGTACAAGGTGCCAATGCTCTCCAAATATACTGCTATTTTAAAAACATTTTTTGGATTGGGCTTGATAATAGCCTCTTAATGAATTAGAATAAAAGTATCTTCTGCTCACAATTATTTGTGAGCAGAAGAACGGTGATGGACGCCAGTGTGCGGAAAGGCTGGAAGGGGCAAGCGAAAGATTTGCAAGGAGAGATACCCGCACATTCCCGAATAGGCAGGGCTAGTGCCTATTTTTTGGAATATTTTTGCTTTCTTTTTCGCTTATTTTTTGCAGGGGAGTTAAGCTTTTTAAAAAAAACAAAGGTGTTTTGGGTAAGAGATATTGCTTTTATTCCGCAAAGCAATGCAAGAAATGCCAGAATGGATATTGTGGCAATGGATGCTATGGCTATGATGAAATAGATTATAGATTGTAGCATGGATGATGTCCTCCTGATTTCTCAGCTTGCCTCCTTCCAGCCAGTCATCTCGTCCTTGTTCTACTTCTATCTTAGCTCTTCTTTTCTTTCTTGACAAGCCTTTATTTCATTGTCAAATTGCAACAATTTACTGTTACAACAGAACATAACATTTGTGCATTTTGTACAATTTTAATTCCAATTTTCTTCCAATTACGCTTTATTTGATGTGGCAGAGCGATATTTAGTATAGTAAATGGTTTTCAAGAGCTTGGAATTGGTGATAGGGTGATAGGAAGATCTCAGCGAAAAGAGCGGATTGAAAAAGTTACACTTCCAAACTGTTAGTTCTAGCTAGCTTTTTGAAGTAATGTACAGCAAAAAACCGGAAGTCCTTTCAGACTTCCGGTTTTTCGATTGGCAGCGGGAGAAGGATTCGAACCCTCACAAACAGAGTCAGAGTCTGTCGTGCTACCCTTACACAATCCCGCTATTTTGTTTTTTCGCTTTGGGCCGTGGCCCTGAGCGCATAATTTATTATAGCTATATTTTTCAGAATGTCAACACCTTTTTTAAAAAAATCTGAAAAACTTTTAAAAAACTTTGGAGGAAGTTTTCCAAGGTCTCTTGCAATTCTCCCCGAAAACGAAGATAATATAACAGGGAGGCCCTGCACCCGTTCCTGTCTCCGGCAGGAATGCGTTGTTTGCTTTCTTGCTCCGGGTGTGGCGAGCCATCACCCGGGAAAGGCTTTGGTGCAGTCCTGGCAGCGTGCCTTTGCTGGCATACTATGTTTCTGCACCAAGCAACAGAACCAACCACAGAACGATTGCCCAGCGCGGCAGCGCAGTATGGGAGCGGGGACACCCCGCAAGGAGAAACACCATGAAATTGATGGCCATTGATGGCAACAGCCTGGTGAACCGGGCTTTTTACGCCGTGCGCCTGCTGACCAACCGGCAGGGGCTTTATACCAATGCAGTATATGGCTTTGTGAATATCTTACTCAAGCTGCTGGAGGAAGAGCAGCCGGAGCAGGTATGCGTCTGCTTTGATATGCGGGCGAAAACCTTCCGCCATCTGAAATACGAAGGCTATAAGGCCCAGCGGAAGGGCATGCCCGATGAGCTGGCCCAGCAGATGCCTATTATTAAAGAAGTGCTGGACAAGATGGGCATTGCCCGCATGGAGCTGGAGGGCTTCGAAGCCGATGACCTTCTGGGCACCCTGGCCCGGCTCTGCCGGGAAAAAGGGGAGGACTGCGTCATCGTCACCGGTGACCGGGACAGTCTCCAGTTCATCGCCCAAGGGGCCACCGTCAAGCTGGTGACCACCAAAATGGGCCAGACCATTTATAAGGACTATGACGAGCAGGCTTTCCGGGAAAGCTACCAGGGCCTGTCTCCCGATAAGATCGTCGATCTGAAAGCCCTCATGGGGGATGCCTCCGACAACATCCCCGGCGTGCCCGGCATCGGGGAAAAAACCGCCATGAGCCTGCTCACCCGGTTCGGCTCTCTGGATGGGGTCTATGCGCACCTGGAGGACCCGTCCCTCACCCCCTCCCAGAAAAAGAAGCTGCAAGCCGGGCAGGAGAGCGCCCGTTTGAGCTTTGAGCTGGCCCTGGGCGTGGTGGACGCCCCCATCACCGCCACCCTGGACAGCCTGAGCCGGGGCGAGATGGACAAACCGGCACTCTATCAGCTCTTTTCCATGCTGGAGTTTTCCGCCCTCACCAAGCGTCTGGGCCTGGAAGGCGAAGGGGAGAGCCTGGATACACCGGAGGCCCAGGAGATCTCCACAGACTACCGCCTGGCAGAGCCGGAGGAGCTTTCCGATCTGCTGCAAACCTTTTCCGGGAAGGACACCCCCTGCCGCCTGGACCCGGGATTCCACGCCCTGGCCCTGGAGAAAGAGGGGGAAGTGTTGCTCTTCACCCGGGAGCATCTGGGGGAAGAAGCCTTCATGGGCTTCCTCCGGGACTTTTCCCAGGGAGAAGGGGGCAAGGTGCTCTGTGACGCCAAGGCCACCTGGAAAGCCCTGCTGGAAGGGGGCATCCATCCCCAGGGTCTGAAAGGGGATACCGCCCTCAGCTGCTACCTGCTGGACCCCACCGCCGGTGGCTATACCCTGGAGAAAACTGCCACGGCCTATCTGGGGGCGCACCTGCTTCCGGAGAGCCACTACACCGGGGAGGACGCCTTTTCTCCCCTGAACCCGGAGAGCATGGCCCTGTCCGCCCTGGCCCAGCACGCAAGGGCTGTGGGGCGGCTCCATGAAACCCTGGGAGAGCGCATCCGGGAAGAGGGAATGGAAAAACTCCTTTGTGAAGTGGAGCTGCCGTTGGTTCCCGTTTTGTGCCAGATGGAGCGGGAGGGCTTTTTGCTGGACACCGGAAGGCTTCTCTGTTTCGGGGCCTCTCTCAGCAGCCAGATCGAGGAGCTGACACAGGAGATCTACCGCCTGGCCGGGGAGCAGTTCAACATCAACTCCACCCAGCAGCTGGGGCATATCCTGTTTGAAAACCTCCAGCTGAAGGCCATCAAAAAGACCAAGAAGGGCTATTCCACCGACATTGAAGTGCTGGAAAAGCTGAAAAACAGCCACGCCATTGTGCCCCTCATTATTGAATACCGGAAGCTGACCAAGCTGAAAAGCACCTATGTGGACGGCCTGAGCCGTCTGGTGGGGGCCGATGGACGGGTGCACACCACCTTCCAGCAGATGATCACCGCCACCGGGCGGCTGAGCAGCACCGAGCCCAATTTGCAGAACATCCCGGTGCGCCAGCAGCTGGGCGCCGAGATTCGCCGGTGCTTTGTGGCCCGGCCGGGATGGGTGCTCATCGACGCCGACTATTCCCAGATCGAGCTGCGGGTGCTGGCCCATATCGCCGATGACCCCATTATGAAGCGGGCCTTCCTGGAAGGGGAGGACATCCACACCGTCACCGCCTCCCAGGTGTTCGGCGTGCCGGTGGAGTTTGTCACGCCCCAGATGCGCAGCCATGCCAAGGCGGTGAATTTCGGCATTGTCTACGGCATTTCCGCTTTTTCTCTGTCCGAGGACATCCATGTGTCCCAGAAGGAGGCCCAGGGCTATATCGACAGTTACCTGGAAAAATACAGCGGCGTGCGCCGGTATATGGAAGAAATCAAGGAAAAGGCCCGGCAGGAAGGGTTCGTCACCACCTTGTGGGGCCGCCGCCGGTACCTGCCCGAGCTGAAAAGCAAGAACTACAACATCCGCTCCTTCGGAGAGCGTCTGGCGCTGAACACTCCCATCCAGGGCACCGCTGCCGACATCATCAAGGCGGCCATGGTGGCGGTTTTCCGCAGGCTTAAAAAGGAAGGCCTTCAGGCCCGGCTGCTGCTCCAGGTCCACGACGAGCTGATCATCGAAGCGCCCCAGGAGGAAGCGGCGCAGGTCAGCGCCCTTCTCAAAGAGGAGATGGAAGGGGCCTTCCCCTTGTCGGTGCGCCTGACCGCCGATGTGAGCCAGGGAGAGAACTGGTATGAAGCAAAGAAATAAGACGCTGTGGCAGGTGGAAGGGCTCAAAGAGGAGCACATTCCTCAGATCGCCGCCATCGAGCGGGCCTGCTTCACAGACCCATGGAGCGAAAGCGCCTTGCGGGACGAGCTACTGAGTCCTCTTGCCCGGTACTTTGTGTGTACCCAAGGGGGGCAGGTGCTGGGGTATATCGGTACCCGGATGGTGCTGGATGAATGCCAGGTGGCCAATGTGGCGGTGTCTCCGGCCTGCCGCCGGGAGGGCGTGGCTTCCTTTCTGATGGAGGCCATGCTGGACTTCTGCCGCCGGGAGGGCATGAACCTTGTGACCCTGGAAGTGCGGGTGTCAAACAGCGCCGCCCAGGCCCTTTATGAAAAGTTCGGCTTTCAGAAAACCGGTATCCGCCCCGGCTATTACCAATCCCCTCCGGAAGATGCGCTTTTGATGAGCCTGGAGCCAGCGTGACGCTGGACCCGTTCCTGTCTCCGGTGGGGATGCGCCCGGGGCCTGGGTGCTCCGGGTGTGATAAACCATCACCCGGAAGGGGCTGCTATGCAGTCCTGGCCCAGTGCGTCAGAAAAGGCCGCTTGTATTCACTTAGGCAAAGAGAGGAACGGGAGCGGCGGCTCGCCGCCACGGCACTGAGCCAAGAATGGAATAATGAAGAGAGAGAACAATATGAAGATTTTAGCCATAGAAACCTCTTGTGACGAGACGGCGGCGGCCATCAGCCAGGATGGCCGGACCATTCTGTCCGATGTGGTCTATTCCCAGGCCGATATGCACGCCCTCTACGGCGGCGTGGTGCCGGAGATCGCCTCCCGCAAGCACATCGAGAAAATCAGCCTGGTGGCCCAGCAGGCCATGGAGCAGGCCGGGGTGGGGCCGGAGGAGATCGACGCCGTGGCCGCCACCTGCGCCCCCGGGCTGATCGGGGCCCTTCTGGTGGGGGCCAACTTCGCCAAGGCCTGCGCCCAGGCCTGGGGCGTGCCCTTTGTGCCGGTGCACCATATCCGGGGCCATATCGCCGCCAATTTCGTGGCCTTCCCGGACCTGGAGCCGCCTTTTCTGGCGCTGGTAGCCTCGGGGGGCCACACCGTCCTGGCCGATGTGCAGGACTACACCCGCATGGAAGTGCTGGGTACCACCCGGGACGATGCAGCAGGGGAGGCCTTCGACAAAATCGCCCGCACCCTGGGCCTGCCCTATCCCGGCGGCAAGGCCATGGATGAACTGGCCCAGCAGGGTGACCCTCATTTTTACAATCTGCCCCAGGCCCATGTGGCGGGCAACGCCCTGGATTTCTCTTTTTCCGGGCTGAAAACCGCCGCCATCAACCTGGTGCACAACTTAGGCCAGAAGGGGCAGCAGGTGGAAAAACACCATCTGGCGGCGGGGGTATGCCATGCCGTGGCCCAGGCCATCGTGCCCCGGATGCTGGAAGCGGCCCGGGAAAGAAAGCGGGATACCCTGGTGATCGCCGGGGGCGTGGCGGCCAACTCAGTGCTGCGCGGTCTTTTGGAAGAGGAAGCCCAGAAGGCCGGACTGCGTCTATATCTGCCGCCCCTGCGTCTTTGCGGGGACAACGGCTCCATGATCGCCTGCCAGGCCTACTACGAATACCTGGCCGGGCACACCGGCACCCTCCGGCAGAATTGCTACGCCACCATGCCTCTTTCGGAGGATGTGAGCGCGGCGCTGTGATGTTGTGAAAAATCACAGAATGCACCAAAAAAGAGACAAGAAAAAAGAGCAAAATCCCCATTGTCAAAACAGAGCATAACACCTTGTTAAACCAGAACAAAGGGTCGAAAAAGGCCGGAAACCATTGGAAAAGCAGGGATTTCCGGTTGTGGATAACTCTGTGGACAATGTTGATAACTCATTGTAGTAAGAAAACGGGAACAGGCGGATAAATCCCCGGAAACAGTCCCATGGAAGGAAGAAATAGGCAAAAATGGAAGGAAAAAAGATTTCGATGGCGGTGATCCGCCGGATGCCCCGGTACTATCGGTATGTCAGCGAGCTGCACCAGAACGGCGTGGCCCGCATTTCATCCGGGGCTTTGGCGGCCAAGATGGGCCTGACGGCCTCCCAGGTGCGGCAGGATTTCAACTGCTTTGGGGGCTTCGGCCAGCAGGGCTATGGCTATAATGTGGAGAATCTCCGGGCTTCCATCCGGGAGATCCTCAAGCTGGACAACAACCATACAGCGGTGCTCATCGGCGCAGGTAATCTGGGCCGGGCGCTGATGACCAACTTCAAGTTTGACCAAAGCGGGTTCCAGCTCACCGCGGCCTTTGATGTGCGGCCGGAGCTGTTCGGCGGCCATGTGGCTGGGGTGCCGGTGCTGGATATGCAGGAGCTGGAAAGCTATGTGGAGCGGCACCAGCCGGATATTGCCATTCTGACTCTGCCCCGTCAGTATGCCCGGGATGTGGCCGACAAGCTGTGCAGCTGGGGCATCCGGGGGATCTGGAATTTCACCGGCGTGGATCTTCATCTGGACGGCATCCATGTGCCGGTGGAGAATGTCCATTTCAGCGAAAGCCTGATGACATTGTCGTATAGAATATAAGGCAGCGTGCCGCTGCACCCGTTCCTGTCTCCGGTGGGGATGCGCTGCTGCGCCTCCATGCTCCGGTGCTGGCGAGCCAACACCGGTAAGGGCCAGCGTGCAATCCTGGGTCCGGTGGCCGGACGGCCATATTTTCTTTGCTTTGGCCGGTTGTGTTTGCCTGGGCAAAGAAAAGCCCCCCTTGTGCAAAGGGGGGACAGCATGGCAAAGCCATGCAGAGGGGATTGACGGCACTCAGCTACATAGATGATGCCAGCCGCCGGGTGTGGGCATGGTCAGCCAGGTGCCCTCAATCCCTCAGTCGGCGTTCGCCGACAGCTCCCTTTGCACAAGGGAGCCGTCTTTGCTGCCTGGCACCGAACCAGCCTGGGTTCTATTGCCGGGCGCAGTAGCGCAATATGACAGCGGAGGCACTCTGCAGCCCCCCTTGTGCAAAGGGGGGACAGCATGGCGCAGCCATGCAGGGGGGGATTGTGAAGCCGGGGGAATGATTTAGGTGAGTGCTGTGATCGGGTGCGGGAGCACCGCTTGGATGTCCCGCCACGGGACCGGCAGCACAGTATGAGGGCCCAGGCACTGGGCCGCAGGAGGATATTATGAATGAGATTCTGATGGTAAAAGGAGCCAAACGGGTGGTAGAGACCTGTGTGGGGGTGCGGCCTGGGGAACAGGTGCTCATCGTCACCGAAGGGGAGAAGCTGCCCATTGCACAGGCGGTGGCCCAGGCGGTCTACGCCGTAGACGCCGAACCCATGATCGCCCTGATGCTGCCCCGTGAGCGGGACGGCCAGGAGCCCCCGGCGGCCATTGCCGCCGCCATGAAGGAAAGCGATGCCTTTATCGCCGTGGTGGGCAAGTCCATCACCCACACCCACGCCGTGAAGGAAGCCTGCAAGCGGGGGAGCCGTGGGGTGGTGCTCACCCAGTTCACCCAGGAGCTGATGATCCATGGCGGCCTGGAAGCCGATTTCCGGGAAGTGGCGCCCACCTGCAAAGCGGTGGCGGGGATTCTGGCCGGGGCCAAGGAAGTGCGCCTCACCACCCCCCACGGCACCGACCTCACTTTCTCCGCAGAGGGGAGACGGAGCAACGCCATGTACTGCATGGTGGAGCCGGGGGAATTTTCCCCGGTGCCCACGGTGGAGGCCAATGTCTCACCCCTGGAGGGCACGGCCCAGGGAATTATCGTGGCCAATGCCAGCATTCCCTATATCGGCATCGGCCTTCTGGAAGAGCCGGTGACCTGCCGGGTACAGAATGGCCGGATCACCGCCATCGAGGGGGGACGCCAGGCCGAAATGCTCAAGCGGGATCTGGAGCAGAAGCAGGACCCCAATGTATATAACATTGCCGAGTTGGGGGTAGGGCTCAACCCCAAGTGCCGGTTTATGGGCTTTATGCTGGAGGACGAAGGGGTGCGTGGTTCGGTGCATATCGGCATCGGCACCAGCATTACCCTGGGCGGCAATGTGAAGGCCGCCTGTCACTATGATCTGATCATGACCGAGCCTACTCTCATCGTGGACGGCCAGATGGTCCTCCACAATGGCAGCGTGGTCCGCTAGCAGCGTGACGCTGCACCCATAACTCGCGCAGGCCATATGCGCTGTTTGCCCTCGGTGCTCCGGGTGTGATAAACCATCACCCGGAAAGCACCTGGGTGCAGTCTTAGCAAAATGCAAAAGAAAAAGCTCTCCTTCCAAAGGAGAGCTTTTTTTCATCAAAGCAAATTCTGTTGCCTGGTGCGGAAGCACCGCCTGGCCGTCCGGCCACCGGGCCCAGTGCCTGGGCAGTCGTTCCTTTCTTTGCCCAGGCCAACACAACGAACCAATGCAAAGAAAGTATGGCCGTGGCGGCTCGCCACCAGCGTCACGCTGCCTAGATCAGCAGGACGATGAGGACGAAGCCGCGTGGGACACCGGCTCCTGCTTTTTCTGGGGATAGGCCAGGGGAGCGGTCTTTTTCTCCAGATTTTCCCGGGCGATGGCCAGCATCAGCTTGATCCGGTTTTCCTGGTTGACGCTGGTGGCGCTGGGGTCATAGTCAATGGGCACAATGTTGGAATCGGGATAGATCTCCTTCAGCTTGCGGATCATACCCTTGCCCACGATGTGGTTGGGCAGGCAGCCGAAGGGCTGGGTGCAGATGATGTTCTGGAACCCTGCGTCGATCAGCTCGGCCATCTCGGCGGTGAGCAGCCAGCCTTCGCCCATCTTGCAGCCCGAACCGATCAGCCCGCGGGACAGCTCCTTGGTGTGGTAGAAGGGGGAGGGGGCCTGGAACCGGGGCTCCTGGGATACGGCGTCGATCATGGCCTTTTCAATGCCGCAAAGGTAGTCCATGATCTTCTTCGCCACCATGGCCTTGATGGGACTGCCGCCATAGAGCTCCACATCGGTGATGTTGTTTTCAATGCAGTACATCACGAAATTCAGCACCCCGGGGATCATCACTTCGCAATCCTCCCGGCGCAGCAGCCCTTCCAGATCGTTGTTGCCCAGCTTGGAATACTTCACATAGATTTCGCCCACGACCCCAACCTTCACTTTGGGGGTCAACTGCACCGGAATACGGGCAAAATCCCGGACGATCTCACCCATGTTCTGGGCGATCTCCTTTTTGCCGTAGCCGCTCTTTTTTTCAAATTGCTGCACCAGCCGCTGGCTCCAGGTCTCCACCATGGCCATGGCCTGGCCCTTTTCGGTCTCATAGGGCTTCACCTGGTTGGAAAGGAGCATCAGAAGGTCGCCATAGACCAAAGCGGCCATGGCCTGACGCAGCAGGGGCAGGGTGAGCTGGAAGCCCTTGTTCTTTTCCAGGCCGGAGATGTTCAGGGAGATCACCGGCACCTGGTCAAAACCCGCCCGGTGCAGGGCTTTCCGCAGAAGATGGATGTAGTTGGAAGCCCGGCAGCCGCCGCCGGTCTGGGACAGAAGCAGAGCGGTGTGGTCGGGGTCATAGTTTCCGCTTTTCAGTGCGTCGATCATCTGGCCGATGACCAGAAGGGCCGGGTAACAGGTGTCGTTGTGCACATATTTCAGCCCGTTCTCTGTGACCGAGGGGCCGCAGTTATTGAGAAGCACTGCCCGGTAGCCGTGGCTGCGGAGCACGCTTTCCAGAATGCGGAAATGAATAGGGGCCATGTTGGGCACCAGGATGGTATATTCCCGGCGCATTTCCTGGGTGAACATCAGCCGCCCTTGTTTGTCGTACTGCAATTTGGCCATGGTAGTTACTTTCCTCCTGCTCTTTCCGGCGCCTCCAGAGCGGCCAGCAAACTGCGCAGCCGGATCTTCACAGCGCCCAGGTTTGTGATCTCGTCGATTTTGATCTGGGTGTAAATTTTGTTTTCGCTCTCCAGAATGGAGCGGACTTCATCGGTGGTGACGGCGTCCAGACCGCAGCCGAAGGACACCAGCTGCACCAGGTTCATGTCCTCCTGATCCCGGATGTGCCGGGCGGCGGCATAGAGCCGGGCGTGGTAGGTCCACTGGTTGAGCACGCCGGTGCGGAAGGGAGCTTCCTCCTGGCTGATGCAGTCCTCGCTGATCACCGCCGCGCCGCAGGAGCAAATCAGCTTGTCGATGCCGTGGTTGATCTCCGGGTCCACATGATAGGGCCGCCCGGCCAGCACCATAATGGGCTTATGTTCCTTCCGGGCCTCCTGGATGATCTCGGCCCCTCGGGCACGCACCTGGGCGAAATAGTTGTCATATTCCTGCTGCCCGGCCTTGAGAGCCTCCTGCACCTCTTTCAAGGTGATGTCGGGGAAATACTTCTGCAAAATGGTGGTCATTTTATGGGTGAAATCCCGGGGACGGTGCAGGCCGATGTAATCGGTGATGAGCACCACATCGGAAGGCAGGGGCATATTGCCGGCGATCACTTCCGGGTAATAGGCCACCACCGGGCAGTTATAATGGTTATCCCCTTTGTGCTCATTTAAGTTATAAGTCATGCAGGGATAGAATATGTGCTTGATTCCCTGATCGATGAGGGACTGCACATGGCCGTGCATCAGTTTGGCGGGGAAGCACACGGTATCCGAAGGGATGCTCCCCTGGCCCCGGAGATAAAGGGCACGATTGGAGCGGGGAGAGGTGACCACCTCAAAGCCCAGCTTGGTGAAGAAAGCGTGCCAGAAGGGGAGCAGTTCATAGAAGTTCAGACCCATGGGCAAACCCAGCTGACCTCGTTTGCCCCGGATGGGGTGATAGGAGTGGAGCAGCTGGAGCTTGTATTCGTAAATGTCCGGCAGGTCTCCGGCGGCCCGATGGGTCACAGGCCGCTCACACCGGTTGCCGCTGATGAAGCGGCGGTCTGAGCCGAACTGGTTGACGGTGAGTTTGCAGTGGTTGGGGCACAGGCCGCATTCCACCGCCTGGACTTTGTGGGTCAGGTTCCGCAGTTCCTCCGGCCCCAACAAGGTGGAGGGGCCTTTTTGCCGCTCCATGGCATAGAGTGCCGCGCCATAAGCGCCCATCAGCCCGGCCACGCTGGGCCGCACCACCTGAACGCCCATTTCCTGCTCGAAGGCCCGGAGCACGGCGTCGTTGAGAAAGGTGCCGCCCTGCACCACGATATGCTGGCCCAGCTCCTGGGGGCTGGAAGCACGGATAACTTTATAAAGGGCATTTTTCACCACGCTGATGGACAGACCGGCGGAGATATTCTCCACCGAGGCCCCGTCCTTCTGGGCCTGCTTCACCGAGGAATTCATAAACACGGTGCACCGGCTGCCCAGGTCCACGGGAGCGTCGGCCAGAAGGCCCAGCTTGGCAAAATCGGCCACCGAATAGCCCAGGGCACCCGCGAAGGTCTGCAAAAAAGAGCCGCAGCCCGAGGAACAGGCTTCGTTCAAAAAGATGTTGTCAATGGCGCCACCCCTGATCTTGAAGCACTTGATGTCCTGGCCGCCGATGTCGATGATGAACTCCACTTCCGGCAGGAAGCGTTTGGCGGCGGTGAAGTGGGCCATGGTTTCCACCACGCCGTGATCCATCAGCAGGGCGTTCTGCACGATCTCCTCGCCATAGCCGGTGACGGCGCTGGCCCCGATGGGCAGGTTGGGGAAGTCTTTATAAAACTCCAGCAGAAACTCCCGCACCACCTGCACCGGATTGCCGTTGTTGGGCAGGTAGAGGGAGCGGAGAATGGCTCCCTCGGGAGTGATGACCACGCATTTGATGGTGGTGGAACCGGAGTCCACCCCCAGATACACCGGCCCCTGGTAGGTTTTGGGGTCGCAAGTGGGCACCTGGGCCTTTTCATGGCGCAGGCGGAAGGCCTCATATTCCTCCTGATTCTGGAAGAGGGGGGCGATGGAATCGTAGTGGCCGGTGACGCCGGAAGACTCCAGACGGCTAATGATCTCATCCAGGTTCAGCTCTTCCCGGGCGGAGAGGGCCGAGCCCAGGGCGGCATAATAGAGGGAATTTTCCGGACAGATGCCGGTGAGGTGCAGGGTTTCGTCAAAGGCCGAGCGCAGCTGGCTGAGGAAGGTGAGGGGACCGCCCAGGTAGACCACTTTTCCCTGGATGGGGCGGCCCTGGGCCAGGCCGGCGATGGTCTGGTTGACCACGGCGAAAAAGATGCTCTTGGAGATATCGGCCTTTTTGGCCCCCTGGTTGAGCAGGGGCTGGATATCGGTTTTGGCAAAGACGCCGCAGCGGGAGGCGATGGTATAGGTCTCGGTGGCCTGCCCGGCCAGCTCGTTCATTTCGTCGGGGGTCAGCTTCATCAGGGTGGCCATCTGGTCGATGAAGGCGCCGGTGCCGCCGGCGCAGGTGCCGTTCATCCGCACTTCGGTGCCGCCGGTGAGGAAGAGGATCTTGGCGTCCTCACCTCCCAGTTCGATGATCACATCGGTGCCGGGCAGGTAGGTATTGGCGGCCAGACGGGTGGCATAGACCTCCTGCACGAAGGGGATGCCGCAGCCCTGGGCCATGCCCATGCCGGCCGAGCCGGTGATGGCCAGGGAAATGCTTTGTTCCGCCGGGTATTTCTCCCGGATGGAGCGGAGCATTTCGGTGGTCTTTTCGGTGATTTGGGAATAATGGCGCTCATACCGGCTGAGAAGGATGGAGCCCGTTTTGTCCAGCACCACGCATTTGATGGTGGTGGAACCGATGTCGATACCGATTTGCAAGGTGTTCACCTCTGACTTACAAAATAAAGATCTGGCTTGTTCGGCCCGCCGGGCAGAATACCAGAATGTTACCATATATCATAAGCCGTTTTGTTTGATTTGTAAAGGAAAATCACGACGATATTTGCCAGAAAAAAGAACAAAAAAATAGCGAAATCCACCAGCGTGCCGCTGGACCCGTTCCTGTCTCCGGCATCATGCGTTGCAGGCCTGGGTGCTCCGGGTGTGATAAACCATCACCCGGCAGGGGCCAAAGTGCAGTCTTTACCCAGTGCCACAGAAAAGGCCGGTTGTGTTTGCCGGGGCTAAGACCAGCGAGCCGCTGGACCCATACTTTCTTTGCTTTTCAGCATACAGCTGGCCCAGCAAGACAGAAAAGGCCGGTTGTGTTTGCCAGGGCTAAGAGAAGCCCCCCTTGTGCAAAGGGGGGACAGCATGGCAAAGCCATGCAAGGGGGGATTGACGGCACTCAACTGCCTGGATGATACTAGCTGCCAGGTGTGGGATTTGGTGGCCGGGTGCCCTCAATCCCTCAGTCGGCGTTCGCCGACAGCTCCCTTTGCACAAGGGAGCCGTCTTTGCTAAATGAACACAACCGGCCTTGGCTCTACTGCCCAGCGCGGGAGCGCAGTATGGGAGCGGCGGCTCGCCGCTATTTCGTCTTACGACGAAATAACACGCTGCCAAGACCAAAAATCCCTTTATGGGGTTTTTGGTCGTCTTCGCCGCAGCGAAGACTCTGGCTCCTGGGCGGAGCGAACCTTGGCAGATGGGAGATAAAATGCTCCTGAGCGCACAGAGGGGTTTCTCCCTGAGGGGGCAGGGCATAGGTGCCGTCGGGCTGCAAAATCCGGGCCTTCTCATCATCCCGGAACATGGTGTCCAGCATGGACAGAATCTGACGGCGTAGATGCTCCGGCAGGATGGGGCAGGCGATCTCCACCCGGCGCTCGGTGTTCCGGGTCATGATATCCCCGGAAGAAATGTACAGGCGGCAGTTTTCCCCCTCCCCGAAGCAATAGACCCGGGAGTGCTCCAGAAACTGGCCCACCAGACTGCGGATATGGATGTTCTCGGTCTCCCCGGGCACACCGGGCAGCAGACAGCAAATGCCCCGCACCAGCATCCGGATCTGCACCCCGGCCTGGGAGGCCTCCCGCAGTTTCTGGATGATGTCCTTGTCGGTGACGCTGTTGCATTTGAAGGTCAGGCTGCCGGGCAGTCCCTGCTGGCACAGGCGGATCTGCTCGTCGATGCCCGCCAGAATATTGCTCTTGAAGCTCACCGGGGCCACCCACAGCTTTTCATAGATCCCTTCCAGATTGCCCAGGCCCATGTTGGCGAAAAAGGCGGCGGCATCGGCGCCGATCACCGGGTCTCTTGTCATATAGGAATAGTCGGTGTAGAGCTTTGCCGTCTTTTCGTTGTAGTTGCCGGTGCCGATCTGGGTGATATAGCGCACCTGGCCCTGTTCCCGGCGGGTAATCAGGCAGATTTTGGAATGGACCTTGAAACCGTCCATGCCGTAGATCACCCGGCATCCGGCCTCTTCCAGCTGGTTGGCCCATTCGATGTTGTTCTGCTCGTCGAAGCGGGCCCGCAGCTCCATGAGCACGGTGACTTCCTTGCCGTTTTCCGCGGCGGAGATCAGGTACTCGGCCAGCTTGGACTGCCGGGCAATGCGGTAGAGGGTGATCTTGATGGAGATCACATCCGGGTCAAAAGCGCTCTCCCGGATGAGCTGCAAGAAGGGCTGCATGCTTTCAAAGGGGAAAGACAGCAGCACATCCCCCTGGTTTTGCAGCTGCTCTGTGATGGAGCCCCGGCCGGAGAAGGCCGGGCTGTTCTGGGGCACAAAGGGAGGCCGCACCAGTTCCTGGCGCTGGGCCGGGGAGAGCACTTTCTCCAGCTGGCTCCAGAAGGAGAGGTCCAGGGGGGTCTGGCTGTAAAATACCTGGGGCGGGGTCAGCTTCAGCTTTTGGCAAAGGAACTTCATGGATTCCTCCGCCAGAGCACCCTGCACCTCCAGGCGCACCGGGGTAAGACGGCGGCGTTTTTTCAGCATATTGCTCATGTACTGCCGGTAGTCCAGGTCCTCATCGAACCCGGCGTCGGTGTCCAGGTCGGCATTGCGGGTGACGCAGATCACCGCCGCATGGCTCACCTTGTAGATCTGGAACACCTTTTCCGCATAAAAGCGGATGATGTCCTCGGCCAGCAGGAACCGGCGCTCCTCACCGGAGAGGAAGAAGAGCCGCTGGATCATGGGCGGCAGGGGGATCAGTCCCAGCAGCCGGTGGTCCTTCTGCTCCAGGGTGGCCGCCACCGTCAGCTGCTTGTTGTTCAGGTGGGGGAAGGGGTGGCGGGGGTCGATGATCTGGGGGGAGAGCACCGGCAGGATGGAGGATTTGAAATACCGCTCCACTTCCTTCTGTTCATCCCGGTTCAGCTCTTCCATCTGAAGGGCGGCAAGGCCGTTTTTCTTCAGCTGGTGCATCACATCGGCATAGGCCCGGTCCCGCTCCTCATAGAGGGGAGCGCAGGCCTGGAAGATGGCGTCCAGCTGATCCTCTGCGGTCATGCCGGTTTTGTTGTCCACATAGTCGGGGGCATAGGTCATATAATCGGTGAGGCTGCCCACCCGCACCATGAAGAACTCATCTAAGTTGGTGGTGAAGATATTGACGAAATTCAGCCGTTCCAGCAAAGGGATGGTGGGGCAGCTGGCCTCTTCCAGCACCCGGTGATTGAACCGGAGCCAGGAAAGCTCCCGGTTCTGCATATAACTGCAATTTGATTTGAGGGTCATGGATGTTCACTCCTTTTCGGCTCATTAGCTGCGGAGGATCCGGTCAAAGAGATAGCCTTCCCGGATGCCCGGTTTGCTGACGACGAAGTGTTCCGGGCCGAATTTCTTCACGGCCTGGTTGAGGATGGTCATGCCGGGCAGGATGGTGAACACACGGTCGGGCACCACCCGGTAAATGCTTTGCAGCTGCCGGAAGTCCTGGGTTTTCAGCTTTTTGTTGATCTCCCGCACATACCCGGCGTCCACTTCAGTCTGGCACTTGGGCACATTGTAAAGCTCACGGCACAGCTTGAAAAAGCCCCGGGCCGTGCCGCCGATGCCGCAGAGGGTGACAGGCCCCGAAAGGGGCAGCCAGTCGATGGAGGAAAACTCCTTTTTCACCCGCTGGCGCATCTGCTTCCGGTCCTTTTCCGTGGGGAAGAGGGAGGAAGAGTACTGGGTATACAGGTTGAGGGAGCCGATGGGCAGGCTTTGCAGGTGCTGGATCTTGCCGTCTTTGAACTGGACCAGCTCGGTGCTGCCGCCGCCGATGTCGATGAGCACGCCGCTTTGCACATTGAGGTAATGGGAGGCGCCCACGAAATCCAGCCGGGCTTCTTCCTGGCCGGTGAGCACTTCGGCCCGTCTGCCCACGGCGTTTTCCAGGGCGGCCTGCACTTCTTCCAGGTTGCTCACGTTCCGCAAAGAAGCGGTGGCGATGATGGAAATCTGGTCTACTTCCAGGTTCTGGGCCAGCTTCACAAAGCTGCGGATTTCCTCGCAGCATTTTTTGATGCCCGCCTCATTCAAAGCGCCTTTTTCCACATATCCGGCCAGACCGGCCATGCTCTTTTTGTTCATCAGCATATCCAGTGTGTCATTTTCGTGACGGAAGATGGTCATGCGGATGGAGTTGGAGCCTACATCTATGATCGAGTACAGCATAACAAAACCCCCTGTTTTAAGTTTGGAAAAAGCAGCAGGGCCGCTTTTTCCAGTTTTCCCACGGGCCTGGGTGCACGCCTGCGGCGCACACTGGCCCCGTGATCGGTGCAAAAAGCCACGGGCAGATCCCGGCTTTTTGCGGATGGAAAAACGACAGGGACGATGGTTTTTCCCATTTCTGCGTTTTTCCCCATCTCTCCATGGTATTATCTCTATCATAGCGGAAAAAAGGGAAATTTTCCAGTGCATCCTGTAAAATCTCCGTAAAGTCCAGCGTGACGCTGGACCCAAAACTCGCTGAAGGCTTTATGCGTTGCTTGCATTTTTGCTCCGGGTGTGATAAACCATCACCCGGTAGGGGCCACCTTACAGTCCCAGGCCAGCGCCGCAGAAAAGCCGGTTGTGCTTTTCTGGGCAAACAAAAAAGCTCCCCCGCAGGGGAGCTTTTGTCTTGGTTCTATTGCCTAGCGCGGCAGCGCAGTATGGCCGTCCGGCCACCGGACCAGCGTCACGCTGCCTATATGACTTTGTTCAGATACTTGTTCTCATAGAGGGAAGTGAAGGCCTGGAACTCATCGGTGCGCAGGTCTTTCAGAATCTTCCGGTACTCATGCACATCGAACTGGTTTGCGGTATCGGCCAGCATCATCACATACACCGCCACATTGGAGCAGTGGTCGGAGATCTTTTCGTAGTCGTGGATGATATCCAGGAAGGGGATACCGGTGTTCACGGTGCAGATACCGCTTTGCAGACGGGAGATATGACGGCTCTTGAGGGCCTCCTTGATGGAGTCGATGACATCCTCCAGCGGCTCCACCTGGCGGGCCAGGGTGGCGTCGTTCTGCTCGTAGGCCTGGACGGTGAGGGAGACGATCTCTTCCACCGCCTGGCTCATCACCCGCAGCTCGGAGATGGCTTCCTGGGAGAAGACGGTGCCCCGCTCCTGCATATCCTCATAGAACTCCAGCAGGTTTTCCGCATAGTCGCCCACACGCTCGAAGTCGCCGATGGAATGGAGCATTTCGGAATAGGCCTTCCGGCTGTTTTCGGAAAGCTCGTCCTCCTTGATGCCCAGCATATAGGAGTTGAGCCGTGCTTCGGCCCGGTCCAGGAAGCTCTCGGTGTCCTTGAAGGTCTCCAGCCGGGGAGGGGTCTGCTCCACAATGGCGGCGTTGACCATCTTCAGGTTGGACTGAGCGCTCTGGCCCATGGAGATGATGATCTTGTTACACTGTTCCAGAGCAACGGCCGGGGAGGAGTAGAAACGCTCGTCCAGACGGCTCAGGTCGTGAGAAATTTCGTTTTCCGCCTGCTTGATCTTGACGGTCTTTTCCGCCAGGGTGATGAGCACACCCCGGAAGGGGATGAACAGAATGGTGACCACTATATTAAATAATGTATGGAAGTTGGCGATGCCCGCCTTGCCGATGGGATCGTTCCAGAAGTCAAAGCCGATGATGGCGTTGAAGGTATAGACCACCACGATGAAGAAGATGGAACCGATCAGGTTGAAATAGAAATGGATCATAGCGGCCCGCTTGGCGTTTTTGTTGGCGCCCAGGGCCGACAGCAGGGCGGTGACGCAGGTACCGATGTTCTGGCCCATGATGATGGGGATGGCGGCGGCATAGGAGATGGCGCCGGTGGAGGCCACGGCCTGGAGGATACCCACCGAAGCGGAGGAACTCTGGATGATGGCGGTGACCACCATACCCACCAGAATACCCAGCACCGGGTTGGTGAACAGGGTGAACATATTCTGGAACCAGGGCAGGTCTTTCAGGGAAGTGACCGAGCCTTCCATGATGGACATACCGATGAACAGCACGCCGAAGCCCAGCAAAATCTCGCCGAAGTCATGGAACTTCCGCTTTTTGGCGAACATGAAGATGGCGGCGCCGATGCCCACGGCCACATAGGCCAGCATGGAGGGCTTGAGCAGCTGCATGATGACGCTGTTCTCCAGGGTGCCGGAGGAATCCAGACGCAGCAGCTGAGCGGTGACGGTGGTACCGATGTTGGCGCCCATGATCACGCCCACGGCCTGACGCAGGTTCATGATGCCGGCGTTGACGAAGCCCACCACCATAACGGTGGTAGCCGAAGAGCTCTGGATGATACCGGTGACCAAGGCGCCGATGCCGATGGCCTTAAAGATGTTGCCGGTGACGGTTTCCAGGGTTTTTTCCAGTTTTTCGCCGGCCATTTTCTCCAGGGCGTTGCCCATGGTGAGCATGCCGTAGATGAAAAGCCCCAGGCCGCCCAATAGCTTCAGCAGTGAAAAAATGTCCATGTGATTTCCTCCACTTCCCCTCTTTGCGAGAGATTCTTCTTTTTTGTCTTTTCTGTCATGGGGGTGTAAACCTTTTGTAAATTCATACAGGATTATGATACCAATGGGAAAAGATTTCGTCAATGAAAAACTGGTTGTGTAAAAGGAAATTTACACGGCGAGCCGCCGCTCCCATACTGCGCTGCCGCGCCCGGCCACAGAACTCAGGCCGGTTGTATCAATTAGGGCAAAGACAGTATGGCCGTGGCGGCTCGCCACTGGGTCCAGCGTCACGCTGGTGGACAGGGCGGGGAGAATCTGGTATAGTAGGGGGGAACAGGTGGGAAGACCACCCCAGTAAAATAAAGCAGGTGATAAAAATGATCGATGGTAAACTGGTGATCTTGGTTTCTTCGGATTCGGGCGTACTGCAAAGCGGAGCCCGTGAGCTGCGCAGTCCTGCGGCCTATACACGGGCCATTGCGCAGGCCGGAGCCGTGCCGGTGATCGGCGGGGAACAGTGCCCCGAAGAGCTGGCCAATCTGTGCGATGGCCTGCTGCTGTCCGGCGGCCCGGACATCGAGCCGGAGCTGTTCGGCGAGACCATTTATAATGATACCGTCCATATGGACACCCCCCGGACAAAGTACGAATATGCACTGCTCAAGGCTTTCCTGGAAAAGGGCAAGGCCGTGATGGGCATCTGCCGTGGCGAGCAGCTGATCAATGTGTACCTGGGCGGCGATATGTACCAGGATCTGGCCCATCAGAAGGGCCTGTTCCACAGTAGCTACGAGCTGCGCCACAAGGTAAAGGCCGAGCCCGGTTCCTTTATTGAGAAGCTGCTGGGCAGCGAGTTCATGGTCAACAGCACCCATCATCAGGCGGTGCGCAACCTGGCTCCCGGTCTCAAGCTGGCGGCCCGTTCGGAGGCCGACGGCGTCATCGAGGCCTATGAGCACGAGAGCCTGCCCATTTTCGGCGTTCAGTGGCATCCGGAGCGCCTGACCAACATCATGCGGGACGAACGCACCCCCGATATGGCGCCCCTCTTTACTTATTTCCTGGAAAAGGTCAAAGCTCAGTAGCGTGCCGCTACTCCCATACTGCGCTCCCGGTCCGGTAGTCCGGACAGCCATACTGCGCTCCCGCGCTAGGCAATAGAACCAAACCGAACACAAAAGGCCTTCCTTTGGGAAGGCCTTTTGTCATGCACCCTGCCAGGATTGCATTCCGGCCCCTTCCAGGGCTGGCTCGCCAGCCCTGGAGCACTAGGGCACAGCAACGCAACCAGCCTGGGAGAGTTTTGGCCGTCCGGACACCGGACCGTCACGCCGGCTGGTTGACGAAAATGGGGGGAAACGATATAATAACTCTGTATATCGTTTGAAGATACCGGTGAAAACCCGGAAAAGAAAAAGAAAAAGGCGCCCCTGCGGCCGCCGAGACCCGGAGGATAGAGATATGAAACGAAACATCCAGGCCCTGACCGCGCTGCTGCTGTTGCCCGTCTTTTTGATGTCGGGAGGATGCAGCGTCAGCCGTTTCCGCCAGCCCGAGGAAGAGAAGGAAGAAACGGTGAAGGCCGCACCCCAGGACACGCAGCCCACAGACGAAGAGACCGTTTACGAAGCCGACGAGCTTTTGTATGAAAAGCAGCTGGACCTGCCTTCCGGCGGAGTGGCCGCCACCTATCGGGCCGCCCTGCCTCAGTTCAAGGAGGAGGGAAGCCAGGGGCTGATTCTGCGGAAAATCAACGAATATTACGAAACCGAGCTCACCGCGCTCCAGCAGGACTGCGAAAGCTATTTCAGCCAGATCCAGGCCTCCTATGGGGATGCGTGGCAGACGGCGGTACAGCCGGTGGCCGATTACCATGTGGATTTTTCCTATGAGCTGGTGCAGCAAAGCGGCGGCCGGATCAGCGTGGTGCGCACATACCGGTATGTGGACACCAATGTAAAGGACAAGGTGGTCTATACCGCCGAGACCTTTGATTGCCAGACCGGTTGGCCGGAAAAGCTCCAGGATCTGTTCATCGAGGACAAGGAAAAGGCCCAGCAGGCCGTCATCGAGCAGATCGAAAAGTGGTGCGGGGAGAATGGCCTGGAATACAGCCAGCTCACCCCCTTCACCTTTGAAAAGCAGGATGGTTCCTTTGCCATCAGCCAGGATACTCTGTATCTGTGCATGGAGGAAAGCGCCATCAGTGCCCAGAGCGCCGGCGGCCAGCTGGTGAAGATCCCTCTGGAAAACCTGGAAAGCGTTCTGGCTTAGCTTCCCGAACACAGGACAAAAAACTCTGTTGTGTAAGAGACCCTTTCGCCCTCCCCCTCATCAATCCGCAAAAAGCTCCCCCACAGGGGAGCTTTTTCTATTTTTTAAAGAGGAAAGATTTTCCCCACGACTTCCTCTGCTTTTTGCTGCAAGGCGGGGATATCCAGATGGGGGCGGTAGAGTGCCTCCAGCTGGTCGTGGCAGCCCTTGGCCTGCCGCAATGTGGCCACGGCGTCCTCCAGCAGGGACAGCTGGATTTTCCGCAGCAGGCGCACCTGGGTGCGGATGGGCCGCAGGGATTCCCGGTCGGTGAGCCGCCCCAGATCCAGCCGCCGGAAACAGGGGCCTTCGTAGGGATGCAGGGGAGTGGAGGACACAAAGGCCAGGGATAGCTCCGGGAAGATCAGGTGCTCCAGCTTTTCGGGGCAGAGAGGGCAGTAGCAGCCGTAAAAGACCTGGCCCCGCTCCAGAGCCGCCCGGCGGATCTCTTCCAGCAGCACCGGGGCAAAGCCGTGGGGGTCCTCCAGGCAATAGACCCGCCGTTGTTTCCCGATGGTTTCGTCAAAGCGGAGCAGCCCCTCTGGGGTGATGCCGGACAGGAACCGCTTTTTCTCCCGGCCTGGCTGTTTGTTCCGGGGGATTTCCCGGGCGATAATGCCCACGGCCCGGCGGCGCAGCCGGGCCACATCGGTGATGCCCGAAAGCAGCAGATGCAGCCGTTTTTCCACCTGGCCTGCGGCGGCGGTGAGGGAAAAGACCTGGCGGTAGCAGGCCGATAGCCGCTCCTGCACGCTTTGGAGGGCATCGGCCTTTTGCGCCAGCTCTTCTTCCGAAAGGAAGGGAGGCGGCAGGATGTAACCGCCCTGGGCGCCGGGGAAGGGCAGGTCGATGGTATGTGGGGCGGTGCCGTCGTAGAGGGCCTTGCCCTGCTCCAGGAAGAGCACGCCGTCCAGGGAAGAGGGATCGGAGGAACAGTGGATGATCTCCATGGGCTGCTGGCGGCGGAGGCCCTCCTGGGCGGCCTGCTTCATGGCGGTGGATTTGCCGCAGCCGGGGCCGCCTTTGAAGATGAAGTTCTGGCGGATGGCATCGTCTTCCAGGGCGTTTCCGAAAAAGGAGACAAAGCCCTGGCTGGAGTTCGCTCCCAAAAAGAAGCGGTACGGTTTGTGATTCATGGCGTATTTCCCTCCTGAAAAAGTCTTTCACGCCATTCTATGCGCCCAGCGTGCCGCTGGACCCGTTCCTGTCTCCGGCATCATGTGTTGTTAGCTTCTCTGCTCCGGGGCTGGCGGGCCAACCCCGGAAGGAGCCAGGATGCAATCCTGGCCAAGTGCCATAGAAAAAGCCGGTTGTATACAGAAGGGCAAAGAAAAGCCCCCCTTGTGCAAAGGGGGGACAGCATGGCACAGCCATGCAGGGGGGATTGTGAAGTCAAGGAAATTCACTTGGCCAGGTTCTGTTGCCCAGCGCGGCAGCGCAGGTTGCCAGCGGAGGCACTCCGCCTACATGTATTCGAAGAAGGCGTCCCGGGCATTGTTCACATGAAGAGCCATGGCCTTCTCGGCGCCGTCCAGGTCGTGATTTTCGATGGCGTCCAGAATGGCCCGGTGCTCCTGGGCGGAGGCCTGGGCCCGGCCGGACTTCACCGAATACTCTCTCGCTTTCTGGATGTAGTTATGGAACAGGGAGAGGATCTGTTTGAGGGGCCGGGAACGGCAGGCATCGTAGATCATCTCATGGAAGCGGCTGTCCAGGTGCCACACCTGAAGAAAATCCTGCTTTGTGACAAAATATTCCTGAAGCTCCACCACCTGGCGCAGCTCTTCCAGCTCATCATCGCCGATATTCTGGGCGCAGCGGCGGGCGGCCAGGCCCTCGATGCGGGTGCGGATGGTGTAGATATCATCGATATCCTGGCTGGTGACGCCCACCACCACGGCCCCCTTGTTGGGGATGTTCTTCACCAGACCCTCCAGCTCCAGCTGCATCAGCGCTTCCCGCACCGGGGTGCGGCTCACGCCCAGCTCAGCGGACAGCTTGCCCTCGGTGAGGGAATAGCCCGGCTCAAAGACACCGTCCAGAATGGCCTTTTCGATCTCTTTGTATACATGCTTGCGCAGGGGATTGCCCCCCAGGGATTCATTGAATTTTTTCACATTGCAACATCCTTTCGTCAAAGGGTGCGTTTTTTCCTTATTATTTTATTATACATGGCAAAGGCCCCAAACACAAGGTCCCGTGTCCGGACGGGCCCAGTGCCTGGGCTGTCATACTGCGCTGCCGCGCTGGGCAACAGAACCAGAGCTGGTTCGTGGCAACTGGGCAAAGAAAAGAATGACAGCCCAGGCACTGGGCCTTGACGGGGTGGGGAGGGTGTGGTAGAGTTTAGGAAAATAAAGAGAAGGAGGGAGAATACCATGATGGAACAACGCGGGAAACGGCGTACTCTGTATTCCTGGCTGGCCTTGGGAGTTTTTCTCCTGCTGCCGCCCATCAGCTTCGGGAATCTTCCCTGGTATACTGCTCCTTTGGGGGCTCTGGTGCTGTTTTTCACTCTTCTGCCCTTGTCCAGGCTAGCGCCCAGGCTGAAAAAGCTCATTCCCCTGACCCTGCTTCTGGCCCTGGCCCATGCTTTGGCCCTGTATGGGTTTCTGACAGACGGGAAGGAGGCCCTTTTCACAAAATGGAGCCAGTGGGCCGGCGGCGTTTTGGCCCTGTGCTTCCTCTTTGTGCTGTGGCGGGAGAGCAGCCAGGCCATGAAACAGACCGCTCCTGAGTGGCGGGACAAAGCCCAGGGGCCCATCCTGCGGTATGTGGCGGTGAGCGGGATTTTTCTGCTGCTGGGCGGCGCGGCCGCTCTGTTTTCTCCGGATCAGCAGTTGTCTTTTGTTCTGGAGGGGGCTTCTGTTGCTGTCTTTTCGGCGCTGCTGATCTGTGTGCTGCTCTTCCTCAATCTGCATATGCTGTGGGGCGTGTGGTATCTGGGCTATCCGGCGCCAGCCGGTCAGGACGCTCAAGGGGAATGATGGAATCCCTTTTTCATGGAAGAATAAAAAAGAAGGCATCCACTGTGGATGCCTTCTTTTTTCGAGCAAGCCTATAAGCCGGGTTCTGTCTATGCAGCCATCTATCTGGGACGCCTGTTGCCAGACGCCTCGAGCCACCTCCCGAAAACGGACCGGGCCAGCCCTGCGCCCTGGGGCGCTGTTTTCCTTCCGGTGTTGCTTTGGATAGAGTTTACAGGATCCCCCAGTTACCTGGGGGACCGGTGGGCTCTTACCCCGCCTTTCCACCCTTACCATGCAAGGCATGGCGGTATATCTCTGTTGCACTTGTCCTGAAGTCGCCTTCGGCGGATGTTATCCGTTATCCTGCCCTATAAAGCCCGGACTTTCCTCATACACGGCCTTTCGGCACTGTGCACGCGGCTGCTCGGCTTACTCGGATTCCTATTATACACAATCCATCCTGCCTCTGTCAACCAGCGTGCCGCTGGACCCGTTCCTGTCTCCGGTGGGGATGTGTTGCTATGCCTCCGTGCTCCGGGTGTGATAAACCATCACCCGGAAGGGGCCTGAGTGCAATCCTGGCAGGGCGCCACAGAAAAGCCAGCGGACGCAACCGGCTTTCGCTTTATTGCCCGGTGCGGCAGCACCGCTTGCCTGCGGCGGCTCGCCGCTTGCCGGGCGCGGCAGCGCAGATTGGGTCCAGCGTCACGCTGGCCAGGACTGCACCCAGGCCCCTACCGGTGTTGGCTCGCCAGCACCGGAGCAAAAAAGCAAACAACGCATGATGCCGGAGACAGGAACGACGGCCCAGGCACTGGGCGTTGACATTGGCGGCAGATCGGTTACAATAGAGGGTGTATGTTTTTCTCAGAAAATCACAGGCAGGCGTGCCTGCCGAAAGGGATGATCAAGTGAGCAAAATGGAAGAATTTCTCCGCTCGATGAAGGGGAAGGAAGTGGCGGTGCTGGGCATCGGCGTTTCCAACCGCCCCCTCATCGGGCTTTTGTGCAAGGCCGGGGCGTGTGTCACCGCCTGCGATAAAAAAACCAGAGAGCAGCTGGGGGACACCGCCTGCCAGCTGGAAGAAATGGGCGTCCGGCTCCAGCTGGGGGAGGGGTACCTTTCGAACCTGACCCAGGAAGTGATCTTCCGCTCTCCGGGCATCCGGCCCGACCTGCCCTCCCTGGAGCAGGCCAAGGCCCAGGGCAGCCGCCTTACTTCCGAAATGGAAGTGTTCTTTGAAGTCTGCCCCTGTCCCATCCTGGCCGTCACCGGCTCCGACGGCAAAACCACCACCACCACCCTCATCGCCGAAATGCTCAAGGCCGAAGGGAAGCGGGTATGGCTGGGGGGCAACATCGGTCAGCCCCTGCTGTCCATGGCCGGGGAAATGAAGGCGGAAGACTTTGCCGTGGTGGAGCTTTCCTCCTTCCAACTGATGACCATGGGCAAAGCCCCCCATGTGGCGGTGGTCACCAATGTGACCCCCAACCATCTGGATGTGCACAAGGGAATGGAAGAATATGTTTCCGCCAAGGAACATATCTTCCTCGGCCAGGGAAAGGGCGATCTGCTGGTATGCAATCTGGACAACGACCTGAGCGCCGCCATGGCCAAAAAAGCCCCCGGCAAGGTGCGCACCTTCTCCCGGCAGGAAAAGGTGGAAAGCGGGGCCTGGTTCGAAAACGATACCATTTATTATAATGGCACGCCCTGGATCAAAAAAGAGGATATCCGCATCCCGGGCATCCACAATGTGGAAAACTACATGGCGGCCATCTGCGCTGTGGCCGATGTCGTCCGCCCCGAGACCGCTTTGCAGGTGGCCCGGGAGTTTGCCGGGGTGGAGCACCGGATCGAGTTTGTGCGGGAAGTGCGTGGGGTCAAGTATTATAACGACGCCATCGCCACCAGCCCCGCCCGGGCCATCGCCGGGCTGCATTCCTTTGACCAGAAGCTCATTGTCATCGCCGGGGGCTATGACAAGAAGATCCCCTTCGATGCCTATGGCGAAGAAGCCTGCCACCATGTGAAGCTGCTGATTCTGAATGGGGCCACCGCCCCGAAGCTGCGGCAGGCGGTAGAAAACGCCCCTTCTTATAAGGATTGCGGCATACAGATCGCCGAAAAAGCCACTCTGGAAGAAGCGGTGCAGTTTGCCTGGGAGCAGGCGCAACCCGGGGATATCGTGACCCTTTCTCCGGTGTGCGCATCCTTTGACGCATACCCCAACTTCATGACAAAAGGCCGGGCCTATAAGGAAATGGTTCTCCGGCTTTGCGAATAAAGACGAAAGAGGTGCAATGGATTGGAACTGGTAAACACCATCAAAAGTCTCACCGACCGCTACGGCGTGTCGGGGGATGAATTCGGCGTTTCCGCCCAGGCGGCGGAACTGCTGCGCCCCTATATGGACCGGGTGGAAGTGGATAAGCTGGGCAATGTGATCGGCTACCGCTCCTGCGGCAAGGAAGGGGCCAGAAAGCTGCTGCTGGACGCCCATCTGGATCAGATCGGCTTTGTCATCACCGAAGTGCTGGAGGAGGGCTTCTGCCGCTTCATCGGCATGGGGGTGGACCCCCGGATGCTGCTGGGCAGCGAGCTGACCGTGCTCACCAAGGACGGCCCCATTCCGGCGGTGGTCAGCTGCATTCCGCCCCACCTGCAAAAGGCCGGGGACAACAAGAAGGCCCTGCCCATTGAAGAGATGGTGCTGGACCTGGGCATGAGCGGGGAAAAGGCCAGGGAGACCGTCCGGGTGGGGGATTACGCCGCCTTTGCCGGAGAGGCCTTCCAGCTGAAAAACGACCTGCTGTGCGGCAAATCCATGGACGACCGTGCCTGCTTTGTGTGCATCCTGCTGGCTCTGGAAGAGCTGCAGGGCAAGGAGCTGGATGTGGATCTCATCGTCCTGGGCAGCACCAAGGAAGAAGTGGGCGGCCACGGCGCCCGGGCCAGAGCCTATCTGGACGCACCCGATTACGCCATTGCCATCGATGTGTGCCATGCCCGCACCGGGGACAATAAGCCCGAAGACCGGGTCTTTGACCTGGGCGGCGGCCCTGTCATCGGTTTCGGCTCCAACAGCATGCCCAAGTTTGCCCGCCGGCTGTGCGAAGTGGCCCGGGCCAAGGAGATCCCCTATCAGCCGGAAGCGGTGCCCGCTCATTCCGGCACCAACGCCTGGTCCATCCAGCCCATCGAGGGCGGCGTGTGCACAGCGGTGGTCTCCCTGCCCCTGCGGTATATGCACTCCCCGGTGGAAGTGCTGAAGCTGAAAGACATGAAGCATGTGGGGCATCTCCTGGCAGAGTTCACCCTGGGCTTTGACGGCAATCTGTAAAAGGGGGGAGCAAGATGAAAGAAATACTCAAGCAGCTGTGCGCCAAAAACGGCGTACCCGGCTATGAAGATGAAGTGCGGGAGTGCATCCGCAATTTGGTGGAGCCTTACGCCGATGAGATCATCGAAGATCACCTGGGAAATCTCCTGGTGCTGAAAAAGGGCGCAAAGCCCCGGAAAGCGCCCATGATGGTGTGCGCCCATATGGACGAAGTGGGCTTCCTCATCAGCCGCATCACCTCGGATGGTATGTTCAAGATCGTCCCCTCCGGCGGCATCGACCCCCGGGTTCTGGTGGGCCGGCGGATGGAAGTGGGTCCCCAGAAGGTTCCCGGCGTCATTTCCCTCAAGGCCATCCACCTGACCACCCCCGAAGAGCGGAAGGTGGCCCCGGGTATTGACACCCTTTATATTGACATCGGCGCATCCTCCCAGAAGGAAGCGGAACAATACGCCCGGGTGGGGGATTATGCCACCTTCCAGAGCCGCTGGGTGGAGTTCGGCGAGGACCGGATCCGCTCCAAGGCCATTGACGACCGGATCGGCTGCGCCGTGATGGTGGAGTTGATCAAAGAGGGCGTGGAGAAGGACACCTGGTTTGCCTTTGTGGTGGGCGAGGAGATCGGCAGCCGTGGCGCTCAGGCCGCCGCCAGCCGCATCAAGCCCCGCTGGGGCCTGGTCATCGAAGGCACCACCGCCGCCGACATCCCCGGCGTGCGGGAGCATGAAAGATCCTGCTTCCAGGGCGGCGGGGCCGTTGTGTCCCTGGCCGACCGTGGCTCGGTGTACAACCGGGAATTTGTCCGCCGCCTGACCGGCAAGGCCGATGAAGCGGGCATCCGCTGGCAGTACCGGGCCAGCATGAACGGCTCCACCGACGCCGGTGTCATGCATCAGGCCGGAGAGGGCGCTCAGGTGTTCGGCCTGGCCGCTCCCGTGCGGTATATCCATTCGGCCAGCAATGTGCTCCATTGGCCCGATGCAGAGGAAGTGCTGAAAATGGCCCGGCTGGTGGTAAAGGAGGCAGAGTGCGATGATTGATATCTTGAAAACATTTACCCATCTGCAAAGCGTGGCCCGGCCCTCGGGCTTTGAGTCCCCCTGCGCCCAGGCCATTGCAGAGCTTGCAGGGCCCTATTGTGACGAAGTGAAGATCGACACCCTGGGCAATGTGATCTGCCACAAAAAGGGGCCGGGGAAGCGCCTGATGATGGCGGCCCACATGGATGTGATCGGCCTGATCATCACCCACATCGACAAAAAGGGCTTCCTCCGTTTCGGGGCCCTGGGTGGCTTTGTGCCCTACCGTCTCATCGGCGCCCGGATGAAGCTGGAAAACGGCATGGGCGGCAGCGTCTGGTGTGACGAAAAGGCCATGGAGGAAAAGAAGCTGGAGGACATCACTCTGAACGACCTATACCTGGACATCGGCGCAGAAAGCGAAGAAAGCGCCAGAAAAATGGTGCAGGTGGGGGATGTGGCCATGTACGAAGGGGAGCCCCAGCAGCTGGGCCAGATGCTTCTGTCCCCGTATTGCGATGACCTGATCGCCTGCGCTGCGCTGCTTTCGGCCATGAGCCAGGTGGAAAAGAGCGAAAACGATTTGTATTTCGTCTTTACCGTCCAGGAAGAAGTGGGCCTGCGGGGCGCCGCCACAGCGGCCTATGCCATCGACCCGGATTTCGGCGTGTGCATGGATGTGACCCGCACCGGAGACAACCCCTCGGAAAAGGCCAAAATGGTGGTCAAGCTGGGGGCCGGTCCCACCATCAAGATCAAGGATGTATCCCTTCTGTGCAATCCCCAGGTGATCGCCCACCTGCGTGAGGCGGCCAAAGAGGGGGATGTGCCCTATCAGGACGAAGTGCTCACCGCCGGTGGCACCGATAGCGCCGCCATCCAGAAAACCCGGGGCGGGGTGCTGTCCGGCTGCATTTCCATTCCCTGCCGGTATATCCATTCCCAGAATGAAATGGTCAGCCTGAAGGATGTGGAGCAAAGCGCCCGTCTCATGGCCCTTTGCGCCCAGCGCACACTGTAAAAGGAGGGGAGAACAAGATGAATTTTGTGAAAACTTTCCGCACTCTTCTGGAAAATGCCTCCCCCTCGGGCTTTGAAGCCCATGGGGCAAAGGCCATTGCCGACCTGGCCGCCCCCTATTGCGACAAGGTGAAGATCGACGCTTTGGGCAATGTGATCTGCCGGAAGAAAGGCTCGGGCAAGCGCATCATGGTGGCCGCCCACATGGATGTGATCGGTTTTATGGTGAACCGCTTTGAAAAGGACGGCTTTTTGCAGGTGACCAACATCGGCGGCCATCGGGCCAGCCGTCTGTCGGGCAAAAAAGTGCGGTTTTTGAATGGCGTTTCCGGCGTGCTCTTTGAGCGGAGCGATGCCGAGCTGAAAACCAAAACCGGAGACAAAGCCGCCATGACCGACCTGTTTTTGGACATCGGGGCCACTTCCGAGGAAGAAGCCCGCAAGATGGTGCGGGTAGGGGATGTGGCCGTCTTCGATTACGAAGCCAAGGAGATTGGCGACGGGCTTTTGATGTCCCCCTATTGCGACAACCTGGCCTCCTGCGCCGCCATGCTCTGCGCCATGAGCCAGGTACAGAAGACGGAAAATGACCTGTATTTCGTCTTTACCGTCCAGGAAGAGCAGGGGCTGAAAGGCTCCAAGACCTCGGCCCACGCCATCGAGCCGGATCTGGGCATCGCCATCGACCTGACTCACGCCGGGGATTGCCCGGGGGCCGCCGATGGGGAAGTGAAGCTGGGGAAAGGCCCGGCCATCAAAGTCAAGGACGCTTCCTTGATCTGCACTCCGGAAGCGGTGGAGCATCTGCGGAAATCCGCTGAGGAAAACGGCATTTCCTATCAGGACGAAGTGCTGCTGCGGGGCGGCACCGATACCGCCTCCATTCTGGTGAGCCGGGATGGGGTGCCCTCGGGCTGTGTCAGCATCCCCGGCCGGTATATCCATTCCACTGCCGAAACCATTTCTATTAAAGACGGAGAACAGGCCGCCGCCCTTCTGGCCCGGGCCTGCGAGAGGGAGCTATGAGCACATTTGATTTTTCACCGGCCCTTTGGGACCTCTGCCGCAAGGCAGAGGCCAAAGCCCGGGGCCAGTTTGCACTTCTGGAGGAGCGGGCCTCCCATAACACCGCAAAAATTCTGTCGGCCTTTTCGGAGCATCGGGTGAGCGACGCCTGCTTTGGCGGCACCACCGGCTATGGCTATGACGACATGGGCCGGGACAAGCTGGACGAGATCTATGCCCAGGTGTTCGGGGCAGAGAAGGCCCTGGTGCGCACCGGCTTTGTCAACGGCACCCACACCATTGCCGCCGCCATGTTCTCCTGCGTCAGCGCCGGGGATGTGTTTTTGTCGGCCACCGGCAGCGTCTATGACACCTTGCAGACGGTGGTAGGCCTGCGGGGCAAGGTGGGAGGCACCTTTGCCGATTACGGCATCGGTTACCGGGAAGTACCTCTGAAAGAGGGGCGGCCCGATCTGCCCGCCATTGAGAAGGCCGCCGCCGACCCCCAGGTCAAGGGAGTATTCATTCAGCGCAGCCGGGGCTATGCCCAGCGGCAGACCCTGTCCTGTGAGGAGATCGGGGAGATCTGCAAGGTGGTGCGGAAGGTCAACCCGGATGCCGCCATTGTGGTGGACAACTGCTATGGCGAGTTTGTGGAGGAAACCGAGCCCACCCAGCACGGAGCGGATCTCACGGCCGGGTCCCTGATTAAGAATCCCGGCGGCGGCCTGGCCCCCACCGGCGGCTATATCGCCGGTCGGGCCGATCTGGTGGAGCGGGCGGCCTTCCGCCTGACGGTGCCGGGCATCGGCGGCGAGTGCGGCGCCACCCTGGGGGTCAACCGCGCGCTGTATCAGGGGCTGTTCATGGCGCCCCACACCGTGTGCCAGGCGGTGAAAACGGCGGTATTTGCCGCGGCCCTGCTGGAGGAGATGGGCTTTTCGGTGTCTCCCGGAAGCGGGGAGGAGCGTCACGACATCATCCAGACGGTGGACTTTGGCAAGCCGGAACCGCTGCTGGCCTTCTGCCGGGGCATCCAGGCGGGAGCGCCGGTGGATTCCTTCGCCACGCCGGAGCCCTGGGATATGCCGGGCTATGATTGCCCGGTGGTCATGGCGGCGGGGGCCTTTATCCAGGGCTCGTCCATCGAGCTTTCCTGCGATGCGCCCATGCGTGAGCCCTATACCGCCTTTATGCAGGGCGGCCTGACCTACGAAGCCGGACGGCTGGGGGTCATGATGGGTGCCAAGTGCATCCTGGAGATGGAAAAATAAAAAGAATCAAAAAGCATCAAAAAAGCGGCTTTTGCCGCTTTTTTGATGCTCCCAGCCCAGGCGGAGTGCCTCCGCAGGCATTCCTCTCTTTGCCGGAGTAAACACAACCAGCTTTGGTTCTGTTGCTCAGCGCGGGAGCGCAGTATGGGTGCAGCGTCACGCTGCCGACACGGGACTGCAAATTTTGTAGGTTTGTCAATGATGTGTTACAGATGAGGAAAAGAGAGTAAGACCTG
>QUDE01000016.1 GCA_003477405.1 Ruminococcaceae bacterium AM07-15
TCCTATTCGCTCTTCTTTTTTCTATTTGTCACACATCATTGTAACACCTACAGCCCGGACACCGGGCCGGAGGCACTCCGCTATGGACAAAGGGGAAGCGGTGTGATACAATGATGGTAACTTCTGGCGCATCTTTTGTCTGCCTATTCCAGCAGGGGAACGGTGCGGCAGGGAAAAAGAAACAGATTGGGAGGAATGTAACATGAAAAAGGCAGCTGCGGGTTATGTGGCCGGTTTCCTCAGTGCCGCTGTGGTGTTCGGCGGGGTGGCCTATGCCACGGTGGGGACCAAAACCATCGAAGCGGTGTACAGCAACATCAAGGTCTATAAGGACAATGTGCTCTGTGAGCTGAAAGACGCAAACGGCACCACCATTGAGCCCTTCATCTACAATGGCACCACTTATCTGCCGGTGCGTGGCGCAGCCAACCTGGCCGATATGCAGGTGACCTGGGACGGCAATAGCAAGAGCGTCTATCTCTGGGACGAGATGGTGCCCGAAGGAACTTCCTTTATGGAAGTCTGCCCGCCGTATGATGAAAATCTTGTGAACACTTATCTGGCATCCAAGGGCCAGAGTTTCGAAATGGCTGGGGAAAAATACAGCAATGGAATGACGCTCTACGGGAGTGGATATGCGTTTTTCAATTTGAATAGCAAGTACCAGACCATCGAATGCACTATTGGCCATACTACCAATGAGCAAAGAGAAAAGACGGTTTCCTTTATTGTGGATGGCAAGGTGGTTCAGGAGGTCACTCTGGAACCGGAATGCCTGCCCCAAAAGGTGTCCATCCCTGTCCAGTATGGCTTGCAGTTGAAAATTGTGGCAAATAATACAAACTATGGTAGGATCGGCATCGGCAACATGACAGTGAGATAAGCAATCAAAAAAACCTCCCGAAAGGGAGGTTTTTTGTCCCGTGTCGGGACGGCCAAAACTCTCCCAGGCGGGGATGCGCTGCGGGCCTGGATGGTTCAGGGCTGGCGGGCCAGCCCTGGAAGGGGCTACGGTGCAGTCCTGGGTGGCGAGCCGCCACGGCCATGCTCTCTTTGGTCCGGTAGCCGGACAGCCGTCACTCTCTTTGCCCCATTGCACACAACCGGCCCTGGTTCAGTGAGTTACACAGTAAAAAAGCCGCCCGAAGGGGCGGCTTTTTGTGTGCTTGCGTTATGCTTCGATGTATTCGCCGTACTCGAAATACCACTGGACGGCGCCGGGGTAATCCTGGATCAACTGCCGCATCTGCCGGAAGGCATCGGCATCCGGGACTTCGCACACCCACTGGCGGGTATCTTCCCCTTCACCCTGGGTGATCAGGCAGCGGGGGGCGGGGGAGGTGTCCTGGGAAAACAGGGTGACCAGGTACCGGCCGTCCCCGGTTTCCAGCCAGATGCCATCGGACTGGCCGAAGGGAACAGCGGCCGGGTTATCGCCATCCTCCCAGGTGGGTTTCAGGCTTTGGAGGAACTGGGTGACCGTCTTTGTGTCCTCCGGGGCCAGGGGGATCTTACCCAGCCGCTCGCCTTTGTCTGCGTCCCGTTCATAGCAGGAGGCATTGACCAGATAATACTCCCCATCTTTTGGCGTGGGGACGCTCCTGTCCTGCTGCCACCAGCGGTACTGAACGGCAGTGACGGCCCCCAGCACCACTACCGTGAGCAGGGCGAAAATGATCCATTTCCGTTTCATCCGTTTCATAGGGAGTCCCCCTTTCTTTTTATGAGTTTAGTATACTATAACCCAGTGAAACCGTCAAGCGGAGTGCCTCCGGTCCGGTGTCCGGACGGGTCCGGTAGCCGGACAGCCGTAACTTTCTTTGCCGGATTGCATACAACGGGCTTTCATTCGTTTGCCCAGTGCGGGAGCACAGTATGCCAGCGGAGGCACTCCGCCTTGCAGGAAGGCGGGGAATATGGTATGCTGGGGAGAGTAAACCACAAAGAAAAGGGGAAAAACAATGGGAAGATGGAAGGATTTAGGGAAACGGTTTGTCATCCTGTTCGTGGGATTTTTCCTGCTGGCGCTGGCCAGCGTCTTTATGAAACAGGCCAACATCGGCCTGGGGCCTTGGGATGCCCTCCACGATGGCATCTCCCGCCAGACGCCCCTCACCTATG
The DNA here is from genome assembly GCA_003477405.1 of Ruminococcaceae bacterium AM07-15. Classification (GTDB taxonomy): domain Bacteria; phylum Bacillota; class Clostridia; order Oscillospirales; family Butyricicoccaceae; genus Pseudobutyricicoccus. Next base: position 2,122 of record QUDE01000016.1, read on the forward strand.
GCCAGGCCTCCATGGCCGTGGGCCTTCTGATCGTGGTGGTGGATTTCCTTTGCAAAGAACGGCTGGGCTTCGGCACGCTGCTGAATATCTTCGTCATCGGCCTGCTCATTGACCTGGTGCTGGAAGCGGGACTGATCCCCAAAATGAGCGGCGCATTCCTGCCGGGGCTCCTGTATGGCTTCTGCGGTATGGTGCTGATGGCTCTGGGCATCTGGCTCTATATCGGCGCCGCCATGGGCGCCGGGCCCCGGGACAGCCTGATGGTCATCCTCACCCGCCGCACCGGAAAACCGGTGGGCCTGTGCCGGGCCACCGTGGAAGGGGTGGCGTTGGTGCTGGGCTTCCTCCTGGGCGGCCAGGTGGGGCTGGGTACGGTGGTATTCACCCTGCTGGGCGGGCCTGTGATGCAGGTGGTCTTCCGGCTGGTGCATTTCGATGTGAAGGCGGTACACCACGATACCTTTAAAGATACCCTGCGCCAGTGCATCCCGGAAAAGGGTGCCGTAAGCCGGTAAAAAGAGCCAGAATGGCTCCGCTTAGGCGGCGGGGGAAATGTTTAGTCCTGGTCTTTAGAGGCAGGCTGGGCGGGAACCGGCCGCAGGAAAGCCCACAGGCCGATGCTTGCGGCAGGATAGAGGAAGAGGGAATAATTGGCCCGGTAGCCATAGACATTCCGGCGGTCCCAGTCGGTATCCAGATCCAAGGAGCCGTCCCGTCGGTAACGCAGGGAGCCGTCCTCATTGTAGGTATAGTGGATATCTGTGATGAAATTTTCATGGCCAATCACGCTCCAGATCTGGCTGTTCACCAGGATCTGGAATGCAAAGACCAGGTTGATCAGCAGGCTGAGCACGATCCCGGCGGCCAGCTTGCTCCGCACCTGGGGGGTATGGCATTCCGGCGTCTTCCGATAGACCTTTCCGTATTTTACATTGAGGGAGAGAGAATAAATGAGTAGCAGAAGGAAGAGCAGGTCAAACTGCTTTGCTAGGAAAATTTGCACGGCAAGGGCCAATAGAATGGCGATGGGAAAAGACGCCGTAAGAATCTCCTTGTAAGGCATATTTTTCTCCCCATGCCGGATGGAATGGGACACGATGAAAAAAGCCGCCGTCAACAGAAGAGCAATGAGGTGGAGCAGCAGAAAAGAGGGAAGCTTTGCCGGGAGAGAGCGCGCCATGGCGGGAAAAAGGAGCGCAATGTCCGTTCCTCCGCCCTGTATGATGAGCTTGGCAGCACTAGACAGAAGGCGGATCAGATAGACCAACACAATGAGAAACCAAAATGATTTTTTTCTTGCAGATAGCCATTCCCCATTTCATAGGGATCACGATCCTTTCATGAAGAATTGTTAATTTCTATAAAAAGGATACCATAGGCTGATAAAAACATCAAGCCGGTCCGGAGCCCGGTCCGGTGTCCGGACGGGTCCGGTAGCCGGACGGGTCCGGTAGCCGGACGGGTCCGGAGCCCGGTCCGGTGTCCGGACGGCCAGGCGGTGCTGCCGCACCCGATCATGCAACTGGCCCTGGTTCTGTTGCCTAGTGCGGGAGCACAGGTTGGCCGTGGCGGCTCGCCACCAATCCCCCCGGCGGCGCAAGCCGCCACCCCCCTTTGCACAAGGGGGCTTCTTTGCCGGATCACACACAACCAGCCTTTTCTGCGGCATGGGGCCAGGACTGCACCCTGGCCCCTTCCGGGGTTGGCTTGCCAGCCCCGGAGCAATAAAACGAACAACGCATGATGCCGGAGACAGGAACGGGTGCAGCGTCACGCTGCCTAGGAGATAGTATTTATGGATCAGATCAATTTGCTTTTTGAGCCACTGTTCAATTTTCTGGAAAGCGTCCCCCAGGCGGGGCCGTGGTACACCAATACCATCCGCTTCGTCATGCCCTTTCTGGCCCTGGGAGTGCTCATCGATGTGCTCCGCTCTCTGCTGCGGGTGGAAAACCCGGCGGAGACCTGGGGCTACCTGGAGACCCCCGAAGGGGAACAGCTGCCCATCACCCATTGGGAAAACACCCTGGGCCGGGCTCCTTCCTCCGATGTGGTGCTTTCTTATCCCAGCGTGTCCCGCACCCACGCCGGCCTGATCCGGGACGATGAAGGGGAGTGGACCATCACCGACCTGGGCAGCAAAGGCGGTACCTTGGTCAACGGGGAAGAGGTGGAGGGCAAAACCCCCATCCATCCGGGGGATACCCTGGAACTGGGCGGCGTGGAACTGCTCTTCCTGCCGGTGCCCCACGAGGAAAAACAGCGGGAAATCGCCAAGCGGCGGAAGAAAAGCCGCCCGGTGCCTCCCTGGGGCTCGTTGGTGATCCTCACCCTCTTCCAGCTCCTCACCGTCATCCAGTTCGCCGTGGCCGAGGGAAGAGAGTGGAACCCCCAGATCCCCCTGGCCTTCTTCGGATTGACCTGCACCATGTGGTGCTATGTGTTCGCCTTGCGGGCCATGCGCCGGGTGGGCTTTGAAATGGAGATCATCGTCTTTTTCCTGTGTACCCTCAACCTGGCGGTGACGGCTTCCTCGGTCCCCAGCAAAATGCTGAAGGAATTCTTCATGATCCTTGCAGGCCTGGTGGTCTTTCTGGCCCTGGGCTGGTATCTGCGGGATCTGCGGCGGGCATCTCGCCTGCGCTACCTGATGGGGGCCGGAGCCGTGGTGCTCTTTCTCATCAACCTGGCCATCGCCGGGGTGAGCCACGGCGCCCGCAACTGGGTGGAGATCTTCGGCATCCGTTTCCAGCCCTCAGAACTGATTAAAGTGGCCTATGTCTATGCCGGGGCCGCTACTTTGGATAAGCTCTTTACCAAGCGGAACCTTTATGGCTTCATCCTGTTCACCGGCTTCTGCCTGGGGTGCCTGGCCATTATGAAGGACTTCGGCACCGCAGCCATCTTCTTCATCACCTTTCTGGTCATCGCCTTCCTCCGCTCGGGGGATTTCGCCACATTGTCCCTCATCACCGGCGGCGCCGCCTTTGCGGGCATGATGGTGCTGCGGTTCAAGCCCTATATCGCCGAACGCTTTGCCGTGTGGGGCCATGTGTGGGAACAGGCCAGCGGCAAGGGCTTCCAGCAGACCCGCACCATGTGCGCCGCCGCTTCCGGGGGTCTCGTGGGCGTGGGCGCCGGAAAGGGCTGGCTGGAAGGGGTTTTTGCCGCCAATACCGACCTGGTGTTCGGGATGCTGTGCGAAGAATGGGGGCTGATCATCGCCCTTTTGTCGGTGGTGAGCATTGTCACGCTGGCGGTCTTCGCCGTGCGGTGCACCAAGGCCGGGCGGTCTACCTTCTATACCATCGCCGCCTGCGCCGCCACATCCCTGCTGGTGTTCCAGAGCATCCTCAATATCTTCGGCTCGGTGGATCTGCTGCCCCTCACCGGCGTCACCCTGCCGTTCGTCTCCTATGGCGGTTCCAGCATGGTCAGCTCCTGGGGGCTGCTGGCCTTCCTCAAGGCCGCCGACACCCGTCAGAATGCCAGCTTCGCCATCAAGCTGGAAAAAAGGCGCAAAAGAAAGGAACGGTCTGATTATTATGAAGAAGATTGAAAAACGGGCCCTCCTTTGCCTGCTTCTGTCCGGGGCCCTGGTGCTGGGACTGTGCATCTTTTCGGTGCGGTTTTTCGTCTACGGCAGTCAGTGGGCCTCCTTTTCGGCAAACCAGCATCTCTATGCCGGAGGCGGCCTGAGCCGTGGGGCGGTGCTGGACCGGAGCGGCGTGGTGCTCACCGAGACAAAGGACGGCAAACGGCAGTACAACGAAGACAAAAGCGTGCGCATGGCCACCCTCCACGCCGTGGGGGATTCTCAGGGGCGCATCGGCACCGGCGTCCAGACCCGGCTGGCGGGCAAGCTCAGCGGCTATAACCCGGTTACCGGCGTCAGCGTCACCGGAGGGACCGACATCACCCTCACCCTGGATTCCCAGCTTTGCGCCACGGCCTATGAAGCACTGAACGGGGCCAAGGGCACCGTGGGGGTCTATAACTACAAAACCGGGGAGATCCTCTGCATGGTGTCCACCCCCACCTATGACCCTCAGAATCCCCCGGAGATCAGCGATGACGATCCGGCCTATGAAGGGGTGTATCTCAACCGGTTCCTGTCGGCCAGCGTGGTGCCCGGCTCCATTTTCAAAACGGTGACCACCGCCGCCGCCATCCAGAACATGGACGATCTGATGGACCGCACCTTCCATTGCGACGGGGAAACGGTCATCGGCGGGGCCAAGATCACCTGCCCCAAGGCCCACGGCGATCTGACCATCGGGGAGGCCTTCACCGTCTCCTGCAACTGCGTCTATGGTCAGCTGGCTTCCGAGCTGGGGGCCGATACCATGGAGGAAGTCACCGAAAAGGCCGGGCTGATGGATTCCATTTCGGTCAGCGGCATCGACACCGCCAAGGGCTCCTTTGATTTTGACGGAAGCGACAAGGGGAGCCTGGCCTGGGCGGGCATCGGCCAGGACGAGGACCTTCTGAACCCCTGCGCCATGATGACCTTCATGGGCGCGGTGGCAAACGGCGGCAAGGCCGCGCTGCCTCAGCTGGTGCTGGACGGCGGCGGACTGCTGGACGCTCTGGGCAATAAGCAGACCGGGGAGCTGATCGCAAAGAACACCGCCGCCATCCTTTCTTCCATGATGCGGGACAATGTGCTCAATAACTACGGCGAGGGAAAACTGGAAGGCCTGGGCCTGTGCGCCAAGTCGGGCACCGCCCAGGTGGGCGGGGACAAAACCCCCAATGCCTGGTTCACCGGTTTTCTCCAGAGCGAAGAGAATCCCCTGGCCTTCATCGTGCTGGTGGAAAACGGGGGAAGCGGCAGTCAGGTGGCGGGAAAGGTGGCCAAACAGGTGCTGGCCGCCGCTGTGGGACGGTAAGCGGGGTGCCCCCGCAGGCAAATATTCTTTGGCGGGGTGACCCCGCAGGCAGACCCTTGCAAAACCCCTTGAAGCGGCTTTTGCCACTTTTCGACACGCTCAGCTCCGGGAAGCAGTTTCCCGAAGCTTTTTCTTTTTCCGGGGAAGGGGCCGTATAGGAAAAAATCGGCCCGGAATGGAGGTTGACAGGGGGGAGAAAGGGAGGATATCATAAAAAGATAGAAGGAATGGAATGGAGAAACGAAGGAGGTAGACCAGATGAAAAGGAGGAAACGATCTTTCAGCCGGGCTCTGGCCGGTGTGCTGGCGGCGGCCATGCTCCTGCCCCTGATGCCCCGGGTGGAGGCTGGGGGAAAGAATTTACATGATGTGGTGCCCGATAGGACGCTGCGGGCGCTGATCAATGCCAAGCTGAGCACCGTGGAAAAACCCCGCCAGGCCACAGACCCCATCAGTGCGGATGATATGGCAAAGCTGACAGGGGAGGAGGCTTCGGAATTGAACCAAACGCCCGATTTCAGCCAGGGCCCGGGCATGAATGATCCGGGTGAGATTTCCAAAAAAGGCCTTTGCAGCGATGGCCTGGAAGAAAGCCAAAAGACCATCCAGAGCCTGGAAGGACTGCAATATGCAGTGAATCTGAAAAGCCTGGACCTGAGCGGCAACCAGATCACAGACCTTACGCCCCTGGCGGGTCTTACAAACCTGACCTATCTGGACCTCAGCGATAACCAGATCACAGACCTTACGCCCCTGGAGGGCTTTCTGGAAAGGATGAATAAGGGAGCAGACTATTTCGCCTGGCTGGTGGCGCAGAAAGCCCCCGACTGGAACATCCCGGTGCTGAAAGCCAGCCCGGAAGGGGAGGCAGTTCCGGTGCCGGACAGCGATTTCAAGGCGATCGGGCAGCTGGCGGAACTGAAAAACGACCAGGTCACATTTGATCAGTCCGTAGAGATCAGCGCCGTCAACCTGAAGGGGGTAAGCGCGGACTTTACAGAGGACCAATCCATCGAAGTGGAGTTTGCAAAGCGGCTGTATCAGCCCCTGGAAGAGGAGGATCTTGCCCTGACCATTTCTGGAAAGGGGACGAAGGAAAACAGCCAGAAATTCCACTATATTTTGCAGGCGACGGTGAACCTGCGCCAGGACAGCCTTTATCAGGTTTCCCTGGATTATCAGGAGGATTTTCTCATCATCGATACGACCAAGGGAAAAAATGAGCCGGTCACCGTCACCGGCACCATCCGGAGAACGGACGGTGAGCAGGTAGAGCTGCAAAGCATCTCTGCAGTTGAGCTGTCTGAGTATACTTCAGAGTTGAGTTTTGTTGAGGCCACGGATGTTCAATGCAGCGGAAACACCTTCTCCTTCCAGGTGAAGCTAAAGGATGCGAACCGGAACTGGACGGGGGCCCAGTATCTGACGCCGGAGATCACCTACACTCTGGCGGACGGCACGCAGGAGACCATGCCTGCGAAAACGGCCGGCTTCCTGTTTTTTGTGGGCGATCCCTCTGGGCTGAAAGTGGATCGGACCATCACTTTCCATATGGACCAGGTCAGCAATGGGGAAATCACCTCCCAGCCGGTGCACCTGGAGATCCCCGGGGAAACGGTGAACACCACCACCACCTTGTATACTGCTGACATAGGACATATTCTCTGCTGGGCCCAGCAACAGGCGGACGGCACATGGGTCTTTACACTGCCGGTGGACAATGTGGATCGGGCGGAGCTTCTTTATATTGCTCTCGATCCTGACGATGCGGGAGATAATCCCAGACTCTATGTTCCCGTGACAGTGCAGAAAATTTACCCCGATGACGGCGGCGGAGACCCGCTGCCCCCCTCCCTGGAGCAGCAGGTGAAAAACGCCCAGGAGGGCAGCACGGTGAAAACCACCCTTTCCCAGGGGCAGCAGGTGGATGCAAAGACCCTGGAAGCCCTGGCCGGGCGGGATGTAAAGCTGGAAGTCAGGACCGGCGATGTGACCTTGCGCATTGACGGAAAGGATGTGCCCCAGGACGCCGAGCTGCCGCCGCTGACCGCCCGGGGCGTGCTGGACGGGGACGCCGTGCCCCAGGAGACCGTGGAGGGCCTGAGCGCCGGGCTGTTCAGTCGCACCCTTTCTCTCGAAGGCCAGGAAGAATTTGGCTATCCGGTGACGGTGCTGCTCTCCCTTGCGGAACAGAAGGGCCAATACCTGAACCTGTACCGCTATGAGGAAAACAGCCTCTATGGCCCGGGAAAGGGCAAAATGCTGGTGTTCCAGCAGTCTGCCTTGGTGCCGGAGGACGGAAAGGTGGAGCTGCGGCTGGAACAGGGCGGCGATTATGTGATGCTCTTTGACCAGCTTTCCCACGAGACGCCCTTCCTGGATGTGAGCCGCGACGATTGGTTCCAGGAGGATGTGCGCTTTGTGTGGCGCATGGGCTGGATGGAAGGGATGGAAAACGGCGACTTTGCACCGAACCAGACCCTGACCCGGGCCCAGCTGATGCAGATCCTCTATAACCAGGCCGGATGCCCGGAAGTTGCCGGGCAGGGGGATTTTTCCGATGTGGCAGAGATCAGCTGGTACTTTGAAGCAGTGCAGTGGGGCGCCCAGCAGGGCGTGACCCAGGGCTATGAGGACGGTTCCTTCCGGCCCAATGAGCCCATTTCCCGTCAGCAGCTGGCCGTGATGCTCTATCGGTTCCATCAGGGAGCCGAAGGCGGCAGCCTGGAGGGCTTTGCCGATGCCGGTCAGGTGGCCTCCTGGGCGGAAGAGGCCATGGAATGGGCCGTGGGCCAGGGCATTGTGGGCGGCATGGAGGGCGATATGCTGGCTCCCCAGGGCAACGCCACCCGGGCCCAGTCGGCGGCCGTGCTCTGCCGTCTGGCGCAGAAATAAAACGCGGGGTGACCCCGCAGGCACTTGCAACCCCCTTGAAGCGGTTTTTGCCGCTTCAAGGGGGTTTTGCTGTTTTTTCCACTTTTTCGAAAGGCTCGTCCGCCTTCGTCTGTCGAAAAACCGTCATGGTGTAAAAAAGCTTTTGTCCTGCTTTTTATCAATTCGCAAAAAGCCGCGACCTGTGCGTGGCTTTTTGCACTTCTCAAGGGGCAAGTGTGCGCCAGAGGCGTGCACATAGCCCCTTGCAAAAACTCGAAAAAGTGGCTTTTTCCACTTTTTCGAAAGGCTCGTCCGCCTTTTTTCGTCTTTTTCCCGTTTGCGGCAAAAAAAGACGGAAGAAACCGGATAAAATGGGGCATACTTCTCTATAAGGAACGAAAGGCCGGATTTTTCAAAAAAGCCGGCGGAAAAAAGGAGGATGCCCAAGTGGGAAAAAAACAAATGGTGGCTGCACTTTGCACAATGGGGATGCTGGCCCTGCCTGTTCAGGCGGCGGAAAACAGTCCGGCGCCGGGACAGGAACTGTACGGCATTTTGCACAGCCTGTGCCAGCTGGTGCGGCAGGAGGTGCTGGAGGAAGAGCCGGAGGTGTGCGAGGCGCCTTTGCCGGAGAGCCCCATGGGGCTGAGTCAGACCGAACCGGCCCAGGAGACCCTGGCGGCGGAGGCACCCAAGCCCACCCCCAAGATCAGCCTGACGCCCCAGGAGGTTTCCATGATGGAATATGTGGTGGAGAGGGAAGTCCACGGGGCCAGCTATGCCCACAAGATCGCCATCGCCAATGTGATCGTCAACCGGGTGCTGGACAGCCGGTTTCCCGGAACTGTGAGCGAGGTGCTCCACGCCCCCAAACAGTTTCCCATTTCCATTCAGAATTATTATCACCCCAAGTGGCACCCCAGCGATGAGACCATCAACGCGGTGTATGCCGCCGTCTATGAGCCGGATACCACCGGCGGGGCCCTGTATTTTTACGCGCCCCGGTACACGGCAGCCAAGACCGCTGCCTGGTTTGAAAACAGCCTGACTTTCTGCTTTGAAATGGAAGGTCACCGCTTCTTTTCGGCAGCGTGACGCTGCACCCAAAACTCGCTGAAGGCTGTATGCGTTGTCAGGCTGATTGCTCCGGGTGTGATAAACCATCACCCGGGAAGGGCCGTTGTGCAGTCCTGGCCGAAAGCATAGAAAAAGCTCCCCACAGGGGAGCTTTTCTTTTTGCTTGGTTGTGCGTCCCAGCGCGGGAGCGCAGTATGGCCGTTCGGCCACCGGACCAGCGTCACGCTGCCTTGACGGGAGAGGGGAGGATGTGGTAAATTAAAACTATAATAAGTTAGTGCAAAAAATCATCATGAGAAAGCGGGGGTGAAGATATGATCAGCGGGTACAATGGGAAAAAGAACATTTTCTTTTTGATTGGGATGGATGTGGCCTTGGTCATCTGGGAGATTTCCATCATGGTTCGCTACGGAGATTGGAAAGCCGGGGTCTTTGATCTTCCCGTGCTGATGGGATTGACCGGGATCAGCCTGTTTACCAGCCAGATCTTTGACGCCCTGAGGAGATGGGCCCGGGAGCCCGCCCCTTCCGGCCAAGAGGCAAAACGGAAAAAGCTGGAGCGCACATTGAATTTATTGTTCCTGCTGGCATCGGTTCTGATGCTGGGCGGGACGGTGTACCTTTTCATCCAGGGACAGAAAGAAGGGTTTGGCCTGCTGAGCACAACGATACTCCTGGTTGTGGCAAACTTCGTCCTGTGGGTGATTCATGGGGTCCAAAGCGCCCGGGCCTTGGTGAAAAGAAAATTCAATGAGTAGGCAGCGTGACGCTGCACCCAAAACTCGCTGAAGGCTGTATGCGTTGTCAGGCTGATTGCTCCGGGTGTGATAAACCATCACCCGGGAAGGGCCGTTGTGCAATCCTGGCCGAAAGCATGAAAAAGCCTCCCTTCCGGGAGGCTTTTTCTTTTCTCTTCGTTCTGTTGCCGGGCGCGGCAGCGCAGTATGGGTGCAGCGTCACGCTGCATAAGGGAAAAGTTATGCTTTTGATATGAATATACTATTTTACTTATGAGCGAGGGGGGCGTATAGTAGACAGGGAAACAAAGAAAGAGGTGTGAATGCTTGAAAAAAGACCTGAAATTTTTCTGGACGCTCTTTATCTCCACCTTCACCCTCAGCGCCTTCACCTTCGGCGGCGGCTATGTGATCGTGCCGCTGATGCGCAAGAAGTTCGTTGAGACCCTGGGGTGGATCGATGAAGAGGAAATGCTGGACCTGATCGCCATCGCTCAGTCGGCCCCCGGTCCTATCGCCGTCAATTCCTCCATCATCATCGGCTACCGTCTGGCCGGCATCCCCGGCGCACTGGTGACCACCTTCGGCACCGTTTTGCCCCCCATGGTCATCCTGTCGGTGATCTCCCAGTTCTATACCGCCTTCCGGGATAATGTGGTGGTGTCCCTGGTGCTCAAGGGTATGGGCATCGGCGTGGCCGCCGTCATCGTGGATGTGGTCTACACCATGGCCAAGGGCGTTGTCAAAACCAAGGACGCTCTTTGGATCATCGTCATGTGCGTGGCGTTGGTTGTGGCCCTGTTCACCAGCGTCAATGTGGTGTTCGTCATCCTGGCCTGCGGCGTTGTGGGCGCCATCAATGTGATCGCTCAGGATAAAAAGACGGGGAAGGGAGGCAAGGCCGCATGATTCTGCTTCAGCTTCTTTGGGCCTTTGTCCAGGTTGGGGCCTTCAGCTTCGGCGGCGGCTATGCCGCGCTGCCCCTCATCGAAGAACAGGTGGTCAAGGCCAATCATTGGCTGACCGCTCAGGAATTTACCGATATCATCACCATTTCCCAGATGACCCCCGGCCCTATCGCCATCAACTCGGCCTCCTTTGTGGGCATCCGGATGGGCGGTATCCTGGGCACGGTGGTGGCCACCTTCGGCTGCATCCTGCCCTCCCTGGTCATCGTGCTGCTGCTGTCCTACTTCTTCTTCAAATACCGGAACCTGCGGATGGTGCAGGGCATCGTCAAGGGCCTGCGCCCCGGCGTTGTGGCCCTGATCGCCGCTTCCGGCTATGGCCTGATGGCCAACGCCCTGTGGGGCGACGGCGCTTTCCGCTTTGCCGCCCTGGATTGGTTTGCCGTGGTGCTTTTCGCCGCCGCTTTGGTGGTGCTGCGGAAATGGAAGCCCAACCCCATCTATGTGATGGTGGCCTGCGGCGTTGTGGGCGCATTGTTCTACGGTTTGGTATGATAAAATAACAAGAAAAGCTCCCCTAAAGGGGAGCTTTTCTTGTCCCGTGTCGGGACCAGCGTGACGCTGGACCCATACTGCGCTGCCGCGCTGGGCAAGCAGCGTGACGCTGCACCCATGCTACGCTGCCGCGCCCGGCAACAGAACGAAGAAAAAAGGAAAAGCCTCCCGGAAGGGAGGCTTTTTCCATGCTTTCAGCCAGGAGTGCATTTTGGCGCCTTTCGGCTACGGCCCGCCGCAGCCGAAGCGCCGGGGAACACAAGCGCATACAGCCGGGGAGAGTATGACAGCCCAGGCACTGGGCGCATAGGATGGGGAGAAAGGATGTGAGGGGATGGGGAAACCATTCAAATGTGCCCTGGTGGGCGGCGACGGGCGGCAAATCCTCCTGGGCCGCCTTCTGGAACAAGAGGGCTTTCCGGTGCGCCGCTTTGCTCTGCCGGAAGGGGAGAAACACCTGGAAGGGGCGCTGGCAGAAGCCGGGTGCGTGCTGCTGCCCCTGCCGGTGGAGCGGGAGGGACTGCTCAACGCTCCGCTCTGCAACGAGCAAAAATGGCCCATGGAAAAGATCCTGGAGGCCATACCCCGGGGCACCCTGGTGCTGGGGGGACAGGTGAGCGCCCACTTGCAAAAGTTGGGGGAGCAGCAGGGCCTGCGCCTTGTGGACTACGGCGCACGGGAGGACTTCCTGTGCCGCAACGCCGCCATCACCGCCGAAGGGGCCTTGCAGCTGGCCATGGGCCACCACCAGGAAAGCCTGGGGGATACCCGGTGCCTGGTGCTGGGCTATGGCCGGTGCGGCAAGGCGCTGTGCCGGGCGCTGTCCGGCATCACCCGGCCCTGGGTGTGGGCCAGGCGGCCGGAGATCAGAGCCCAGGCCCGGGCGGAGGGGTTCTTTGCCCCGGATACACTTGCGGAAGGGCTGAAGGGGGCCGGGGTGATTTTCAACACCGTGCCCGCTCTTCTGATCGGGGAAAATCAGGCCGGGCTGCTGGAAAAAGACAGCCTGTATCTGGAATTGGCCGGAAACCCAGGGGGGGCTGGATTTTTCGCCCAGGGGTCTTTTCAAACAGGGGGGAATGTGGTACAGTGAAAGGCAGAAGATCCTTATTATGATCAAGGAAGGGGAAATTTCGTCATGCTGAAAACAAACCGTGAAGATTTGCCCATGCTGCTGGTTCAGGGCCAGGTGCGCCACTCCAAGGGGGCCCAGGCCTATCGCCATACCATCGACGGCGAGCCGTTCACTCTGCCGGCCACCGGCGGCATCACCCTCAACGCCAAGATCGGCGATCGGTGCGTGGGCTGGGCCGCTGACCATCTGGAGCCCGGCGTCACCGCCCGCAATGAAAACGACGACTATAACGCCGCTCTCCAGGGCCTGTCCTGCATCGGCAACACCGCCATTGTCATGTCTGGCGACGCCAAGGGCGCCCGTGGCTTTGTCACCGGCAAGCACGGCGGCTGCGAGCATCTGCTGTGCTACTTCGACCAGGAGACCATGGAGAAGATGACCATCGGCGATAAGATCGATGTGCGCAGCCAGGGCCAGGGCATGAAGCTGCTGGATTATCCCGACATCCTGCTGCGGAACATGAGCCCCGAGCTGCTGGAAAAGATGAACATCGAAGAGAAGGACGGCAAGCTGAAAGTGGGCGTTGCCAAGATCGTTCCCGCCTGCATCATGGGCAGCGGCCTGGGCGCTTCCACCTCCTATTATGGGGATTATGACATCACCCTCCACGACAAGAAGATCACCGAGGAATATGGGCTGGACAAGCTGCGCTTCGGCGATATCGTGGCCATCACCGATGCCGACACCCGCTTCGGCCGCAACTTTATGACCGGTGCTATGACCATCGGCGTTGTGGTGCATTCCGACTGCATCCTGGCCGGTCACGGCCCTGGCGTCACCACTCTGATGACCTGCAAAACCCCGCTGATCGAAGCATTCATTGACGAAAACGCCAACCTGGCAGACTACTTCGTGCGCTAGTGGCGAGCCGCCACAGCCATACTGCGCTGCCGCGCTAGGCAATAGCGCTCAGGCCTGTTGTGTGTTGGGCAGCAAAGAAAAATATGGGTGCAGCGTCAAAAAAAGCCTCCCGGATAGGGAGGCTTTTTTGCTGTTTTGGTTCGTTGTTTTTGCCCCGGCAAAAAGGAATGGCTGTCCGGGCTCCGGACCAGCGTCACGCTGCCTGCCGTTAATAGATTGCCTCGAGCTGCATCAAATCCAAAAGGGCGTAATAGGCATCGGGCTGGGCGGTCCAGTAGGTTTCCCAGTTTTGGGAGACACCGTGGGAGCCGATGCGGTTCCACACCCACACACGGGCACAATCGGGGCCCCAGGTGGCAATCTCGATAAAATGCCAGGGGGTGTCGATCTCCACATAGGCTTCCGGGCCTTTCATGGCCCGGTCCACATCCTTACCCACCCAGTCATCCAAAGAGGGGGCGGCATAGGTCAGGCCCTCCACATAGGAGCGAACCAGGGCGAACTGCTCTTCGGTCATCTCCCGGCTGTTCAGGTGCAGGCCCTTGCCGTCATCGGCGTAAGGCTCCAGTCGTACCAGGTCCTGGTCCAGGTCCACCTGGGCCAGGGCTTCGGTGACCCGCGCCTGCCGGGTTTCTTTTTCTTCCTGGGTCAGTGGGGGCTTTTCTTCCTCCTCCTTGCGGCAGCCCATGGGGAAGAGAAGCAGAAGGGCCAAAAGGAGAAGTGTCCATCTGGGATGTATTCGTTTCATCGTCGATCCCTCCTCCATTTTTATTTAATGTGATAATAACATAAAGTAAAGAAAAACGCAACAAAAATTTCATAATTTTTCCGTTGTGTGCCGTGGGGCATGGTTGCTTGGAAACCGGACCAGAGACGCTCTCTCAATCCCGCAGTCGGCGTTCGCCGACAGCTCCCTTTGCACAAGGGAGGTCCGGTGGCCGGACGGCCAAGTGATGCTGCCGCACCGGGCAATAAAACCCAGACTAACTGGGGTGATTGGCTTCACAATCCCCCCGGCATGGCTTTGCCATGCTGTCCCCCCTTTGCACAAGGGGGGCTTCCTTGCCCTTCAGCACACAACCAGCCTTCACTCTGTTGCCCAGCGCGGGAGCGCAGTATGGGTCCAGCGTCACGCTGATGCCGCTAATGTTTCTTTCGGATGCGATAGATCAAGTCCATTGTCACAGCACCCAGAATCCAGAAAACGGCCAGGATAATGTAGATTTTAAGTTGCTGTGAAGACAGATTTCTTCCCGAAAGAAAGACACCCCTTCTTATAATAAAGAAAAGGATAAACAAAAAGGTCAAAAAAGACACGGACAGTAAGGGATAATCCCACTTGCGCACTCCATATCGCATGGCTGCGCCGATCAGAAATGGGAAAACAGAGAGCATAATCATATTCAGAATTTTGATGTCCATTTGTTCACCCCCATATTCAGATGCACCGGTGGATGCAGCGAAGGTCTGTTATATTATTGATGTACTACTATACTAAAATCAATATATCATAGAACACCCTACTTGGCAATATTTTTCATAATCTCATCTCTCTTCGCCTGAACGAAAACAACCGGCCTGCGTTCTGTTGCCCAGCGCGGCAGCGCAGTATGGGGGCGGAGGCACTCCGCATAGATATGTGACAGGAGGGGATATCTATGGAGCGTGCGGGGCTGTATCTGCGGCTGAGCCGGGAGGACGGGGACGGGGAGAGCGGGAGCATCGAAAGCCAGCGCCTGCTGCTGCGGGACTACTGCCGCAGCCATCATCTGACGGTGGTTTCGGAATATGTCGACGACGGCTATTCCGGGCTGAGTTTCCACCGCCCCGGCTTTGAGCAAATGCTGGGGGACATCGAAAAAGGCCTGCTGGACACCGTCCTTACCAAAGACCTGTCCCGGCTGGGGCGGGACTACATCCTCACCGGCCACTACCTGGAACGGTACTTCCCGGAAAAAGGGGTGCGGTACATCGCCCTGGGGGACAACATCGACACCGGAAGGGGTGCGGACGACCTGACCCCCTTCCGGGCGGTGGTCAACGACCTGTACGCCCGGGACATCTCCCGGAAGGTGCGGGCCGCTCTGGACGCCCGGAAGCGGGCCGGGGTCTTTATCGGCGCCCGGGCCCCCTATGGCTATCAAAAAGACGAGGGCAGGCTGATCATCGATCCATGTCAGGGGGAGTGGGTGCAAAGAATTTTCGCCTGGTGCCTGGATGGAGACAGTTGCCCTCAGATAGCCCGGAAGCTGGGGCAGGCCGGGTGCCCTTCTCCCACGGGGAAAACAGAGTGGAGCGGCGCCATGGTGCGGCGCATCCTCACAAACCCCACCTACAAGGGGGACCTGACCCAGAACCGCAGCCGGAAAATCAGCTGTAAGGTGGAAAAAAGCCGGACGGTGCCCAAGGAAGGGTGGGTGATCTGCCCCGGGGCCTGCCCGCCGCTGGTGGGGGAAGAGGACTTTGCCCGGGTGCAGGAAAAAATGGAAGGGAGCAGGCGGCAGAAAGCCCCCCTGGCCTCCTTCCTCCGCTGCGCCAGATGCGGCAGCCCCATGGGCATCACCGGAGACGGCAAACGCCGCTATCTCGTCTGTCGGGGGCGGAAGAAAGGGGAGTGCACCCTGCCTTTGATCCCCTGGGACAAGGCCATGGAAGAAACCCGGGCGGCTTTGCACCGGGCCGGAGCACCGATTGATTTTCAGCGGCCATTCCCATGCCCCGGGGCCCTCATCGGGGAAGATGGGGTGGCGCTTTTGGGGGACTATGGGGGGAATCGGCCCGTTTGAGGGCGAGAAATTGTCCCTTTCCACAAAAAAGGCCCCTTTTGCGAAATTCCTGTTGAACTTATGGCAAAAAGAAAGTAAAATAGAGGTAGTTATTGCAATCGGGAGAGAGAGGGTGCAGGCTGCTATGAAAAAGTGTTTTGCCATTCTGATGGGCGAAATCCAGGGGCCTTGTGCGCCCACATTTTCCCGGGTGCAGGGATGAAAAGCTGTGGAGTTTTCGCCGCGGCTTTTTTCTTTTCAAAAATCCACCTTCGGAGAAAGGAAGTTTTCCCATGGAAAAAAATAAAGTAGCCATTATCATGGGCAGCGACAGTGACCTGCCTGTGGTGGAAAAAACCATCCACACGCTGAAAGACCTGGGCATCCCCTTTGAGGCCCATGTGATGAGCGCCCACCGTACCCCGGAAGAGGCCTGCACCTTCGCCCGGGAAGCGGCCGGTAAGGGCTTCGGCGTCATCATCGCCGCCGCCGGTAAAGCCGCTCATCTGGCCGGTGTGCTGGCCGGGCATACACCCCTGCCCGTCATCGGCATCCCCATGAAGAGCTCCACCATGGACGGACTGGATTCCCTTTTGTCCACCGTGCAGATGCCTTCCGGCGTGCCGGTGGCCACCGTTGCCATCGATGGGGCGGAAAACGCCGGACTGCTGGCCGCTCAGATGCTGGCCATCGCTGATGAAAGCCTTTTTGCCAAGCTCCAGGAAAAGAAGGAGCAGATGCGGCAGAAGGTCATCGAAAAAGACAAAAAGCTCCAGGAAAAGCTCCAGGGCTAATGATATCGGATACACAGGATACGAGGAGGAAGTTTATCATGGAAAAGCGCGAGCAGCTCTACGAAGGAAAGGCCAAGAAGGTTTTTGCAACAGACGATAAAGAAAAGCTGATCGTCTCCTATAAGGACGACGCCACCGCTTTCAACGGCGAAAAGAAGGGCACCATCCACGGCAAAGGCGTCATCAACAACCGGATGAGCAATCATCTGATGCGCCGCCTGGAAAAGGAAGGGGTTCCTACCCACTATGTGGAAGAGCTCTCCGGCACCGATACCGTGGTGAAGAAAGTGAGCATTGTGCCCCTGGAAGTCATCATCCGCAACATTTCCGCCGGTTCCTTTGCCAAGCGTTACGGCGTGGAGGAAGGCATCGTCTTTGACGCTCCCACCATCGAGTTTTCCTACAAAAACGACGACCTGGGCGATCCCCTGATCAACTCCTACCATGCTCTGGCTCTGAAGCTGGCCACCCGCGAAGAGATCGAGACCATCAAGAAGTATGCCTTTAAGGTCAACGACCTGCTGAAGGGCTTCATGAAGGAGATCGGCATCGATCTGGTGGACTTCAAGCTGGAGTTTGGCCGTCTTTCCGACGGCACCATCGTCCTGGCCGACGAGATCAGCCCCGACACCTGCCGCCTGTGGGACGAAAAGACCCATGAAAAGCTGGACAAGGACCGCTTCCGCCGGGATCTGGGCGGCGTAGAGGACGCCTACCAGGAAGTGATGAAGCGCCTGATGGGCGAATAAGCAGGAAAAGGACGGAGGAGGAAAGTCTTATGCAGGAAAAGCTCCACGAGGAATGTGGCGTTTTTGGTATTTACGATAACGACAACCTGGATGTGGTCACATCCACTTATCTGGCCCTGTATGCCTTGCAGCACCGGGGCCAGGAAAGCTGCGGCATCGCCGTCAATGACGACGGCGTCATCCGCAGCTACCGGGATCTGGGCTTGGTCACCGATGTGTTCAAGCCCCAGGTGCTGGAAAAGCTGGGCAGCGGCAAAATGGCCATCGGCCACTGCCTCTATGGCACCGCCGAAAGCGACAAGCGGGAAAATGCCCAGCCCATGACCATCCGCCATGTGAAAGGCCAGATGGCCATTGCCAACAACGGCGTGGTTTTGAACGCCTATGAGCTGCGGCAGAAGCTGGAGCTCCAGGGCGCCATTTTCCATTCCACCAGCGATGCAGAGCTGATCGCCCACATGATCACCCGTGAGCGGCTCACCGCCGGTTCCATCGAAGAGGCCATCTGCAACGCCATGGACAAGCTGTATGGCACCTATTCCATGCTGGTCATGTCCCCCAAAAAGCTCATCGGCGTGCGGGACCCCCTGGGTATGCGCCCCCTGAGCATCGGCAAGTGCGAAAACAGCTATGTGCTGGCTTCCGAAACCGCCGCGCTGGACAGCATGGGCGCCCATTTCGTCCGGGATGTGAAGCCCGGCGAGATCGTCATCATCGACGAAAACGGCCTGCGCAGCATCGAAAAGCACTGCGGCCAGAAGAGCCATCTGTGCGTCTTTGAGTTCGTCTATTTCGCCCGGCCCGACTCGGTGATCGAAGGCACCAGCGTCCATCTGGCCCGGCAGAAGATGGGCGAGTTCCTGGCCAAAGAGCATCCGGTGGAGGCCGACCTGGTGATGGGCGTGCCCGACAGCGGCAACGACGCTGCCCTGGGTTATGCCAACGCCTCCGGCATCCCCTATGGCATCGGCCTGATCAAAAACAAGTACATCGGCCGTACCTTTATCCTCAACACCCAGAAGCAGCGGGAAAACGCCGTGCGCATCAAGCTCAACGCCATTGCCGACATCGTCCGGGGCAAGCGGATTGTGCTGGTGGACGACTCCATCGTCCGGGGCACCACCTCCGCCCGCATCGTGCGGATGCTGCGGGAGGCCGGGGCCAAAGAGGTGCATATGCGGATTTCCTCCCCGCCTTTCCGCTATCCCTGCTACTTCGGCACCGACATCGACTCGCCGGAGCGGCTGATTGCCAACAACATGACCATCCCCGAGATCGGCCAGAAGATCGGGGTGGATTCCCTGGGCTTCCTCAGCCTAGAAAACATCGTCAAGGTGGCGGAACATTCCGACTGCCAGTTCTGCACCGGCTGTTTCAGCGGTGAATATCCCCTGAATGTGGAAAACGCTGGCAAGGTCTCCAAGTTTGACCGGAAGATCAGCGAAAACAACGATTGAGAGGACGGAACATGAAGAGTTTTAGCGACAGCTACAAGGCCGCCGGCGTGGATGTGACGGCGGGATACAAAGCAGTGGAGCTGATGAAGGAGCACACCAAGCGGACCATGATCCCCGGCGTGCTCTCCGGCCTGGGCGGCTTCGGCGGCCTGTTCGGCCTGGATGTAAGTGGCATGAAAGAACCGGTGCTGGTTTCCGGCACCGACGGCGTGGGCACCAAAATCCGCCTGGCCCAGCTGATGGGAAGGCACGACACCATCGGCATCGACTGCGTGGCCATGTGCGTCAACGACATCGTCTGCGCCGGAGCCAAACCCCTGTTTTTCCTGGATTACATCGCCTGCGGCAAGAATGTGCCGGAGAAGATCGCCTCCATCGTTTCCGGCGTGGCTGAGGGCTGCGTCCGTTCGGGCTGCGCCCTCATCGGCGGCGAGACCGCCGAGCACCCCGGCGTCATGCCTGACGACGACTACGACCTGGCGGGCTTCACCGTGGGCGTGGTGGACAAGGAGAAGATCCTGGACCCAAGCAATGTGCAGGCGGGGGACGCCATCATCGCCCTGCCTTCCAGCGGCATTCACAGTAACGGCTTCTCTCTGATCCGGAGAGTGTTCGACCTGGAAGGGAAGGGGGACTTCTATTCTCCCGAGCTGGGCGGCAACCTGTTTGAGACCCTGCTCACCCCCACAAACCTCTATGTGAAGCCGGTGCTCCATCTGATGGAGCAGGTGCCGGTGCACTCTGTGTGCCACATCACAGGGGGCGGCTTCTATGAAAATATTCCCCGTGCTCTGCCCCAGGGCCTGAGCGCCAGCATCGAAAAGAAGAATGTGCGTGTGCTGCCCATCTTTGACCTGATCGCAAAAGAAGGGAATGTGCCCGAGCACGATATGTTCAACACCTACAACATGGGCGTTGGCATGTGCTGCATCCTGCCTTCCGATAAGGCGGACGAAGCCATCCGGGTGCTGAAGAGCGCTGACCAGGATGCCTATGTGCTGGGCGAAGTGGTGAAGAGCGACGAGGGCGTGAGGCTGTGGTAAAGATCGGCGTGCTGGTTTCCGGCGGCGGCACCAATCTGCAGGCCCTGCTGGATGCCCAGAAGCGGGGAGAAATTCCGGACGGGGAGATCACTCTGGTGATCGCCAGCCGGAAAAAAGCCTATGCTCTGGAACGGGCCAGAATGGCGGGGGTTCCCGCCCTGGCCCTGCCCCGCCGGGACTATGAAAAGACGGCGGATTATGACGCAGCGCTGCTCGGGGCCTTGCAGGAGGCCGGAGTGGAGCTGGTGGTGCTGGCAGGCTTCCTCTGCGTGCTGGGGGAGAAGATGCTGAAAGGCTACGAGGGGCGCATCGTCAATGTGCACCCCTCTCTGATTCCGGCCTTCTGCGGCGACGGCTTCTATGGCCTCCATGTCCACGAAGCCGCCCTTGAGAGAGGGGTGAAGGTCACCGGGGCCACAGTGCATCTGGTGAACGAAGTGACCGACGGCGGCCCCATCCTGCTGCAAAAGGCGGTGGAGGTGCTGGAAGGCGACACCCCCGAAAGTTTGCAGAAGCGGGTGATGGAGCAGGCCGAATGGGTGCTTTTGCCCCAGGCCGTTTCTATGCTCTGCCAGAAGATCGAAAAGGAGAAACACCAATGAATATTTACGCCAAAGAGTCCCTCTTTGACAAGCTGAAAGACAATACCTATCCCGGCCGGGGCATTGTGCTGGGCGTCACCCCCGATGGGAAGTGCTCGGTGGCTGCCTATTTCATCATGGGCCGCAGCGCAAACAGCCGCAACCGGGTATTCTGCAAGGAGCCCGACGGCATCCGCACCCAGGCCCACGATCCTTCCAAGCTGGAGGACCCCAGCCTGATTATCTATCATCCGGTGCGTCAGATGGGCCGTGGTTTGATTGTGACCAATGGCGATCAGACCGACACCATCCGGGACTTTCTGGAAAAAGGACTGCCCATGGAGCAGGCCCTGCGCACCCGGGAATTTGAGCCCGACGGCCCCAACTGGACCCCCCGGATCTCCGGCCTGCTCAGCCCCGACGGCAGCTGCAAAATGTCCATCCTGAAAAGCGTGGACGAAAATGGCTCGGGCTGCGTGCGCCAGACCTTTGAATATCCCAATGTGCCCGGCCTGGGCTGGTTCCTCCACACCTATGTGTGTGACGGTAACCCCATTCCCACCTTCCAGGGTGAGCCGGAGCGGGTGGAAATGCTGGACGACATGGATGCTTTCACCGACAAACTGTGGGAGAGCCTGAACGAACAGAACAAAATCTCCCTTTATGTGCGCTATACCTGCCTGGAGACAGGGGAGTACAACGAGCGCATCATCAACAAACACCAATAAACAAAAGGAGTCCGAACCCTATGAACGAGCTGGAACTGAAATACGGCTGCAACCCCAACCAGAAGCCCTCCCGCATTTATCGGCAGGGTGGCGGGGAACTGCCCATCAAGGTGCTTTGCGGAAAGCCGGGCTATATCAATTTCCTGGATGCCTTTAACTCCTGGCAGCTGGTGCGGGAGCTGAAAATGGCCACCGGCCTGCCCTCGGCCGCTTCCTTCAAGCATGTGTCCCCGGCCGGCGCCGCCGTGGGCCTGCCCCTGAGCCGCACCGACCGGAAGATCTATTTTGTGCCCATGGAAAAAGAGCTCAGCCCCATCGCCTGCGCCTATATCCGGGCCAGAGGCGCCGACCGGCTCTGTTCCTATGGGGACTGGGCGGCCCTCAGCGATATCTGTGACGCCGACACCGCCCGCTACATCAAGCAGGAGGTCTCCGACGGCGTCATCGCCCCGGGCTATACCCCCGAGGCTCTGGAGATCCTCAGCCAGAAAAAGGGCGGCAAATACAATGTGGTGGAGATCGACCCCGACTATGTGCCCCAGAAAACCGAGCACAAGGATGTGTTCGGCATCACCTTTGAGCAGGGGAGAAACGATCTCATCATCAATGAAGAGATGCTCCAGAACATCGTCACCAAGAATCGCGACCTGCCGGAGAGCGCCGTCCTCGACATGATCGTGGCCCTGATCACACTGAAATACACCCAGTCCAACTCGGTGTGCTTCGTGAAAAACGGCCAGGCCATCGGCGTGGGCGCCGGACAGCAGAGCCGTATCCACTGCACCCGCCTGGCCGGGCAGAAGGCCGACAACTGGTATCTCCGCCAGCATCCCAAGACCCTGGCCTTGCAGTTCGTGGACAAGATCCGCCGCCCCGACCGGGACAACGCCATCGATATTTATCTCTCCGATGAATACGAGGACATCCTCCAGGAGGGCGTGTGGCAGCAGACCTTCAAAGTAAAGCCCGAGCCCTTGACAGCGGAGGAAAAGAAAGCCTGGATCGCAACTCAATCCGGTGTTACCGTGGGTTCCGATGCCTTCTTCCCCTTCGGGGACAATGTGGAGCGGGCCAGAAAGAGCGGCGTTTCCTACATCGTGGAGCCGGGCGGCTCCATCCGGGACGATCATGTGATCGAAACGGCGGACAAATACGGCATGGTCATGGCCTTCACCGGCCTGCGGCTGTTCCATCATTGATAGAAAAGGGGAGGGCAACATGATGAACCTTCTGGTGATCGGCGGCGGCGGACGGGAGCACGCCATCATCAAAAAGCTCCGGGAAAACAAACAGGTGAAGAAGATCTACGCTCTGCCGGGCAACGGCGGCATCGGTGAGGACGCCCAGTGCGTCCCCATCAAGGCCACCGATGTGGAGGGCGTGCTGGAATTCGCCAAAAGCCACAAGGTGGATTTTGCGGCGGTGATCCCTGACGATCCTCTGGCCCTGGGGATGGCGGACAAGCTGCGGGAGATGGGCATCCCCACCTTCGGCCCCACCGCTCAGGCGGCGGAAATCGAAAGCAGCAAGGTCTTTGCCAAAAACCTGATGCAGAAATACCACATCCCCACAGCGGACTACCAGGTGTTTGACCAGGCGGAAAAGGCCATGGAATATATCACCAGCAAGAACAAATACCCGGTGGTCATCAAGGCCGACGGTCTGGCCCTGGGCAAGGGCGTTATCATCGCCCAGGATGCTCAGGCGGCCAAGGAAGCCGTGGAAGCCATTATGAACGAGAAGATCTTCGGCAAAAGCGGCGACCAGGTGATCGTGGAGGAGTTTTTGCAGGGGCCGGAAGTTTCCGTCCTCTCCTTCACCGACGGGGAAACTCTGGTGCCCATGGTCACCTCCATGGACCACAAGCGGGCCTATGACGGGGACGAAGGCCCCAACACCGGCGGTATGGGCGCCGTGGCCCCCAACCCCTATTACACCAAAGAAGTGGCCGAACGGTGTATGGAGGAAATCTTCCTGCCCACCATCCGGGCCATGAAGCAGGAGGGGAGACCCTTCCAGGGCTGTCTGTATTTCGGCCTGATGCTCACTCCCGACGGCCCCAAGGTCATCGAGTACAACTGCCGTTTCGGCGATCCCGAAACCCAGGTGGTGCTGCCCCTGCTGAAAACCGACCTGCTCACCATTTTCCAGGCGGTGATGGAAGGCAAGCTCCATGAGCAGAAGGTGGAATTTCTGGACAAGGCCGCCTGCTGCGTCATTCTGGCCTCCGGGGGCTATCCCAAGAATTATTACACCGGCCTGCCCATCTCCGGCATCGGGGATGCAGAGCAGATGGAGGATGTGTCGGTCTATCACGCCGGCACCAAAATGGAGGACGGCAAGCTGCTGACCGCCGGAGGCCGGGTGCTGGGCGTCACCGCTTTGGCAAATGATCTGACCGGAGCCATGGAGAAGGCCTATGAGGCCGCCGGGAAGATCCATTTTGACAATATGCATTACCGCCGGGATATCGGCCGGCGGGCGCTTTCCATGAGGGGGGAATAACCATGGCCGTTTATCGAGTTTATGTGGAAAAAAAGCCGGGCTTTGACCAGGAAGCCCGCCATGTGCTGGAAGAGCTGCAAGGGCTGCTGGGGCTGAAGGGGCTCACCGGCCTGCGGCTCTTCAACCGCTACGATGTGGAGGGCATCGGCAAGGAGCTGTTCGATCAGTGCATCGACACCGTCTTTTCCGAGCCCCAGGTGGACACCGCTTATGAAACCCTGCCGGAGCTTTGTGGCCCCGTGCTGGCTACCGAGTATCTGCCCGGTCAGTATGACCAGCGGGCCGATTCCTGCGCCCAGTGCATCCAGTTCGTCTCCCAGGGCGAACGGCCCACCGTGCGCACCGCCCGGCTCTATGCTCTGGAAGGGCAGCTTTCCCAGGAAGAGCTGGAAAAGGTGGAAAAATACCTGATCAACCCGGTGGAGAGCCGCAAGGCCACACTGGATGCCTTTGACACCTTGCAGGTGCAGTACCCGGCCCCCCAGATGGTGGAGACCATGGAAGGCTTCACCAAGCTGGAAGACGAAGAGCTGAAAGCCTTTATCGCCAAATACGGCCTGGCCATGGACCTGGGGGACATCCGCTTCTGCCGGGATTACTTCCGGAAAGAGGGAAGAGAGCCCACCATCACCGAAATCCGCATGATCGACACCTATTGGTCCGATCACTGCCGTCACACCACCTTCTCCACCATCATCGACGATGTGGAAATCAAAGACGCCGGGGCCAAGGAGAGCTACGGCATGTACGAGGGCCTGCGGGAGATCGTTTACCAGAACCGGAGCCCCAAGCCGGTCACTTTGATGGACCTGGCCACCATCGGCGCCAAGTACCTGAAAAAGATGGGCAAGCTGCCGGAGATCGATGAATCCGAAGAGATCAACGCCTGCTCCATCAAGGTGAAAGTGGAGACCGAGGACGGCAGCGAAGACTGGGTGCTCATGTTCAAAAACGAGACCCACAACCATCCCACCGAGATCGAGCCCTTCGGCGGGGCTGCTACCTGCATCGGCGGCGCCATCCGTGACCCCCTGTCTGGCCGCAGCTATGTGTACCAGGCCATGCGTGTCACCGGTGCAGCCGATCCCCTGAAACCCATGGAGGAAACCCTGCCCGGCAAGCTGCCCCAGCGGAAGATCGTCCAGACGGCGGCGGCTGGTTACAGCTCCTATGGCAACCAGATCGGTCTGGCCACCGGCCTGGTCCATGAATTTTACCACCCCGGCTATGTGGCCAAGCGCATGGAAATCGGCGCTGTGGTGGGCGCGGCTCCGGCGGAGAACATCCGGCGTGAGCGTCCGGCTCCCGGGGATGTGATCGTCCTGCTGGGCGGCCGCACCGGCCGTGACGGCTGCGGCGGCGCCACCGGTTCCTCCAAGGCCCACACCGTGGAGTCTTTGGAGACCTGCGGGGCCGAGGTGCAGAAGGGCAACGCCCCCGAAGAGCGGAAGATCCAGCGTCTGTTCCGCAACAAGGATGTCACCGCCATGATCAAGCGGTGCAATGACTTTGGTGCAGGCGGCGTGTCGGTGGCCATCGGCGAGCTGGCCGACGGCCTGGATGTGGATCTGGACAAGGTGCCCAAGAAGTACGAGGGATTGGACGGCACCGAGCTGGCCATCTCCGAAAGCCAGGAGCGTATGGCCGTGGTCATCGCCAAAGAGGATCAGGCCCGCTTCCTGGAAGAAGCCGGGAAGGAGAACCTGGAAGCCACTGTGGTGGCCGTGGTCACAGAGGAGCCCCGTCTGCGGATGCACTGGCAGGGTAAGACCATTGTAGACCTGTCCCGGGAGTTTCTTTCGTCCAATGGCGCCGAAAAGCACATCAAAGTGGTGATCGAAGCGCCGGAAGAGCTGAAAGAGGAAGCCACCGAGCCCACCGCCGAAAACTACAAAAAGGTGCTGGGCCAGCTGAATGTGTGCTCCCAGAAGGGCCTTGTGCAGCGGTTTGACAGCACCATCGGAGGGGGTACCGTGCTCATGCCCTTTGGCGGCCAGCGGCAGATGACCCCCACCCA
Source organism: Ruminococcaceae bacterium AM07-15 (assembly GCA_003477405.1). GTDB lineage: Bacteria > Bacillota > Clostridia > Oscillospirales > Butyricicoccaceae > Pseudobutyricicoccus. The sequence continues at coordinate 27,800 of QUDE01000016.1, forward strand.
GGTGATGGCGGCCAAGCTGCCGGTTCTGGGCAAGGAGACCAAGACCTGCTCGGTGATGGCCTATGGCTTCGATCCCTTCCTCAGCGAAAAGAGCCCCTATCGGGGCGCTTATCAGGCTGTGGTGGAATCGGTGTGCAAGCTGTCTGCGGCCGGCGCTTCCTATAAGGACTGCTACCTGACTTTCCAGGAGTATTTTGAGAAGATGGGCCAGGACCCCTCCCGCTGGGGCAAGCCCATGGCCGCTTTGCTGGGCGCTCTGCTGGCCCAGAAGCAGCTGGAGGCCGGCGCCATCGGCGGCAAGGACAGTATGTCCGGCTCTTTTGACAAGATCGATGTGCCTCCCACTCTGGTGAGCTTCGCCATCGCTCCCGCCTGCACCGACCGGGTGATCTCGCCCGAGTTCAAGCAGCCGGGAAGCCGTGTGGTGCTGCTCCAGGTTCCTCAGAACAAGGAGGGGCTGTTTGAAGAAAACGACCTGCGCCATACCCTGGAGCAGGTGGAAGAGCTGATTGGCCAGGGCCTGGTGCGGAGTGCCTATGTGCCCTCCTTCGGCGGCGTGGGCGCTGCTGTGGCCGTGATGGCCTTCGGCAACGGCCTGGGCTTTGCCTTTGACAAGGGCTTTGAGGGTGTGTTCGACACCCGCCGGGGCGCGTTTGTGCTGGAGCTCAGCGAGAATGCCCCCATGGTGGGCACTCTGGTGGGCCATACCCAGATGAAGGCCAGCATCGCTTTGCCCTCCGGGGAAGAAGTGGAGCTTTCCGCTCTGGAAGAGGCCTGGAAGGCCACTCTGGAGCCGGTGTTCCCGGAAAAGACAAAGGAAGAGGGGACTGTGCCCGCCTTCCGCTTTGAGACGGAAAACCGCAAGGCTCCGGCTGTGAAGGTGGCAAAGCCCCGGGTGCTCATCCCGGTGTTCCCCGGCACCAACTGCGAATATGACACCGCCCGGGCCTTCCAGAAGGCTGGGGCCGAGGCGGAAATTCTGGTGCTGCGCAACCTGACCGCCTCCCAGCTGACCCAGTCGGTGGAGCGGATGGTGGGGGCCATGGAGCGCAGCCAGATCATCGCCATTCCCGGCGGCTTCTCCGGCGGCGACGAGCCGGAAGGCTCCGCCAAGTTCATCACCGCCTTCTTCCGCAATCCCCAGGTGACCGAAGGGGTGCACAAGCTGCTGAAAGAGCGGGACGGCCTGATGATCGGCATCTGCAACGGCTTCCAGGCCCTGATCAAGCTGGGGCTGGTGCCCTATGGCGAGATCCGCCGCACCACTGCCGAGGATGCCACCTTGACCTATAATGTGATCGGCCGCCACCAGTCCGGTCTGGTGCGCACCGCCGTTTGCTCCAACCTGTCTCCCTGGCTGATGCTCAGTGAGGTGGGGGATGTGCACACCATCGCCATTTCCCACGGCGAAGGCCGTCTGGTGGCTCCCCAGAGCCTGCTGGACACCCTGGCCGCAAAGGGTCAGATCGCCACTCAGTATGTGGATCTGGACAATAAGCCCACCATGGATGTGGCTTATAACCCCAACGGTTCCTTCTGTGCCATCGAGGCCATCACCTCTCCCGACGGACGGGTGCTGGGCAAGATGGGCCACACCGAGCGTTTCGGCGACAATCTCTATAAGAATGTGCCCGGCCACAAGGACCAGAAGCTGTTCGAAGGCGCTGTGAAGTATTATTCCCTCTAGCCAGCGGTGGCGTGTCGCCACTCCCATACTGCGCTCCCGCGCTGGGCAATCGAACCAGGAATAAAGCAAAAAAAGACCTCCCAAAAGGGAGGCGGAGTGCCTCCGCAGCCGTTCCTCTCTTTGCCCAGGCAAATACAACCGGCAAAGGCAAAGAGAGTATGGGTGTCCGGCCACCGGACCGCTGCCGCGTTGGGCAATCGAACCAGGAATAAAGCAAAAAAAGACCTCCCGAAAGGGAGGCGGAGTGCCTCCGCAGCCGTTCCTCTCTTTGCCCAGGCAAATACAACCGGCAAAGGCAAAGAGAGTATGGGTGTCCGGCCACCGGACCGCTGCCGCGCTGGGCAATCGAACCAGGGATAAAGCAAAAAAAGACCTCCCAAAAGGGAGGTCTTTTTTATTGTGTGATTTGCCAGGACTGCACTCTGGCTGCTTCCGGCGGAGCCGGAGCACCGAGGGTTACAACGCATCAAGCCAGGGAGAGTATGCCAGCGGAGGCACTCCGTTAGAGGAGGTGGGCCACCAGGTCGGTGAGGGTGGGGAACAATGCCACCACCACGATCATACGCAGGGTCTGCATGGCGGCCACCTTGGCCGGGTCGGCTCCCAGCTCGGCGGCAATGATGGACATATCGCTCACCCCGCCAGGGGCCGAGGCAAACAGGGAAGTGGTCAGGCCCAGCTTGCCAAACCGGGACACCGAGAACCCCACGATCAGGTTGATGCAGGCCAGGGCCAGCACCAATATCACCGCAGGCAGGGCCACCTGCCGTAGTCCCAGCACCTCCGCCATGCCCATGCCCGAGCCGATGATGGCCCCGCTGAAAGTCTGGGTCACATTGCGGAAATTCTTGGGAAGCTGTACCCGGTGGCCGGAAAAGGTGAGCACCATGGCCCCCACCATGGCCCCGATCATGGCCCCGGAGGGGATATCCAGGGCATTGAACAGCAGCCCGCCGATGAGCCCGGCCACCGCCAGGGCCAGGTATTGCTTTTTGGAATAGCTCTCCTTGGGCAGGGCAGAAGGGTCCACCGGGGTTACCTCCGGTTGGGAGCCGTGGCTGGCCGCCCGCTTGAGCAAGGCCGGCATGAAGGCAATGACGAAGATCACCCGCACCGTCTGCAAAATGGCCACCTGGCCTGCATCGGCCCCCAGATCATCGGCCACCAGGGTCATCTCCTGGATGCCCCCTGGGGCCGCGGCCAGAAGGGCGGTTTTGGGGTCCAGCTGGCTGACGGCGCTGATGCCGATGCCCACGCACAGATTGAGGAAAATCAATCCGAACACCATCATGATGGTGGCGGGGAGGATGGAGCGCAGGCTGAGCACATCCTTGGCGCTCATGCGGGTGCCGATATAGACTCCGGCCATGATGCGGATATAGGGCCGGAAGGGATCGGGCACATTGGCGCAGTCCCACAGAATGTTCATGATGAGCACAGCGATCATGGCGCCGATGATGGTACCGGCGGGCAGGCGCAGTTTGCGGCCGATGAAGCCGCCCAGGGCGGCCACGGCCACGGTGAGCAGAAAGGTTGGCATAGGGCATCTTCCTCTTTTCCCAGTGAGATTGTTTCTGTTATCAGTATAGCACAGGGCCGGGGAAAGGGGGCTCAATCCCGGCGAATTTGGCAAAATAGCAGGAAATCATAGCAATTTACACAAATTTTACGGGGGCGTTTCCCTGGGCGAAAAATCCAGGGGGGGCTGATTTTTCCGCCCTGGAGAAACAGGGGGTACTCTGTCGGAAAGCCCCCGGCCTGCCGGGAAAATACGCACCCCTCAGCGCCGCCCGGGCCATCCGGGATACATTGCACACCATTTGGGAGGAGGAAAATTGATGCTGAAAAACAAGAACATTGGCTTTGGAATCACCGGCTCCTTTTGCACTTTCCACCGGATTCTGCCGGTGATGGAGGAGCTGGCAAAAGAGAATCAGGTCTATCCGGTGCTGTCTCCGGCGGCCCGGGAGTGGGATACCCGGTTTTTCAAGGCGTCCGAGTTCCGGGCAGCAGTGGAGGGCATCTGCCAGAGGGGGAGCATCACCACAGTGGTACAGGCCGAGCCCATCGGGCCCAAAAAGATGTTTGACATCATGGTCATCGCCCCCTGCACCGGCAACACCCTGGCAAAGCTGGCCCTGGGTATCACCGATACCCCGGTGCTCATGGCGGCAAAGGCCCATCTGCGCAATGGCAGGCCCCTGGTGCTGGCGGTGTCCACCAATGATGCTCTGGGGGCCGCTTCCCGGAACATCGGGGAGCTTTTATGCCGCCGGGATGTGTTTTTCGTGCCCTTTGCCCAGGACGATCCGGTGAAAAAGCCCCGGAGCATGGTGGCCCTGATGGAGCGCATCCCCGATACCCTGGAAAAGGCCCTGGAAGGGGAGCAGATACAACCGTTAGTTCCATAACACCCGCTGCGGCGGGGGTCGCCCCAGGCTTCTTCCCAGCGGCGAAAGCCGCTGGGCCAGCGTGACGCTGGACCCATACTGCGCTGGGTAGGTTGTATGTAGAAAGGCAAAGAAAGTATGGCCGTCCGGCCACCGGACTTCCCCGACCTTTTTCCAGCCTCCCGGCGGGGCCAGCGTGACGCTGGACCCGTTCCTTTCTTTGCCTTGGCCGGTTGTGTTTGCCTGGGCAAAGAAAGTATGGCCGTGGCGGCTCGCCACCCAGCGTGACGCTGGACCCATACTGCGCTGGGCAGGCCCAATGCCGCAGGGCAAAGAAAAGCCCCCCTTGTGCAAAGGGGGGACAGCATGGCAAAGCCATGCAGGGGGGATTGTGAAGCTAAGCAAATGATTCAGTTAAGTGCTGTTGCCCAGTGCGGGAGCACTGCTTGGGAGCGGCGTCACGCTGCCAATCCCCCCGGCGGCGCAAGCCGCCACCCCCCTTTGCACAAGGGGGGCGTCTTTGCTGCCTGGGAGACAACCGGCCTATATAACAAAAAGCCTCCCAAATGGGAGGCTTTTTTGTTATGCACTTAGCCAGGATTGCATTTTGGCCCCTTCCGGGTGATGGTTTATCACACCCGGAGCACAGGAGCAAACAACGCATACAGCCTTCAGAGAGTTTTGGCTATCCCGACACGGGATTAGGACTTGACGACGACGCCTTCCTTCATAACGAAGAGGCAGTTCTGCATGGTCTTGACATCCTCCATGGGATCGCAGGACCAGGCGCACAGATCGGCCACCTTGCCCTTTTCCACGCTGCCCTGGGTCTTGTCCACGCCCAGTACCTTGGCGTTGGTCATGGTAGCGGCCACCAGAGCCTTGTGGGGGTCCATGCCGAAACGCTGGAGCAGTTCGAACTCATAGCCCTGCTTGCCGTGGTAGTTATAGGGAGTGGCAGAGTCGGTGCCGAAGGTGATGGGCACGCCCTTTTCCAGGCACTGACGGAAGCCCCATTCGTGATGGGACAGAGCCTGGTTGGCCTTTTCCACCATCCAGGGGGTCAGACCCATCTCGGGGCCCTTGACGCAGATGCGCTCGGCGGCGATGATGGTGGGGGTGAGGTAGGTGCCGTGCTCCAGCATCAGCTCAATGGCTTCCTCGTCCAGGATCATGCCGTGCTCCACGGTGGTGACGCCGGCCCGGACAGCGGCCTTGATGCCGTTTGTGCCATGGGCATGGGTGGCGGTGTGGACGCCATACAGATTGGCGATCTCGATGATGGCGGCGATCTCATCGTCGCACAGCTGCTGGGCGCCCAGAGTGGTGCCCTTGCTCATCACGCCGCCGGTGGACATGAATTTCAGGAAATCAGCGCCATTCTTCAGGTTGAAACGGGCGGCCTTCCGGGCGGAGTCGGGGCCGTCGATGATGGGATGCTCTTCGGCGGTGCAGGTGACGCCGGGGGCATAGTGGCTGTCGGCATGGCCGCCAGTGGAGCCCAGGGAGTAGCCGGAGACAAACATCCGGGGGCCTTCAAAATCGCCTTTGTTGATGGCGTCACGCAGGGCCACGCTGACAAAAGCCTGGCTGCCGCAGTCACGCAGAGTGGTGAAGCCGGCATACAGATCCTGCTGTACATTCTTCAGGGAATAGAGGGTCAGCTCAGCGGGGGTGTGATGGAGCAGATCCATCCGGTCATTGCCTTCGCCGTTCATGCCGCTGTGGACATGGAGGTCGGTGAGGCCGGGGGTGACGAATTTGTCCGAAAGGTCGATCACTTCCATATCCGGCTCCTGGGCAAACTCCCGCAGGTCGATCACATCATAAATGGTCTTGTCCTCGATAATGACCACTTTGTCCTCCAGAACCTTGCAGCTGATGGAATCAAAGAGCTTGCCGCATTTGATAGCCCGTTTCATGGCGTTCATCCTCCAATGCATCTAGTTTTTTTTCGGGGAATTTCCCCACTGAAAAACAGTATAACATATTGAACGCGCTTTGAAAAGTCCCGTGGCAGCGTGACGCTGCACCCGTTCCTGTCTCCGGTGGGGATGCGCTGTTTGCTCCTGTGCTCCGGTGCTGGCGAGCCAACACCGGTAGGGTCCAGCGTGCAATCCTTGCCAAGTGCCACAGAAATGGCTGGTTTTATTGCCCGGTGCGGGAGCACCACAGCCCCCCTTGTGCAAAGGGGGGACAGCATGGCAGGGCCATGCAGGGGGGATTGCAAAGCCAGGCAAATGATTCAGCTGGGTGCTGTGATCGGGTGCGGGAGCGTAGTATGCCTGCCCAGGCACTGGGCCGGAGGCTCGCCGTCAATCCCTCAGTCGACATTCGCCGACAGCTCCCTTTACACAAGGGAGGTCCGGTGGCCGGACGGCCATACTGTTTTTGCCGGATTGCACCCAACCGGCCCTGGTTCTGTTGCCCGGTGCGGGAGCGCAGTCTGGCCGTCCCGACACGGGACCGGGAGCGCAGTATGACAGCGGAGGCACTCCGCCTTGAAAAAAAGGGGAAGTTTTGGTATACTGGAGAAAACCCGCAGAAAATGGGGAAGGGGAGGATTTTTTTATGATCGCCGAAAAAGTGGGAAAATTCTTTTCTTGGGCCAATGCCTACTGCCGGAAAAGCAGCTGGAAAGACCTGGCCCTCATCAAATTCTGCCTGTGCGCCCTGGGGGTGCTTGTGGGACTGTGCGTGCCCCCGGAAAAACGGAAAAAAGCCGCCTTGGGTGCGCTGCTGGTTTTCCTCATTACCTATGTGCCCCTGATGCTCCGCTTCTTCCAGGTGGTGAAGGAGGAACAGGCGGCCGAAGAAGAGGACGAGGACGATTACCTGGATTATTACGAAATTGACGAAGACTAAAAAGACCTCAGCCGCCCTACCGGGCGGCTTTTTTTGAAAAAGAGAAAGGAGCCAGGATATGGCCACAGAACAGGAGCTGAAAGAAATTTTGGGCAAGGCCCAGGGGGAAGCACTGGCCGTGCTGAAAGAGGTGCAGCGGGAAGTGGTGGGCAAGGATGGCGCCATCCTGCGCATCCTGCTTGCCATGCTGGCCCGAGGTCATGTGCTGCTGGAGGACATCCCCGGGGTGGGAAAAACCACCCTGGCCATGGCCTTCTCCCGGGCGCTGGGCCTGTCTTATAAAAGAATGCAGTTCAACCCCGATGTGATGCCCTCGGATATCACCGGGTTTTCCATCTATGACCAAAAGACAGGCTCCTTCCGCTACCAGGAAGGGGCGGTGCTCTGCAACCTCTTTCTGGCCGACGAGATCAACCGGGCCGGGAGCCGTACCCAGGCCGCTTTGCTGGAGGCCATGGAGGAAGGGGCTGTGACGGTGGACGGGGTGACCCGGCCCATCCCTCAGCCCTTTGCCGTCATCGCCACCCAGAACCCCACCGGCTCCGCCGGGACCCAGCTGCTCCCCGACTCCCAGCTGGACCGGTTCATGCTCCGTTTCTCCCTGGGCTATCCCAGCCATGACGCCGAAGTGGAGCTGCTGCGGCGGAAAAACGAGGGGAACATCCAGCGGGCAGAGCAGGTGATGGACGCCGCTGCCTTGCAGCAGGCACAAAAACAGGTGCGGGAAGTTTTCATCAGCCCGGAGGTCTATGATTACATCGTCCGGCTGGTGGGGGCCACCCGCACTTATCCCGGCGTGCGCCAGGGGGCCAGCCCCCGGGCATCCATCGCCCTGACCTACCTGGCCCAGGCTGTGGCCTTCCTCCAGGGGCGGGATTATGTGGTGCCCCAGGACGCTGCTCTCCTTTTCCAGGAGGCGGTGGCCCACCGTCTGCTGCTCACTCCCGCCGGAGAGGCCCGGGGCCTGAACGCCCCAGGGGTGCTGGAGGACATCCTCCAGAAAACCCCCCGGCCCCGGCTGCGGTGATGGTGCTTTGTTGGCTGCGCTACGGAATGGGGCTCTGCGGCGCAGCGCTATTTTATGTGCTCTTCCCCGGCTGGCTGGGGGGGTATGTGCTGGTGCTCACCCTGCTTCTGCCCCTGTTCAGCCTGGCCCTTAGCCTGCCCACCGCCCTTTTGCTGCAGGGGGAGGTTCTGCTGCCGCCGGAAGGGGGAAGAAGAGGGGCGCCCTGCCCGGTGCGGGTGCATTTGAAAGCCCCCTGGGGTTTGCCTCTCAGCCGGGTGGCCTTTCAGCTGGAGTATCAGAACCTGTTCAGCGGTCAGAAGGGCCGGGAAAGCCATTCCTTCCCTTTGGCCAGCGGAGAGGAATGGGTGGAAAGCGCCTTTACCTCCCGGAGTTTCGGCGTGGTGCAATGCCGTCTCCGGTATTTCCGGGGTTATGATCTGCTGGGGCTGTTCCCCATCTTTTCCCGGAAAGGGGGAGAGGGAACGGTGCTGTGCCGTCCTGCAAAGGCCGAGGGCCTGGGAATGCGGGGCCAAGACGCTGGCGGCGAAGGGGATGAGGGCAAAAGCCCCACCGGCGGAGAAGTGCGGCCTTACAAACCGGGGGACAGCCTTCGCAGCATTCACTGGAAGAACTCGGCCCGGCTGCAAACCCTGCTGGTGCGTTCGGAGGGGGGCGGCCGCGCTGGCGCCGTGGTGGCCTTTGACCTGCGGGGAACGCCGGAAGGGCTGCAGAACAAGCTGGACCGGGCCTTTGGCCTGCTGACTGAGCTGCTGGGGCAGGAGATCGCCTGCCTGGCCATGGTGCGCCAGGGAGGGGGAGAGGTGAACCGCTTCCCGGTGGAAAACCAGGAGGATCTCCAGAAGCTCTTCTGGACTTTGGGAGAAAAAAAGCCCGCTCCGGCCCCCCAGGAGGCCGAAAGCCCCTTTGAAGTGCCGGAAGGGCTGAGTTTCTGGCTGGGCGATGAGGAAGAAGGGGAGGTGCAGCCGTGACCACCAGGGAAAAAGTGCTGGCCGGGGTGTGGGAGGCCGTCTGCGCCCTTTGGGGCCTGTTTGCGGCGGTCTGGTGCTTTGTGGATCTGCTGCCCATGGGGGTGGGGTTTCTCCGGATCTGGCTCCCCGCCGCCTGGGTGACCCTTCTGATCCTTTGCCTCCTTTGGCTGATGAAAAAGCCCTGGCGGGGGCTGCTGGTGCTGGCAGTGCTGCTGGTGGCTTTCTGCCTGTACGACCCGGAAAAAATGATCCAGGGCGGCGCCCAGGTGGGGTGCAGCCTGAGCGAAGTCTATTCCCAGCACATTGAGGGGGTCAAACAGTTTTACCCCCTCCAGAATCTGCTGGTTTCAGAGGCCCGGCGGGTGGCCGAGCACTTCCTCACCGTGTGCTTTGGCCTGGTGGGAGGGCTGCTGGCCCTCAGTTTCCACTACCGGTGGTTTGTTCCGGCCTTTCTGCCCTTGGGCGGGGTCATTCTGGCCCAGGCCGTGGTGCTGCGCACCCCGCCTCTGTGGGCTCTGTTTTCCATGCTCTTCCTGGTGCTGTGGCTGGCCCTCAGCGCCCACCATGCCCGCTCCCGGGCGGCCTTCCGCCAGGGGGCCTTGCTGCTGCCCGTGGTGGCGCTGCTGTTGTGCCTGGCCTGGGTGCTCTGCCCCCGGGAGGGCTACCAGCGCTCCCCGCAGGTGGAAAGCCTGCGTTTGCAGCTCAATCAGCTGGCAAACGGCAACCGGGTGAGCCTGAATGTGCTCATTCCCTTTCAGGGGCGGAAGGGCCAGAGCCAGCTGAACGACACCGGGCGGCTCCAGTTCACCGGGGAGACCGCCCTGCGGGTCTATTGCACCCAGCCGCAAAAGCTCTATCTCAAGGGCTTTTCCGCCGACCGGTACGAAGGAGACCGGTGGGCCCAAAGCTCTGCGCTGGAATATGACGCCCTTCTGGGCCAGCTGGAGTTTTCCCCCTTCACTCTGACGGCCCAGGCCATGCGGGCTACCTGGCCCGAGACCGCCTCCTATGAGGTGCAGGTGGAGCTGGTGGCGCCCAATGGCAATTATTACTACCTCCCCTATGGCATGGTGAGTTTGCAGAATGAGGGAGAGAGCCTGACCCGGGTGAAGGACAGCTACATGAATTCCATGGGGCCGGGGACCCAGTATGCCGTCTCCGCCGTGGCCCTGCCCGACTGGAGCCAGAACCAGAGCCTGTCTTTGCCCCAGAGCCTGGCGGTGGCCGAAAGCCAATACCAGCAATATGCCCAGGATACCTGTCTCCAGGTGCCGGAGGAGCTGGAGGACTGGCTGACTGAGCTGGCCTATTCCATCGTCTCCCCGGAGGATACGCTGGAAACCAAGGTGGACAAAGTTTCCGCCTGGGTGCGGCAGGCGGCCCGGTATGATGCCGCTCCCGGCACGGTGCCCCCCGGGAAGGACTATGTGGAGTACTTCCTCACCGAGAACAAAAAGGGCTACTGCATGCACTTTGCCTCGGCCGGGGTACTGCTGCTGCGGGCGGCAGGGGTTCCGGCCCGGTATGTGGAGGGGTATGTGGTGAACGAGGGGGATATCACCCCCGAGACCTGGCTGGCGGTGCCCGACAGCCAGGCCCACGCCTGGGCCGAGGTCTATGTGCCCGGGATGGGATTTTTGCCGGTGGAGATGACCCCGGGTTATGGCGGGGCCATTCCCCAGCAGGCCGAAGTGGTGCCCGAAGAGCCGGAGGAGGTTCCGGAAGAGATACCGGAGGAAACACCGGAAGAGGTGGAAACGGCGCCGGAGGAAATTCCGGAGGAAACAGAGCTGGAAGAGCAGGAGCCGGAAGAAGAACTTCCGGAGGAGGAAGCGAAGCAGAGCAGCCCATGGCCCCTTGTGATTCTGTTGGGGTTGGTGCTGATTTCAGCCGGGGGAGGATGGCTTTGGTTCCGGCCCAGATGGCAGCGGCGGCAGGAGACGCATGGCAGTAGCCGCAGCCGGGCCGCGGCCATTTACCGCCGTATCCAGGCGCTGGAGAAGTATGCCCCGGCGCCGTCCCGGGCTTCCGAACTTGCGGACAAGGCCTGTTTCAGCAAAAACGGGCTGAGCGAGCAGGAGCTTATCGAGTTTGCGGGGCTGGCCCGGCAGATGGAGCAGGATGCCAAGGCGGGGACAAAGCCCCTCCGGCGCCTGTGGCTCCGCTGGGGAAAGGGCATAAGCGGGTAGGCCCAGTGCCTGGGCGGGCAAAACTCTCCCAGGCTGTATGGGCTGCTCTGCCTCGGTGCTCCAAGGCTGGCGGGCCAGCCTTGGAAGGGGCTGCTTTGCAATCTTAGAAAAGTGCCACAGAAAGGGCCGGTTGGATGCTGCAAGGCAAAGAAAATTATGGGTCCAGCGTCACGCTGGTCCCTTGTGCAAAGGGAGCTGTCGGCGAACGCCGACTGAGGGATTGGCAGAGTGCCTCCGCTGGCATACTGTGCTCCCGCACCAGGCGATAGAACTGGGGCTGGTTGTGTCCCACGCAGGCAAAGACGGCTCCCTTGTGCAAAGGGAGCTGTCGGCGAACGCCGACTGAGGGATTGAGGGCACCCGGCTGACGATAATCACACCCGGCGGCTGGTATCATCCAGGCGGCTGACTGCCATCAATCCCCCCTGCATGGCCCTGCCATGCTGTCCCCCCTTTGCACAAGGGGGGCTTTTCTTTGCCCAGGCAAACACAACCGGCTTGGATGAGTGAAACCCAAAAAACCTCCCTTTCGGGAGGTTTTTTGTTTAGGTTTGGCTGCCATCCCTGGCCTTTTTTGCGGTGAAGTTCCCCAGGCCGATGCTGGCGATGAAAGCGATACCATAGGCGATGATCGCGAAGATGTCGGACACCGGGCCCATGGGAACGAAACGGAACACAAGGCCCAGCACGGCGGAAAACAGCAGAAACCAGGCCAACGCAAACAAAAAGGTGAACAGGGAAGGGGCTTTGCCCGCCCTGGCCTTTTTGGCGGTGAAATCACCCAGGCCCACGCTGATAATGAAGGCCACCACCCAGGTGATAATCACAAAGGTGTTGGTCGTGGGGCCGATGGGCGCTCCCCGAAAGGCCTGGTCGATGATGCGGAGAAAAAGGATAAAATACCCTGCGTCCCGTGTCGGGACAGCCAAAACTCGCTGAAGGCTTTATGCGTTGTTTGCTTCTGTGCTCCGGGTGTGATAAACCATCACCCGGTAGGGGCCGGGGTGCAATCTTCGCAGCGTGCCGGTGGCGAGCCGCCACGGCCAGGCGGTGCTGCCGCGCCAGGCGATAGAACGGGGGCTGGTTGTGTCCCCCGCAGGCAAAGACGGCTCCCTTGTGCAAAGGGAGCTGTCGGCGAACGCCGACTGAGGGATTGAGGGCACCCGGCTGACGATAATCACACCCGGCGGCTGGTATCATCCAGGCGGCTGACTGCCATCAATCCCCCCTGCATGGCGTTGCCATGCTGTCCCCCCTTTGCACAAGGGGGGCTTTTCTTTGCCTTTCTGCATCGGGCCGGCTTAGCGCGGGAGCGCAATATGGGAGCGGCGGCTCGCCGCTAGAGGTTTTCGGTCATCATGCGGTAAACCACATTGAAGGCCTGCTGGAAGATATCCAGATGCAGCGTCTCATTGACGCCGTGGACATCCAGCATACCGGTGGAGATACCGCCGCACTCAAAGCCCTTGCCGGAGAAGATGTTGGAATCTCCGCCGCCGCCGGAAATCACATAGTGAGGCTCGATGCCCTCGGCCTTCAGAGCTTTCAGGTTCAGCTGATAGAGGAAGCTTTCCGGGTTGGGCTTGGCCGCGGGATAATCGTGGCTCAGCTCCACCTCGGCCTTGCCGCCAAACTCCTCTGCCGCCTGCTGGCAGGCTTTCTGGATCAGATCCAGCTGGTGCTGCAGCTTCTCTTCGCTGTGGGAGCGCACTTCGGCGGTGAAGAAGGCAGAATCGGACACCACATTGGTCATGCCGCCGCCTTCGATCCGGCCCACATTGGAGGTGGTCTCCTCATCGATGCGGCCGAACTTCACCAGGGAAATGGCCCGGGCCGCCATGCACACGGCATTGATGCCGTTCTGGGGCTCGATGCCCGCATGGGCCGCTTTGCCATGGAACACGGCACGGATGCCGTACTTGGAGGGGGAGGAGGTGGAAACGCCGCCCACCTGGCCGGCCCCATCCAGTGCGTACAGATTGCGGCAGGGCAATTTGGAAATGTCAAAGTTCTTGGCGCCGTGCATTCCCTGCTCCTCGCAGATGGTGAAGAGATAGTACATCTCACGATGGGGAACATTGTTCTCCTTGATCACATCCAGAAGCTCCATGAGCATGGCAATGCCCGACTTGTCATCGGCGCCCAGCACGGTGTCACCGGCACTCCGGAGCTTGCCGTCCTTATAGACAGGCTCGATGCCACGGCCCGGCTCTACGGTGTCCTGGTGGGCGTTGAAGCAGATGGCCTCGCCCTCCATGGTGCCGGGGATGTGCACCAGCACATTGCCGCCGTCGGAGCCGAATTTGCTCCCCGCTTCGTCCCGGTATACTTCATAGCCCCGGTCCTTGAAATACTTCTCCAGGTAATCGGTCATGGGTTTTTCATGGAAGGACGGACTGTCGATGCGGATCATCTCCATCAGCCGGTCCAGCATACGCTTTTCGTTGAACTGCATGAATGATACCTTCTCTCATTATTATAATGGGTTTCCCTGGCCCCAGTATAGCAGTTTTCCCCTCCCTTTTCAAGGTGGCGAGCCGCCACGGCCAGACTGCGCTCCCGGTGGCGAGCCGCCACGGCCATACTGCGCTGCCGCGCCCGGCAATCGAACGAAGGTTGGGTGGATGCAATCGGCCAGGACTGCACCGTGGCCCCTACCGGGTGATGGTTTATCACACCCGGAGCAGGAAGCGGGGCAACGCATGATGCCGGAGACAGGAACGGGTCCAGCGTCACGCTGGGACAAATTGTGCGGCGGACAGGGAGTATACTGGGGAGGAAAGGAGGCTGGGGGATATGGTGGTCTATCTGGACATTCTGTTTTTCCTCAATTTCGGCATCAACTACCTCCTGCTGCGATGCGTGGGTCGGCTGGGCGGCAAAGCCTGCTTTGCGCCCCGGCTGCTGCTCAGCGCCGCTTTGGGAGGCGTGCTGTCGGCTGTGCTGTTTTTCGCCCCGGCCCAGGGCCTGTGGGGCCTTTTCATCAAAGCCCTCTGCTGTCTGCTGCTCTGCCTCACTGCATTTTCCATCCGCTCCCCCGGGGAAGCCCTGCGGCTGAGCCTGCTGCTTTTGTCCGTGACCATGGCCATGGGCGGCGGCGTGATGGCCCTGACCGCCCTCTCCGGCAGTCAGCGGATCTGGGTGCGGGGCGGCGTACCCTATGTGCACCTGCCCATACAAAGCCTGCTGCTTTCCTTCGGGGCGGCCTATGTGCTGCTGTCCCTGGCCTTTTCGGCCAGAAGGGGAGAGCGGAGAGCCGCTCCGGCCCGGGTAAAGATCTGCGTGGGGAACCAGTGGGCCGAGGTGCACGCCCTGCGGGATACCGGCAACCTTCTCCGGGACCCTATGAGCCAGAAACGGGTGATGGTGGTGGAAAAAAGCTGTCTTGCACCCCTTTTGTCCAGGGAAGAGCGGCAGGCGCTGGAACACCTGCGGGGGGACAACGGGCCGGAGGTCTTTGAACGGCTCCATTCCCGCCGCTTCCTGCTGCTGCCATACCAGGCGGTGGGCCAGCCCGGCGCATTGCTCCTGGCCATGAAACCGGACAAAATGCTGGTGGACGGCCGGGAGGAAAACGAAGTGATCATCGGTATCGCCCCGGGGCGGATTTCCACCCCCGAAGGCTGCCAGGCGATTTTGGGATGATAAAGGAGGAATACTGCGTGAAACTCTCTTTGCTGCGGGCCGCTCTTTCCCTGAAGGGGCGGAGGCTTCTGGAAAAGCTGGGGCTTTGTCAGCTGCCGTCCATTTATTACATCGGCTCTTCCCAGAGCCTGCCCCCGCCCCTGACCCCGGAAGAGGAGAAGGAATACCTGGCCCATTACACCGGCAAGGAGCCGGAGATCCGCCAGGCCCTCATCGAGCACAACCTCCGGCTGGTGGTCTACATCGCCCGGAAGTTTGAAAACACCGGCATCGGCATCGAGGACCTGATTTCCATCGGCACCATCGGGCTGATCAAGGGGGTGAACACCTACCGGGGGGACAAGAACACCAAGCTGGCCACCTATGCTTCCCGGTGCATTGAAAACGAAATCCTGATGGTGCTGCGCAAGCACTCCGGGGCCCGGTCGGAGGTGTCCATCGACGAGCCGCTGAGCACCGATTGGGACGGAAACGAGCTGCTGCTGTCCGATATTCTGGGCACCGAGCCCGACTGCGTCATGCGCCCGGTGGAGGACGACGCCGACCGGGAAATGCTGCGCCACTCCATCGACCGGCTGAGTGAGCGGGAAAAGACCATTATTTCCATGCGCTTTGGCCTGGGCGGCCGGGACGAGCTGACCCAGAAGGAGGTGGCCGATCTCCTGGGCATCTCCCAATCCTATATCTCCCGGTTGGAAAAGAAGATCATCTCCCGGTTGAAAAAGGAAATGACCCTCTAGGCAGCGTGACGCTGCACCCAAAACTCGCTGAAGGCTGTATGCGTTGCCAGCCTCGGTGCTCCGGGTGTGATAAACCATCACCCGGAAGGGGCTAAAGTGCAATCTTAGCAGAGTGCCACAGAAAGGGGCGGTTGTGTGCTGAGCGGCAAAGACGGCTCCCTTGTGCAAAGGGAGCTGTCGGCGAACGCCGACTGAGGGATTGGCAGCGTGACGCTGCACCCAAGCGGTGCTTCCGCACCCGACAATAGAAACCAGCTGAATCATTCGCCCGGCTTGACAATCCCCCCTGCATGGCTCTGCCATGCTGTCCCCCCTTTGCACAAGGGGGGCTGCGGCGAGCCGCCGCTGGCAAAACTTTCTTTGCCTGGGCAAACACAACCGGCAAAAAATATTATCCCAGCCTTTTCTGGGGCACTTGGCATCGGCGGGGGCCCCGCCGGGAGGCTGGAAAAAGGTCGGGGAAAAACCTAGTTTTTCCCCGAGACCCAGCGGCGGCGTCACCTGACGGCTTGCAAGTTATTTTGGCCTTGTGCCAAAATAACACGCCGCCAATGGCCCAGGAGGGGCCCAGCGGCTTTCGCCGCTGGGAAGAAACCTGGGGCAACACCCGCCGCAGCGGGTGTTCTGGGTATTAGTTCTCCCTTTTCAGGCAATACTGTCTGTAACAAAAAAAGGGAGGAACACGAATGCAGGGAAAAGTGGAGATCTGCGGCGTCAACACATCCAAACTGCCTACTCTGACGGGAAAAGAAACCAGGGAGCTTCTGGAACAGGCCAGGGGTGGAGACAAGCAGGCCCGGGAGAAACTCATTGCCGGGAATCTGCGGCTGGTGCTTTCGGTGGTGCAGCGGTTCGGCGGCCGGGGAGAAGCAGCCGACGATCTGTTCCAGGTGGGATGCGTGGGGCTGATCAAGTCCATCGACCATTTTGATCTCAGCCTGAATGTGCGGTTTTCCACCTATGCCGTGCCCATGATCATCGGCGAGATCCGCCGGTATCTCCGGGACAACAGCCCGGTGCGGGTGAGCCGCTCCCTGCGGGACAACGCCTACAAGGCCCTCACCGCCCGGGAGGCCTTCACCAAGGAGCACCAGCGGGAGCCCACCGTGGAGGAGATCGCTCAGGCCATCGGCATGAAGCGGGAAGAGGTGGTCTTTGCCCTGGATGCCATCTCCGACCCCATTTCCCTTTATGAGCCGGTGTACCAGGACGGGGGCGATGCCATCTGCGTGATGGATCAGGTGCGGGACCCGAAAAACACCGACGACAGCTGGATTGAGCAGATCGCCATGAAGCAGGCCATGAGCGGTCTGAGCGAGCGGGAGAAGCGGATTCTGGCCCTGCGGTTTTACGACGGCCGTACCCAGATCGAGGTGGCCAAGGAGATCGGCATCTCCCAGGCCCAGGTCTCCCGCCTGGAAAAGGGCGTCATCGAAAAGATCAAAAAACAGCTCTAAAGCCAGAGCCTTCCCTGCGGGGAAGGCTGCCCCAGGTTTCTTCCCGGCGACGAAAGCGCCGGGCCCCTCCTGGGCCACTTGCGGCGTGTTATTTTGACACAAGGTCAAAATAACTTGCAAATCGGTAGGTGACGCCGCCGCTGGCTTTCGGGGAAAAACTAAGTTTTTCCCCGACCTTTTTCCAGCCTCCCGGCGGGGCCAGCGTGACGCTGGCCCAGTGCCTGGGCTGTCGTATTGTGCTGCCGCACCCGGCAGGTTGTGTGAAGAAGGGCAAAGAAAGTATGGTCGTCCGGCCACCGGACCCGTCCGGACACCGGACCCGGCTCAGAAGGGTCACAGGGTCTCGCCGCCTTCGTAGGGGTCCGGTTCAGAAGTTGCATAGGCCCCATGCTGCCGCTCCTGCCGCTGCCACCGCTCCCAGCTCTCTGCGTTCCGCAAGGCCGCTTTCCAGTCCTGCATAGGGGTGCTGCCCACCATCCAGCCCTTGGCCTGGTAGAAATCCAGAAATCCCTGGGGGTCTACCGGAGAATTCCGCTCCAAAACATAATCCCGCACCTCTGAGAGGGTGGGTGGGTGAAAGCGTCGGGGCGCAAACCCTTCTGCTCCGGCTCCTTCTTCTGTTTCTTCTGCTTTTTCTGCTTCTGCTTCTGTTTCTGTTTCTTTTTCTTCTTCTGTATTGGCATACCCTTCCCCGGACCCTTTATGGATGCGTGCAGAGACCGCCTTTTGCAGCAGGGAATAGGGCTTTTCCATCTGACGCAGAAGATCGGCCAGAAGGGAAAACAGCGGGCTTTGGGGCAGGTCCTGGAAAATGGTGCAGGCTTTTTTCTGCACATTCACATTGTCCAGCGGGTTTGTCCGGAGAAAATCGGTGAGCAGTACCATTTCTTCCTCCTGGTCATAGGCCAGCAGCCCGGCTTCCTCCAGCTCCCGGAACCCTTCCTCTACCCGCTGGGGCTCCATTCCCAGATCGGCACAGCAGTATGCCTGGGGCAGGGAATACAGGCCCAGCATATTCCGGTGGGGACAGCTGAACAGGTACAGGTACAAAAGACGGCCCGTCTCGCTCAGCCCTTTCTGCTTCATCTGCCGCCATAGACCTTGGTCGATCTTGGTATACATATTCTTTTCCGTCCTTTCCCTCTTTTTTCTGTCCCCATCGTACCACACCTTTCCCGGTCTTTTTCGTGCAGCGTGACGCTGCACCCATACTGCGCTCCCGCGCTGGGCAATAGAACCAGGGCCGGTTGTGTCAATCAAGGCAAAGAGAGGAACGGCTGTGGCGGCTCGCCACCTTGACAAAATACAAGGGGTGGAGTATACTTCCTATGACAAGTGGACAGGGGTGCTGGTTTTCATGCCGGCTGAGAGACGGATAGACCGTCAACCCTCAAACCTGATCTGGGTAATGCCAGCGTAGGAAGAGATCATTATGGGCTTTGTTCTGCTGCCGGGTATGGCAGCGGCATCACGCCGCCTTTCATCGCGGGCATTGTTCCCGCGATTTTTTTGTTGCCTTCGGGCAGGGAAAGGATGGGTACGATGCAGAAAAACAACACAAGAAGACTGACCGAAAGCGCCATTATGGTGGCCCTGGCCGCCGTGCTGGCCATGGTAAAGGTGTGGGAGATGCCCCTGGGCGGCTCGGTGACCGCCGCTTGTATGGCTCCCATCATCTTCATCGCTTTGCGCTATGGCGCCAAGTGGGGCCTTTTCACCGGATTGGTCTTTGCCGTCATTCAGATGATCGAGGGATTCTGGGCCCCGCCGGTGCGCACGCTGCTGTGGTTCTTTCTGGTGGTGATGCTGGACTATGTGCTGCCCTTCGGCCTGCTGGGTCTGGCGCCCCTGGTGGCCCGCCGCTTCAAAAACGCCGTGGTGGGCGCAGCGTCGGCCACGGTGGCCGTGTGCGTCATCCGGTTTTTGTGCCACTTCCTCTCGGGCATCATCATCTGGCACACCGGCGATCCCGCTGTGCCCGACTGGGTCTGGTCTCTGACCTATAACGGCACCTTTATGATCCCCGAAACCATCATCAATGCCCTGGCCGTGGCCGCGTTGGTGAAGTTTGTGAAGCTGCCGAAAGCAGCGTGACGCTGGTCCGGTGGCCGGACGGCCATATCTTCTTTGCCGCCCGGAGCACAACCAGCCTTCGTTCTGTTGCCCAGCGCGGGAGCGCAGTATGGGTGCAGCGTCACGCTGCACAATCCCCCCTGACTGCCTTTGGCAGTCTGCCCCCCCTTTGCACAAGGGGGGCTTTTCTTTGCCCTTTTTCATACAACCGGCTTTTCTGCGGCAATCGCCTGGGACTGCATCCCGGCCCCTACCGGCAGAGCCGGAGCACCGAGGGCCGCAACGCATACAGCCGGGGAGAGTATGGGTGCGGAGGCACTCCGCCTTGACAATGGGATTTGGGCAAGTTACACTAAAACCAGTGAAAATACATTCCTTTTTTGCAGGAGGTAATGAGATGCAGTACAGCAATTTCCCGAAATTCGGTAAGATCTCCAAACTGGGCTTCGGCGCCATGCGTTTCCCCAAAAAGGCCGATGGCACCATCGACCAGGAGCAGGTCAATGAGATGATCCGCACCGCCTATGTTCACGGCGTCAACTATTTCGACACCGCCTATGTCTATGGCGGCGGCGCCAGCGAAAAAGCCCTGGGCGAGGCCCTGAAGCAGTTCCCCCGGGATTCCTTCTTCCTGGCTGACAAGCACCCCTTCTATAACCTGAAAACCAAAGAGGAACGGGATGAGTTCTTCCAGACCTCCCTGGATCGCTGCGGCGTGGAGTATTTCGACTTCTACCTGATGCACGCCGTCAACAGCAAAAACGCCCAGGGCCTGGTGGATTATGATATGGTGAACTGGGCGCTGGAAAAGAAGAAAGAGGGCAAGATCCGCTTCCTGGGTCTGTCCATGCACGACACCAACGATCTGCTTTTAAAGCTGCTGGATCTCAATGACTGGGATTTCGTCCAGATCCAGTACAACTACCTGGACACCGAGGGCGAACCGGGCAAGACCGGTTACGAAGAGCTGCTGCGCCGGAATATCCCCATGATTATCATGGAGCCGCTGAAGGGTGGCGTGCTGGTCAACCTGCCGGAGCACATCACAAAGCCCTTCCAGGAGCTGGGCAAGAGCAACCCGGAGATGGGCCTGCGCTGGATCGGGGAGAAGGAGGGCATCGTTACCGTTCTTTCCGGTATGTCCACCCTGGAGCAGGCCAAGGACAACCTGGCTATTTTCCAGAATATGCAGCCGCTGAATGAACAGGAGCTGAAGGCCATCCAGCAGGTGAAGGAGAACATCATCGCTTCTCAGAAGGTGGGCTGCACCGGCTGTAATTATTGCTCGGTGTGTCCCATGGGCATTGATATCTCCGGTACCTTCAAGGCCTGGAACACCAAGGCCATGAACGAGGGCAGCTCCAACTGGATTTCCGGCGCCGCTATTGATGCTGATATGATCCGTAAGTGCGTGGAGTGCGGTCAGTGCGCCGCCCATTGCCCCCAGAAGATCGATATCCCGGGTAAGCTGAAAGAAGTGCTGGAGTACTTCGGCTAGCCCAGTGCCTGGGCCGTCATACTGCGCTGCCGCGCTGGGCAACAGCACCCAGGGTTGGCTGTTTCCCGAGCAGCAAAGAAGATATGGCCGTCCGGCCACCGGACCAGCGTGACGCTGCACCCATACTGCGCTGCCGCGCTGGGCAGATTGTATGAAGAAGGGCGAAGACAGTATGGCTGTCCGGACACCGGACTTTCCCGACCTTTTTCCAGCCTCCCGGCGGGGCTCGGTAGGGGCCAAGTGAACACAACTGGCCCGGGCTCTGTAAGTTGGATGAAAAGATGAAAAAAGTCTCCCTTCGGGGAGGCTTTTTTCTGCCTTGAGAATGAGAGAGAACTGTGGTATCATAGAAAAAGAGGATACAGAATATTTTTGCCAGAAGGAGAAGACAGCATGGAAAAAATCCAGGTGACCTGTGAGATGGAAGTGACCCTCAAGATGATCGGGGGGAAGTGCAAGCCGCTGATTCTGGAGAGCCTGATTTCCCAGGGCACCCAGCGGTTCAGCCAGCTGATGCGCCAGATCACCCAGGTCTCCCAGCGCACCCTGACCAATCAGCTGCGGGAGCTGGAAAAGGACGGGCTGATCTGCCGCACGGTCTATCCCCAGGTGCCCCCGCGGGTGGAATACTCCATCACCCCCAAGGGCCGGTCCCTGGAGACCATTCTGGAGCTGATGTGCGAGTGGGGCGAAAAGAATATGGACGACCGCTTTGAACTGACAAACCCCCAATGCGGTCCGGAGCCCGGACAGCCGTAACTCTCCCAGGCTGTATGCGTTACCATGCCTCGGTGCTCCGGGTGTGATAAACCATCACCCGGAAGGGGCCACGACGAAGTCCTGGCAAAGTGCATAACAAAAAACCTCCCTGATGGGAGGTTTTTTGTTATGTAATCAACTTGGTTCTATTGCTTAGCGCGGGAGCGCAGTATGGGTGCAGCGTCACGCTGCCTAGCTTTTCACGGAGAGGGTGGGTTCGTCGGGAGCGGGGAGGGGAGAGCGGCCCATGACCAGCTTGAGCAATACGGGGGTAATCAATGTGGTGACAATCACCATGGCCACCACCGCCGGGAAGAGGGAGGCATCCACCAGCCCGGCCTGCTCGCCCTTCTGGGCCACGATCAGGGCCACCTCGCCACGGGAGATCATGCCCACACCCACCGCCAGGGCATCATGGGCGGAGAACTTGCACAGCTTGGCTCCCAGGCCGCAGCCGATCACCTTGGTGAGAATGGCAACCAGAGTCAGGGCCAGAGCAAAAGCGAAGAGGGACAGAGTGAAGCCATGAAGATCGGTCTCGATGCCGACGCTGGCGAAAAATACCGGGGAAAAGAGCATATAAGAGGCGATGTTGATCTTCCGGGCGATGTAGGGCTGGGCCTCGGCGATGTTGCACAGGATCAGTCCGGCAAAATAAGCGCCGGTGATGTCAGCAATGCCGAAGAAGTGCTCGGCCACATAGGACAGAAGCAGGCAGAACACCAGACCATAAATGGCGATGCGGCGGTGGTTGTAATAGGCCTTGCCCAGCTTCTGGAACAGCCGGTAGACCACAAAGCCCACCAGGGCCAGCAGCACGAAAAAGCCGATGATCCGGCCCACCACCATCAGGGGTTTCACCGAGGGGTCGGTGAAGCTGGTGAGAATGGTGAGCACCACAATGCCCAGAATGTCGTCGATGACGGCTGCGCCCAGAATGGCGGTGCCTACCTTGCCACGGAGGCGCCCCAGCTCACGCAGGGTCTCCACGGTGATGGACACCGAAGTGGCCGCCAGCACAACGCCCACGAACACCGCCCGGAGCATGGCGTCATCCGTGGCCTGGGGGAAGAACAGCTTATAGCACAGAGAGCCGCCGATGAGGGGCACCACTACGCCGCAGGCGGCGATGAACAGGGAGGTAAGCCCTGTTTTTTTCAGCTCCTTCAGGTCGGTGTCCAGACCGGCCAGGAACATGAGGAAGATCACGCCCAGCTCAGAGGTTTTCAGCAAAAAGTCGGTTTCCACCACCATATTCAGGCAGGTGGGCCCCAGCAGAAGTCCCGCCAAAAGGGCGCCCACCACCGAGGGCAGCTGCACCCGCTGGGAGATCAGGCCGAACACCTTGGTGGACAGCAGAATGATGGCCAGTGAAAGCAAAAAACGATAATCCATGGGAACCATCCCTTCATCAATATATTGAATTGAAAAAAAGCAAGCATGAGTATCTCATATTTTTCCTTCCGGCGCAAGCGCAGATTGCACAAAATTCCGGCGATGAAGGGAAAAAATATTAGGATGGAGGGCAAAAAGGGGGAGATCAGGGCAAAATAGGGGCGAAGACTGTCAAAAAGATAACAAATCGGCGCTTATTTTCTCACCATCGACCAAAAACAAGGCAAAGGGGAGAGGAAAGCGCACAAGGCGTGCAAAAGACCGGACAAAGGGCGCATCCCCATGGACGAAAGGCCCCTTTGACAAGGAAAGGAGGAGGGATTACAATTAAATCGTAGCAGAGCCAGAGCCTTCGCTGCGGCGAAGGCTGCTCCAGGTTTCTTCCCGGCGCAAGCCGCCGGGCCCCTCCTGGAGCACCTGCGGCGTGTTATTTCGGCGTAAAGCCGAAATAACCATCAGGACGGAAGCCAACGCCGCCGCTGGCTCTCGGGGAAAAACTAAGTTTTTCCCCGACCTTTTTCGCGCCCCAGGCGGGGCCCCCGCCGGAGCCAGGTGGAAACAACCAGCCTGCGTGCTGTTGCCTGGTGTGAAGCGCAGTATGAAAGCGGCATTTGCTACCTGCGAATTACGATTTAATCGTTATTCTCCTGTGAAATCAGAGCCGCAGGGTCTCCTGCGGCTCTGGAGTGCATCGAACCGGTCTTTTTGCGGCACTTGGCTAGGAATGCATCCTGGCCCCTTCCGGGTGATGGTTTATCACACCCGGAGCAGAGAGGCTCGTAACGCATCCCCACCGGAGACAGGAACGGCCGTCCGGCCACCGGACCCAGGATTGCACCCTGGCCCCTTCCGGGTGATGGTTTATCACACCCGGAGCACGGGGGCCAACAACGCATGATGCCGGAGACAGGAACGGCCGTCCCGACACGGGACCAGCGTCACGCTGCCTAGCCGGGGGGTTGATCCACTACCGACTGGGTCACCACCTGATGAATGGAGGGGGACAGCCGGGTGAGGATGCCGGGTGCAAAATAGCCCGGATGATGGTCTGAGCTGAAAACATCGGGGAAATCCCGATGGATGGCGCTGTTCATATCGTTTCACCTCACAGCTATTCTGTGCCGAAAGCAGGGGAAAAACCCTGGAAAAACAATCCCGATACACCGCCTGCATACAAAGAAATGGAGGGAAAAGGAAAAATATGAAAAACAAACCAATGGATCAGAAACGAATGGATCATCTCCGGCACATCAACCGGGAGATCATCCAGCAGAAAAACCGGCTGCAAAAGCTGCGGGCCCTCCAGCAGGGGAGGGTGCGGCAGGCGCCGGGGCTGCCATCCCTGACGCCCCAGGATGCCCAGAAACGCTATGCCGCCCAGCTCCGTGAGCTGGAGGAAAGCGCCGCCCGGCATCTGGAAAAATGCCTGGAGGAGGCCCAGGCCTTGCAGGACTTCATCCAGGGCGTGGAGGACAGCCAGACCCGACAGCTGCTCTCCCTGCGCTATCTGGAGTGCCTGACCTGGCAGCAGGTGGCCTTCCGCATGGGCTATTGCGATGAGCAGACCCCTCGCAAGCAAAGCCAGGCCTTTTTCAAAAAGCAGCAGAAGGAGGTGAAGGCCGGTGTCGCCCAGAAGTAAGCAGCCGCCCCAGGAGCAGGCCCGGAAGATCCTGGTGGAGGCCAGTCCTCTGGCGGCCAGGCTCCTGCTGGAGGCGTTGCAGGAGGAGGACACCCCTCGCTCGGCACGGCTGGACTGCGCCAAGGAGGTGCTCAACCGGGTCTATGGCCGCTCCCAGCAGCTGCTCCCGCCTCAGGAGGAACACCGGCTGGAAGTGGTGCTGGAAGAAGAAGCGGAAAAAGACGCCCGGTGAGCGGCGGCGGAGTGCCTCCGCAGTCATACTCTCCCCGGCTGTATGGTTTGCGGCCCTGGGTGCTCCGGCTCCGCCGGTAGGGGCCAGCGTGACGCTGGACCCAAAACTTTCTTTGCCCTTGCCGGCTGTGTTCGCCTGGGCAAGAAGCCCCCCTTGTGCAAAGGGGGGACAGCATGGCAGGGCCATGCAGGGGGGATTGTGAAGCCGATGGCATCATGTTGCTTGGCTTTATGATTGGGTGCGGCAGCACCACCTGGGTGCAGCGTCACGCTGCCAATCCCTCAGTCGGCGTTCGCCGACAGCTCCCTTTGCACAAGGGACCAGCGTGACGCTGGACCCATAATTTTCTTTGCCTTGCAGCATCCAACCGGCCCTTTCTGTGGCACTTTTCTAAGATTGCAAAGCAGCCCCTTCCAAGGCTGGCCCGCCAGCCTTGGAGCACCGAGCCTGGCAACGCATAAAGCCTTCAGCGAGTTTTGCCAGCGGAGGCACTCCGCCTTATAAGAAAGGAAAACACATGAAATTGATTTTGAAACAGCCCTCGCCCAGGCAGAGGGAATTTTTGCGGGCCGATACCCGCTTCATCGCCTATGGCGGCGCACGGGGCGGCGGGAAAAGCTGGGCCGTGCGGCAGAAAGCCCTGCTCATGGCCCTGCACTATGACGGCATCCGCCTGCTGCTGCTTCGCCGCAGCTATCCCGAACTGCGGGAAAACCACATCCTTCCCCTGCGCACCATGGCCGAGCCGGTGGCCGACTACAAGGAGCTGGAAAAAACTCTGGTGTTCTGCAATGGCAGCCGTCTCAAATTCGGCTACTGCGCCAGCGAAGGGGATACCCTCCAGTACCAGGGCCAGGAATACGATGTGATCTTTCTGGACGAGGCCACCCAGTTCACCGAGTACCAGTTTTCCACCCTCACCGCCTGCCTGCGAGGGGCCAACCCCTTTCCCAAGCGGATGTACCTCACCTGCAACCCCGGCGGCGTGGGCCACAGCTGGGTCAAGCGGCTGTTCGTGGACAAGGAATACCGGGGCGCCGAAAACCCTGCCGACTACACCTTCATCCCCGCCCGGGTCTATGACAATAAAGTGCTCATGGACAGCGACCCGGGGTATGTGAAGATGCTCCAAAGCCTGCCCAAAGGACTGCGGGAGGCCTGGCTGGAAGGGAAATGGGATCAGTTCGCCGGGCAGTTTTTCCCGGAATTCCAGGAGGACACCCATGTGTGCCAGCCTTTTCCCATCCCGGTGTCCTGGCGGCGGTATTTTGCCATGGACTACGGCCTGGATATGCTGGCCGGGTATTTTATCGCCCTCAGCCCGGAGGGCAAGGCCGTGGTCTACCGGGAGATCTACGAAAGCGGGCTCATCGTCTCCCAGGCCGCCCAGCGGATCCTGGACTGCCATGAGCCGGTGGAGTGCTTTCTGGCCCCGCCCGACCTGTGGAACCGGCGGCAGGACACCGGCCGCAGCGTGGCCGAGATCTTCGCCGGGCAGGGCATCTGGCTTGAGAGGGCGGAAAACGCCCGGGAAAGCGGCTGGATGGATCTGAAGGAATGGCTGCGCCCAGGGGAAAACGGCCCGGCCCTGACGGTCTTTCCCTGCTGCCATAACCTGATCCGCTCTTTGCAGGCTCTCCGCTTTGACCCAAACGGCGGGGGAGACGCCGCCACCGAGCCCCATGAAGTGACCCACGCCCCCGATGCTCTGCGGTATTTTGCCGCCGGACGCCCCCGACCGCCCAGGCCCGAGGAATTGCGCCCTCTGCGGGAGGATTTCCATTTCAAGGGGGAGAAGAAAAAGGAACGGGCCTGGACGATTTGACGAAAAAGACCGATTGGACGGGATATCATACCCTTAGCGGCAAGACCGCCAATACGAAAGGAGGAAAAAAGGGTGAACAAAGAGGACAAAACCAAAAACCTTCCTCAGAAGGAGGGAAAGAAGCTCCAGGAGGTTTCGACTTCCATGGGAATGGAGCAGGATCTTCCTCAGCTGCTGGCTGAACTCCAGGCCCTGCGCCAGAGGGAGCGGGACTGGGTGTTCCGGGAGGATCTGGAGAAACTGCGCAAGGCCTTTCCCGATATGGCCCCGGAGAGCATCCCTCAGCTGGGGGACGATTTCCTCAAGCTGCGCAGCATGGGCATCGACCCCCTCATTGCCTT
This sequence comes from Ruminococcaceae bacterium AM07-15, assembly GCA_003477405.1. Classification (GTDB taxonomy): domain Bacteria; phylum Bacillota; class Clostridia; order Oscillospirales; family Butyricicoccaceae; genus Pseudobutyricicoccus. Next base: position 54,530 of record QUDE01000016.1, read on the forward strand.
TCTGGCCATCCGCCAGGCGGAAGAGGCCATGCGGCCGGAGACGCCCCCCACCATGGGCCCCGCCGACGGCCAGAGCGAAGGGGAGGAAGGATTTTTCGCCCCCGACGAGGTGCGCCGCATGACCCCCGAGCAGGTGGAAGCGAACCTGAAAAAGATCGAAAAAAGCCAGCGCCGCTGGTAAATCACGAGAGGAGGAATTTGTTTCTATGAGTTTCCGCAACTTTATCCCCACCGTCTGGAGCGCCCAGATGCTCAAGTCCCTGAAAAACGACAATGTGGCCGTGCGTCTGTCCGACGCCCGCTACCGCTCCGACGCCAAGTACGGCGAGGAGATCAAGATCAACGGTGTGGGCAAGGTGAACATCCGGGATTATGTGAAGGGCGAGCCGCTGACCCGGGACGGCTGGGAAGACCAGAGCACCCTGATCAAAATCGACCAGCAGAAGTATTTTAACTTCGGCGTGGACGATATCGACAAGCGCCAGGCCCAGGGCGATCTGATGGCCGCTCTCCGGGAGGAAGCCAATCTGGCCCTCGCTGAGGCCGCCGACCGCTATGTGTACAGCTTCTATCCCGAAGCGGGCCAGGTGGTGGAGCAGGCAAGCCTGACTTCCGGCAATGTGCTCAGCACCATCACCGCCGCCATCAAAGCGCTCTATAAGAACAATGTGCCCAAAAACGCCGCATTCAGCCTGGAAGTTTCCCCCGATTTTCTGGAGAAAATGCTGCTGGCCGATGTGATCTACGGCAATCCCAACGGCGATACCTTCAAGAATGGTTTCGTGGGAAGAGTGGGCAAGTGGCTCAATGTGAGCGTGTACATGACCAACAATCTCTGCAAGGAAGAGGACAAGGACTGCTGCATCCTGCGCACCAAGCGGGCCATTGCCTTTGTGGAGAACATGAGCCAGGTGGAGGCCTACCGCCCCGAGGACAGCTTCGAGGATGCCCTCAAGGGCCTGCATGTCTACGGCGCCAAGGTGGTGCGCCCCGATGAGATGTGCGTCATCAAGTGCGGCTACGGCGCAGAAGACAAGATCTGATAAAGCACCTTATAAAATAAAGGAGGAATTTCCATGACAAAGATCACGGCCACCGATTGCGTGCGGGACGGTTTGTCCCCCGCCATCCAGTATACCCCCGGGGAAAATGAGCTGTGGGCCCCGGCGGGGAAGGACGAGCGCACGGTGATTCTGGTGCGCAACGACAGCGGCACAGACTGCGGCGTGCTGGTGGAAGCCGGAGACGGCCTGCGCAAAAGCATCGGCCCCTTCCACGGCAAGGTGACAAACGGCCAGGAGATGGCCCTCCAGCTGGACAGCATGCGCTTTAAGAAGCTGGAAGGGGAGAACAAGGGCGGCTTTGTGCTGAGGCTCTGCGATGGCGACAACCCGGAGTCTCCCTTCTCCGGCACCGCCACCGGCGTCAAGTTCGCGGTTATCCGCACCTAGGCAGCGTGACGCTGCACCCAAAACTCGCTGAAGGCTTTATGCGCTGCCAGGCTTACTGTTCCGGGTGTGATAAACCATCACCCGGGAGGGGCCTTTGTGCAGTCCTGGCCGAAAGCATAGAAAAAGCTCCCCTGTGGGGAGCTTTTCTTTTTGCTGTGTTGGGATTCCCGTTCCTTTTTTGTCCATTGCATCCAACCAACCTTCGTTCTATTGCTTAGCGCGGGAGCGCAGTATGGCCGTCCCGACACGGGACCTTGACTTTTGGGGAGTGGGGATATTATAATAACCCACAGAAAAAACAGGGGAGGGGAGCAAAATGCTGTTAGTCATCGCCATCGGCAGCAGCAACATCCGCATCGGCCTTTATGAGGGCCGGAGCCTGCGGATGCAGACCAGCATGCGGGTGGATACCCAGATCCTCCCCGACGAATACGCCGTCAAGATCCAGTCGGCCCTGGGGCTCTTTGGCTGCCGGGCGGATGAAGTGGAAGGCGCCATCCTCTCTTCGGTGATGCCGCCTCTCACCTTCGGCATCCATCAGGCGGTGGAGCGGCTTTGCCATGTGCGCCCGCTGGTGGTGGGGCCAGGGCTGAAAACCGGCCTTCCCATCCGCATCAACGACCCGGCCCAGCTGGGCAGCGACCTGGTCACCCAGGCCGTGGCTGCCCGGGAAATGAAACTGGGCCCCACGGTGGTGTGCAGCCTGGGCACCGCCACCACCTTCGTGCTCATGGATGGGCAGGGGGCCGTGCGGGGGGCATCCATCGCCCCAGGGATGAAGATCTCCCTGGAGTCTCTGGCCCGGCACACCGCCCAACTGCCCTGGATCGACCTGGAAACACCGCCCCCTGGCGCCGTGGGAAAAACCACGGTGGACAGCATGAAAAGCGGCCTGCTTCTGGGTACGGCCTGCCTGGTGGAGGGCATGACAAAGCGCATGGAAGAAGAATTGGGGGAGGATGTGTCCCTGATCCTCACCGGCACTTTTGCGCCCCTGATCGCCCCACTGTGCCGCCGGGAGTGCCGCACCGAACCCGACCTGATTCTGGAGGGCCTGCGCCTGATTTATGAGCGCCATCGGGAAAAACGAGGGGAAAGAGGCGTAAAATAACTGGCAAGCTATCCACCTTTTCACCTGTTAGCCTTAGGGCTTTTTCACAGAACGCCACGCCTTTTCAGGGCGTTGCGAATACATGACTGCGCCGCATCCGGCAAAAGGACGGAGCGGCAGCAAGGAGGAAAAATTTTATGAGAAACACAAACCAGAAGACCCTGCGGCTGGCCCAGCTGGCCATCCTGATCGCCCTGGAGGCGGTGCTCACCTTCACCCCTCTGGGCTTCATCATGGTGCCGCCCATCTCCATCACGCTGATGCACATCCCGGTGATCGTGGGCGCTGTGCTCATGGGCCCGGTGGACGGGGGCATCCTGGGCCTCAGCTTCGGCGTTTTCAGCATGATTAAGGCGTCCACCGCTGCGGCCAGCCCGGCGGATATGGCCTTCTCTCCCTTCCTCAGCGGCGAGCCGGTGAGCTCCATTGTGATGTGCATCATCCCCCGGATTCTGCTGGGCGTCATCGCCGGTGGGCTTTATCTGCTGCTTTCCAAAAAGATCAAGAATGGCGTTCTGTCCATGGGCATCAGCGCCGTGGTGGCCACTTTCTGCCACTCCATGATGGTGCTGGTGCTGCTGTCGGTGCTCTTCCAGTCCCTGCCCCTGAAGGCGGTGCTGGCGTCCCTCATCGGCGTCAACTGCCTGCTGGAAATGCTGGCCGCTGCCGTGGTGGCCGTGGCCGTGTGCAAGCCCTTGCAGCGTGTGGCGAGCCGCCACGGCCATACTACGCTGCCGCGCTAGGCAAGCGGAGTGCCAGCGTGACGCTGGACCCATACTTTCTTTGCTGCCCAGCATCCAACCAGGCTTTATCTGCTTGCCGGGTGCGGGAGCACCGCTTGGGAGCCCAGGCACTGGGCCCGACACGGGACACCGGACCGGACACACGAGACATAAGAAAAGCCCCTTTTTGCCGGGGCTTTTCCCTTTTCAAGGGAAAGAGAGAAGCCCATTGTTTTCAAAAAACACCAGAAGAGGAAGGAGCGAAGGCCATGGAGCTGCCGGTAGGATTCAAAGAACGGATGGAAGGCTTTCTGGGAAAAGAGGAGGCCGGAGAGCTGTTTGCCCAATATGAGCAGGAGGGGCGGCATCTGGCCCTGCGGGCCAACACTCTGAAAATCACGCCCCAGGAACTGGGGGAGGTTTTGCCCTTTCCCCTGACGCCGGTGGAATGGTGCCCGGAAGGGTTTTATTACGAAGAACCGGCCCGGCCCGGGCTGCATCCCTTCCACGAAGGGGGCCTTTACTACATCCAGGAGCCTTCCGCCATGGGGGTGGGAGTGCTGGCCGGAGCCAGACCGGGGGAGCGGGTGCTGGATCTGTGCGCCGCCCCCGGCGGCAAGGCCACCTATCTGGCCGCCGCTATGGAAAACCAGGGGATTCTGGTGGCCAACGAGATCCATCCCGCCCGGGCCAGGGTGCTCAGCCAGAACATGGAGCGCATGGGGGTGACAAACGCCCTGGTGTGCAATATGGCCCCCCAGGATCTCCGGCGGTATCTGCCCGGCTTTTTCCACCGGGTGGTGGTGGACGCTCCTTGCAGCGGTGAGGGGATGTTCCGCAAAAGCCCGGCTGCTCTGGAGCAGTGGAGCATGGACAACATCCGCCTGTGCCACAGCCGCCAGATGGAGATTCTGGAGCAGGCCGATGCTTTGCTGGCCCCCGGCGGGGTGCTGGTCTATTCCACCTGCACCTTTGCCCCGGAGGAAAACGAGGGCACGGTGGCCGCATTCCTGGAGAATCACGATTACACCCTGGAGGACGCCTGCTTTTTCCCGGGTTTTGACCGGGGAAGGCCGGATTTTCTGGGAGGCGGGGAAGAACTGCGGAAAACCGCCCGGCTCTGGCCCCACAAAATCCGGGGCGAAGGGCATTTCATGGCAAAGCTGCGGAAAGCAGGGGAAGGGATAGCGGCCCTTTTGCCGGAAGAGCCGGGGGTGAAGGCCCCCCGGGAATGGCTGGAGTTCTGCCAGAGCGCCCTGCCGGATTTTCCGGAGAAGGAAGGGCGGCTTTGCCTGTTTGGCAGCGAACTTTATCAGATGCCGGAGGGCACGCCCCAGCTGAACGGGCTGCGGGTGCTGCGGCCCGGGCTGCATCTGGGCACTTTGCGGAAGGGACGGCTGGAGCCGGCCCACGCCCTGGCCCTGGCTTTGCCCCGGGGCGAAAACGGGGTGGCTCTCTCTTTGGAGGACAGCCGGGCAGAGGCATTTCTCCGGGGCGAGGCCATCCCCTGGCAAGGGGAAAATGGCTGGCAGCCGGTGCGCCTCATGGGCTTCCCCCTGGGCTGGAGCAAGGTCTCCGGCGGCCAGGCCAAAAACCATTATCCCAAAGCATTGCGGCGGTAGGCGCGGCGAGCCGGCAGCGTGACGCTGCACCCAAACTGCGCTCCCGCGCTAGGCAATAGAACCAGGATGGTTGGATGCAACCGGGCAAAGAAAGTTTGGCTGTCCCGACACGGGACCGCTTCCGCACTGGGCAATAGAACCAGGATGGTTGGATGCAACCGGGCAAAGAAAGTTTGGCCGTCCCGACACGGGACCGCTTCCGCGCTAGACAATAGAACCAGGATGGTTGGATGCAACCGGGCAAAGAAAGTTTGGCCGTCCCGACACGGGACCGCTCCCGCGCTGGACAATAGAATCAAGTGAAAAGCAAAAAAACTCCCCCATCGGGGGAGTTTTTTTATTTTTCACCCGGGCTTGATGGCTGTATGCTGGGCAGCAAAGACAGCTCCCTTGTGCAAAGGGAGCTGTCGGCGAACGCCGACTGAGGGATTGAGGGCACCTGGCTGACGATGCCCACACCCGGCGGCTGGTATCATTCACCACACTGGCTGCCGTCAATCCCCCCTGACTGCCTTTGGCAGTCTGTCCCCCCTTTGCACAAGGGGGGCTGCGGCGAGCCGCCGCTCCCAAACTGCGCTTCCGCGCTGGATTATAGAACTAAGTTGAGTGGGTTTGTCCAGCTTCACAATCCCCCCTGACCGTCTGCGACGGTCTGTCCCCCCTTTGCACAAGGGGGGCTTTCTTTGCACTCTGCCAGGAATTCACCGCGGCCTTTTCCGGGTGATGGTTTATCACACCCGGAGCACCGAGCCTGGCAACGCATCCCCACCGGAGACAGGAACGGGTCCAGCGTCACGCTGGCGGCGAGCCGCCGCTCCCATATCTCTCTTTGCCCTTTTTGACACAACCGGCCTTTTCTGTGGCCCTCTGCCAGGATTGCACCGTGGCCCCTTCCGGGTGATGGTTTATCACACCCGGAGCAGGAAGCCTGGCAGCGCATACAGCCTGGGAGAGTTTTGGCCGTCCCGACACGGGACACGCTGGACGGAAAATACCGTTTGGAAGTGATAAGGTGAAGGGGAAAGGAGATGAGAAAAATGAACTGGGGAGAAATCAAACAGGCCGTGCTCCACAAGCTGGACGGGCCTGACCAGGACCTGGCGGAAGAATACAAAAGCCGGATGATCCCCGCGGCCAACGAGGGCCTGTACCTGCTGGCCACCGGCGGAAAACCCATCTACCGCCAGGAGGAAGTGGAGGTGACCGAGGAAAATCCCCTCTTGCAGCTTTCCTCCCTGCCTTGCTACTGGGAGCTGGACCGGCTCTATCAGCATCAGGAGGAAGGGCTCCGGCCCATTGGCTCCTATGTGCGCCAGGGAGATACCCTGATTCTGGCTCCCGGCCGCTACCAGGTGGCCTACTGGGCCCTGGAGGAGCCGGTGACCGGGGACACCCCCGACGACCACACCTTCACGCTGGCCCCGGAAGCCCTGTCCCTTTTGCCCCTCTACATCGCCTCCCAGCTGTATAAGCACGACAATGCCCAGCTGGCCGTGATCTGGCGCAATGAGTTCGAAAGCGGCCGGGACCTTTTGCAGCTGAACCACCGGGAGCGGCGGCGTCAGCCGGGAACGGCGGAGTTTGAAAGCCTGCCTTGGGCAGGGTGGGGAAGGGGGCAATAACAAATGGCCCAATTCAAAGTACCCTCCCAGCCCAAAATGTACCAGACCCGCTACGCCCGGTTCCGGGGCGTGGACTTTTCCACCGACCCGGCCCTGGTGGACCCCAGCCGCTCCCCCTTTGCCCCCAACCTGGTGTCCGACGCCGGCGGCATGCCGGAAAAACGCCCTGGCTGGCGCACCCTCTTTCAGCTGAATCGCCCCATCAACGGCATCTTCGAATGGGAGATGGCCGGGGAGCCTTATCTGGTCATCCACGGCGGCGACACCATCTACACCTGGAAGCAGGTGGAGGGAGAATCCCCCCGGATCATCTGGCAGGGGCTGAACAGCGCCCGCTCCCAGGGCTTTGCCATGGACGGGGCCTTTTACCTGCTCACCGGCAAAGAGCTGATGCGCCTGCGGGAAAACAAGGAGGAAGGGCCGCTGCCCTGGTGCGAACGGGTGAAGGAACACGCCTATGTGCCCCTCACCTCCATCGGCCGCAGCCCCCAAGGGGCCGGTACCGATTACGAAGCCTGCAATATGCTGACCAAACGCCGCCGCAACAGCTTCTGCTGCGACGGCTCGGCCCGGGACTATTACCTGGACGGAGAGGTGAGCAACACCCGCACCGTCACCTGCACCCTGGACGGGGAGGAGATCACCGGATTCACCGTGGACACAAGCCGGAAATTCATCCGGTTCGACACCGCTCCCGCGAAACCCCAGGTGGCCGGGCGGGACAACCTGGAGATCGCCTTCGATGTGACCGATCAGGCCAGCATCATCGAAGAGTGCACCATCTGCTCGGTGTTCGCAGGCTGCGCCTTCCTCAGCGGCAACCCGGAAAAGCGTTCCTTCGATTATCGCTCGGGCTATGGCGACCCCACCTATTTCCCCGACCTGGGCTATACCCGGGTGGGCAGCGATACCCCCATTATGGGCTATTGCGCCATCGGTTCCTACCAGGCCATCGTCAAGGCCCCCTCCCAGCAGGAGGCCACCGTCTATCTCCGCCAGGAGAGTCTGCTGGATGGCAAAACCATCTACCCGGTGCGCCAGGGCGTCAGCGGCGTGGGGGCCGTGTCCCCCTATGCCTTCGCCACCCTGCTGGATGAACCGCTGTTTCTCTCCCCCCAGGGGGTGTTCGGTCTGTGCACCAGCAGCGTCAGCGAGGAAAAGGCGGTGCAGAACCGGAGCTATTTCATCGACAGCGCCCTGAAAGGGGAGAATGGGCTGGAAAATGCTTCGGCCACGGTGTGGCGGGGGCTGTATGTGCTGGCCCTGGGAAATAGGTGCTACCTGCTGGACGGCGGCCAGGAAAAATCCTGGCGCAGCCAGAGCATGGGGGACTATGTGTACGAATGCTACCACTGGGAGAACATCCCGGCCCGGTGCATCGCCGCCCGGGGCGAGGATCTGTTCTTCGGCACCGAGGACGGCCGCCTTTGCCGGTTCAGCACCGATGTTCCGGGCATGGAGCGGTACAGCGACGATGGAGCCGCCATCCCCTGCGCCTGGAGCACCAAGGCCGACGACGACGGCAGCTTCACCCAGTACAAAACCATGATGCGCCGGGGAAGCGGAATCATGATCAAGCCTTATCTGCGAAGCAGTGTAAAGGTGAACATCCGTACAGAAAAAGACCTGGGCCGGGACCTTTCCTACAGCACCATGGACATCTGGAGCTGGGATGAACTGGATTTCAGCCGCATGGATTTCACCGAAAACGACGCCCCTCGGGTGGTGCCCTTCGGCTCCCGGGTGGGCCGGTACCTCACCTTGCAGATCACCGTGAAAAACGACGGCCTCAACGAGGGCTTCGGGGTATACGGCATCGTCAAGCGCTTTACCAAGGAAGGGAATGTGAAATGAAAGGAGCGAGAGTATGTTGGAAGAACTGAAGATCCTGGAGCAGGACTATGAGGGCAAGGATGTGGCCTCGGCCCCCGACCGGCTCACCGGCGAGCCCCAGGAAAACAAGCAGGTGTTCGACCGGCTGGTGAAGGAAGTGGTGGCCCAGCGGTTCAACGCCCTGCTGGAGGCCCTGATGGCCGAAACCGGGGCCGGGGAGATCGGTGCCGCCCTGGGAATGACGCTGGACAACGCCCCTCTGTCGGAAAATATCCGGGCGCTGCGTCTCAACGGCGACGGCCAGATGGAAGTGACAAAGGACGGCTCCTATTGGGTGGCCGCCTCCTCTGGCGGACACCTGGTGCTGGATGCCGAGGGGAACATCCTGCCCCAACGGGGGCGGCTGCGCTTCACCCAGAGCCGGGTCACCGACGAAAACGGGGTGACGGTGGTCCACGGCATCCAGGGCGTCCAGGGGGAACAGGGCATCCCCGGCCCCCAGGGCCCCGCAGGAGCACAAGGCCCGGAAGGGCCGGTGTTCGTGCCCAGCTTAAACAGCGCAGGTATCCTGTCCTGGAGCCTGGAAAGCGATCCCCCCACCCCCTCGCCCCAAAGCATCCGGGGTCCCCAGGGCCCTCAGGGGGAGAAGGGAGAAACCGGCGCCCGTGGCCCGGAAGGGCCTATGGGTCTCACCGGACCCCAAGGCCCCCAGGGTCCGGAAGGTCTGCGAGGTCCTCAAGGCCCCCAGGGCGAGCGAGGGGTGCAGGGCATCCAGGGCGAACGGGGCATCCAGGGGGAAACCGGCCCTCAAGGCCCCGCAGGAGAACCGGGAGAGAGGGGTCTGCAAGGCCCTCAGGGAGAAAAGGGCGAGCAGGGGCCCCAAGGCCCGGCGGGAGCCGATGGCCGCAGCTTCACCGTGCTGGCCCGGTATGACACCCTGGAAAATCTGCAAAGCGCCCATCCTTCCGGCTCGCCGGGGGATGCCTATGCCGTGGGAACGGCTCAGGAGAACACCATCTACATCTGGCAGGAGGATGGGGCACAGTGGCAGGAGCTGGGCCCGCTCCAGGGGCCCCAGGGCATCCAGGGGGAAACCGGTCCCCAAGGCCCCCAGGGTGAGCAGGGGCCCCAGGGGGAACAAGGCCCCCGGGGTCTGCAAGGCCCGGCGGGCATCCAGGGGGAGACCGGCCCCCAAGGTCCCCAGGGTGAACCGGGGGCCGACGGCGCAGACGGCGCCCAGGGCCCCCAGGGTCCCCAAGGCCCTCAGGGGCCTCAGGGAGAACGGGGCCCTCAAGGGGAGACCGGCCCTCAGGGAGAACGGGGCACCACGGCCTATGAAAGCGCCCAGGCCGCAGGGTTTGAGGGCAGTGAAAGCCAGTTCAACCTGAGCCTGGCCGCCATCGAGCAAAAGGCCAACCGGGCTGCTTCCCCCACGGCGGGACATCTGGCCGCTCTGGACCAGGAGGGCAACCCCACAGACAGCGGCCTGACCCCGGAGGACTGGAAGAGCTACACCCTGGAAGCCTTGCTGGGCACGGACTGGCAAGGAGAAGGGCCTTACACCCAGCAGGTGGCCGTGGAGGGCCTGAGCGCCAGCCATGAGCCTTTGGCCGATGTGGTGCTCACCGGCACGGTGGACACAGACCGGGCCCGGCTGCAAGCCTGGGGCCTGGTGGGAAGGCTCTGGACGGAAGAAGGGGTGCTCCAGGCGGTGTGCTACGACAAAAAGCCCACCGTGGAGCTGCCTTTGAAACTGCGGATCGTGAGGTGACAAGATGGGAGAATGTATGATTTTGCGGCGGAATGGTGCCTATACCGGCACCATGGCCGGTCAGCCGTTGGGCTTCAAAGCGGTGTCCAACCGGATCGGCACCATCGACCTGAGCTGGACCACCGTGCCCGAGGACACCGCCTATGCCGCCCTGCGGGTGGTGCGGCGGGATGACCGGTTCCCCAAGGACGAATACGACGGGGAAGTGATCTACGAAGGGCCGGACAGCAGCTGCACCGATGAAGGCCTGACCCCGGGGGCCACCTATTATTACCGGGCCTTTGCCCGCAGCAAGGACGGGGTCTATCAGAATTCCTACTGCCAGGTGACCGGCACCGTGCGGGAGACCCAGCCGCTGATCCTGATGAAGGTGGGGGACATCGTGCGCATCAAGGAAAAGGATGTGTGGCAGGATTATCTGGTGGCCCACCAGGGCTATCCCGACCGGGTGGGGGGAAATACCCTGCTGCTGCGCCGGGATGTGGCCGGCCGCCGCACCATCGCCTCCACCATGCAGAACGAGTACGACGGTTCCATGGCCGATTCCTGGCTGTCGGGGGCCTTTCTCCCCACGGTGGACAGCGCTGTTTCCGCCAAGATCCCCACCTGTCAGATCCCCTACACCGGCGGCGGTGAGCACGCCCCGGGCTATCTTCAGCGCCAGGTTTTCCTGCTCTCGGCCACCGAGCTGGGAGGCGGGGAAGAGGGAATGGGCACCGAAGGCACCCTTGTGGATCTGTTCCAGACCGATGAATGGCGCATTTCCAACTTCCAGGGCGCGCCCTATCTGTGGGCCACCCGTTCCCCCGACACCCGGGGTGCAAACCAGTTCTGGACGGTGGACACGGCAGGAGCCTTTGCATCCAAAACGGTGATTACCACCTGCGGAATGCGTCCGGCCTTCACCCTGCCGGGGGATGCCTTCGTGGTGGATATGGAAGGACATCTGCTGGAAGCACCTCTGTAAAACAAAGCATCTTTACACCCATTGATACAAAAGGAGGAATACCATGGCATATCAGAAATTGGGCAGTTTTGACGACGCCTACATCAAGCAAAGCAGCCCCAGCTCCTATCAGCAGATCCAGGCGGCCAAAAGCGCCTGGGAGGCGGCCAACGCCGCCGGAGACCGGGCCGGGATGGACGCCGCCCATCAGGCGGCCGAAAGCATCCGGGCGGCCTATGGGTATAGCGGCGGCGTGGACGGCAGCCAGTACCTGCCCAATGCCTACGCCCCCATCCGCAACCAGTACATGGACGCGGCCAATGCCGCCGCCGAGGCCTACCGCCTGGCGGCCCAGACCGGAGCCAGCCAGCTGGAAGCCCAGCGGCCCCAGATCCAGGCCGACTATGACGCCCTGGCCAAACAGACCTACATCAACTACATGAAGGAGAAGCAGAGTTTGCCCGAGACCATGGCCAAGCTGGGCATCACCGGCCAGGGGGCCGCCGAAAGCACCGCCGCCAGCCAGAGCAACCAGTACCAGCAGAATGTGCTGGAGGGTGAGCTGGCAAGGCAGGAAGCATTACAGGGCTTGAACAACCGGATCAATGAGCTGTATCAGCAGGGCGAGCTGCAGGCGGCCCAGGCCCAGGCGGACATTCTTCTGAGCCTGGCCCAGGGGTATCCGGATTTCCTTGAGAGCCAGCAGGAGTGGGAGTACAAACTGGCCCAGCAGCAGGCCGAGAAGAACCAGCAGGCCTGGGAGAACAGCCAGCAGGAATGGAAAAACCAGCAGCAGATCCGGGAGCAGCAGCTGGCGGCCCAGAAGGAGGCCGCCGATCAGCAGCAGGACGCCTTCAACCGTCAGCTGGCGGTGGCTAAGATATTGGCCCAGTACGGGGACTTCTCCGGCTATATTTCCCTGGGCTTCAACCAGGACCAGATCGCCCAGATGCGCAGGGCTTGGCAGATGCAGCAGCTGCAAAAGTAAGGGGGTGGCATGATGGTGACTGTATTGCTGTTTGCGGGCGTCCTGCTGGGCGCCCTGGGGGCGGTGTTCTGCTACCGGCTGGGGCTGATAGAGGGCAGCCGCCTCACAAGGGAGGGAAGGCTGGAAAGAAGTCCCTCCCCTGAAGAAAAAGAAAAAGGACGCCTGGGGCGCATTCTGCGGAACATCGACCGCTATGACGGCACCGGCCGGCGTCAGGAAAGGGTGGAATAAATGGGAAAGAGCGAAAAAATGACCGCCGCTCTTCTGTGGCGCTGGTACACCCGGGGGGATGAGCACCACCGGATGCGGGGCCTTTATGAAAAAACCAAGAAGGCCCACCGGTTCTTCCGGGGGGAACAGTGGTATGGCGTGGAAAGCGGCGGGGAGGAACTGCCTTTTTATAACTTTATTCAGCCGGTGGTGGAGCACAAGGTGGCAAGCGTCTGCATGAACACCATGAGCATCCAGTATGCGCCCATGGAGCACGCCGGTGCTCTGGGGCCCGGGGCCGCCCAGATCTGCCAGAAGCTCACCGCCTATGCCGCCCGCCAGTGGGAGCGGCTCAAAATGGACAAGCTGTGCTGGGAAGTGGTGAAAAACGCCTGCATCGCCGGGGACAGCTACCTCTATTTCCACGACGGGGACTGCCAGGCCCAGGTGGTGGACACCTGCGACCTGTATCTGGGGGACGAAACCTGCCCCGATGTGCAGAAGCAGCCCTATTTGCTCATCGCCCGCCGTCAGACGGTGGGGGAGGTGCGGAAGGCGGCCCGGCGGTATGGCCTGGGGGAGGCAGAGGTGCAGAGCATCGTCCCCGACGACGGCCCCCTGGACCGGCAGGAGCGGGAAGAGGAATGGGAGCACAGTGACACCCGGGAGGAAGAACAGCTGTGCACCACTCTTCTGGCTTTCTGGCGGGATGAGGACGGGGTGGTCTGCTGCACCCGGGGCACCCGGGATGTGCTCTACCAGAAGCCGGTGCGTCTTTATGGCGGCGGCCGTGGGCTGAGCCTGTATCCCATTGCCGCTTTCCGCTGGATGGGCCGCCGTGGCTCGTCCCGGGGGAATGGGGAGGTCACTCCCCTCATCCCCAACCAGATCGAAACCAACAAAATGCTGGCCCGGCGCCTGATGAATGCCAAAATGACCGCCTTTTCCCGGCTGGTGTACAACGCCGACAAGGTGCTGAACAAGGAAGCCCTGGAAGAGGTGGGGGCGGCCATCAAGGTGCGGGATATGCAGGCCAACGCCGTCACCGACATTGTCAGCTATCTGGGGGCGGCGCCCATGTCCCCCGACGCCCAGGCTCTGGCCCAGGAGCTGGTGCAGCAGACGAGAGATCTGGCCGGTGCAGGCGACGCCGCGCTAGGCCAGGTCAACCCGGAAAAGGCCAGCGGCGCTGCCATCATCGCCGTGCGGGATCAGGCGGCGCTGCCCCTCAACGAGCAGATCGCCGATTTCCGTCAGTTTGTGGAGGATGTGGCTTCCATCTGGTTTGAGCTGTGGGCGGCCTATTACCCCGCCGAGCTGAGCCGGGGGATCTACGCCCTCTCCGGGGAGGAGCTGCGGCGGCTGCGGGTGGAGATCCGCATTGATGTGTCCCCCAACAGCCCCTATTCCCGCTATGCCCAGGAGCAGGCCCTGGAGAATCTGTTCCAGAAGGGGGTCATCACCTTTGAGGAGTATGTGGCCGCTCTGGATGAGAATGCCGCCGCTCCCAAGCAGAAGCTGGAGGATATTCTGAGGAACCGCCAGCGTGACGCTGGACCCGTTCCTGTCTCTGGCGAGATGCGTTCCCTGCCTCAGTAGTCTGGGTGTGGCGAGCCATCACCCAGGAATAGCCTGGGTGCAGTCCTAGCAGAGTGCATAGACAAAGGCTCCCCATCGGGGAGCCTTTTTGCTGGCCCTGATTTTATTGCCTGGCGCGGGAGCGCAATATGGGTGCAGCGTCACGCTGCGTTGACAAAAAGCAGGCTTTGTTATATAGTAAATACAATAAAATATCCCTCTCAATTTGGGAGGGGAAACGGTTTTCCGGTTTTGCTGGAAGGAGGGAACTCTCGATGAAAAAGAAGAGTCTTTTGATCCTGGCCGTGGTAGTATTGGTGGTGGCCGCTGGCGTGGGCTTTTATTTTCTTCGCCCCGGAGCGGGAAATCAGGTGAGCACCGGCCCCAAAAAGGTGATCGAAGCCATGATGACCTGCCCCAATGACGACCTGTTCACAGAGGATATGGTATCGGTGATCGGCGTGGGCGTGACCCCCGACCCGGAAAAGCTGGAAGAAGCCATGGAGGACTGGGACGACGCCGCAGAAGAGTGGAACGAGGAAGTGGGGAAGTATTTTGCTCAGGGCTGCCTGGATTCCTTCCTCAATGATTCGGTGGCCACCTCCTATCTGGTGAAGGGCGTGCCGGTTCGGGTGGAAAAGATGGAACTGCTGGAACGGCAGGAGCTGGAGTCCTCCGGCAGCGAAAAGGTGAAGGTCACCGTGAATGTGGACGGTGTCCAGGAAACCGTCACCCTGGATTTCTCCCTGGATGGCGACGGCAAAATCACCTTTGTAAAGTTGGCTGCGTAGCGGCGGCCAGCGTGACGCTGGACCCATACTCTCCCTGGCTTTATGCGCTGTTTTCCATGAGTGCTCCGGCTGCGGCAAACCACAGCCGGAAGGGGCCGGGTGCAGTTCTGGTAAAATGCATAGACAAAAGCCTCCCGTCAGGGAGGCTTTTTCTTGTTTTCTTATGGGGAGTAGGGCTTTCGGCAGGAGGTAATGCCCAAAAGATAATCCACACTGGTGCCATAAAAGGCGGCCAGAGCGATGAGCACCCGGGTAGGGATATCATTTTCCCCGGTTTCATATTTGGAATAGCCTGTCTGGGACATATTCAGATAATGCGCCACCTGATTCTGGGTCAGGTCGGCATCTTCCCGCAGATCACGCAGCCGGTTTGCCATAGACTTCACCTCAAGGGAAGTATGGCATAACCTGTTTTAGATTATTGATTTATAACCTGAAACAGGTTATAATAAAAGAAAAACGAGGTGACATGGCATGTCGGTCCCGTGTCGGGACGGCCATACTCTCTTTGCCCGATTGCAACCAACCACCCTTGGTTCTATTTCCTAGCGCGGGAGCGCAGTATGACAGCCCAGGCACTGGGCTTGCAATTTGAAGAAAAATAGGGTATACTACTCCTATACAGGCCATGAAGAAAGAAGCGGCGGCAGCGCCTTTGCAGAGAGCCGGCGGCTGGTGGGAGCCGGCAGGGCAAAACCGCTTTTCCACTTTCGGAGCCTGCGGCGAGGAGCCGGGGGGCGCGCCCCGTACAGCGCACAAGAGCGGCCGGTTCATACCGGCAACATGGGTGGCACCGCGGAAGTCTTCCGTCCCATAGGAAATGGGATCGGGGGCTTTTTCTTTTTTCCGGGAAAAAGCACTCCGGCCCGGCAGAACATTGTAACAGGAGGAAACCAAAATGCTGGACATGAAATTCCTGCGGATGAACCCGGAAGCGGTCAAAGAAAACATCCGCAAAAAATTCCAGGAGGAAAAGCTGGAGCTAGTGGATCAGGTGCTTCAGATGGACGAGGAGTGCCGGGCGGCCAAGACCCGGTGCGACTATCTCCGCTCCCAGCGGAACACCATCAGCAAGCAGATCGGCAAGCTGATGGCCCAGGGCAAGAAGGAAGAAGCCGAGGAGACCAAGAGCCAGGTCACCGCCATGGCCCAGGAACTGCAGGAGCTGGAAGAAAAGACCAACCAGCTGAACGAGGAGATCCGCCGCCGGATGCTGGTCATTCCCAACATCATCGACCCCTCGGTGCCCATCGGTCGCGACGACAGCGAAAATGTGGAGCTGGAGCGCTTCGGCGAGCCCAAGGTGCCCGATTATCCCGTGCCCTATCATGTGGACATCATGGAGAGCCTTTTGGGCATTGATCTGGACAGCGCCCGGAAAACCAGCGGCAACGGCTTCTATTACCTCAAGGGGGATGTGGCCCGGCTCCATTCCGCCATTTTGTCCTATGCCCGGGATTTTATGATCGATAAGGGCTTTGAATATTATGTGCCCCCCTTCATGATCCGCAGCGGCGTGGTGGACGGCGTGATGAGCTTCGCCGAAATGGAGAACATGATGTACAAAATCGAAGGGGAGGACCTGTATCTCATCGGCACCAGCGAGCACGCCATGATCGGCAAATTCATCGACACCATCCTGGATGAGAGCGAGCTGCCCCAGGCCCTCACCAGTTATTCCCCCTGCTTCCGCAAGGAAGTGGGCGCCCACGGCATCGAGGAGCGGGGCGTCTACCGCATCCACCAGTTCGAAAAGCAGGAAATGGTAGTGGTTTGCAAGCCGGAAGAGAGCATGGAGTGGTTTGACAGACTGTGGCATCATTCGGTGGAGTTTTTCCGCACTCTGGACATTCCTGTGCGCACCATTGAGTGCTGCTCCGGCGACCTGGCCGACCTGAAGGTGAAGAGCGTGGATGTGGAGGCCTGGTCTCCCCGTCAGCAGAAGTACTTCGAGGTGGGCAGCTGCACCAATATGGGCGATGCCCAGGCCCGCCGTCTGGGCCTGCGGGTGCGGCGGAAGGAGGGGGCCAACTACATCCCCCATACCCTGAACAACACCGTGGTGGCTCCGCCCCGGATGCTCATCGCCTTCCTGGAGAACAACCTGCAGGAAGATGGCTCGGTGCGTGTGCCGGAGGCCCTGCGCCCCTATATGGGCGGCAAGGAAGTGCTTTGCCCCAAGGCTGGAAAATAAACAAGAAAAAAGCCGCCCCGGAAGGGCGGTTTTTTTGCTGGGACTTTGTTTTGCGGTCGGGTGCGGAAGCGTCAACTTGCCTGCCCAGGCGCTGGGCTGGGGCTTACGCTGCTAAATGCTTCAGGCAGATTTGGGAGACGGCGGCGTTTAAGCAGCCGGTGAACAGGCCCAGGATCAAAAGCAGGGGCAGATAATAAATGACGCCCAGGCTTTTCATCAGGATACAGGCCCCCAGGATCTGGCCCACATTGTGGCAGGCGGCGCCGATGACGCTGACGCCATAGAGGGAGAACACTTTGCCCAGGCCCTTTTTTGCCAGAGCCATGGCAAGCAGGGAGAAAAGAGCACCCAGCAAAGAGAGAAACAGGCTGGTGAAGTTCCCCGAGGCCAGATACAAAACGCCCACCCGACAGAGGGACACCCCCAGGGTGAAGGAGGGGCCCAGGGTGACGAGGGCCACCAGGGTGACGATATTGGAAAGGCCCAGGCGGAAGCCGGGGAGGGGGAGAAACAGGCTGAGGGGCAGCATCCCCTCCAAAAGGGAGAGGCACAGGGCCAGGGCGGCCAGGATGCCGCTGAGGGCGATTTTCCGGGAGAGGGTCATGGGCAAGGCTCCTTTGGCGGGGATTTCATCGGACGACGGCATCGGGGGAGTCGGATTCTCCCTGGGAGACCACCGTGACGCTCACCCGGTTTTCCAGGCAGACGGCGCTCTGGCCCGCCCGGGTGAGCCAGCCGGTGTGGACGCAGTCCTGGTGAGGGCAGGTGGCAGACTTAATGCACACCCGGCCATTTTCCGCCAGAATGGTGTTTTCGTACTCCCCGGTGAGGGTGAAGGTCACCGGCTCATTCAAACCAGTGAGGGCGATGCGCCGCACAATCACCCCGTTTTGCCGCACTTCGGCGGTGAGATCGCCGGTGCCGCGGCTCAGACCCAGGCCCCAGATGCCCCCGGCCAGCAGCAAAATCAGGGCAAAGGCGCAAAAGTCGCCTTTTTTCAGCTGTTTCAGCCACTTCACCGCCTTCGCCTCCTGTTTCTTCAGATAAAAGACAGTATACCAAAAGAACGCCCCCCGCACAACCCCAGGTCCCGTGTCGGGACGGCCATACTTGTAGGTGTTACAATGATGTGTGACAAATAGAAAAAAGAAGAGCGAATAGG
>QUDE01000017.1 GCA_003477405.1 Ruminococcaceae bacterium AM07-15
TGCTCATCCAGAGCCACCTTGGATTCCCACTTTTTGCTCCGGCTGACCTGCATAATGGTTTCCTTGACCGTTCCCACAAGGGATTTATCCTTGCACCGCTTTGACCAGAGAATTTGCTTTTCCACCACCGGGATATAGACCACATGAAGGTGGTAGTGGTATACATCCTTCCCCAGAGCTTCCGACATAGCCCGGTTGCGTTCATCAGCGTGCATGACAGCGGAGAGAATATACTGCTCACCACCCACAATCTCCACGGCTGCTTTGTATGCGTCGGTGTAAAATTGTTTGGCATATTCATAGCCGCCGTGGTTGTGGAAGTAAGCGGAGTTCACATCGAAAATCAGTTCCCCGTATTTCACCGCATCGGCTTTCAGGCCACGAGTGGAGATAATCCCATCGGCAATCATCTGATCGAACATAGCGGCATAGCTGTCGGTGGGAGCTTTGAAGTGGATATTCCGGTAGGTCTGGGTGGTATCAATATCCTGGTTGGAGTAGCTGTCCTTTTCTCGTTCGTTATGTTCCTGAACTTTTGCCACATCATCAAGGGTGGGCAAGTCCTGGTTACGGGCAAAGGTGCGGTCGATTCCGTCGTTTCTGGCCATAAAAATCAGCTCCTTTCCGTTGTATGGCAGACGGCTGAGGGACGGGGATGCACTTCCTGCGGGAAGTGTAATAACCCACTATGACACTTTCATCCCGAAGGGCTGCAAAGTGCCGTGGGCTCTCCGAGGGGGAATTGCGGTCATTGCGATGACCGCTGCTGAACTGCCCGGAAACCGTCTGCATCGCTTCCTGTTGTTCAGCCCGGACAGCCGATGTTCTGCCAAACATCAGCCATCCGGCAGCAAACAAAGGCGTGCTTTGTCTGCCGTTGGGGTGCGATACGAGAGTCCCATATAGAGACGGTTTTGGGTAAAACGCTGTGTACATACGTACAAGAGCACGGTGTTATTCGTCCTGCCACGGTACATACGTATCTTCTGAAACAGTGGAAACTCCGTTTATATGAGGTCTGGCAATCGCTTCAATTCCGAAAAATCCCCACACCCTCCGTCCGGCGGTGTTGGTGATCCTGTTGCAGTATTCCAGATTGTACTTGCCTTGATTGGAGATCACAGCATCACTAAAGCTGCGCCGCTTCAGCGCCGTCAGATTATTTTCCTCGCACCACATCTGGTAAATCTCATACAGTTCTTTAGAACTGATGGTACTGTCAGCTTTCAGTCGAATATATCCCTCGGATTCCAGAAAATCAAAAATATTATTATTGTCCCGTTTGACAGCCTCTCGGTTGTCTTTGGTGCGCTGGCTCTCGGTAAACTTGAAGTTGTTGGTAGCCAGCCTCTGCAAGCCCTCACAGGCCCAGATCAGGATGCCCTCCACCTCGGACTTCATCTTCTCGGCCAGGTCGGGATCATCCACACGGCCAGCAGGCTTATCTTTTGTGGTCAGCACCAGCTGGCGGCGGTAGAACCCGTCGCTCCTGTCAAACAGTGCCTGCAAATCGCCGTTAGAGAAGGCCAGCAGCCGGGCGCACATCCATCCCTGATAGCTCTGCTTGCCCTTGCGTTCCAAATCCATCTTACCCTGAGCGGTGACGATGGATTTTACATAGTTGGTCTGGCGCAGGGCTTCCATCCGCATATCGTCATCCACGCACAGGAGGATATGCTCCAAATCCGCACGAGCAAATCGGTTCTCCGATATTTTCCCAATGCTGCCATCCTTCATATTCACACCGAACAAATGCCCCAGCACGGCACCAATCTGGCTCTTGCCCTCGCCGCCGTTGCCTTTAATCACCATCATCCGCTGGCCCTTGTTGCTGGGGATCAGGCAGTAGCCGATGTATTCCTGCAAGGTGGGAATGTCCTCCGGGTAGAGCAGGCTATCCAGAAATTTCAGCCAGAGAATGGGTTTGGATGCCCCGGGATTGTAGGCCACAGGGAAACGATTACGGACGATTTCGGGTTTTCCCTCCACAAATTTTCCGCCCAGAAAAAGCGTCCCGTTGGAGAGGTGAATCCGGTCCGGCTCCGGGGGAAAATCCTCCACCAGCGCCGCCAGCTTCATCAGCTCCACAATGTTGCTGATTTTGCGGGGGATATTGCTGACCGCACAGCATTTCAGCTCCTCAAAAATCTCTCCCCGCAGGGGCAGCTCATCGGTCACACGGCCTTCGGGCGTGAAAAAAGCCCCGTTTGTGAAGAGAATCTTGTGCGTCTGCAAGAACTCCTCACAAAACAGGGCTTCGTTGATGTTTTTTCCATCGAACCAGACGGGCATTCCGTCAGGCGGATTGTTTTTCTTCATAGGGTGTTTCCTCCTCCTTTTGTCGTTCCAGCCGCGTCTCCAAGCTGGCAATCAGGTCATCTTTGTCCAGCATTTCTACGATTTTTACCCGCTGTTCCAGTTCGGCAGCAATGAGCAAATCCGCCAGATACTCCACATAGTCCAGCATCTGACAGGCTTCCACAAACCGGTCATCCAAAGCATCTTCCGGTGTCTTGGGCGCACACTGCATCTTCCATCTTTCCAGAAGATGCAAATAATCGCACAGCACCCGCAGGCAGCGCACTTCCTCCTGCCGGTATGCCGTCAGCAAGGGACGCTTTGGCTTGGGCAGAGCGATGGCCACTGGGGGCTTATCCGGGTCAATCCCGAAATCCTGCGCCAGCTTCTGTGCTGCTTCGAAGCTGCTCAAATCAAAGAGCCTTGCCACAAGGTCAATCACATCGCCGGTGACCCCGCAGCCGAAGCAGTAAAAATACTTCTCATTCAGCTTCATGCTGGGGTGCTGGTCATCGTGGAATGGGCAGCGACACATCCCGCTACGATTGACCTGCAAGCCGTAATGTTCCGCTGCATCCCGCACTCGAATCGTTTGCTTCACCAGTTCAAACAGCGTCATTTTCGCTCCCTCCCCTCTGAAAAATGCTTGGATGCCGTTTTTTTCATAGAACCTCTCTTTCTTGCGCTTCCGGCGCAGCTGTTGTATAATGTCGATATAGTTCCGAAAAAAGTAATCTGTTTTCAGATTATCTTTTCACTAATAGGAGAAATCCCGGGTGTAAAACGGAACCATTTTTTGAAAAATCATAAAAAATTTTTTGAAGGAGGTGGAGTCATGGCGTATCCCACAGATGACGAGCTTCTGGATACCGAAGATGGCTTCACCGGATGGGATGAGGACGCCTCTGCCGGATCAGCGGAGGAAACGCTGGAACAGGCCCTTGCGGAAGAACGCCTGGCAGAGCTGGAAAGCGAGCTGGAACAGGACGAGCATCCCATCGACTATGAAGCGGAACTGGAAAACGAGGAAGAAGAAGCCGCCCCGGTCAGCGAAAAGCGACTGAAACGGGAGATTCGGGCGGAAGCCATGCGCCGTCTGGAGGAAGCGGCCCGCACCGAAAGTGATTTTCGGGTGGTCGTGGACGAATGGAACAAGCTGGACCGGAACCGGGAGCGCCGGGAGCGGGACCACGAAAACCTCCGTGGGGATGTGCCGCTGGAATACCAGGCGGTGCCAGAGCCAAAGCTCATCCCCCTGTGGATGAACAACCCGGCATACCGGCAGCTGATGGCCGGGAACTTTCTGGACATCCTGTTTGACTGCCCCTATGAGATGCACTATCTGAGCGCCGACCCATTTATCTCCGGCATGATCGAAAATCTCAGTGAGGAACACAAGGAAGTCCTGTATTTTCTCTCTTTGCGGCTGTACAGCACCACCCGGCTTGCTGCCATTCGTGGACAGTCTGACCGCAATATCCGCAAGCTGCGGAAAACCATCCATAAAAAATTGCAGCGCCAGATGTATGACCATCTGTGCAGCAAGCCGGAAAAAGGCCTGACCTTGCGGGAGCGCCGGTTTCTGGAGGAATACTCGAAAATCGCAAAGAAACAGGGCAAGGACGCCGTGATTCGGCGGGAGAACAAGACCAAGCGCAGAAAAAAGAAAAAACGCCCCTGATGGCAGGGGCGATGAAACAGAAAGGGCACGCATAATGAAGAATCTATTTGAACAATCCCGTTCTCATTGGGTGCGCTACGATCATTATGAGCTGAAAACATCGGAAGATGGCAAGCGGTACATCACCCCCGGCAAAAACGCAAAGCCGGATGTCTACAATCCGCTGAAAGAGGTCCCGAACATTGTGTTGGATGCACTAAATGTGGGGATGCTGCTGATGGGACGTAAACCGGAGGCAGAAGTGGAAAAGGCTGTGATGGAGTTTGTCACCCGGTACGGCCTACTGGGGCTGATGACTGCTCTGCCCACGACGCCGACTTTTATGGACTACGAGGCGGTGTACCTGCCGAAAAACCACTTTATCAAGGAAGAATCCATGGCGACAGACCAATATCTGTCCCTCTTTTACCCTTTCGACCAGCTGGACGTGGTGAAAAAGGGCATTGAATCCACATGGAATGTGTCCAGAGACCGGACCATGATTGCCATGACCATGACTTTCATGGACGAGCCGATGGCAAAGAACATGAGCTTCCAGCGAGAGTATGCGGAACCCTACGACTGGGTTGCCCAACAGTTCAAGGACTGGGCATTCACCCTGTCTACCTCAATCCTGTACTACAATGATTATGACTCCATTGATGAGGACGCACGGGGCCTGTATCGCAAAGCTATGGCCGCGTTCGGCGGAATCGCCCCCAGCTACCACATTGAGCTTCTGGATAAGCCCACCATCTACTGGGATTTTCACTCTCTACTGCTGGGTATCCAGATGATGTTCAGTTTCATGCTGGTGGACGATGACCAGCCCCTGCGCCTGTGTAAGCACTGTCAGAAGGTGTTCTCGGGCAACAGGTCCAACGCCGCTTTTTGCAGCCCACGGTGCAAGAACCAGTACAATGTCTATAAGAGTCGTGAGAAGTCCAAGGGAGAAGCAGACTAACGAGGGCACTGTTGCTTCTATTGGGTACCAATACGATTGCGATCTCCCGACTACAACAATTCAAATGGAAATCGTTTATAATGTGGGCTCTCATGACGTGTATAGTTCTCATCTCCAAATCAAAACAGCGCAGACCACCATTTTGGACGGCCTGCGCTGTTTTGGCATTCAGAATGACTCTTGATAATTATATCCCTATTACAAATTCATAATCAAGTTGTTGCTTGCGATATTGCCAATCGGGCATATGAACGGTGATAAAATCGAAAAATTCCTTGTTGTGATATGGATAAAGGAAGTGAGCCAATTCGTGTAAAACTACGTACTCTATGCAGGGAACACTTGCTTTGTATAAATAGAAGTTTAAATTGATTTTTTGATTAGTTCTACTGCAGCTACCCCATAATGTCCGCATTTTCTTCACGCATATATCCGGACGCTGAACTCCATGTTTTTCAACTATGGGATACAGTCTATTAAGAACATCTTGAAAATACTCCTTTGATGTTTTTTGCCACCAGTTGTTCACTTGCTTGTCGATAATTTGTTGATCTGTTTCTGGTGTGTAAACATTGAGGACGCTGTCTTCCCTTATAATTTGTTTGCGCCGTGCCTGATAAACTTGGATTGTAAGTTGTCTGCCTAAGATACGAGTAGAAGATCCAGACACAAAATGTTTCTCTTTCTCAATTGCTCGAGTTTGAATAAAAAACTCCAGTTTTTCTTCAATCCAACCGGTCTTATCATTCAGGTACTCAGCGATCCATTCCTCTGGTGTCCCTGTTGGTACAGATAGCTTAATTTCACCAGATGGGAATACCTTGAGGCGGACTTGCTTCATCTTCTTTAAGGAAACCGATACCGGCAATACTGATCCTTTTACAGTTACAAAATAGTCCATATATCAGTACCTGCTCATTGCTGTCTTGATTGCATTTTCAATTATGATATCCATTTTGTCGATGGGTAAGTCCACGCCAAATTCATCACAGAAATCCCACAGTAAATCCTCCACAGCCTGGTTCATTTTCTTGTGGATAGGAGTACTCGTTCTCCAATCCACACGTGCAAGCGACTGTACTGCCTGTTTCATATCCAGTGCGAGCTTACCAATGGCATCATCAAATTCCAGGCTATCCCGGCCATGCTGCTTTAATAGGTCGGAAACGACACCGTAAAACGCTTTGGCATCGCTATCATTCGAGATTGCAGTCGGATAGGAGTGGCCGGTGAAACCTTGTCTAAGATCTTCTGCCATTCTCTTCATGCTGGCAAGATAAATATTTTCATCTCTGGATCTCCGGTATTCTGCAATGGCCTCTCTGATTCTTTCAGAAAAGCGTTTGAACAGCATAGGATCTTCATATCTCCGAGATTCGAGTTCAGAGACAATACGAGTATGGATATATGCAGCTTTCGCTTTTTGACCCTCCACTTCTTCAAGTTGCTTATCCATCGCAGCTTTGTCATGAATAGCGACAGGCTCAACAACGATTTCTACAGGCTCAGATGTAACAAAAGTGTTCAGCAGACTTCTGATTCCATCCTCGTATTTGCTGAAATCAACTTTTTCCGCATAAACCATCATCAGGGCAGACCGCAGTTTCTGAAAGAACAAAAGATCTGCTTTATAGTTTTGCATTTGATCAAAACCAATACTCTGGTACAAGGAGTAGTTTCCGACAGCCATGGTCATCATCTTAGAAAAGGCCGCTAACTTCTCATAGAATTCTTTTCTCAGCTTTTCACTTTCAGCGGCATCTTCTTTTTCAAAGAAAGCAACCCATGCTCTGGGATTGTTCTGGTCAAAAGTAACATCACCAAAGAAATTCCACAGTGCCTTATGCGCTTCTTTTAATTTTTCCTGGCCTTCAGCTGCTGTTACTATCGATTCAGCAATGTCGGCGGGATCATAGCCAGACAAGCCAGACTGATCATCACTGTACATTTCCATGGCATTGTTCAGATTGCCAAACAAACCCCAATAATCGACAATTAAACCGAAGTCTTTCCCCGCAGCGATCCGGTTGACACGTGCAATTGCCTGCAAAAGAGAGTGCTCTTTCATAGGCTTGTCAACATACAGCACGCCTAAAGATGGCGCATCAAAGCCTGTTAACAGCATACTTTGAACGATGACGATATCTACATCCTCGCCGCCAATAATATTGTTTTTTACGTATTCCTCGTAATCATCGTATTTTGTGCCAAAACGTGGCTCGACTTCATTCTTGAAGAAATCACGGATGATAGCTTTATCGTTTTTGGTGACAGTTCCTTCGTCACCCTCTGAAGATACAGAATCATCGCAGATCAACGCAGCTGCTTTAACTCCCCCAAGCCCATTAATTGCATGCTCCAGTTGGACAGCAAGCGCACGGGTAGATACTGCCGCCATGGCCTTAAATCCGCGGGGCTTACAATAATTTAGGAAATGCTCGTGGATATCAAAAGCAATCATAGAAAGCCGCTGTTCCGTCTGTGCCAAGTGCATGAAGGAACTCCACTTCCTGCGCATATCCTCCTTCTGCGGCTCGGTCAGCGGTGCCAGAATGCTCTTTAGATAGTCATCAATTTTGTCGCTGGTAACTTTCTGCGGAATCACACGCCCATCGTAAACCAGCGGTACAATAACGCCGTCGCGAATACCATCTTCAAACCGATAAGAATGTCCAATTTGTTTACCAAACTTCAGATAAGTATTGCTCTTATCCTTTCTAAGCAGAGGTGTTCCAGTAAAGCCGACCTTAAATGCGTTTGGGAGAACCTCATTCATCATGTTGTGGAATTCACCGGTATGTGAGCGGTGGCTTTCGTCGATCAAAAGGAAGATATTTTCGTTCAGAATCTTGGTGCGGGATTTAGCTGCTGCTTCAAACTTATTAATTGTTGTGGCGATAATGGTATTTCCGTCGTCTTTCAGCAGAGATACCAGGCCACGGCCAGTCGTTGCTTCCACCGGATCCATGCCCGTATGAACGAAGTTATCCCGCAGCTGCTTGATCAGATTCAAACGATCGCAGACCAATACAAATCTTGGATTTGCCACACGCTTGTCGGCGATAATACGCTTTACAAGCATAACCATTGTCAGGGATTTACCGCTTCCCTGTGTATGCCAAATGACGCCGCCCCGGCTGAGGCAATCATCCTCACCGTGGATACGACGCATCGTATTTTCAACACCAAAGAACTGCTGATAGCGGGCAACTTTCTTAATGCCACTATCATACAGAATGTAAAAACGAATAATATCAAGCAAGCGCCGTTTGCTGAGCATGGACACAATAACTCGGTCTTGCTCTGTGATATGGCTGTCATCTACATAGCGTTTGGCAGTATCGGTCTGCCACTGCACATCTTCTTCGTGCCACTTGCAGTAGAACTCCTGCTTTGTTCCGGCAGTTCCGTATTTCACAGATTCCGGATTCATAGCAATGGCCAACTGCGTAAACTTAAACAGTTGCGGAATATAATCGGGTTGCCAGTTGCGGACATTCTGCTTCACGCCCTCTTCCACATCTACACTGGACTTCTTACATTCGATCACAACCAAAGGAATGCCATTGACGAGCAGAACAATATCAGGCCGGGCATATTTGCCATTATTTCTCTCTACAGAGAACTCGTCTGTAACTTGCCAGATGTTCTTATCCGGCTCATCCCAGTTAATATAGGAAATATCGAAGGACTGAGTGTTGCCGTCATACAAATGCACATCGCAGCTCTTACCATAAATCAACCTGTCATAGATCGCTTTGCTGGAAAACATTAAACCACGTTCCAGAGGAGCATCCAGTTCCCGAATCGCCTCGCCAATGGCGTCATCCGGGAAGGGGGTCTGCTTTCCCCGGTAAATAAAAGACTGAGAGGCCAAAAATTCCCGCATAACATCAGGAAAAAGAACATGCGAAAGATGGCCGCGCTTCTGCTCGGCCTCCGCTCTGGGAATATACTGGTAGCCCATGGCTTGTAGTTCTTTCAGCGCTCTGTCCTGGGACTCCGGGCGCTCATTAAAAATCTGATGATGCGGCATAGTGAATACCTCCGACCTGTATGATAAAGAGGCACAGCAGGGCGCTAAGGCCCTGCTGGCCTGTTTTGATTACTTCTTGTCCCTCGGCGGACAGGGGTCATTGCCGTGACTGTTGGGGTTCTGAATGGTGCCATCCTTGCGGTGGGGAATCAGTTCCGTTCCCTGGTTGATGCTCATCCTCCTGCCAGCCTCCATGGCCTCTTTCTTAGTCTCGTAATGACCACTGCTGCGCTTTGCGTTTTCACGCTTCACATCCCAACCTCCGTTGGAATTAGGGACAATATGATGTTCTTTTCTTGCCATGTGCTTACCCCCTATGAGCCTTGGGGCAGCACACTGCGCACCCGTCTGCATCAGAATAGTAGACCTTGGCATACCTTACGGCATCTGTCTCGCTGGCGTGCCAACCGAGGTCAATGGACTCTCTGATTTTCAGCGTATTGGCATGTTCGTGCGTATGAACCTCATGGTGTAACCCAGGGTTCAGTGTTTGGTTTTTATTTACACAATAGTAGGGCATTTGAATCCTTTCTCTTGACGATAGTCAAGCCGGCGTGCTATAGTTAGCACATAAGTTGATGTACGAGTCTGCTTATAATCGAGTGATTAAACTGTTGCCGCGGTTTAATCACTCATTTTTTGTGCCCTCATAGGCCTTACCACCTTTCAAGAAATTCACCTATATTTTAGGGATGCCGGTGTGGTTGACGCCACACCGGCATCCTTTAAGTGTTCACACGCACAAGTCCTGTCAGCAAAAGCTGCATCAGGGCTTTTTTCTCGACTTCCATCGCCTTTACTTCGTCCTGGAGCAATTCGATATTCGTGCTTATTGCATCCAATACATTAGCAATTGCTCTTTGTTCCTCGTGGCCAGGAAAAACTATTTCTACCTTTGCAAAATCCTTTCCACTAACTCCATATACCTTCATGCCGTTTGCATAGTACGCCATTTGTTTCTTGAACAGATATGTCTGGAAGCAGTACCTCTTAAAGTGTAAAGTGAGCCTATCGTCACGGCTATGGCAAGGAACTGTGTGCAGGCCGGAAATAAACGTCAAGCCATCACAATTTTCTATAACCACGAATTTACTGATCCCGTCATAGTCTTCAGATGCGTCTATAAATACGACATCACCACTGTGGAGATGAGTTTTCTCTGGAGAGATTCCCTCATACTTAGGAATGGAATCATATTCTTTCGTGGCGTCGATATAATAGCGTTCGTTTGCATGAATATCCCCGTAGTGAAGATAAAGATCCCCTTCATCCGACAATTCGTCTCTTGATTTTGCCATTGAAGACCCAAAATCAAACAAAGAAGACATTGTCGCTTTTTGCCATATGCTGTTTTCAAAGCCCGGCAGTCTTACGCCACTGCTGGGATCCAGGAGCTTCTGCATCAGCCATTGCTTCTGGCGGCGCTTTTCCTCAAGTAACTTTTGCTTCAGTTCAAGCGCTCGGTCGCAGGTCGCCAGAATCTCAACAATCTTTTTCTGTTCTGCAGTGGATGGGATCGGCATGGTAAACTCGCCAAGACGACTAAAGTACATTCTTGTACGCGTGCTACCCTTTTTCTGTGCACTGCAATAAGCCGTAAACTCCTTCATATTATTCAGATATGCAATAAGCAGATCTTGATGAAGATCATCTGATGTTGTAAAAACAGGATACTCTGGACTGACCAAAACAGCGCAGCCCATCTTGTTGACGTTGAAGCGGAAAATGTCATCATCACTCATATGCCTGTAGGTGACATATCCTTCCGGCACCACACGGAACCCCCCGGCAGTTTCCTCACAACGTTGATCGCTGTAATAATCAGACTGGAGCATAAGCCCCTGTCTTGAGGATGTTGCCAGCGGATATCTATCCGTCTCATTAGAAAATTCGTCGTGTGAAACCAGATATTTTCCTATTTTCTCATACTGCCAGTCTTTAGGACGAAGCTGATGGTTTTCTGAAAGATATCCTTCCGGCACTTCACCGCGGCGAACAGCGTCTATTCTATTCTTGATTGATTCTCTCATAACTCAATCCTCTATCTGTAAATTGTGCAGCGCAGTAGCGAAGCTTGCATCGCCGGTAGAAAATAATGCGAAAGAGTATGCGGCAAATGATGCCGCTTTGGTAAACGCGGGGATAACGTGGGTATTAACAAACTGTGCCATTGGCATCATCTCCTTTGCTCTCATATAGGTCAGTGCGAGCGGGATGCAAGCTGCTGCTGTCTCCACAAACATGTGGTAAATTAATTGTTGTCGCCAGGCTTCAGCTTTCGCTTTTCCTGTTCACGCTCGATCTGAGCAATGCTCTTTTCTGGTGTGGGCAGATCTTCCGGCATGGTGCCGCCCAGTTCCTTAATAGTCTGGCGAACCTTCTTTCCGACCTCATAATGAGTGTCATACGCGGCCTGCTTTCCTTGGATATTCTCCCGACGAAGCTTTTCGTCCGTCTGGGTAGCACGGAAAAGGTTGGCTGCCAGCTCGGTGCTGCCCATATGATCCAGAATCTTCTGGCTCTTCTTCAGCCCCTTCCGGGCATGAATCTCCTTGGCACCAAGGCCACCATACAAGCCCTGATAGCCCTTATTCTGGAAAATGGCATAATCTCTGGGGTCCTCCACGCCGGCCATCTGAGCTGCTTCTGCCAGGGACTTGTTATGAGCAATCATTTCGTTGCGGATCGCCAGACGCTTCTGATCCTCAGAAAGCTGCTCGTAGTTATCGATCAACTCCTGCTGGCGGGTCTTGACGGCAAAGTAGGTCTGTCCAACAGCGATAACTTCTTTATTTGGATCGCCATTCATTACGACCAGATAGCACGCATAGCGCGAAAGCATTACATCATCGATTTCACGCTCGGCTCCAGAACCCAACGGCACCATTTTCGTGACCTCACGAAAATGGTCTTCTACGTCAAAGCCAGTATTCGTACAGGCCTTTTTTGCTCTTTCGATGGCTTTGTTGAAATTTTCCCATCTTGCGTATTCGAGAACACCCTGCAGTTCACGGGCCAGCCAGTATTCTTCGCCATACTCGTTTACATGCTTGATGCTTTCAAATGTCTGCTCGCTGTATTTTACAAGTTCACTCATAAGCCAAGCTCCTTCAAATACTGTGCCATCTGGGCTTCAACCACTGCGATTTCAGCCTTAATGCGCTCGATATTACCCTGTACCTCCTCAATGTCGATCAATTCTTCCTCCTCGAAGGTGTCCACATAGCGGGGAATGTTCAAGTTAAACTCATTGGCCTGGATTTCCTCGAAAGATGCCACATGTGCAAAGCGCTCTACATCCACACGCTCGGTGTAGGCGCGGAAAATGTCATCGATATGGTTCTGATCCAGTTTGTTCTGGTTTTTATCCTTGCGATATCTCAGGTTTCCGTTTGCATCCTTCCCGGAAGCGTCAATGAAGAGGACATCGCTGGTGGCGCGGTTCTTCTTAAACACCAGAATACATGCAGGGATAGAGGTTCCGTAGAACAGGTTCGCAGGAAGACCAATTACAGCGTCCAGCAGATTTTTCTCAATGACCGTCTGACGGATACGACCCTCTGCAGAGCCACGGAACAAAACACCGTGAGGGACAACTGCTGCCATACGACCGTTGCTGCGCAGAGAGTGAAGCATATGCAGTAGGAATGCCCAGTCGCCCTTGCTGGCAGGAGGCACACCCCAATCGAAGCGATGGAACCGGTCGAGATTGGCAGTCATCTTGAACTTCTTTTCCTTGTCGCTGGCACCATCCTCTTGGCCGCCAGGGTTGAAGCCTTCCGCCCATTTATCCAGCGAGAAGGGCATGTTGGCGACAATTACGTCGAACTGCTTCAGATTTCCGTCGGAATCCAGATGTTGGGGATTGGCCAAGGTATCGCCCCAGGCAATGTCGTTGGGATTAACATGGATACCGTGGATAAAAAGGTTCATTCTGGCCATGGACCAAGAAGATCCATTCATTTCCTGACCGTAGATTGCAACCTGATCCAAATTGCCCGCCTGACGGGCGGTACGAATCAGCAGAGAAGCCGATCCGCAAGTGGGGTCGTAGATGGAATCTCCTGCGCGCGGACCGGTTAACATGCCCATCAGTTCGGACACCATGCTCGGGGTGAAGAAGCTGCCCGCTTTCTTTCCAGCCTCGGCGGCAAATTCGCCTACCATGTATTCATAGGCGTCACCGATTACATATGCAGGATCTTCGCCGGGGCCTACCTCGATCTGAGAAGGTTCCAGGCACAGGGGCTTAAAGTCCTCCA
Source organism: Ruminococcaceae bacterium AM07-15 (assembly GCA_003477405.1). GTDB lineage: Bacteria > Bacillota > Clostridia > Oscillospirales > Butyricicoccaceae > Pseudobutyricicoccus. The sequence goes on from QUDE01000017.1 coordinate 13,221, forward strand.
ACAATGTGCGGAGTTTTGTGACTTTCTGCTGAGGGTTGCCCAGCATGGACTCGCTGTTGAAGTTAATACTGCGGAACACGCCGCGAAGTTCGGTGTTGCTGTCCTGGATGCCCTGCAGTGCGGTATTGATCATCTCACCGATTTTGGGGTCGAAGCGATTATCATACAGGTAATCAAAGCGCTCTTTTTCACCAAGGACGAACGGAAGGTTCTTCTTAGCGCGGTCGATACGGATCTGATTTCCCTTGTATTTTTCCTCCAGTTCTTTCAAAAACTCCTTATAGGTATCATCCAGATACTTCAGAAACAGCATAGAGAGGACAAAGTCCTTATAGTTCGCGGCATCAATTGTGCCGCGGAATGTGCCTGCTGCTTTCCACAGCGTCGCCTGAATATCCTGAGAAGTAGTCTTGCTCATTTTTCTTTTCCTCCACCGCTTATTATTTTCGAAGCCAACATCGACACCAAGCGGTCGTTTTCGGCCATATACTTATTTAAAAGTTGTTTCCGCTGGCGGCTTAGTTTCCAGATTGCACCAACCTTTTGTTGCTCGACTATTGGAATAATAGGAATCGTAATCCCGGCCAGCTTTTTTACGGACACTGCCTTAATTGCTGCTGCACTACCTGTTACATGTTCTACTTGGCCAAGGATTTCTTTCTGCTCCAGAAGATATCCGAGGTAGTGCGGGTCTACATCGCCACCCGGTCTTACGACAAGCAGATTTTGAGATGCTACCATACCGACGGTTTCAAGATCTACTACATGTACAAATGAGGGATTCAATCGCTTAACAAGAATATCGCCAACCATCAGTTTCTGCTTTTCGGAAACCTCGTCATTCCGCTTTTGCCATTCAACGGCACCAATAGTGCCTGTATCGGAAAAACTGTTTGGCTGAACAACTCCATATCGATAGTTGCCGACATCCCCAAGCCCCGTCATGCCGGCCATCACTTCGGCTACTTCACCAAGGCGTCTTTCAATAGGGCGCATCGGACATCCCTCCTTCCATAAACAATATAGCATCTACTGCCAAAGAAGTCAAGAATATTTTTAGTTAAGCGTTAACTTCGTATATTTTGCTGTTGGGAGAATTAATGCAGCTGCTATTGACGTTTAATTCGTTGTTATCGCAAAACAAAAAGCGCCCATCAGTCATCTGGCCGATGAGCGCTGCGTTATATGTTCAATTATTCTGCCATGGCTTCCACTATCAATCGAGATCTAACTGCGGAGTCTCCGTTACGGTTCGCAGGTATTCTTCCGGATCGCCATTCAAAATCAATTCTGCATAGGACAGCGGATCGTTGTAGATGAGCCAGTCCAGTTCAGACCGCTGGAAACAGCTATTTGCCACTTCATCCTCAACAGCGGCACAATCAATAGAAATCATGCTGCCGTTAGAATATTTTAGCTCCACACAGGCGGTGTCGATATTAAACTCACAGGAAACTAGTTGTTTCATGGGATGTACCTCCAAAATTTGATGTTCTGGAAGTAGTGTAAGCGTGGGTTTGTGGTGTGGTATCCTTAACTATGGGAAACTTCGGTTTCCCATTTGGAGATGGTCTGGCGGCTGACTCCCAGCTGCTCCGCCACATTTTCCTGGGAGAGGCCGCTTTTCTTCCGGGCCTGATACAGGCTTTTTCCCAAACTCATATACTTCCTCCTCATCGGCTGTTTTTCTCTATTATACCGGCTTACTTTTGCCAATACCACCAAGGCACTCTGTCATTTCTGCCCGTTTTCTTCACATTCTTCCTGGAATTCCCCTCCCATTGCTCCGGGCCCCAAGGAAAAATCCCGGACAAAAAGCTGATCCTGGTGACTTTGCAAAAGGGCCAACGCACTGGACACCAAAAGCGGCATGGTCTCTTCCGGATCATCCAGTCTGAGCCCAAAATCCTCTTTCAGCTTCCGCAGCCGGTAAAGTACGGTATTCCGATGGGTAAACAGCCTTTCGCAAGTCTGCTGAATGGAATGATGGCAGATGCAATAGGTGTACAGCGTCAAACAAAACTGTGTGCCATGGCGCTCATCGTAAGCAGCCACCTCTTTGATCTGGGGATCGATGAAATCCGGCCGTTGGGCCAGCTGGCGCAGCCGCATCAAATTGCGGCATTGGCCGGTTTGCACCACAAAGGCCCCTTCCCGATGGGTGAACAGATACTGCATCACTTCCTGAGCGGCCTGGTAGACCTGAGGAAGCAGATACAGATCCTCAAAAGGATCGGTGACCACCACCCGCAGCCGGTTTTGCCGGGCCAGAGCCTCCAGCGGCTCCAGGATCTCCGGCTCCTCCAAAAGCAGCAGCACTTCATCCCGATACAAAAAGGGAGGCGATTGAGGGAATTCCCGCTGCAATTCATGCTTGAGCGTATCATCCCGGAAATTCAGGCTGCGATACAGTCCCAGATTGATCAGCACCAACCGGGCCGGTCGGTAATTGATCAGCCGGGTGGTCATGGCCTGGGTGTAAAAAGCAGCCCGTCCGGAAAATTTGCCGTCCAGCAAATGGGTGAGCACTTCTTCCGCTGTGGTGCCATAGGTCCGCCCCCGCCGCTCCAGGCAAAAGAGCTGCTTGGCCAAAATGGCTTCCAGCCTGAGAAAATCTCCCTTGGGCCTTGCCGCCAGATCTCCTTTCACATCCACGCAGATCAGGTAACCCACCCGCATTCCGCCGCTGTTGAGGGTGGAGAATCTTCTGACATACACACTGTCCTCCACTGGCAGAAATGCACCGTCTGTGGGATCGGGCCTTGCATCCCAGTTGAGCGCGGACACCACTTCATAAGTGATCTCCCCCCGGCCCAGGGCCGCTTCAAACACCCCATCCCGAAACCCTTCCGGCACATAGCTGGCCATGATATGAAAGGCAATATCCACCACCAGAAGAGGACAGCCCAGCATGGTACCAATATCTTTCACCAACGGTTCCAGACGATCATCCCGCAAAAAATCCTGCAGCAGCCTGTCCCAATCCATACTTTTCCTCCTCTTGTGCTGACAGCACAAATGCTTGATTCAAAATTATATCATTAGCCCCGTGCAAAGTCCAGGTTTTGAGACTATGATAAGCCCCAGAAACAACAAGTAGGTTGGATCGGAGGAATTGATGTGAGTGCAGAAAAAAAGAATGTGAACATCTGGAAAGCCCTGCAAAAGGTTCCCGCCGGAACCATGTTTGTTCCCTTGATCATCGGCGCGCTGATCACCACAGTGGCCCAAGGGATTTTCCAGTTTGATTTGTGGAACTATCTGGGAAACCCCATGAAGGATATGTTCTCCTCCAGCGGCCAGATGCTGCTGATCGGACTGATGCTGTTTTGCACCGGTACTTCTCTCAAGCTGGGAGACTTGAAAGACGCACTGCGCCGAGGGGTTCTGCTGATCCTTGTGCGCTTGGTCATCGCTTATGCCCTGTGCGCCCTGTTCTATGCGGCCTTTGGTTATGACGGCATTCTGGGCATTTCCTTCCTGGCCTTTGTCTGCGCCGTCACCAGTGCCAACGCCGCTTTGTATATGGGCATCATTCAGCCTTTCGGTGACAAAGCGGATAAGGCCAGCTTCGGTGTGATGCTCATCTGCTCCATGCCTCTGCTTCCCCTGCTTTTCCTGGGGTTCTTCGGCACATCCGGCTTTGGCATGGCCCAGGTGCTCCAGATCGTCTCTTTGCTCATCCCCTTTGTGCTGGGCATGATCCTGGGCAACCTGGATGAAGATATCCGCAAGGTGTTTGCCGGCGGCAACGCCATCATCCTGCCCTTCCTGGGCTTTGAGTTCGGCTCCACCATCAATCTGTTTGACGCCTTCAAAATGCTCCCTCAGGGGCTGCTGCTCAGCGTGCTGTACTTCATCATCGTCATCACACCCTCTTATATTTTTGAGCGTCGTGTGCTCCACCGCCCGGGCTATGCTTCGGTGGCCAGCGCATCGCTGGCCGGCGTAGCTCTGGCCATCCCTTCCATGGCCGCCCAGGCCAACACCGCTCTGGAGCAGTACACCACCAGCGCCGTGGCTACACTGGCCTTTGTGCTGGCTGTCACCAACATCCTTTGCCCCTTCATGGTCCGCTGGGTGCTCAAACGGCATCCCGCCGACTCTACCAAGGCGGCCCAATAATCCATCCCCTTTGTTAACCATTCCAGAAAGGAAGTTTTATTATGATCAAAATGATCCAAGCCTCTACCCTTAATGCCCTGATGCTGGGCAATTTTGACTGCACCACATCCGTAGATTCCTTCCTCAAAGAAGCCGATACCGGTATCGGCACCTACACCGGCCTGGACGGCGAAGCCATCTTTGAAAACGGCGTGGCCTACCGGGCCACAGCCGATGGCAATGTCACCGTGATGTCCCCGGAAGATGGCGTGGCCTTTGGCACAGTAGCCAATTTTGACACCACCGTCCCTGTGGAAAAGCTGGAGAACATCTCCTCCATCGAAGTGCTGAAAGAGAAGCTGGCTCCCTATGTGGAGAAAAACCCCAACATCTTCTACATGCTCAAGGCCACAGGCACTTTCGGAAAAATGCATGTCCGCAGCTGCTATGCCTGCGAAAAGCCCTATCCCACCCTGTCCGAAGCGGCCAGCCATCAGAAAGAATTCCAGTACCAGAATGTATCGGGCAGCGTCATTGCGGTATATTGCCCGCCCTATGTGGAAGGAATCAACCTCCCCGGCTGGCACTTCCACTTCCTCAGCCAGGACAAGACCACCGGCGGCCATATCCTGGGACTGCAGGCCGATTCCCTCTCCTTGCAGCTGAACCCCATCCTGGATTGGGAGTTGCTGCTGCCTGAAAATCCCGAATTTGCCTCCCGGGATCTTTGCGAAGATCTCAGCGCCAAAACCGCCGCTGTGGAGGGCAACGCCAAGCACTAACCACCATAAACCTTCTCTCTTTCTGCATTTTCCCCCTGCTCTATGTGTATCCATATACCCCCTTTGCTGGGCCATTGGCCCTGGCCCAGCAAAGGGGGCTTTTTTCGTTTGCTCTTCCTTTTCTTTCCTTGACAACACAGGCAGAAAAGCCTATAATCATTTTAGAACAATTCCAATTCCAATCCAGAGGTTTTTATGACAAAATACGCACAAGCAATTCAACAAATTGTAGAATCCTCCGACTGTCATATGACGGCCGATCAGATTTTCATTCAGCTGCGGCAGATCTACCCCACCGTGGCCCTGGCCACGGTGTATAACAACCTGGGAAAACTGTGTCAAAGCGGCCTTTTGCGGAAAATCTCCGCCGAAGGAATGCCCGATCGCTATGACCGTCCCCAGCGTCACGACCATTTGATCTGCCAGGTCTGCGGCAAGCTGGCAGATCTGCACCTGGCAGATCTCACCGATCAACTACAGCAACAACTGGACATCCCCTTTTTGTCCTATGACCTGAAGCTGATCTATATCTGTGATGAGTGCCGTCAGAAGATGGAACAGGGAGCACACCGGGACTCCATCACACCCTAAAAAGACGATACACCTTGAAAGGAGGAACAATATGAGCAAATGGATCTGTCAAATTTGCGGCTATGTCTATGACGAGGAGAAGGAAGGCGTTCCCTTTTCCCTTTTCCCGGACTCCTGGGTCTGTCCTTTGTGCGGAGCCGACAAGGCTTCCTTTTCCCCGGAGGGCGGCGCGGAGGAAAAACCTCAGGCTCCCATGCCGGTAATCCATGAGGATCTGGAAGAGCTTTCTCCCGGCGTTCTGGCGGCCGTATGCTCCAACCTGGCCCGGGGCTGCGAAAAACAGTATCAGGCCGAAGAAGCCGCTCTTTACCGCCAGCTGGCCGACTTCTTCACCGCTGCTGCGCCTGCGGCCCCTCAAAACACCCTGGAGGATCTGTCTTCCCTGGTATCCCAGGACCTGAGCCAGGGCTATCCCACTCTTCATTCCGCTGCCAAGGCCGAAGCCGATCGAGGCACCCAGCGAATCTGTGTCTGGGGTGAAAAAGTGACCCGCATTGCAGACTCCCTTCTCAAGCGCTATCAGAAAGAAGGCGAAGCCTTCCTGCAAGGCACCCGGATCTGGGTTTGCTCGGTGTGCGGCTTTATCTATGTGGGAGACAGCGCCCCGGAACTTTGCCCGGTGTGCAAAGTTCCTGCATGGAAATTTGATGTTGTGGAAGGGAGGAAGGGAAAATGAAACAATACGCTGTGCGAAACCTTCGTCTTTGTACCAAGGACTGTCTGTGCCTCTATGTGTGCCCCACCGGAGCCACCGATACAGAGAACAGCATCATCGATGTGAAAAAATGCCTGGGCTGCGGCCTTTGTGCCGACGCCTGCCCCAGCGGAGCCATTTCCATGGTGCCCGCCGAATATCCCCCGCAGCAGCCGAAAACCCAGACGGTGTGCGCTCCCGCCTTTGCTCTGGCCCAGAACAAGGCCCTGGAGGAGAAAGCGGCCTTGCAGCTGGCGGAAGGCGCCGAAACAGACAGCCTGTACCGGCTGATGACCGCCCTGGCCAAATCGGCCCGGCTGGTGAACGAAGATCTGCTGCGGGAAAGCGGCTATATGCTCCCCCAAAGCAAAAACACCCGGGATCTGCTGGAAAAATGGGTGCAGTCCCCTCCCTCTCCCCAATTTCCGGTGGAAGCCGCCCAGAAACTTCTGAAACTTATCCCCTGCAATGAATGTGACAGCAAAGGAGAATCTCAGATCATGAGCCAATGGAAATGCAAAGTATGCGGACACATCCACGAAGGTGAAACACTTTCCCCTGATTTTGTCTGCCCTGTCTGCCGTCAGCCGGCCTCTTCCTTTGAGAAAATCGAGCAGCCGGCCAAAGTGAACCCCTATGCCGGTACCCAGACCGAAAAGAACCTGGCCGCCGCTTTTGCCGGTGAATCGGAAGCCCGGAACAAATACACCTATTTTTCTTCGGTGGCCAAAAAGGAAGGCTATGAGCAGATCGCCGCTCTCTTCCTGAAAACTGCCGAAAATGAGCGGGAACACGCCAAAATGTGGTTCAAAGAGCTGGGAGGGTTGGGAGACACCGCCCAGAACCTGCTCCACGCCGCCCAGGGCGAAAACTACGAATGGACCGATATGTACGAAGGCTTTGCCAAAACCGCCGAGGAAGAAGGTTTCCCCCAGCTGGCCGCCAAATTCCGTCTGGTGGCCGCCATTGAAAAACACCATGAAGAGCGTTATCGTACTCTGCTGCACAATGTGGAAACCGCTCAGATCTTCCAGAAGAGCCAGATCAAGGTGTGGGAATGCCGCAACTGCGGTCATATCGTCACCGGTCTTTCGGCCCCTGCCGTCTGCCCCACCTGCGCCCATCCCCAGAGCTTCTTCGAGCTCAACTGCGAAAATTATTGATCCTCCTATATCCCATACATACAGAACAAAAAGAGAGCCCCGAAAACGGGGCTCTCTTTTGCTGTATTCCATGAAAATTACACAATGCGCAGATCTTTGGACAGTGCATTCAGTACCAGACAGCCATCTTCGGTCACCAGCACCAGATCTTCGATACGAACGCCGAAACGGCCGGGCAGATAGATTCCCGGCTCCACCGAAAAGACCATTCCCGGCTGAGCAATGGCCTGGCTTACGCTGCTGTTATCCGGTGGTTCATGGCACTCCAGGCCGCATCCATGGCCCAGGCGATGGGTGAAGAAGGGACCGTAACCCGCCTCTTCGATGATCTTGCGGGCCGCCTGATCCACCTGGCACAGGGGAACGCCGGGACGAAGCACCTGCTCTGCCGCCAAATTGGCCTGACGGACCACTTCATAGACCTGTTTCTGCTCCTCATCGGCCTGGCCGAAAAACACCGTCCGGGTCATGTCGCACCAGTAGCGGCGAATGGGCATGAACAGATCCAGTACCACCGAATCCCCCTGACGCAGCACCGTCTGATCCGGGCTGTGATGGGGATCGGCTCCGTTGGCGCCAAAGCTGACAATAACCCCTTCGCCCCGGTTGCCTCCTTCTTTCTGGTACAGATTTTCCACCAAAGAGGCGATCTCCTGCTCGGTGACTCCTTCCCGCAAAGCGGCAATGGCCTGCTCCATCACCCGGTCATTCACCTGGGAAGCATGGATCATGGCCTGCTGCTCTTCCTTGTCCTTGTACATCCGCACCAGATCCACCGGTGCAGAGCCGTGGACGGGCAACACATCTCTCCGCGCTTCCAACAGATCGATCAAAAAGCGGCTGGGCCAGAACTTATCCACCCCCAGCTTGCCGGGAAGCACCCGCTGGGCCAGGGCCGCGGTGGGCTGGTCGCTGTCACTGTGCAGCACCAACTCCGCTCCCTCCTGCTCTTCCACGCCAAAGAGTTCATTGGCATAGAGCACGCAGTCTTTCTCCGTGATGTACAGCACCCACATCCGCTCCATGGGGGAAACCCACAGACCGGTGAGATAATACACCGAAGCGGGAGCCGTGACCAAGATCTGCTCCAGGCCTTGCTCCGCCATGGCCTGCCGTACTCTTGCCAGACGCTGCTGATTCATCCCTGTTCACCCTTTCCCACCCCCTGAGGGGGCTTATTTGCTTCCAGTCTACCACAGCCCGGGAAAACTGTCCAGGCCTGGAAAAGGGCGAAGAAGGGCCGTTATCAGGCCAGAGGCTCCATGTACTCCGGTCCCTTCTTACAGATGGGGCAAACAAAATCCGAAGGGAGGGTTTCGCCTTCAAACACATAACCGCAGATTTTGCACCGCCAGCCTTTTTGTGCCGGCTGCTCTTTTTCTTCTCCCTGATAGGAAGGCGCCTCTTTGGGGGTGCCGCCCTTCTTTACCTGATGGTAATAGGCATAGGTCATGCTCTCCCCTTCCAGGCACTCGGCCTGCTCCACCTGGCCCACAAAGATCCGGTGGGTTCCCACATCCATCTGCCCTGTGACCCGGCAGAAGAAGCGGGCCGTCATGCCCTCTTTCACATAGGGCACCCCTGCTTCGTCCCGCAGGCAAGAGATCCCTTCAAACTTCTGCACATCCCGGCCGGACTGAAAACCAAAGCGGCCGATCTGCTCCAGCTCCACCTTCTTGCTGAGCACAGCGGCTTCAAACACTCCCGACTGGGCAATCAATTCTCCGGTATAGCTATTTTTATTGATGGTCACCGCCAACTGAGGAGGCTCCGCCGTCACCTGCTGCACGGTGTTGACGATGCAGCCGCTTTCTTTTCCTTCGTGGGCGCTGCTGATGAGATAAAGCCCGCAGCTCAGCTGATTGAATGCTTTCAGATCCATAATACCATCCTCCTGTTTTTCTCTTGGAATCGGTCTATCCAAAAGTATACTTTATAAGTATACTTTTGTCAACATTCTTCTACCTCTTTTCCCCACCGCATAGACTGTCATAGACAGACCACGGGGAAGGAGGGGGTCATCCCCCATGAAAAAGGCTCGGAAATTTTTGCTCAACACCTTGATTCTCACCGCCACATCCCTGTTCCTGCGCACTCTGGGCATGGGATTTTCGGTATACATCTCCAACAAGATCGGTGCGGAAGGGATGGGCATCTATCAGCTCCTGCTGTCCATCTATTCCTTCGGCGTCACCCTGTCGCTGGCCGGGGTGAGTCTGGCCACCACTCGCCTGGTGACCGAACAGCTGACCCGCTCCTCCGCCCAGGGAGCCCGACGGGCCGTGTTCCGCTGTTTTCTTTACAGCCTCGCAGGGAGCCTACTGGCGGCCTGTCTGCTCTTTTTGGGCGCAGAGCCTATTACCGACGCCTGGTTCCACGGGAAGATCTCTCCCCTGCCTCTGCGTCTTTTGGCCTTGAGCCTTCCCTTTATGGCCGGAGCCGCCGCTTACAGTGGGTATTTCACCGCTGTGCGACGAGTGGCCAAGGGCGCCGCGGCCCAGGTACTGGAACAACTGAGCCACATGGGCATCACTGTGGCCCTTTTCACCTGGATAGCGCCCCAAGGGTTGGAACCGGCCTGCCTGGCCCTGGTCATCGGTGGAGCTTTATCGGAAGTTTGCTCCTTTTTCTGCCTTCTTATACTCTATCGTCTGGACAGCCGCCGTCTCACCGGTTCTGCTCCAGCCAACGGCCCTGCTCTGCATCAGATTCTTTCCATCTGTCTGCCGGTGGGCCTCAGCTCCCTGGTGCGCTCGGCCATCAACACCGCCAAGCAGGTGATGGTGCCCCTGGGGCTGGAACGCTACGGCCTGTCCTGCCAAACAGCACTGGCCCAGTATGGACTGATCCGAGGCATGGCCATGCCCATTCTCCAGTTTCCCTCTGCTCTTTTGGCTTCCTTCAGCGCCCTGCTCATCCCAGAGCTGGCCGAAGACCACATCCAGGGCCGCCGGGGCCATATCCGCTATATCGTCACCCGGATCTTCCGCCTGTCCCTGCTTTTTTCCATCGGCGTCTGCGGCATCCTGCTGTTTTATGCCCAGGACATCAGCCTGGCCATTTACCAGGACCCTCAGGTGGCCCACTTTCTCCGCATCCTCAGCCCCATTGTAATGATCATGTATCTGGACGACATTGTGGACGCCATGCTCAAGGCCATGGACAAACAAAGCCATCTGGCCCGGATCAACATCGCCGAGGCTCTGCTTTCCCTGGGCCTGCTGACTCTTCTGCTTCCTTCCACCGGAATCTATGGCTATCTGCTGTGCCTGTTTTTCAGCGAGATCTTCAACGGCACTTTGAGTATCCGCTGCCTGCAGGACACCGCCGGTTTTTCTCTCCAGTGGAAAAAATGGATTTTAGGCCCGGCCCTCTGCATGGCCTGCTCCTGCTTCACCATACGCCTGCTGATTCCCGCCTCTTTCATACCGGCCATTCTGTTCACCGGACTTTTTTATATTTTTCTTCTTTTCCTCACCGGGCACCTGACCCGGGAAGACCTGCGGGTATAGAAAAAAATAAAAAAGCACCGCATCCCAAGGATGCGGTGCTTTTTTCCATGGTGGAGACAGTTGGGCTCGAACCAACGACCTCTCGCGTGTGAGGCGAACGCTCTAACCAGCTGAGCTATGCCTCCATGGATGGTGACCCGTGCGAGAATCGAACTCGCGTTACCGCCGTGAAAGGGCGGTGTCTTAACCTCTTGACCAACGGGCCGAAAATGGTAGCGGCAGTGGGACTTGAACCTACGACCGTTCGGGTATGAACCGAATGCTCTAGCCAGCTGAGCTATGCCGCCATTTCTTCACTCGCTGCCGTTCGCTGTGAAGCTGTGAAGCGTGGCGAGCAAGACATATTATAGGGCCACCTCCCCGAAAAGTCAACCCCTTTTTCGAAATTTTTTCAAAAAAGTTTTTTCTGGTCATTTTTGGGAGATTGGCGCGGAGATTACATCATCCGCGCCGTGTAATAAACTGCCATCAGAAACAGCACAGCGGCCACGGCATACATGGCATAATAACCCACGCTGCCGCCCAGGAAAAAGGCCGCCAGAAGCAGCACAGCCCCCACCACGGCCACAGTGGCCACAAGGGCGTGCTTGGTGTCATGGTTAAAGACGGTGATAGACACCTTGCCCCATTTCAGCCGACCCCGATTGGAACGGGTCGCAAGGTAGAGTCCTTCCAGCGCGGCGCATACCACCAGTCCCAGCGCCAGGAAAACGCCGGTGGTGCTGGAAAAGCTGTTGCTGACAGCGCTCTTGGCCACCAGCCACAGGAAAGCGGCCTGAAGGGTCATGGCTGTGGCAATGGTAAAGAACTCCCGGGGATATACACTATAGATCAAATAAAGGATTGCCCAAACAGGAATGATGACATAGAGAGCCCGCAAAGCCTGCTGCGGCCCGAAATCCACCATCAGATAACCGCACAGGGACAAAAGCAGGCCCAGCATCAAAAGGCCGTTGCCGTTGAACAGGGTGGTGCTTTTATAGGTGCCTTTGGCCAGCTGCCGTCCTGTGAGGACCAGACCGGCCAGGGCCAGAACCAATCCCGCCCAGATGCTGCCCTGGGCCACTCCCAGCGCGGTGGTAAAGGAAGAGGCATAGCTCAAACCATTTTTCAGATAGGTAGCAAAGATCAAAAGCAGGATACCGCCGGCAAAAACCGTCAGTACCCGGTTGGTCACATAATCGCTCTCCTGGGCGGCCGTACGCCGCGCCTTATTCTCTGTCTTTTTCAAGATCTCACTCTCCGATATCGAAATTTCCCGTTTGGTACATGATGGCGCACAAAGCGGCCAAAGGCGCCGTCTCACACCGAAGGATCCGAGGCCCGACGGACACAGAAGAAAGCCCTTTTTCCATGGCCAAGGCCGCTTCCTCCTGGCTGAAGCCGCCCTCGGGACCGGTGAGCACGGCGAAGGCGGAAAGCTGCTTATTGTCCTCCAGCAGCCGGGACAGGGATCGCTTATTCTCCTTTTCGTACAAAAGCAATGGACAGGGGCTTTGGGCCATCTCCTCCACCGCCTGGGCAAAATCCATCACCGGCCCTACCTGCACCACACGGCCCCGCAAAGACTGTTTGCAGGCTTCCAGGGCAATTTTATTCATCCGGGCCAGCTTTTTCTCCCGCTCCTTTTCCGGCAGCTTGACCACGCAATAACGGGACAGCACCGGTACGATGCGAAAGACCCCCAGCTCCACGGCCTTTTGGATCAGCAGATCAAACCGTTCTCCCTTGGACAAACCGGCATACAGCGTCACCTGAATACGAGGCTCTGTGCGGTTGGGAAAGCGGTCTGTGATGCGGGCCTTCACTCCCTGGGGAGACGCTTCCAGAATACAGGCCTCATAATCCATGCCCTCTCCATCGCAGAGGGACAAGCTGTCCCCTTCCCGACGGCGAAGCACACGGCTGATATGGGCGCTGTCCTCGGAAGAAAGCTGCACCGTGTCACCGCTGATATCCTGACGGTTGATAAAAAAACGCACGGCGGCCCTCCTCTTCTCTTATCTTTGTTAGAAGCAGTATCTATTATTTTATCAAAAACTTTCCAACTTGTCCAGTGACAAAGCTTTTTCCTCACTGAAAGAGGGAAAAATTTTCACCTTGTTCACACCTTTTTCCCTAAGTGGAGCATCGTCCAGCCCTCCCGGCTTTTGCGGTTTTTTACCAACATTCCCTCTTTTTCGTAAGCCTCCAGCACTTCGTCTCCCCGCTCATCAATGATGCCGGAAAGCAGAAGGTCGCCCTCTTCCTCCAAAAAGCGGCACAGGTGGGGCGCCATGGCGATGAGCACATCGGATACGATGTTGGCCGTGATGATCCCATAGCGATGCTCCGCCAGCTGCCGGTACATGGCCTCATCCTGGAGAAAATCCCCTTGCAGCAAAGTGCAGCGCTCTTTCTCCAAGCCGTTTTTCTCCATGTTCTCCAAGGTGGTGCGGATGGCGTTTTCTTCCACATCGCAGGCAAGCCCTTCCCGGGCCCCCAGCAACAGCGCGGCAATGGCCAGAATACCGCTGCCGCAGCCGGCATCCAGCAGCATCCGCCCTTCCAGATCCATTCCCTCCAGCTCTTCCAGGCACAGGCGGGTGGTGGCATGGCTTCCGGTGCCAAAGCTGCTGGCCGGGTCCATCACCAGCACCTTCTGCTCTTCTTCCGGCTGGGCTTCCTCCCAGGAGGGCCGCACCAGCAGCCGAGGGCCTACCACAAAGGGCTTATAATATTGTTTCCAGTTGTTTTCCCAATCTTCGCTGCGCACAGGACGCACGGTCATGGAAAGGCTGCCCAAGGCTTCTTCTCCCTGGCTTTTCAGCTGCTCCACCCGCTGACGGGCTTCGGCCAAAGAAAGCTGCCCATCTTCGCTGTCCTCCAGATAGAAGCGCAGCGTAACCCCCGTCTGATCGCTCTTCCGGGCCACCAGCCGCTCGTCGATATAATCCCAGCGAGGGGAAGGGGCATCCAGCAGATCCTGCACATCCTGGGGATCGTCGATGACAAACCCCTGCGCCACATCCTCCAGCACGGCCGTCAGCTCTTCGGCCCCGGGGCGAGTGGTCTCGATGGAAACTTCTGTGTAATCCATATGCTTCTTCCTATCTTTCTTTTTTGACTCCAAATTTATTAGACGGAGAAAATGGGCATTTTGTTTCCTTTTCGGAATATTTTCTTGCTTTTTCCATTTTCCTCACTTTTTTACACCCCGATTATACCACGCTCCGGACAAAAAGAAAACTCCCTCTCCCCCTCCAAATCCCTTGCGGTTTTTCCTTTATTGTATTATACTGTGCCCATAGGGAAAGGCTCATTTTCATCAAAAAGGAGGAAATGATATGAATCGTATGCTGAAAAAGTCTTTGGCTTTGGTCATGGCTCTGGTTATGGTCTTTTCCATCGCTGCTGTGGCCGCCCCCGCCGCTTCCGATGTACAGGTCACTGTGCTGGTAGACGGCAAAGCTCTCACCTTTACCGATGCCACTCCTCAACTGAAGGATGACCGGACCTATGTGCCTTATCGGGCCGTGTTCGAAGCCCTGGGCGCTGAGGTGGCCTTTGACGGCGCCACCCGCACTGTCACCGCTCAGCGGGACGATACCCAGGTTTCTTTTGTTCTGGGCACAACCCAGGTGACCGTCACGGAAAACGGTGAGACCCAGACAGTGGCCACCGACGCCGCTCCTTACATCGACCCCAACACCGACCGCACCATGGTTCCCGTTCGCTTTGCTGCTCAGGCTCTGGGCTGCATGGTAGGCTGGGATCAGGAAACCAAGACGGTCAATGTCATCGATGTGGATGCCCTCAAGGCCGCTTACAAGGATAAGTTCCAGCTGATGGAGCGTGCTTCCAAGGAAATGCAGGAAGCAATGCCCAAGGAGATGTCTTTCTCCGGCAAGCTGAACATGGAGCTGTCTGTCACAGACACCGGCACCACCTATCCCGTTTCCATCACCGGCACTGTCACCGGCGGCATGAATGAGGATGCAGCCAACATGAAGGCCAATCTGTCCCTGGATCTGACCAAGCTGCTGGACGAATCCTCCATGACAGCGGAAGAATACCAGCAGGCTGTCCAGCTCATGGCTGCTCTGAAGAATGTGGAAATCAACTACATCATCAACATGAAAACCGGCATGATCTATCTGAACATGCCCGTTCTGGCTCAGCTGGAGCCCTCTTTCCAGGCCGATGCTTGGTATTCCCTGTCTCTCAATGAGATCTATCAGCAGATCCTGGGCATGGATGTGGACTTTGCCACTCTGATGACTCAGAGCCAGGAGATGTCCATTGTGGACGCTCTGATGATGGCGGCCGACATGGTCAAGGATGCCCCCGATGCCTACACTCAGGTGGTCACCATGCTGAGCACCTGCGAAAGCATCCTGGGCGACAAGGCCTTCACCAAGAACGGCAATGTGTACACTTCCAACTTTGATTTCTCCCAGAATGGCCAGAGTGTGGGCCTCAAGATGACCCTCACTGAGACCAACGGCAAGATCTCTGCCATGACAATGGATCTGACCGCTGCCGCAGAAGGCATGGAAATTTCCATGAAGATGGCGGAAAGCGCCAAGAATTCCACACTGTCCTTCTCTCTGTCCGGCGATGCCTTTACCGGCGAGCCCCTGGAAATGAAGATGGACCTGTCCATGGATTACAGTGAACTCACCGGCACTCTGCTCACCGAGCCTGCGGCCGGTTCCACTGTGTATGACCTGATGGAGATGTTGGGCGGCCAGATCCCCGAACTTCCCACCGAAGAAGTTCCCGCCGCCTAAATACCCCTTCTGAAAAACGAAAAAAGGGCATTTTCCTATGCTGTTTCTCCAGTGGATGCAGCAAATAACAAAAGACGGACGAAGAAAATTCTTCGTCCGTCTTTTTTCTTCTTTGTCAGCCCATCACAGGCAAATCTTCTCCATTGCGGCATAATAGGCATCGCCCACCCGGGCCATGGAGTGGATGTCAATGCGTTCGTCGATCTGATGAGCCATGGTATCTTCTCCCGGCCCAAAGATCACGAAGGGACAGCCCAGAGCAGGCACTACCTGGGAAGCGTCGGTGTAGAAATACAGGCCCTTGCACACCGGCTCAATTCCGGCTTCCTTGCAGCAGTCTTTCACCAGACTTACAAACTGATGCTCTTCGGCCACTTCCACAGCCGGACGGTTGTTGAGCACTTCCATCTCCAGGTGCAGACCAGGGCAGGCCTCCATCATTTCCCGGCACAGTCCCTGGGCTTTTTCCAGAAGGGCATCGTGAGACAGGCTGGGCAGTGTACGGATATCCAGCTCCATCACTGCATTGGCCGGGATCACATTGGTCATGATGCCCCCTTCCAGCCGAGTGACCGCCATCGTGGTATGGTTCAGGCTGGGATGTGCTTCATCCACCGGCACCATGGCACGGAACCGGCGTTCCAGCTCCATCAGCTTTTCCACGCCATTGATACCAATCTCCGGACGGGAACCGTGGGCCAACGCACCCACAGCGGAAAACCGCAGCCACAAAGCGCCCTTTTCACACAGACCGATATTTTCTGCCGAAGGCTCGGCCACCACCAGCGCACTGACATCCTTCAGCCAGCCGTTCTCAGAAAAAGCCAGGGCCCCTGTGCCATGGGCTTCCTCGTCTGCGGTAAAACACAGCCACAGATCCCGCTTGAGAGGCTGCCCTTTCTTCAGCAGAGCCAACGCGGCCTCAATCATAGACACCAGTCCACCCTTCATATCGGCGGTACCCCGGCCATAGATCACATCCCCTTCCCGCTGGGCGCTGAGAGGATCGCATTTCCACAGAGCAGGATCGCCGCAGGACACCGTATCCATATGCCCCATAAAGGCAAGGCCGCCTTCCGGACTCTCACCGGGAATGCGCAGCGCCAGGCTGGCCCGGCCATGGCCATGATCGATCCACCGCTTTTCTACCGTATCGGGAAACAGATCGGCGATCATCTGTCCCAACTTTTCCTCATTTCCCTCCGGCTGGCAGGTGTTGGTGGTCACCAATTTTTCCAGCAGAGCGGCGCAATCCTCCGCCCCTACAATGCCTTTGGCCATATTTCTCCACTCCTTTTTCTTTTTCACAAAGGGGCCTCGGCCCCGCTGCCTCCCATGATACTCCCCCAAGAGAAAAATGTAAAGCAAATCACCGTTTTTCCGGCGTCTCATACCGCAGATTTTCCCGGTACATCAGCGGCGTCATCAGCTGCCGGTAAAATCCATCCAAATGGCGGAGCAGTTCCTCCGGCTTCCAGCGCCCCGGCTGCCACAGGATTTCATAGAAAATTCCATAAAGCAGACAACGAAGGCCGGTATCCTCCATCCCCAGCCGCTGGTAAAATTCCACCCGACGGCGGCGCAGAAGCTCGTCTTCTTGGCGAGAGGCTTTTTCCGGGCTTTCCACTTCCGCCAGTATTCCGGCGGGATACCGGCGGGCGATCAGCGGAAAAAAGGCGCTGCCATAGCCTTTTCCCCGACAGGTGGGAGCCATGGCATAGTAATCCAGCAGCGCACCACCCCGGCCATCCAAAGCCAGGAAGGCATACCCCACCTGCTCTTCTCCCCGCCAAAGCCCCAAACATTCGTATTTTCCCTGAGAGACAAATTTCAGCACCCGACGAAGAGGCCGCCGCTCAGCCGGTGGAAAATCCCACCTCATCCACCTGCGATACACCTTCCGGATCTGCCCTTTTTTCATGGTTTTGACCTTCCAGGAGGTATTCAAATCCATATTTTTCTCCCAATCTCCTGTTTTCTTCTAGGCCTTTTTAATGAATGCAGCGCCTACGGCTCCCGGCCCTGCATGGGTGCCCACAGTGCTGCCGATCTCCGCCCAATCATACTGGGACACCGGCAATTTTTCCAGCACCTTCTGGGCAAACTTTCCACACAGTTCCGGTGCGGCGGTGTGACCGAACATCACCATGTGCTCCGGGTCCAGCCCTTCTGCTTCTATCCGGGAAACGATCCAGTCCAGCGCCGGTCCCAGCCCCCGTACTTTTGCCACAGACTCCACTTTACCCTCCTGCACAGAGATCAGCGGCTTGATATTGAGCAGTCCGCCCAGAGCCGCAGCTGCGCCGGAAAGTCTGCCTCCCAAGCGGAGATACTTCAATGTATCCACAGCGGCATACAGACGCACCTTATGGCGCAGCTCCTCCAGCGCTGCTCCGATCTCCTGGGCGCTTTTCCCCGCATCCCGCATGGCCGCGGCTTCCCGCACCAGCAGTCCCAGACCAAAGGTAACCGTGCGGCTGTCCACCAGAACGATCCCCTCTTCTCCCAGCATCTGCTGGGCCACCCGGGCCGACTGGAAGGTGCCGCTCAGATCGGAAGAAAGGAAAATCCCCACCAGGGTATCTCCCTGCTCCCGGGCCGCACCGAAAACCTTTTCGAACACATCCGGGTTGATCTGAGCTGTTTGGGGCAGCTGCTGGCTTTCTTCCAGCTTGTTATAAAACTCCGCTGGGTTCATGGTGACGCCGTCCACAAACTCTTCCTCCCCAAAGCGGACGGTAAGCGGAATGACTTCCACGCCCAACTGCCGGGCCTGCTGCTGGGATAAATCGCTGGTGCTATCGGTGAAAATGCGCACAGACATAAAAATTCCCCTCTCTTTTCCACAATCAAAGCCTGTTTATTGATACGAACGCAGGTAGTCCTGTACCGCCCCCAAAGCCCGCATCAAAACGGCCATCTCCTCCGGAGACAGGACGCCGGCAATCTTTTCCACCAAATCCCGGTGGAAATTTTCATGGATCTGCTGAGCACGCAGGGCTTTGTCCGTCAAAGAGAGCAAAACCACCCGCCGGTCGGTGGGGTCCTGCTGACGCTCCACATATCCCTTTTTCTCCAGGCTGTTGATGGCCACTGTCAATGTTCCAGTGGTCACACCCAACCTTTGGGCCACGGCCGTTGTCCGCCTCTCCCGCATACTTTTACCGGCGCAGATGGCCTCGATAATATGCATATCCCTCACAGAGATCTCCTGGGCCTCCCCAGAGCACAAGGCATTTCCTTCAATTTTCAAAATTTCATTGAAAAGCCCCACCAAAAACTCATTGAGATTTTCCAAATATCCCGCCATCTTTCCGCCCCTTTCGTTGTCCTTGTCGATTGTTTTATTTGATATTCAAACAGACCGAAGTATACCATGCCGTAAAAAGCCCGTCAACTGAAAACAGATAAATTTGTGAATAGGTTCCTGTTTTTTCGGAAAAACTATCACTGCGGTCCGAAACGCCGGCCAGCGGCAAGCCCGGCCGCAGAAAGGAAGACGATTGATATGACAAATCTGCAATGCGGCGTCAGTTCCTGCGCCAACAATGCCCAGGGCTGCTGCTGCCTTCAGGGCATCGAAGTAGGCGGCACCCAGGCCAGCCAGTGTGCCGACACCTGCTGCGCTTCTTTCCAGCCCCAAAGCAGCGCTATGCAAAACGGCCCTTCCCAGGGCACACCCCACCCCAACTGTCAGATTTCCTGTGCGGCTCAGAACTGCACCTATAATACAGGCGGCAGCTGTACCGCCGCTCAGGTCACCGTGCGCAGCGGCCCGGGCCAGCAGACCGAATGCGCCACCTTCCGCCAGAAATAAGTCTTTCTCCCTTGCTCCGAAACGATCCTTCTTCTGCTTTTTCCACATCTTTTCTCTTCTAAAAGACTAAATGAGCATTGTGAAAAAAAGCGGCGCCGGTCTTCCGGCGCCGCTTTGTGCCTGTTTCTTATTCTTCCCGGCCAGACTCCTCTTCCAAAGAAGATTCCCGGCCGCATTTTTCCCGCATGCTGTTTTCCCGCTTCTTCCGCAGATAACCATACATACAAGCCAGCACTTCATAAAACTGTTCCACTGCTTGTTCTCCCTTTTCCGCCGCCAGCATAGCGTCAAAGGCCGCGCCGTGTTCCACATCGTAAGCTTTGTGGTAATCGCTGAGCTGCTGGCCGCTGGGAGTGGCATACAGCAATGTGCGGCTTCCATTGTCCGCCGCTTTGCGTTTTTCCACCAAGCCCTTTTCTTCCAAGCGCTTGACCACCTGGGAAATGGCGCTTTTTGTCCGGTTTCCCCGCTGGGACAACTCGGTGACCGTGATTCCCGGATGATCGGCAATGCGGGTGAGCATATGCACCTCCGTCATGGAGTAGCTCTCCCCCGTACCATAATCCCGGGAAATATTGGTCCTTTCATAATAGGTGGAGACAAAATCGAAAATCAGATCTGTCCTCCCATATTCAGACAGATCCAATGGCTTTTTTTCTTCTTCCTGCATGGTTCCGCCCCTCTCGCTACCATCCTACCCCAGGCATGGTGATTTGTCAAGAAAATGTCAATGAAATCTGAAAACTGTTCTGCTCAGAAAAAAGCCGGGGTTTTCGCCCCGGCTTTTTTGTTGTTGATTGGAATTGTTTCTCAATTCAAAGGCTTATTCGCCCCAAGAAACATTCTGCCAGAAGATTGTGCCGCCGTCGGTGATTTCCACACCCTGCAGGCGAGCATCAAAAGCTCTCATGGAGATGGGCTGATAGATGGGGGCCTGAGAGCAGATCTCATTGAGCAGAGCGGACAGTTCTTCCATGATGGGCTTTCTCTCAGCCGCATCCACGGTAACCTTCGCCTTGTCGATGAGAGCATCCACTTCCGGATTGTTCAGACGGGTCTTGTTGGAAGCATTGATGGAGGAGCTATGATACACACCTACCACATAGCCCAGCAGGCTGTCAGAAGAATAACCGCCGATAGCCGCTGTGTAATTGCCTTCGGCTGTGGCCGACAGATAAGTGGCCAGGTCCATGCTCTCGATTTCGCAGTTGATGCCGATTTCCTTCAGGTTGGCCTGAATCACTTCACCGGCCCGCTTCTTGGTGTCGTCAGAGCAGATGATGGAGAACTTGATGGAGGCGGGATCCACACCGGATTTCTCCAGCCATTCCTTAGCCTTCTCTACATCATAGGTATCGGCGTTCTCTTCGGTAGCGCCCTCAAAGTTCATGGGCATCTGGGAGAGAGCAGGAGTAGCCATACCATTGTAGGCCACGGTAACAACGCTTTCTTTGTCGATGGCGGTGTTGATGGCGTGACGCACATCCTGGTTATCCAGGCCGGGGGTCTCGTTGTTCAGCATCAGCCAAGTCAGGTTGGTGGCGTTGTAATCGATAACTGTCAGATCATCATTGCCCTTCAAACGATCGGCATCCATGGCTTCCACTTCAATGATGAAGTCGATTTCGCCGGCTTCCAGAGCGATGGTACGGGAAGAGCCTTCGGGGATGATCTTCCAAGTCATGTTCTTAATGGAAGGAGCGCCTTCAAAGTAATCTTCAAAAGCTTCGAACTCCAGGCTGTCGCCCCGGTTCCACTTGACAAACTTATAAGGGCCGGTGCCGATGGGATCGGAGTTAAAGTCATGGCCTTCGTCGATCAGCTTTTTGGGCACGACAGCGTTACCATGGGAAGTCAGGTTGCTCAGGACCATGGCATCGGGGCCGTCGGTCTTGATTTCAACAGTCAGATCGTCCACCTTGGAGATGGAGATAAAGTTCTTATTATACAGATTGACTTCAGCAAAACCCTGGGCCCACTGGAGGGAAGCGACCACATCGTCAGCAGTCATGGTATCGCCGTTATGGAATTTGACGCCTTCCTTAATCTTAAAGTGCCAGGTGCTGTCATCCACATTTTCATAAGAATCCACCAGATCAGGAACCGGTTCCAGATCCATACTGGTTTTGAACAGGGTGTTGTAGGTGAGAATATTCATATAAGAGCCAGCCACCGCATTGTGCTCCGTGGGAGACAAAGAGGGAGTCTCGCCCATGGTGGCAATGACAATACTGTCTTTCTTGCCGCCCTCTTCTTTACCGCTGTTCTTCTTGCCCTCATCACTGGAGCAACCGGCCAACAGGCCAGAGGCCATCACTGTGGCCAGCAGGAAGCTGAGTATTCTTTTTTTCTTCATACCTTTCACCTCATTTTCATCGTTTCACCTGCAAAACACAGGTGACAGCTTGGGGTTGGTCTCCGGATTTTGTCTTCCATTGACTGACTTTCATTATAGACTTCTGGTTGGTTGCTGTCAAAAATTAAAAAACAATAAATTCCTATTTTTTATCTTCTTTCTCCTTTCAATTTTTGTATATTTTTGCGCACTTTATCTTTTTAAAATGGAGAATTTGCACAAATTTATATGCTTTCATTCCCCCGGAATCAAAACTTCTTTTAAACATTTTTCACAAATTCAATGTGGTATCTTTTGTTTTTTGAAGCTATTTTATCCAGTTTTTCAAATTTCATTTGCATATTTTCAACATTTGTGAAATCTTTTAATAATATTTTTTATTCAAAAGCGAATAAAAAGATGCGCAGCTGCGCATCCTTTTACTTCATATTCTTTTCCGATTCCTGGGAGGGAAATAAGCGCCGCTCGGCAGGAATAACCCACTTTTCATAGTTTTCTATTTTGGCATCCAGCCGCTGCAAAGTCTGTTCCATTTCATGAATGCGGCTGCACAGTCTCTGGCGCTGTTCCACGAGAAGCTGCTTCCGCTGCTCCCTGGTGCTCTCTCCCTGACGAAACAGCGCCACATACTCGATCAGGGCCTCCACGGCTACGCCGGCGTTGCGCATGCATTTGATAAACTCCACCCAGCTGCAAGACTCTTCATCATAATCCCGAAGTCCACTTTGGGTGCGAGGCACCGGCGGAATCAAACCAATGCGTTCATAATAGCGCAGTGTATCCACCGACAAATCATATTTCTGCGCCGCTTCTCCAATGGTCATGCCTTTCCCTCCCGGCTTTTCTTTTTCCCATTGTACTCCCTGGAGCTTACTCCAGGTCAAGCGGACCGCTCCGGCTTATTGATTGTGGAACAGCCTTTCTTCGATCTGAGCAATGGTCACCTGCTCCAGGCGATCCAGGCAGATCCCATTGAGCTGGCTGCAAATATCGTCCATCACTCCAGCCATTCCCGAAGCCACCTGACATTTGATGTCTTCCCCGCCGGAATGCCAGGAGCATTCCACAAAGGTGGTTTCCACCGCCTCGGCCACTTGACGCAGTGTCACCTGGTGAGGGTCCTTCTGAAAGCGATAGCCTCCTTCGCTTCCCTCCCTCGTCTCCACCAGCCCAGCCCGTTTCAGCTTGGCCAGCACCTTCCGCACCCGAGCCGGATTGGTGCAAATGTTGGAGGCCATCTTTTCGCTGGACAGCATGGTGCCCATATGATTCAAATAAACCAATGCATGAACGGCAATGGTGTATTCCCCTGTCATCTTTCCTTCTCCTTTCCCAGCTGCCGGGGCAGCGCCCCTTCCAAGTGCAGCAGTTTCTTTTTTTGTTCTACGCCTCCGGCATAACCCCGCAGTACCCCTGCGGCCCCTACCACCCGATGGCAGGGAATGAAAATGGAAATGGGATTGCGGCCATTGGCCTGCCCAACGGCCCGAGCGGCCAAAGGCCGGCCCACCATCTGGGCCAACTGGCCATAAGTGATGGTGGTCCCATAGGGGATCTGCCTGAGCGCCTGCCACACCTGGCGCTGAAACTCCGTACCCTGAGGATGCAAAGGCAGATCAAATTCCTTTCTCTTTCCCTCCAGATACTCCTGCAGCTGCCGGGCGGCTTCCTCCAAAAGAGGGGTGCTCTCTTCCACAAAAGCATCGGGGCGCACCGAACCTCCCAAAAACACATTGGTAATGGCCCCGCCCTCCTGGGCGATACCCACCCGGCCCAAAAAAGTATCCAGAAATATGGCCTGTTTCACATCTGTCCTCTTTTCTATTCCAGCAAATCGTTTACTTCATCCAACATCACAGCAGGCGCTGTGGGATAGCCAAAGAACACCGGCGTCCAGAATTCCAGCAGCAGGCTTTGATCGCCCGACTCCAGGAAATACTGAACCAAATAGGGATTGTCGGTGACAATACCGTCAGGCTGACAATAAATAGCCCGGCGGATGCCCCATTCGCTGTTGGCCGTCCAGGTATAGGCCTCCTTGCCAGCAGCATGGATCTGGGACACCAGCAAAGGATTGAGGAATGTATACTGAATGCTGTATCCATCTACATAATCGATATTATATTGATCGCCATAAAGAAGAGAAGTGATATAGATTGTTTTGATCTCCGGCGCGATCTCCTTCACCCGTTCCAAGGTCTCCAAATCCATGGAAGCAATGGAGCAGCGCTCCTCTGCCTGGTTCTTCCGGATGAGGGCCACCGTTCGCTCTACCAAAGACCGTTCGTTTCCGGTGACCTTCAGCTCGATCATCAGATCCAGCTTTTTCCCCGCTACCTTGATGGCCTCATCCAGTGTGGGAATGGGCTCCACCAGATTGAGCTTCTGCACATCCTCATAAGTCACATCCCACACCTGGGCGTCGTAACCGGTGGTGCGGCGCAGCGAGGTATCGTGGAGCAAAATCAAAGTGCCGTCACTGGTCTGGCGGATGTCGATCTCTGCAATGGCCGACCCGCTGGCTTTGGCTGCCCGCAAAGCGGCCAGCGTGTTTTCCGGCGCCAACTGTGCGCCGCCCCGGTGAGCCACTACCTGGATCTGGGTCTCCGGCCAATAAAATACCTGACCGCCCAGCTCGGTTTCACTGAAAATAGCCAGAGCCGCAAGCCCCAGCGCAATGGAGACCAGACGCAGGATCTGGGACAGCCTCCGTCTCTGCTTTCCCTGAGGCTGCCGGTCTCCCCGGAACCGGTGGTACAGCACCGTGGTAAGGGCAAAGAACACCACGGAGAAAAGCACAAAAACACCAATACGCCCCAATCGGCTCCAGGCCAGATAGTCCAGCTGAAAAACCGAACGGGCTTCGTCGGTATCATAGCGGAAGTTGGCCACTCCGGCTGTAATATACACAGCCACCAAATAGAGCACCAGTGCTCCCAGGCCGATCCTCAGAAAATAGCGGACCACCTGATTCAAAGCCTGTTTTTTATGCCGTCTCAGAATACTGCAGCTGCTCTCCCACGCCTGTGAGAAATTGGCTCCATCGGCCATGGCCTGAAAACCAAAAAGGAACCAGAACAACGCCGCAGCCAGCAGCAGGATCAGCAGCACAAACAGCCCCCACACCCAACTGTGTTCTTGGGCCAGGCTGAGGAAGGAGGTGACGATCTGCCCTGCAATGCCCATATTGCCGGTGAACGGCGCCATCAGCACTGGCAGTGCCGCTGTCAAACCAAGGATCAGCGGCAGGTTGGCCCACCGAAACAGCCGCACGGAGCGGAGAAAAGCCTTTCCCAGAAGTTTGAGAAACGAAGAGCTTTCCCGCCGCCAGGCTCGTTCACAGGCCAAAGTCAAGGTCATCATCTCAAAATAAAAATACCACAAAAACAGCAGAAGCCAAAGAAAGCTCACCACCGCTGCGGCGGGACTTTCGGTCATGGCCCGCAAGGTCTGCTTGGTGACGGTCTCCAGCTCGGAGGTACGGAGCATCCGGGCCGATATGCCACGAAACAACGGCAAAAGCAGCAAAAACCCTGCCATTTTATGTGCCAACTCAAAACAGAGCAAATATCCCCAGTCCCATACCAGGACCTGCCACACCGGCCTTTTTTCCCTCTCCATTTTTCCCGCTCCCTCGCCTCACGGCTCCCAAATAATCAAAACGCTGATTTTATATTATACACCGTTTCCTCGTTCGGTTCAACTTGCAAACGCTGTTTCCCGCGCTTCCTGAGAAAGTCTGAAATGTTTTCTATTCCAGTGCATAAAAAATCCACAAGCTCTCAAGAAAGCTTGTGGATTTTGGAACAACGATAAAACATTTATGGCACCAAAAAACAAAGGGGCAACCGCTTCCCTGTTTTACGGTCTGACTTTGATTCAAATATCTTTTGCTTTCATCTTGGCGATTTCTTTTTTCTTCGCAACTTCATGGCCTTCGGCCCACATCAAAAAAACAATCACTGTAGGAAACAAAATTGTTTTCCAGTCCTCTGCCAAATTGATCATACCATTGAAGAAGAGCACGGCCAAAAAGATAATCCACGCAAAAGGGATAATTCCGCCCACATACCAATATTTCGGCGGACGGCGACAGGCCCAATAATGAAATACGATCACAACGAGGGCAATCACCAACGAAATTGCTGCCTTCATCAAATTTACCTCCTTACATATCTTTCGCTCTCATGCGTTCCATTTCTTTCTGCTGCAGCTTTTTGTATTTATCCCGTCCACTTCCCCACTCTCCAAAAAACAAAGTATTCAGGATAATGAAGGGAAAAACATACCGCATTTCCAACGGAACAATACCGCTGGCAAAAATCCAAATGGTTCCTATAAGGATCAAGCATGGAATCATACCGCCCCAAAGGGGACTTTTCATCTTTGTACACAAGAGATTCTCAGCCACCATCAATACCAACGCAATAGCAAAACCAGCAACAAGTTCTAGAACCGTTACATCAATCATTCTCGCTTCTCCCTTTCTCTTGCTTGTACTTATCAATAATAAGCTTCGCCGTTTCCAGATCGATTCTGGAATCCACGGCCAGCCCTTTGATGAAAGTGGAAAAGGGCTCCTCCTCCTTTTTATCGTTCAGCTCTATTTTCTGGATCAGTTTATCCAGACGAAGACGAACAGTGGGATAGGATACCTCATACAAGCGAGCAATTTCTTTGAGCGACCCGGATTTCAGCACAAAATTTTTAAGAAAAGTCGCATCTTCCGGTTCCAATGCAAGAATCCACTGTGGAATCTTATCTATTTCCATTTCAATTCTCCTTTCGTTTTCACTTTAACTATATTGAGTATATCATAAATAATATTAAAGTCAATAGGAAATCAAAGTTAATATTCAACAAAACCCCGAGAAGAACATAACAGTTCTTCTCGGGGTTACGATCGGCTGTTCATTCACTTTTGCTATTTGCGAAAACATACATATTTTTCCGTCCAGCTCAACCAATTCTACTGGAAATAGTTATGAAAGGAGCCCAGCCAAATTGGCTGGGCTCTTCAAGTGGAATGTTTCCATTCCAGTATGGTGCCGGTGGCGGGGGTCGAACCCGCACGGTGTTGCCACCGCGGGATTTTGAGTCCCGTACGTCTGCCAGTTCCATCACACCGGCGTGTTACTCAAATAGTATAACGGATTGGTTCGGATTTTTCAACTGTTTTTTTCGGCCCGGGCAAAACTTTTTCTTTCCCTTTTCGGTTTTTCCGCAGAAGAATGGATGCTTTTTGTCTCATTGTGTGTTATACTATACTACATCTATTATAGGATTGGCCGTTCCCGAAAAACGATACGCCCGGCCCGCCGGGAGAAAGGATGGAGCATATGAAAAAAGCCTTTGCCATCACCGGACTGGTGCTGGGCATTTCCGCCATGGTGGCCGGCGCGACTGCGGTGGTTTTCAGCTGTCTGGGCATGAAACAGCCCCCTGTTCTGTAATTTGAAAAATTTCTTGTTGACTTCGCCAAACTTTTGTGTTATTTTTTGTAGAAAACATATAGAGATAAAGGAGAGTTGAGCATGGCATTTTATTATGAAGAACCTTCCCATACATTTGGGGAATATCTGCTGATTCCTGGCTACTCTTCCACCCAGTGTGTCCCGGCCAATGTGAGTTTGAAAACCCCCTTGGTCAAGTTCAAAAAAGGGGAAGAGTCTCCCCTGACTTTGAACATTCCTCTGGTGTCGGCCATTATGCAGTCGGTCTCCGATGACCGCATGGCCATTGCCCTGGCCAAGGAAGGCGGGCTTTCCTTCATTTATGGTTCCCAGAGCGTGGAGGATGAAGCCGCTATGGTGGCTCGGGTCAAGGCTTACAAAGCTGGCTTTGTCCGCAGCGATTCCAACCTGACTCCGGAACACACCCTGGCCGATGTGCTGGCCCTCAAGGAAAAGACCGGCCATTCCACCATGGCCATCACCGACGACGGCACTCCCGACGGCAAGCTGATGGGTGTGGTCACCAGCCGCGATTACCGTGTCAGCCGCATGGACCCCTCCACCAAGGTGTCCGAATTCATGACTCCCTTTGACAAACTGATCTATGCTTCCGATTCCACTTCCCTGAAGGAAGCCAACGACATCATTTGGGAACACAAGCTCAACTCTCTCCCGCTGGTGGATAAGGACCAGAAGCTGAAGTATTTCGTTTTCCGCAAGGACTATTCCTCCCACAAGGAAAACGCTCATGAGCTGCTGGACAGCTCCAAGCGTTATATGGTAGGCGCCGGTATCAACACCCGTGACTATGCCGAACGGGTTCCCGCTCTGGTGGAGGCCGGAGCCGATGTGCTGTGCATCGACTCTTCCGAAGGCTTCTCCGAGTGGCAGAAGATCACCCTGGACTGGATTCGCTCCCGCTATGGCGACAAAGTGAAGGTAGGCGCCGGCAATGTGGTGGACGCCGAAGGCTTCCGTTTCCTGGCTGAGGCCGGGGCTGACTTCATCAAGATCGGCATCGGCGGCGGCAGCATCTGCATCACCCGTGAGCAGAAGGGCATCGGCCGCGGACAGGCTACCGCTGTCATCGAAGTGGCCAAGGCCCGGGATGAATATTTCGAGGAAACCGGCATCTATATCCCCCTGTGCTCCGATGGCGGCATCGTCCATGATTATCACATGACCCTGGCTCTGGCCATGGGCGCCGACTTCATCATGTTGGGCCGGTACTTCTCCCGCTTTGACGAGAGCCCCACCAACAAGGTGATCATCAACGGCAACTATATGAAGGAATACTGGGGCGAAGGTTCCAACCGGGCCCGCAACTGGCAGCGCTATGACCTGGGCGGCGATAAGAAGCTGTCCTTTGAAGAAGGCGTGGACTCCTATGTTCCCTACGCTGGCAGCCTGAAGGACAATGTGACGGTTTCTCTGAACAAAGTCCGTTCCACCATGTGCAACTGCGGCGTGCTGAACATTCCCGATCTGCAGAAAAACGCCAAGATCACCCTGGTCTCGGCCACCAGCATCGTGGAAGGCGGTTCTCACGATGTGGTGCTGAAAGACAGCTCTGTGGTGAAATAAACACAAAAACAATATGCCTTATCAAGAAGGCGGAGGAAAATCCTCCGCCTTCTTTTTATGCTGCGCCTGTTTTGAACCCTTCTCCCAGCACTTCATTGGATTCCAGAATGATGATGAAGGCCTGCGGGTCTACTCCCTTGGCCGCCTGACGCACCAGATGCATCTGTTTGTTATTGCAGGCGCACATCACCACTTTCTTCTCTTCTCCCTGGAATCCTCCCTGCCCCTGAAGCAAAGTGGAGCCCCGTCCGCAGCAGGTCTCAATGGCATCGGCCACCTGCTGCCCTTTTCGGGTAACCACCAGGGCCAGTTTGCCCGCGTCCACGCCGTACATCACCCGATCCACCGCAATGGCCATGATGTAGCTGACGATCATACCGTAAATCACTCCATCCACATCCCCCATGAGCAGTCCTCCCAACAGCACCACCGTCACATCGGTGATAAAGGTGATCTTGCCCAGGGTCACATGTGGCCATTTCTTTTTGGCCGCCATGATGATAAAATCGGTGCCGCCGGTGGAAGAGGAACGAAGGTAAATCAAGGCATAACCCAGCCCGGCCAGCACACCGGTGCAGATGGCCGCCAGCAATCGGTTGCCTTCATAATGGGGCAGTAAGGGCGCCACATAGTCAATGAGCAGCGAGGAAAGCACCATACACCGGATGGAACGGAAGAAAAATCCCCGTCCCAGCAGCCGGAAGCACAAAATAGCCACCGGCACATTGAGCAGCACCGTGGAAAGACCGATGGGCACCCCCAAAAAACGATAAAGCAGCAAGGAAATGCCGGAAAAGCCGGTCATGGGAAAATCTGCTTCCAGGGCAAAGTTATAAACGCCCAAAGCAATGAGCATTCCACCCAAAATCTCCATGGCCACATCGGCCCCGATCTTCCGATATTTTGTCATACATTTTCCGCTCCTTTTCCAAAAATAAAAAAAGAGCGCCTTGCAGATCGGGTATGATCCGCAAAACGCTCTTTTCTGTATTCAGCATACCATGGCACAAGCTCTTCGTCAAGCCCTATCCCCGCTTCATCCTGAGGGACAGCTTTCCTCCCCGGTATTCTGCTTGGGCCAGGGCGCCGCACACCAGGGGCATCATAGGCGGCAGATGGCCAATGTCGGCATCCAGAATCACCGGAACGGAAAACTCTTTCAGCACCTCTGTCACCGCCTGGTATTGATCCAGCCCCATCATCTGCTGGCCGTGAACGCCAGGGCGGCCGATGAGAAAGCCTTTGGCATGCCGGAACCAACCGGCCTCTTTCATCTGCCACAAAGCTCTGCGAATGGCAAACACATTCAGATCACAGCTTTCCAGGAACCACAGAATCCCGTCCTGCCGGTAGGTGTCGCAAAACTCCGCCACCTTGTCAAAACGGGTACCGGTGAGATTCACCAGACAATCCATGCACCCACCCAGGAGCCGGCCGGAAAAAGCGGCATCCTGCTGAGGAAATGCCAGAACCCGGTTTTCTTCCGTGACATGATAGGGCTCCAGGGGATGGTTTTCGTCTTTCAGGCTTTCCTTTTCCCATTTGTCATAGCTTTCCACCGTCCATTTTTCCCCGGTAAGCAACCTATGGGCGTCCTTCAGAGAGGGGTGCCAGGGTTCCATGCCGAAAGCCGGAGCACAGGGGCCGTAAATGGAAGCCTGGTTGCACAAAGTGGTAAGCAAAAAGGTCAGGTTGGTGTTGTCAGAATAACCCATGAACCATTTGGGATTTGCTTTGCCGATGGCCTCAAAATCCACATGATCCAGAATCTGGCACATCAATTCTCCGCCGCCACAGGACAGAAGGGCCTGCACCGGCTGATGGAGGAAAAAGTCATTGACCTCTTCCCCGCAGGCCTGGGGCGTGTTGCTGATCCCCACGCCCTGGCCTTCATAGCAGTTGGGCCCCAGCATGGTGGAGTATCCCAGGCCCTCCCATTTTTTCAGAGAGTTCTGAAAGGCCGAGCGATAGGGTTCAATGGCACAACCAAAGGAAGGAGCGATAAAGCCCAGAGTGTCCCCTTTTTTCAAAAATTCCGGGTAGCGCACTTTGTTTCTCCCTTCTGTTTACAGTTTATCCACCAGACGATAAAGCATCAGTTCGTGGAGTTTGAAAACGGTTTCGGCATCCCCGGTATAGGCCACCGTCCGCTGGCTCAGACGGCGCATCCCAGGAATGAGCATAGCAGTATCGGCCATGTTGGAATCTTTGTAGTCCACTTCCATGGTCACTTCGTCTCCCAGGCGCAAAGGCTGGATCTGATCCCGCCGGGCGAGCCCTGCCTTGACTCCCTCATAGATCAGCTGCCGGGCCTTGTTAGGATGAATGGAAATGGCGGCAAAGCGGGAAACACCCTCTTTCACCACAACGGCTTCACAATTCGGCACAAAAGCCTGTACTTCCTTGGCCAGGGCCGCATCGCCGATGCAGGCCACCAAAGGCACTCCGTAATGACCGGCCATGGCGGCATTGGCCACCGTTTCGGTGTTCATGGTAATGCCGTTGAAACGCAGGTTATACACCTTTCCCCCATTGTAGCAGTGGTCGATGACGCCGCCGGGAGTCAGACCAGCTCCGGCATGGCCAAAGGAAATGTAAGCATCAAAGGAGCTGTCGATGGCCTCCATCTGCAGACTCTGGCGCATGGCGCCGGAAAGCAGCTTGATCCGCTCATCCAGATCTTCAATGAGCAGATTTTCCATATCGGCGTGACCATCGCACACCAGCACTTCGTCATAGCCGCTGTCGAAGCAGGCCCGGGCGGCAGCGTTCACATCCAACGCCAGGCGCTTGCGGGCCACGGCAAAGTCTGCCCCCTGGCGGGAGCACTGGATGTTTGTGACAACTCCTTCCATTCCCTCGATATCCGCAGAAATATAAGCCTTTTTCACTTTCGCATCCTCCCTTTGTTTTTTCTGATGATACCACATCCCCTCTTTTGCCGTCAAATAGCCCCACTGCATTGACAAACCCACTATAACGGGAGTAAAATTGATTCATAATCCACAAATGGAAGGGCAAATACCGGAGTGTTTATGTATTTTATACATAATTTTTTTGTGTTTTTCGGCAACTTGCCGAATTCATCCTTTCCGGCTGACCCTCCCACCAGAAAAGGAGAGGAACTTTTATGTTGGACATCGCTGCCACCCGTGCTGTGGATCAGGCCGCCCAGGGACTGACTGAACTGGCTCAGAAGATCTGGGAAACTCCCGAAACCGCCTACAACGAAGTCAACGCCTGTCAGTGGCTGGCCGATTATCTGCGTCAGCAAGGCTTTACGGTGGAAGTTGGCTATGCCGGTCTTCCCACCGCCATCCGGGCCACCTGGGGCAAGGGTCATCCGGTGATCGGCTTTTTGGGAGAATATGACGCCCTTCCCGGCCTGAGCCAGAAGATCTGCACCCAGAAAGATCCTGTCACTCCCGGCGCACCCGGTCAGGGCTGCGGTCATAATCTGCTGGGCGTAGCCTGTATCGGCGGCGCTCTGGGCATGAAAGCCCACCTGGAAGAGACCGGAAAGGAAGGCACCGTGGTCTTTTATGGCTGCCCTGCCGAAGAAGCCCTCACCGGCAAAACCTTTATGGCCCGCGGCGGCGCTTTCAAAGAGCTGGATGTGGCTCTGGCCTGGCACGGCGGCTCCATGAACGGGGTCAACCTGGGCACTTCCAACGGCCTGAACAGCGCCATTTTCCATTTCCACGGTGTCACCGCTCATGCCGGCGGCGATCCTCACAATGGCCGCTCGGCCCTGGACGCCGTGGAGCTGATGAATGTGGGCGCAAACTATCTGCGTGAACATGTGACCAGCGATGTGCGCATCCATTATGTGATCAAAGAGGGCGGCACAGCCCCCAACATCGTTCCCGATAACGCCAGCGTCTGGTATTATGTGCGGGCCATGAGCCGTCAGGCCATTGAGGATACCTATGCCCGTCTGGTCAAGGTGGCCGAAGGCGCTGCCCATATGACCGAAACCAAGCTGGAAATCGAATTCCTGGGCGGCTGCTATAACTCCATGAGCAACAAGGTGCTGGTGGAAGTGGCCCATGACATGATGGAGCAAATCCCCCTGCCCCAGTGGACAGCGGAGGAACTGGACTTTGCCCAGAAGCTCAACCTGGAAAGCCCCCAGTATGAAAAGATGAAGGAAGCCGGTTTGCTGGACGGCCCTGCCATCTGCTCGGTGGTTCCCCCCATTGCCAACCGCAACGGGTATGGCTCTTCCGATGTGGGCGATGTGCAGCACATCGTGCCCTGCATCATGGTGAGCACCGCCACCTGCAACCGGGCCGCTCCGGGCCACAGCTGGCAGATCACTGCCTGCGCCGGTATGAGCATCGGCCACAAGGGTATGCTCTATGGCGCCAAAGTGCTGGCCGCCACTGCCAGCAAGCTGGTGGACGATCCTGCATTGGTGGAAAAAGCACAGGAAGAGTGGAACGAGCGGATGCATGGCGATACCTATCATTGCCCCATCCCCGAAGAGATCCCCATTCCCCAGCCCCAGAAATAAATAACAAAATTTATCTGCTTCCCCGAGGGTTTCCTCGGGGAAGTTTTTCTTGCCAAACGCTTTCCGCTGTGGTATTCTTTTTTCCGGGAATGAAGTTCTCCCCCGGCCTTCTGAGGCCCAAACCGCTTTTTGGCTGATGACTTCTGCGACATTTTCCGCAGGGGCATCAGTTTTTTTGTTGCCCCGAAACAGAAAGGAGCAATCGAAATGCTGTACAGTCTGGCACTTGTTTTTCTTCTGGGGATGCTTTTGGGAAAAGCATCTCAAAAACTGGGGCTTCCGCCCCTCTTTGGAATGCTTTTAGCCGGTATTCTGCTGGGGCCTTCTGTGTTTGACCTGCTCTCCCCTTCCCTTTCCGCCGTGTCTGCCGATCTGCGCAAAGTGGCCTTGCTGATCATTCTGGCCCGGGCCGGTCTCAACCTGGATGTGGGAGAACTGCGGCAGGTGGGCCGCCCCGCCTTCCTCATGTGCTTTCTTCCCGCCACCTGCGAAATCGTGGGCATGATCCTCCTGGCTCCCCCTTTGCTGGGGCTTTCCCTGCTGGAAAGTGCCTTACTTGGTGCGGTAATCGCCGCCGTTTCTCCGGCGGTGGTGGTTCCCAAGATGCTTTCCTTGCTGGAAAAGGGATGGGGCAAAAACCACCACATTCCTCAGCTAGTGATGGCCGGAGCCTCTGCCGACGATGTGTATGTGATCGTGCTCTTTTCGGTGTTTTCCGATCTGTGCGCCACCGGCCATTTTTCTCCTCTGGATCTTCTGCGCATCCCCACTTCCATTGTTTTAGGATGTCTTGCAGGTCTTTTGCTGGGGCAAATTCTGGCCCGCTTCTGTCAAAAATGGAATCTGCTTCCTGTCCGCCGTCTGCTTCTGGCCCTGTCCTGCGCTTTTTTGCTCTCCTCTGCCGAAGACCTGTTCACCGGCTTCATTGGTTTTTCCGGCCTGCTGGCCGTGATGGCCATGGGGGTTTCCTGGCGTCACGCTTCCCCCAAAACCAGCCTTTCCCTCAGCGGGCAGCTGTCCCTTTTGTGGAGCGGTGCGGAAATTCTGCTCTTCGTGCTGGTAGGCGCCCAGGTGGATGTGTCCTATGCCTTCAAAGCCGGACCCATGGCGGTTTTGCTTCTGTTAGGCGTGCTGCTCTTCCGCATGATGGGAGTGGGGCTCTCCCTTCTGAAAACGCCGCTGAACAAAAAAGAGCGGCTGTTCTGCGCTCTGGCTTATACTCCCAAAGCCACTGTACAGGCGGCCATTGGCTCGGTACCCCTGGCCATGGGTCTGCCCTGCGGAGAACTGGTGCTGACGGTGGCGGTGCTGGCCATCCTCATCACCGCCCCTTTGGGCGCCTTTGCCATCGACCGCACTTTCCCCCGGCTGCTCCAAAGCCCGGAGGAAAACTGACCTTGTTCCCCCGCCCCGCCTCTGCTATGATAGAAGAGATCTGATCTGGTCCCACACGGGATTTTTACCCTTTTGCACCCTATCACATTTGCAGGAGCGTTTTATCATGAGCCATATCACCTTTCCCCTCCTCACTTCCGGCGGCGAGCCTTATTACCTTCAGCTCTACCGACATATTTTGAAAGAAATTCAAAAAGGCGGGCTGCAGGCCGGGGAAAAACTGCCTTCCAAACGGGCCTTGGCCCAGCATCTTTCGGTGAGCGTCAACACAGTGGATGCCGCTTACCAGATGCTTACCACCGAAGGCTACCTTCGCGCTGCGCCCAAAAGCGGTTTTTATGTCTGTCCGCTGCCGCAGCTTCCCACACCCCAGCGGCCCCTTTCTCCCCCACCTCCGCCCGAGACGCCCAAAACTTCTCTTCCTTTTGACTGTTCCCCCGGCTCCGCCGACCCCAGCGCCTTTCCCTTTGCCACCTGGGGCAAGCTCACCCGGGAAGTGATGGGACAGGGGGAGCTTCTGTCCAAAGGGGAAGCCCAGGGAGATCTGTGCCTGCGCCAGGCCTTGTGCCGTTATCTTCACCAATACCGGGGCGTTCAGTGCCAGCCTCATCAGGTTCTTATCGGCGCGGGGATGGAATATCTACTCACTTTGCTTTGCTGCCTCCTGCCCACCGAAACGGTGTACGCCATGGAAGAGCCCGGTTATCCCAAAGCCGCCCAATCCTTCCGCAATCTGGGGCGGAAAGTTGTCCACATCCCGGTGGATAAAGACGGAATGGACCCGGCGAAGCTGGAAGAAAGCGGAGCCTGCTGTGCCTATCTCACCCCTTCCCACCAGTTTCCCACCGGCGGAGTGATGCCTGCTCCCCGCCGGGTCCAGATGCTGCGATGGGCAGCGGAGCGGGAAGGACGATATCTCATCGAGGACGATTACGACAGCGAATACCGCTATGCCGGCCGTCCCATCCCCGCCTTGCAGGGCAGCGATCTCCACGACCGGGTGATCTACTGCGGCACCTTTTCCCGCAGCCTGGCCCCTTCCATCCGTATCGCCTATCTGGTGCTGCCTTTGTCCCTGCTTCCCGCCTATCACCGGCTGTTCTCTCTCCAATCCTCCACCGTTTCCCGGTTTGAGCAGCATACCCTGTTTCGCTTCCTGGAAGAAGGCTACTGGGAGCGGCACCTCAACCGCACCCGCATCCTGTATAAAAAGCGTCGGGAAGAACTTACATCCAGCCTGAAAGCCTCTCCCCTGGGGCCAAACCTGGAAATTTTAGGTTCCCAGGCCGGGCTCCACTTCCTTCTCCGGTTCCATGGCGGCCTTTCGGAAGAGGAAATGGCCCGCAAAGCCCGGGAGCAGGGAGTGGATTTTCTCCCTTTGTCCCACTGTTACCATGACCCCACTTTGGCGCCACCCTCCACCCTGCTTTGCGGCTATGGGCGGCTGCCTTTGGAAGAGATCCCCGCCCTGACCCAGGCTCTCGTCCGCGCCTGGACCAGCTAGAAAAAGAGGGTAAGGCCAATGGGCCTTACCCTCTTTTTTGCTGCTCATTTGGAGAAAATCACCGTATCTCCCAGCGAAATGGACTGCACTTTTTCCGGCTGGATGGCTTTGGGGAAGAGCCACCGTCCAAAGAAATGGCCGGTACCATTCTGCTTTTCCAGTCCATTCCAGAAACTGGTGACGCAGTCCTCCTTGTCCAGAACCAGTTTGGATCCATCCTCCATCACAAAGGTCACTGTGGACTGACCAAAAATAGCATGATCGCTTCCGATTTCCAGACTGAGTGTCATGGGGGTGAGGACGATGCGGTTTACCGGGCACCCTTCCACCTGGGTCCCCGGGGTATAGACCAGCTGATCCGGCGTCTCCAGGTCGATCTCCAGCTCCCAGTTTCCTTCCACAGGCTGTGTCTTGGGGTAATAGAAATATAAGTCCTCCAACACCAGATCATTTAGGATCTCCGGCCCCACGCCTCCAAAAGCGATATCGTAATAAAGTTCCCCTTCCCAATCAAACAGGGTCTGGATAAGACTTTGGTTGTACTGGGCTTCCTGGCCGGTTCTGCTGCGCAGAGTGGTGAGCACATTCAGATACTCCAGACAGATGTCTTCCGGACACTTGACCTGCACATGGAACGCTCCATCGTCTCCAAAGCCCAGGGCCGAAAGAGAAAATCCCTTTTCGCCTTCCAAAGGAGCCGCTTCCTCCCCCGGTTGGAGCACTGGGTTCTTTTCCCCAGCTTTCTGGGTGTTTTCTGCCAGAATGGTTTTCTGGATCTGGGAAGAAATCTCCGTCTGCGGCAAAGAGGCGTTGAATTTCTCCTGGGCGCTGATTTCCTGGAGGCTCAGTTTTGCCACCTGCTCTTCTCCGCTGGTTTCTCCGCCCCAGTACACTTCCATCAAGGCGGTGCGGCTTTCCGGGTCGTAACCCAGACACTGCTCTCCCATGACACCCATCTTCTGATTGGGCAATTTCAGATCCCATCCTCCTCCGTAGGTCCCCAAACTGATATTCTCTCCCAGGCGATCTCCTGTTTTGTCCTGGATCTCCAGATAGATCCGGGTAAAACCGTCATCGGACAGGGCGGACACCACCCGGACGGCGATGCCCTTGTCCTCCGTTTCCAAACCGGAAAACTGCTGACTTTCTTCCTGCCAGCCACCCAGACGCTGGGCTAAAATCTGGCGCAGGCCGGGGGAAAGGGCGAAGGCCGCCGCAGTCAGAGCACACACAGCCAAGCAGGCCGCGGCCAGACGCCGTGCCATCTGACCTTTCCGTTTTTTGGGGGAAGAAAAGGCTTTTTCCAGGATTTCTTCCTTCTTTTCTCCCAAAGTCAGCCCGGACAGGGCCTGATCCATATCCTGACGAAAATTCCGCTTATTC
The DNA here is from genome assembly GCA_003477405.1 of Ruminococcaceae bacterium AM07-15. GTDB lineage: Bacteria > Bacillota > Clostridia > Oscillospirales > Butyricicoccaceae > Pseudobutyricicoccus. Next base: position 50,847 of record QUDE01000017.1, read on the forward strand.
TTCATCGTAATACCATCCTTTCAGCTGCTCTTTCAGCTGCCGACGGGCCCGGGACAGACGCACCGTCACCGTGGACAAGGGAATATGGAGAATCTCTGCAATCTCCCTTACCTTCAGCTGCTGATAGTAATAAAGCAAAATGACCTCCCGATAGGGCCGGGACAGAGCCATCACCGCCCGGGGCAAGGTGTCATCGGTCTCCGGTACCCCAGGGGCCGGCAGCTGTTCCAGCACCTGAGAGGGCAGACGACGCCAATGCCAGGGCGAGCGCAGATAGCCTTTGCATACATTGATGGCAATGCGGGTCAGCCAGGTGGCCATAGCTGCCTGACCCCGAAATTCGTCCATATGCTGAAAAGCCCGCAAAAAGCTTTCCTGCACCGCATCCTCCGCCAGATTCCGATCCTTCAGATAGAGAGTACACAGCCGCAAAAGCCGATCTCCTTCTTCCTCCAGCATCTTCTGAAAAAGGGCTTTCTTTTCCTCCTGCTCCATCCCGCTTCCTCCTTTCAACCATTGGATTCCTTGTCCTGGCCTTTTGCTTCCTCATGGCAAAAAAATTTCCCCAAAGCCAAAAAGACTTTGGGGAAAGGACGGGTCACCAGGGTTCTTTGGCATCCTCCCGCAAGGGCAGGCGGAAAATTCCTTCCACAGCCCACTGATAATCAGCCGGTTCTGTGGCCTTGCGAAGGGCCTTGCCCAATCCCTGCTCATCTTCAAAGAGGAAAATCATGCACCGCCAGATGTCCTTCATACGGCAAATGGCATTTTTGGGACTTTGGAACGCCTGGCAGTATCCTTGATACAGGGTATCATGAAACAGCCGCAGCTCTTTCCGCTGAGCCGCTTTGCCCCCTTTGGCCTTGCGGAACACCGCCGGGTCGGCAATGGCCCCTCGTCCCAGCATCAACCCCCGCAGCATGGGATACTCCTGCTCCATCCGGGCGCAGTCGGCCGCAGTCACCAGATCCCCATTGTAGCAAAGGGGCAGGCTGGTGTGTTCTGCCGCCCATCGGAAAGCCTGGGGGCGCACCGGCTTCCGGTACAGATCCTGACGCACCCGGGGATGCAAAATCAGCTCTTCCAGGGGGTATTTTTCAAAAATGGCCAGGATGGGAGGAAACTCCTCCTCCGAAGCCATGCCCAACCGGCTTTTCACCGAAATTTTCACCGGCAGAGCGGCGGAAAAGATTTCTTCCAAAAAGTGATCCAGCTCCTGTGGATGGGCCAGAAACCCCGATCCCTTTCCCTTGGCGGTGACGGTCCCCGAAGGACATCCCAGATTCAGATTGATGTGCTGGTAGCCCAGCTCCCCCAGCCTGCGGGCCGCGCCGATGAAATCCCCACTGCGCCGGGTGAGCAGCTGAGGAACCAAAGGCAGACCCTGGTTTTCCTCAGGGGCGATGTCCCGCAGCTCTCTTTTGTTCAGCGTGCCCCCTTCTCCCGGAGAAAGAAAGGGGGTATAGTACCGATCGGCGCCGCCAAAAATTTCATGGTGCGTCCGCCGGTACAGAGGGCCGGTGATCCCCTCCAGAGGGGCCAGATCATAGCGCACGGGGTTTCCTCCTTTGTTCTTCCTTCTTTGCAGCCTTCTTCATTCCCAAAGCCGACCTATAGCCGCTTCTTCATCACAAAAGACCGGTTGTCAATGGCCCGCATGGTGGCCAGGATGCCATCCAGATGATCGTATTCGTGTTGGATCAGCTCGGCCATGTCATCGTCCATCTGTTTTTCCTGCTCCACCCAATTTTCGTCCCGGTAGCGCAGCAAACAGTGGCGATGCCGGCGCACCCGAACCAAAAGCCCGGGAAAAGACATACAGTCGTCCATCAGCTCCATGGTTTCCTCACCGATGAAGGAAAGCTGGGGATTGATGATCACATAGGGTCTGTCGGTGAGCATACAAATCACCCGTTTGTGCACCCCGATCTGCGGGGCCGCAATGGCCCTTCCGAAACCATAATCCCGGCGAATGCCCCGGATGCAGTCGAACATATCCCCAAACATGGGACGCAGCTGCTCCAGCTCTTCCTCCCTGACCTCCTGGGAAACCTGGTACAGCCTGGGATCTCCCAGCAGCAAAATCTCTCTTTCCATGTCGGCTTCTCCCCTTCCCTCTGCTTTCTTTTCTCCGGGCTGCGTTTCCCCCGGAGAAAAGGGGTGATTTTGGATCAACTTCAGCTTTTCTGTCCTTTTCAGCTTTTTCACCTGCCGCTCCCGGCGCAAGGCTGCGCCTTGACTGGAGCAGCTTTCCCAGTAAACCAGCGTCAGTTCTCCCCGGCCCCGGGTGTATTTGGCCCCCCGTCCTTCCCGATGGGCCCGGAGCCGCCGGGGCAGATCGGTGGTCACACCGGTATACAGGCTGCCATCGCCGCAGCAGAGAATGTACAGGTACCAGCTGCCCCTTTCCGGCAGGTCTTTTTCCATCACAGGCGGTTACTTTTACCGGTGATATGGATCAGGTCCACCGCCACCACCTGCACCTTGGGAAACTTTTCGATCTCCTTTTCCCACTCGCTTTCATAACCAGGGGAATACTTCTGGCAAATGGCCAAAAGGGCCCGCCGTGCTTCCTCTCCCTGGGCCAGCCGGGCTTTTCCCTGGGCCACCACCGATTCATAGGCCATGGTCATTTCCTTTTGCAGCACCTGGGTGCGCCCCAGGGCGCACAGGCAAACCTGAGGATTCTTCTGGATGTTGTCCAGCTTCTCTCCCGCCGGAGCGCAATGAAAATACAAAGCATTTCCCAACACCACCGGGGAGACCGGCACGGTGTGAGGCGCTCTCTCTTCATCCACTGTGGTAAACAGGGCATATTCACATTCTGCCAGCAGTTTCCGGGCTTTTTCCTCTTCCATCGCCCGGTTTCCAAGACGCATGGGACGGATCATAGGGTTTCCTCCTTTATTTGATGGTGATGAACTGGCTGGCTGTGCGCAGCATCATCATTTTCGTACCTTCGGCAAACTTCACTTCCATCAGCACATCGTTGCCCATAGGCGTGCAGGCCTGCACCACGCCATCCCCAAAGGCCTTGTGGGTGATGGCCTGGCCGGGGCGCACAAAGGGCAGATCCTTTTGCGCCTCCTTGGCGCGGCTTCCAAAGGCCGAGGCAAAACTCTTCTGCACGGTGGGTCGGATGTTGGCGGCCTGACGGCGCTGAGGAGCCGGACGGGCCTTCGCCTTTTTCTCCATGTGCTCTTCCGGTATTTCCCCGATAAATCGGGAAGGCCGACAAAAAGAAGTCTGACCATAGAGCATCCGCCGCTGAGCGCAAGTGATGAAAAGCCTCCGCTTGGCCCGGGTCATGGCCACATAGCAGATCCGCCGCTCCTCTTCCAGTTCCTCGTCGCTGTCCATGCTCCGGTGGGAGGGGAAAATACCCTCTTCCATGCCGCAGAGGAACACCGTGTCAAATTCCAGTCCTTTGGCCGAATGCATGGTCATCAGTGTAACGGCGTCGGCCTGCTCATCGTACCGGTCGATGTCGGTGAACAGGGCCACTTCTTCCAGAAAGTCCAGCAAAGTGCCCCCTTCGTGGGTGCTTTCGAACTCCACAATGTTGGATTTCAGCTCCATCACATTTTCGATCCGGGTCTGGGCTTCGATATTCTCCTGGCTGCGCAGCATCCGCAGATACCCGCTCTCTTCCAGCAAAGCGTCATACAGCTCGCCCAAAGACAGATCATGAGCCTTTTCCTGCAGGCCCTTGATCATCTTGGCAAAGGCCTCCAGGCTATCTTTGGCCCGGGCCAGATCGGGATATTCTCCCGCTCTTTGGATCACGGAAAAATCGTCGGTATTTTCCATGGATGCCAAGTCGGCCACATGCTCCAGGGTCTTGGCGCCGATCTTCCGGGGCGGATTGTTGATGATCCGCCGCAGCCGGATACCGTCTGAGGGGTTTGCAATGACCCACAGATAGGCCAGCATATCCTTCACCTCAGCCCGGTCGAAAAACCGCAGACCGCTGACCATCCGGTAAGGGATTGCATTGCGCTTGAGTGCTCCTTCGATGCTGTTGGACAATGCATGGTTCCGGTAGAGCACGGTGAAATCAGAAAATTTCTGGCCTTTCCCGTAGCCTTTGAGGATCTCGCTGGCGATAAACTGCCCTTCGTCCTCCTGGTTGTCCCCAGAAAAATAGACGATCTTGTCTCCCTCGCCGTTTTCTGTCCACAGCCGCTTGCCTTTCCGGGCAGTGTTGTGGGAAATCACCTCGTTGGCCGCTTCCAGAATGCTCATGGTAGAGCGGTAATTCTGTTCCAGACGGATCACCCGGGCGTTTTCGTACTGCTTTTCAAACTCCAGGATGTTTTCGATGGTGGCGCCCCGGAACTTATAGATACTCTGGTCATCGTCGCCCACCACGCAGATGTTCCCATAGCCTCCGGCCAACAGGCTGCACAGCACATATTGGGCGTGGTTCGTGTCCTGGTATTCGTCCACCAGCACATAGCGGAACTGGCGCTGATAATGCTCCCGCACATCGCTGCACTCCTGGAGCAGATGAACGGTTTCCATGATGATGTCGTCAAAGTCCATGGCCCCGGCCCGGCGCATCCGGTTCTGGTATTCTTCGTAAATGCGGCCCACGGCCTTTTTGTAGTAGTCGTCCCCTGCCTGCTGCTGATACTGCCGGGGAGTAATCAGTTTGTCCTTGGCCCGGGAAATCTGGTTGATGACCCCCCGCAGATCAAACTTCTTTTCATCGTAGCTCAGCTCCCGCAGAGCCTGTCCCATCATTTTCTTTTTGTCGTCTTCATCATAGATGGTGAAGTTGCCGTAGCCGATCCGCTCGCCATACCGGCGGAGAATGCGCACGCAGGCCGAATGGAAGGTATGGGCCCAAATGTCCTCGGCCATAGCACCGCAGGCCTTTTCCAGCCGGTCTTTCAGCTCCCCGGCCGCCTTGTTGGTAAAGGTGATGGCGATGATCTGCCAGGGGCGGGGAGGGTCCACACTGCACAGGTCCACAATATCCTCAGGAGTCGCCTCTTCCGGCTGGGCCAGATAGGCAGCCATGCGCCTGAGGTCCTCTTCGGTGGCCCCCACAGGAGCCGTTTCCTCTTCGTAACCTCTGCCGTATTTCAGCAGATTGATCACCCGGTTGATGAGCACTGTGGTTTTACCGCTTCCTGCGCCGGCCAGCAGCAGCAGCGGCCCTTCGGTGCAGAACACCGCTTCCCGCTGCATAGGGTTCAGTCCGGAAAACTCCTCTTCCAGGATGGATTTGCGCAGAGCGCTGTATTTGAGATCAAATTCCGTCATTTATGTTTATTCCCTTTCCCTTTTTCTATCGAAGCACCACATTCTGGGGAGAAAGTAGTCCGCCCAGGTTCCGGATCAATTCTTCCCCCGGCGTGATCCACAGCTCCTGCCGGGCCAGAAACCGTTTGCCGGTGTCACTGTAAAAGATGACCACCGGCGTCTGGCCCGGGCTTTGGCGCAGAAAAGCCTTGGTCTGTTCCAACAGCGGGGCATTTTCTCCGCTGAAACGAAGATACAGCCGGGGACCGGCGGGCTTCTTTTCTGCCTCTTCCTTTGTCTCCCGGACCTGAGGACGGGGCGAAGGCCCTCGGGAAGCTCCTCTCCATCCGCTGCTTCTGCTTTTGCCATGCCATTCCGCCGCACTCTGGGGGGTGAGGACGGCACACCGGTCACATACCAGCTTGGGTTCCTCATCCTCCCGGGCGGAGATGCGGCCATACACCACCAGGGCGTTGTCTTCCACAAAAGCTCCGGGTGCGCTGTCCATGGCCTTCTGGAACACCAGCAGCTCCATGCTCCCCGACCGGTCTTCCAGGGTCACATAGGCCATGGTGGTGTTGTTTTTGGTGGTTTTCAGCCTGACGGCCGAAACGATGCCTGCCAAGGTGATATACATTCCATCCCGCAGATCGCTTTCCGCTCTTCCCATGCCCTCTTCCTCTTCCGGGGCAAAGGCGGCCAGCACCTGGCCGATGGGGGTGGCCCCCACCTGTTTCACCAGCTCTCCCTGCTCGTCCAGAGGATGGCCGGACAGATAGATGCCGGTGGTCTGCTTTTCCATGGCCAGAAGTTCCCGCTTGGGATATTCCGGGATGTCAAGCAGTTCCACTTCCGCCGCTTCTTCTTCCTGGGCCATGCCGAACAGATCGATCTGGCCTTCGATGTTCTTCCGCCGTTCGCTCACCGAAGCGTCCAGCACCTGCTCATAGACCCGCAGCAGCTGGGAGCGGCGGTGGCCGAAGCTGTCAAAGGCGCCGCAGCGGATGAGGTTTTCCAAGGCCCGTTTGTTCAGATCGGTCTCCACCATGCGGGAGCAAAAATCGCTGAACGAGCGGAAAGGTCCGCCGCTCTGCCGCTCTTTTTCCAAGGCGGCCACAAAGCTCCGGCCCACATTTTTCACCGCTGCAAGACCAAAACGGATGGTCTTGTCCCGGACGGTAAAGTCCGCCCCCGATTGGTTGATGTCCGGTGTGAGGATGGTGATGCCCATTTCCCTGCATTCCAGGATGTATTCCGACACCTTGGCGCTGTCCCCCAGCACCGAGGTGAGGAGGGCCGCCATATATTCGGTGGGATAGTGATATTTTACATAGGCGGTCTGGTAGGACAAAACGGCATAAGACACCGCATGGGCTTTGTTGAAGGCGTAATTGGCGAAATCCAGTAGATCGTCAAAGAGCTGGGAAGCCACTTCTTCGGAAACGCCGTTGGCTACGCACCCTACAATGCCTTCTTCCTTGTTGCCGTGGATAAAGTTCTCCCGTTCGCTTTTCAGCACATCCATCTTCTTTTTGCTCATGGCCTTGCGCACCAGGTCGGCCTTTCCCAGAGAATAACCGGCCAGACGGCGGAAGATCTCCATCACCTGTTCCTGGTAAACGGTACAACCATAAGTCACCTGCAAGATATCCCGCAGGAGGGGATGCTTGTACTGCACTTTTTCCGGATGATGCTTGCAATCGATGTAAGTGGGGATGCTGGCCATGGGGCCCGGGCGGTACAGAGCGATGGCCGCGGTGATGTCTTCAATGGAATGGGGCTTCATGGCCACCACCACCCCGCGCATCCCGGCGCTTTCCAGCTGGAACACCCCGGAGGTCTTGCCCTGAGAGAGCATCTCATAGACCCCTTTGTCCTCATAGTCAATATTGTGCAGGTCCAGCCCCACCCCGCTTTGCTTCACCAGTTCCACGGCGTCGTGCAGGATGGTCAGGTTCCGCAGCCCCAGAAAATCCATTTTCAAAAGGCCCAGTTCTTCCAGAGTGGTCATGATGTACTGGGTGACAACACCCTGGTCGTTTTTGGCCAGAGGCACATAGCGATGCACCGGCTCTTTGGTGATGACCACACCGGCGGCGTGGGTGGAGGCATTGCGGGGAGTTCCTTCCAGCTTCCGGGCGGTGTCCAGAAGGGTGTGCACCCGCTCGTCGCTTTCGTACAGGCTGCGCAGCTCCCGGGAGACCTTCAAAGCCTTGTCCAGGGTGATTTTCAGTTCCTGGGGCACCAGTTTGGCCACCGCATCCACTTCGGCATAGGTCATGTTCAGCGCCCGGCCGCAATCCCGCACCGCTGCCTTGGCCGCCATGGTGCCGAAAGTGATGATCTGAGCCACATGGTCTTCTCCGTATTTCTCCACCACATAGTCGATGACCTCCTGCCGCCGCACGCCGCAGAAGTCCATATCGATATCGGGCATGGACACCCGTTCCGGGTTCAAAAACCGTTCGAAGTACAGGTTATAGCGCATGGGGTCGATGTCGGTGATGCCCAGGCAATAGCTGACCATACTGCCTGCGGCGCTGCCCCGACCAGGGCCCACCGGAATATCCCGGGACCGGGCAAAGCGGACGAAATCCCACACAATGAGGAAATAGTCGGTAAAGCCCATGCGGCAGATCATATCCAGCTCGTATTCCAGACGCTCCCGATAGGAAGCATCCTTGTCGGGATAGAGACGGGCAAAGCCCTCATCGGCCAGATAACGCAGATACCCCTCAGCGTCATAGCCTTCGGGCACATCAAAGGCCGGCAGGTGCTGCTCTGAAAAATCGAACTCCACCTGGCAGCGCTCTGCGATCTTCACTGTGTTGGAAATGGCCCCGGGGAATTTGTCCTCCGGAAAGAGCTGCGCCATTTCCTCTCCGCCTTTTAGATAGAATTCTTCCCCTTCAAAGCGCATCCGGTTGGGCTCATCCACCGTTTTTCCCGTCTGGATGCAAAGGAGCACATCCTGGCTGGAGGCATCCTCCCGCTTGAGATAGTGGGCGTCGTTGGTGGCCACCAATCCCACGCCCAGCTCTTTGGCCAGGCGGCACAGGCCCTCGTTGACCTTTTTCTGTTCCGGGATGCCGTGGTCCTGCACCTCGATGAAATAGTTCTCCGGGCCAAACAGATCCCGGTATTGTGTGGCCAGCTCCAGGGCACCTTCATAGTTGTCCTGGTCCAGCAGCCGGGGCACCTGCCCGGCCAGACAGGCCGACAGACAGATCAGCCCTTCGTGGTATTCTTTCAGCAAATCCCAGTCCACCCGGGGCTTGTTGTAAAACCCCTGGAGGAAGCCCTGGCTCACCAGATAGATCAGGTTTTCATACCCTTTCTGGTTTTGGCACAAAAGCACCAGGTGATAGGCTTCCCCGTCCAGTTCGGCTGTTTTGTCAAAGCGGCTGCGAGGCGCCACATAGACCTCGCAGCCGATGATGGGATGGACCCCTTCCGCCTTGCAGGCTTTATAAAAATCAATGCACCCGTACATCACCCCGTGATCGGTGACGGCCAGGGACTGCTGTCCCAGCTCCTTGGCTCTGCGGGGCAGTTCCGCCACAGGGCAGGCGCCGTCCAACAGGCTGAACACGCTGTGCACATGCAAATGGACAAAATCAATGGCCATAGTATCTTTATCTCCCAATTCCTTTGCCTTTTCTCAATCTTCCAATTTGGCCGCCAGCTGCTCCAGCTTCCGCAGTCGGTTGTTCAGCCCCGGTTTGGAAAGGGGCGGATCAAAATGCTGCAAAAGCTCGGCGAGGGACTCTTCCGGATGCTCCAGACGCACCCGGGCGGTCTCCCTCAGGCTTTCGGGCAGCTGCTCCAGCTGGCCCGCTTTTTCCAATTTGCCAATGGCATGACACTGGCGGGCGGCGGCTTCCACTGTCTTTCCCAGATTGGCCGTCTCGCAGTTGACCTTCCGGTTGATGTTGTTGCGGAAATCCTTTTCCACTTTCCGCAGCCGGAAATCCATGGCGGCCCCCGGGGCCCCCATGCGGCCGATGATATCTTCAATCACATTGCTGTCTTTGTAGTAAAGCACAAAATTTCCCCGGCGGGAAACAAATCCGCAGCTAAGGCCCATTTCTTCCAACAGAAGCACCGTCTGCCGGGCCACATTGTAATGGGAGGTCACCAGTTCCAGGTGATACCCCCGCCCGGGAGCCGACACATACCCGCCGGTGAGAAAAGCCCCCCGAAGGAAGGCGATGCGGCAGCAGTCCTCCTCCACCACCGCCCGGTTGAGATGAAGGGCGGTCCCTTCAAATTCATACCCAAAGGCGGAAAAAACCCGCCGCAAAGAAGGCGGGTCTTCCAAAACCAAGGCGTTGGTCCCATCGGGCCGGGGAGAGATCTCCACACCGGCACACCGGCGGAGAAGCTGCCGTACTCTCCCCCGCACCGCCGCCAGGTCACTGTGTACCCGCAGGCGGCTTTGGGAGAAAACCGCGGCAAAGAGCAGCATCCCATAACACTCCGCCCGGGCGCAGCAATCCTTGCCCGGCCCCAGGCGGCAAAGTTCTTCTTTGATCTGTTGTGTAAAGGACATCTTATTCCTCCTGCCGCAGCATCAATTCGTCATAATAGCGCAGCACTTGCTGCCGGGGCGCCAGCCGGGCGGCGGTCTTCATCACCGCATAGGCCAGGCGCAATGGGTCATGGCGGACAAAGTGAGCGTCCCGGGACAAAATGGATTCCCCCGTCAGCTCCACTCCCATCTGCCGGAATTCCCGCGGGTCGGGCCACAGCTGCCGGGCGCTTTCACCGGCGTATTTTTCCAGCAGCCGGCGGGCCACCCGGTCGGTGTTATACAGGCACACATCGGCTTTGCCGCCGTGGCTCATCAAAGCCTTGAGATGATCCGAAGCACTGTACCCCTCGGTCTCGCCGTCCTGGGTCATGATGTTGAGAATGTAGATTTTCAGTCCCTGAGAACGGCGGATGGCCTCCGACACTCCATCCACCAACAGGTTGGGGATAATGCTGGTGTAAAGACTCCCTGGCCCCAGAATAATCAGATCGGCCTCATCAATGGCCTTGATGACTTCCGGCAAGGCCTTGGCCCCCTCCGGCCTGAGCCCTACCTTCTGGATCACCAGATTGTTCTGCTTTTTGGCCTTGGTGATGGCGGTCTCCCCCGTGACGCAGGAGCCGTCTTCAAACTGGGCACACAGGCTCACATTGCTGGTAGTCACCGGCAAGACCTGGCCTGTAACCGCCAGAAAATCATTCATCCGGGCCACGGCGGTGCGGAAGGAGCCGCACACCCCATTGAGGGCCAGCAGAAACAGATTGCCAAAGCTCTGGCCTTTGAGGGAACCTTCGGGAAAGCGGTAATTGAGCAGTTCGTTCATGGCGTCGCTGGTGTTGGCCAGCGCCAGCAGGCAGTTGCGGATATCTCCCGGCGGGAGCATCCCGTACTCGTCCCGCAAAACGCCGCTGCCGCCGCCATCATCGGTGACGGTGACGATGGCGGTAATGTTGTCGGTGTATTCTTTCAGCCCCAGGAGCAGCGTGGAAAGGCCGGTACCTCCGCCGATGGCCGCCACCTTGCGTCCCGCCGCCCGGGCGGCCCGCAACAGATCATGGGGCACTTGGTTTTGCAGCATACCACCGGCCTCCTAGTGCTTTTTCACATCCCGATGGCGCACGGTCACATTCCGGGCATGCTTGCCCAGCAACTGGCCCAGATGCCGGGCCACCGACACCGAACGATGCTGACCACCGGTGCAGCCGATGGAAACCACCAGGCTCATCTTCCCCTCTTCGATATACCGGGGAATGAGAAATTCCAACAGCGAACAAACCCGCTCACAGAAATCCTCTGCCGCCGGGTCGGAAAACACATAGTCAAACACATCCTGATCCAGGCCGGTTTTGTCTTTCAGTTCCGGCACATAGTAAGGATTCTTCAGAAAGCGCACATCAAACACCATGTCCGACTCCCCGGGCATTCCGTGTTTGAAGCCAAAGGAGCCGATGGAAATGACCATGTTGCCCCCTTCTTCCCCACCGGCAAACAAACTCACCAGATAGGCCCGGAAATCGGCGGGAAGCAAGGCGCTGGTGTCGATCATAAAATCCGCCCGGCGGCGAATGGGTTCCAGCACCCGCCGCTCCTGATGCAGGGCCTGTTCCAGATCCATGTCCGCCGTCTGCAAAGGATGACGCCGGCGGCTTTCCTTGTGCCGGTTGGTCAAAATGGCGTTGCGGGCGTCGAGAAACAGGATCCGGTAGGAAAAATCCGGCCCTCTGGCATCGTCCAGTTCCTGACACAGCTCCTCAAAGCCGTCACCGCTGCGGGCATCCACCACCAGGGCCACCCGGTCGAATTGCTCCCGGCTTTTTTCAAACAGCTGAATAAACCGGGGAATGAGGGAAACCGGCATATTGTCAATGCAGTAATATCCGATATCTTCCAGCACATCCACCGCCATGCTCTTGCCTGCACCGGCCATGCCCGATATGATCAAACATTCCATGAAAAGCCACACTCCTTTCCAGACATCGTCTCGGCGGTCGTTACCGCCGGTGGGTCACCACCCGCACTTCTCTTTCCAGAGAAACGCCGGTCTTTTCCAGCACCACTTCCTCAATGTGCTCCATCAAAGCGATCACATCGGATGCAGTGGCCTTGCCGGTGTTGACGATGAATCCGGCATGCTTGGGAGAAACCATGGCTCCCCCGATCTGATATCCCTTCAGGCCGCACTGCTCGATCAGTTCCCCGGCATAGTGGCCTTCGGGGCGCTTATAGACGCTGCCGGCGGAAGGCTGATCCAACGGCTGCTTCTCCCGGCGGCGGGCGGCGTAATCGCTCATCTTCTCCTGAATTTCCTTCTGGTCTCCCGGCTGGAGCTTGAACTCGGTGTAAAGCACCACATTTCCCGGCTTCTCCTTAAACAGGCTGGTGCGATAACCAAACAGATGATCCTGAGGCGCCAGCATATGGAGCTTGGCATTTGCGTCCATATAGCAGGTACGCTGCACCAGATTCCCCACTTCTCCGCCGTAGGCCCCGGCGTTCATGCACAGAGCACCGCCCACGGTGCCGGGAATCCCCTGGGCAAATTCCAGCCCGGTGAGGCCGTTCTGGGCCGCCACCGTGGCCACCTGGGACAGAAGTGCTCCGGCTTCCGCCCGGATCACCCCGTCGTCATCCACATAAATGCCCCCATAATTGGGCACCGTCTTGATCACCAGTCCCTTGTATCCCTCATCGGGGAAAATCAGATTGGAGCCATTGCCCATGACCATGCAGCGGAAGTTGTTCTTTCCCGCCAGATAAACCAGGCTCACCAGCTCCCGGATATCCCGGGGCTGGGCCAGCATGGCGGCGGGGCCGCCCACCTGCATGGTGGTGTGACGGCTCATGGGTTCATCCCAATAGATCTTGATATCTTCTTTTTCAGCGGCTTGGCTCAAGGAATTGTTCTGTTCCATAGTGTCCTCCCAATGCGCACAATATTCTACTATAATTATAGCACAAACCCCTCTCCATTGGTAGTGGAGAGGGGAGATTTCTCCCGCCCACGGGAAAGAAAAAGGGCGGACATCCGGTCCGCCCTTGGGCAGGTGTGATTTAATCGTTTTCTTCCGGGTTCTGCTGGGCCAGCATGGTGCGGTACAGCTTATCGCTCAGCTCTTTGGCGGCGTTGTGACCCATGCGCTTGTTCCGGTTGTTCATGGCGGCCACTTCCAGAATCACCGCCAGATTCCGCCCAGGATGCACCGGAATGGTCAGGGCCGGCACCTTGATATCCAGAATGGTCATGGTCTCTTCGTCCACACCCAGCCGGTCATAGGGCTTGCCGTCCTCCCATTTTTCCAGACGCACCACCAGATCCACTCGCTCGGTGGGCTTCACCGAGCCCATACCGAAGATGCGGCGCACATCGATGATACCGATGCCACGCAGCTCGATAAAATAGCGGATCATTTCCGGCGCCGAACCGACCAGCGTCTTGGCCGACACCTTTTTGATGTCCACGGCGTCATCGGCGATGAGCCGGTGGCCACGCTTGACCAGCTCAATGGCGGTCTCGCTTTTGCCGATGCCGCTGCCGCCCAGCAGCAGAATGCCTTCGCCGTATACTTCTACCAGCACGCCGTGAAGGGTGGTGGTGGGTCCCAGGTGCACATGGAGGGAAGAGGTCATGGCGGCCATCAGGTCGGTGGTGTATTCCCCGGAACCGGCCACCGGCACGCCGTATTTTTCGGCCATGGCCAGACACTCGGGGAAGGGTTCATAATCCCGGGCAAAAATGAGCAAGGGGATCTTCTTTTCAAACAGCAGCTCAAAGACCCTCTCCCGCTGGTGGGAATCCAGCCCCTGCAAAAAGGCCCACTCCACTTTTCCCAGCACCTGGATGCTGCCGGCATCAAAATGATCGTAAAAGCCCACCAGCTGCAGGCCCGGACGGTACACATCCATGCTGGTCACATGGGACTCCAGACAGCCCGCCGGAGCATAAAACAGATTCAAATGAAATTCATCGATGATCTGATGCAATTTGACAAAGGGTTTCTCCATCGTCAAAAACCTCCTTTTAAAATCGGCCACGCGGCCTGTCCTTGCTGTTTCCATTATAGGGGATGGAATAAAATTTGGCAACAGAATGATTTTTTTCGAATAATCCTTGATTTTGAAAAACAGTTGTGGTAATATAGCTTGTGTCGCTTTGTAGCTTATGGGTAAAGGAGGTGCAGAGAAAATGGCAAAGTGTGATATTTGCGGCAAGGGCGTCAGCTTCGGCATCAAAGTCTCCCATTCACACAGAAGATCGAACCGGACCTGGAAGCCGAATGTGAAGCGTGTAAAAGTGCTGATCAACGGCACTCCCAGCCATGTCAATGTCTGTACCCGGTGCCTTCGTTCCGGCAAGGTCACTAGAGCTATCTAAGACCTTTCCCTGGAATATGTGTGAAACATCAAACCCTCTGCTTTGGCAGAGGGTTTTTGATTTCCCTTTCTTTGTTATACACAAACAGCCTGTCCGGAAAACCGGCCAGGCTGTTTGTTTATCGAAAAATTTCTGCTGTATGAGTGATCCTTTCGCTGGATTTTAATCAATCCGCGAAAAGCCGCGACCTGTGCGTGGCTTTTTGCACCTCTCAAGGGGCCAGTGTGCGCCGAAGGCGTGCATGCAGCTCCTTGCAAAAACTCGAAAAAGTGGCCAAAGCCACTTTTTCGACACGCTCAGCCTGCCCGGTTTTCCGGACAGGCTTTTTCTTTTACCAGTTGATATGCTGCATCCAGCTTTCCTGGGTCTCGCTCTTTTTATCCCGGGTCATCAGCGCCCGCACAGTCTCATCCAGTGGCTTACCCTCATAGAGCAGACCGTAAACCGCCTGGCAGATGGGCAGTTCCAGATCCTTCCCCTGGGACAGGGCGTGAACGGCCTGGGCGGCAAAATACCCTTCCACCGTGGCCCCCACCTTCTGGATGGCCTCTTCCGGAGAAACACCCGAGCCAATGAGCAATCCGGCCCTCCGGTTACGGGAATGCTGGGAAATACAGGTGACGATCAGATCTCCCACACCGGAAAGACCGGTGAAGGTCTCGGGCCGTCCACCCAGAGCCACGCCGAAGCGGGCCATTTCCATAATACCCCGGGTCATCAGCATGGCTTTGGTGTTGTCGCCAAAACCGGCGCCATCGCTGATGCCCACAGCCAGGGCCATGATGTTCTTCATGGCGCCGCCCAGCTCAGCTCCCACAATATCCGGGGTGGTATACACCCGGAACACCGGGTTCATAAAGGCTTCCTGGGTCAGGGCCGCCGCCTGCTGGTTCACGGAAGCGGCCACCACAGCGGTGGGGATGCCTCTTCCCACTTCTTCGGCGTGGGAAGGTCCTGTGAGGGCCACCACCGGCACCTCGCCCAGGAACACCCGCTCCAACAGATCGGACAACAGAGAATAACCGCTGTTTTTATCAAAGCCCTTGGACAAAAGCACCATCACCTGGTTTTTGCTCACATAGGGCCGCATCTTCTGGGCGGTTTCAAACACAGCAAAGCTGGGCACCGCCACCACCACCATATCGGCCCCCTGCACACAGGCGATATCGGTGGTCACCTGCACCCGCTCCGGCAGAAGAATGCCGGGGAGCAGCGCGGGATTCTCCCGTTTTTCCTGCAAAAGGGCCGCTTCTTTGGGATCAAAAGACCACAGAGTCATGTCGTGGCCGTTTTCGCTGAGCATCTTGGTGGCCGCAATGCCCCAACTGCCCGAACCGATGACAGAAATCTTCATAGTAACCTCCGGCCGCGATGGCCCTGCTGAAAGTGGATCTATTTTTTCTTACCCAGTTTGGATTCTTCTCCATGCAAAAGCCGTTTGATGTTGCTCCGGTGCTTCCAGACCACAATAACCGCCGTACTCAGGCCCGCTGCCAGATAGCCGGAATGATCCCGGTAGCAAACAAGGAGCCCTACGGCAAAGGCCACCGCTGCCATTATGGAAGCCAACGACACATAGCGGGTGAACACGGCCACCAGCAAAAAGACGGCCAGCACAAAGAGGAAGAGGCGCCAGTCAAACACCAGGATCATAGCGGCGGCGCTCATGACGCCTTTGCCGCCTTTGAAGCCATAATACACCGGGAAGATATGTCCCAGCACTGCCACGCATCCTGCATAGAGTACGGCCTGCGGCCCCACCAGGATTTTGGCCAGCACCATGGCCAGCGCCGCTTTGAGGCCGTCCCCCAGCACCACCAGCAATGCCTTTTTCACTCCGAAATTCCGCAATGTATTGGTGGCTCCTGCATTGCCGCTGCCCATCTTGCGGATATCGGTTTTGTAAAAAAGTTTGGAAACGGTGATGGATGTGCTGAAAGACCCCATCAGATAAGCGCAGACCAAGGCCAGCGCCCAGGCCCACAGGCTGTGCGGAAACATTTCTTCTCCCCCTCAACTATTTTGATGGTCAATTTACATCCAGTTTACAACAAAGGGTACCGGTTTGTAAACCGCAAAACAGGAAAAAGAAGCCTATTCTTCTCCTTTTTGCCGTACAATCATCTTGATGGGAGTGCCTGTGAGAGAAAAGACTTCCCGGATCCGGTTTTCCAGATACCGGAGATAGGAGAAGTGGAACAGGCGGGCGTCGTTGCAGAAGCAAACAAAAGTGGGGGGCTTGATCCCCGTCTGGGTGATATAGTAAATTTTCAGCCGGCGGCCCTTGTCTGTGGGGGGCTGCACCCGCAGGGTGGCCTCGGCCAGAATGGTGTTCAGTGTGCCTGTTGTGATCCGCATGGCATTGTTCTGGGCCACGGTGTTGATCAAGGGGAACAGCTGCTCCACCCGCTGGCCGGTGAGGGCCGACAGGAAGATCACCGGGGCATACTGCATATAGGCCAGCCCTTCCCGGATCTTCAGCTCAAATTCCCGCTGGGTGTTGGTCTCTTTTTCCACCAGGTCCCACTTATTCACCACAATGACAGCGGCCTTGCCGTTTTCATGGGCATAGCCGGCCACCTTGGTGTCCTGTTCGGTGACGCCCTGAGTAGCGTCGATCATGATCAGGCACACATCGGCCCGCTGAATGGCCATGATGGACCGCAGAGCACTGATTTTTTCAATGTCCTCGTCCACCCGGGCTTTTTTCCGGATACCGGCGGTGTCCACCATGATATAATCGCCGTATTTGTTGCTGACCCGCTGGTCGATGCTGTCCCGGGTGGTACCGGGCACATCGCTGACGATGACCCGCTCTTCCCCGGCGATGCGGTTGAGCAGAGAGGATTTGCCTGCATTGGGCTTGCCGATGATGGCCACCCGGATGCAGTTCTCCTCTTCTTCGCTCTCTCCGGTATCCGGGGGGAAATGAGCATAGCAGGCATCCAGCAGATCGCCGGTGTTGTTGCCGTGGATGGCCGACACCCCAATGGGGTCGCCCATGCCCAGGTTGTAAAACTCATAGAACTCCGCCGGCGGATCGCCGGGAGCATCCAGCTTGTTGACACAGAGCACCACCGGCTTTTTGGACCGCTTGAGCATGGCGGCCACATCCTGGTCGGCAGCGGTGACGCCGGTGCGCACATCGGTGATGAAGATGATCACATCGGCGGTGTCAATGGCAATAAGCGCCTGCTCCCGCATGAATTTCAGAATTTCGTTGTCGGTTTTGGGCTCGATACCGCCGGTGTCGATGAGCTCAAACACCCGGCCCCGCCATTCACCCTCGGCATAGATCCGGTCCCGGGTGACGCCGGGAGTATCCTCCACAATGGACTGTTTCCGGCCGATAAGCCGGTTAAAAAGCATGGACTTGCCCACATTGGGCCGTCCCACAATGGCAATGACAGGCTTTCGCATAGCTGCCCCCTTTCGATCTTAACGGCGTAAAAGCCGCCTTCTCTCTATTCTTCCCAGGGGAAGATGGCATCACAGAAGGCGCCACCGTCCACCGGCAGCACCCGCACCTTTGTCCCCAGTTTCTGCTCCATTTCCTCCACCGACACATCGTCCAGAAAGACGGTCTCGCCGTGGCGAAGCATACAGTCGGGAATCCACAGTTCCTCTCCCGGCCGGAGCACATCCTTCACCTGGCGGATGATATCCCCGCCGGTGAGCAGACCGGCCACATCCACACCGTGGCCGAAAAAGTCGTTTTTCACCGGCTGCACCCGTCCCTGGAGGGCCGGGCACTTCTCTTTGCACAGCGCCACCATTTCCTCCATAAAAGGAGCGGCGGACACGCCGGTGGCGATCAGGAAGGCCGGAGGATTTTCCGCGGGCTCAGCCATGAGCAAGGCCCCCTGGAGTTCCTGGCGGAACAAAGACATCAGCCCCACACCGTTTTCCAGCTGGGGATAACCGTTATAGTATTCCTCCCCCGGCAGCGGCCATCCTGCTTTGAGGTAAAACTCGTCGGCTGCATAGAAAAAGGCTTCACCGTAAGTTTTCAGGCACTTTTCCCGGGCCTTGTCCACCACTCCGATGATCTGCCGGGCTTCTTCCCGGTCCACCGGGCGCAGCGGCTCCAGCCCTTCCCGGTGACGGGTCAGACCCACCGGCACCAGGGCCACATGGGCGATGCTGGGGTGCATGGCCGCCAGATCTTCCAGCGTCCGCTCCAGCTCTTCCCCATCGTTCCAGCCGGGGCACACCACGATCTGGCCCATGATCTTGAGTCCGGCCTGGGCAAACCGCCGGAGGTACTCCAGGCTCTCCCCGCCCCGGGGATTGCCCAGCATCCGGCTGCGAAGATCCGGATTGGTGGTATGGATGGACACATTCAGCGGGGAAATGTGCATGGCGATGATCCGCTGTACATCGGCCTCGCTCAGATTGGTCATGGAGATATAATTGCCCATGAGAAAGGAGAGGCGGGCGTCATCGTCTTTGAAATACAGCGAAGAACGCATCCCCTTGGGCAGCTGGTCGATAAAGCAAAAAACGCATTTATTGGCACAGCTGCGCTGTTTGTCCATGAGATAGGTCTCAAAATCCAGCCCCAGAGGCTCCCCTTCGGCCTTTCCGATGGAAAGGGACTTTTGCTCCCCATCCTTCTCCTGGCTCAGCGTCAGCTCCAGGCGGCTGTCATAGGAATAAAACTTGTAATCCAGCACATCGCGGATGGGATGGCCGTTGATCTTTTGCAGCCACCATCCAGCGGAGATCCCAGCCTTCTCGGCCGGGCTGTCCTGATCCACATGCACAATCTTAGCAGGCACAGGCCGTTCCTCCTTTTCGGCAAGAGTTTGGTCAAAAACATCCGCATAACAAAAAATAGAGAAGGTGGTGTCCCCTCTCTATCTTTCATGCGTGTGTTATTTGCTGACCTCGACTTTGAGGACCTCACGGCCTTTATATGTGCCGCAGCTTCTGCATGCTCTGTGGGGCATGATCAGTTCGCCGCACTTGGGGCACTTGACCATACCGGGAACTTCCAGCTTCCAGTGGGCACTACGCCGCTTGTCTCTTCTCTGTTTCGAGATTTTACTCTTCGGGACCGCCATCGGTGACACCTCCTCGATCTATGAAAACATATTATTTATTCCTGAAAAAGCTGTGTGAGCTTTTGAAGGCGTGGATCGATCTCCCTGCGGTCGCAGCCGCAGTCTCCTTCGTTCAAATCGTGGCCGCACTTGGGGCACAGTCCCTTGCAATCCTCTTTGCAAAGCACTGTCAGTTCCATGTGCAGAAGCAGCTCTTCCCGGACGATGTCGTCCAGCTCAAAGCTGTCCCCTTCCACCACATACACATCCTCGGCCAAATCATCGCCGCTGACCGTCTGGGTGATGACCAACGCAAGATCCAGATCTTTCACATACTCCACCGGCTTGCCGCAGCGGGCGCAGCGGGTGGAAACGGGAACCGAAACGGCGGCGGTGAGATAAAACACATCGGCCTTGTTTTCCAGTTTCCCCTGGACCTTCACCGGCCCCTGAAACGGACACTCCCCATAAAGCTCCTCTTCCGCCAGGGAAAAGGCATAATCAAAGGGCAGACACATCCCCTCGGAAGCCAGCACATCACGGAGGTTGAGCAGCACAAATACACACCTCCCACAATGATACATCGAATATTATAGTGTTCTGCCGAGGGTTTGTCAAGAAATAGTTTCAAAAAACCCACATTTCCCAATTTTTCACCCTGGCTTCAGGCGGCCTGTTTGCAAAAGGCAGCCGCTGGTGTATAATGATACCACAACTTTAAGAAAAAAACAACCCGACAGGAGAACGCCATGCGAGAGATGACCATCGGCAAAAACGACGCCGGCCAGCGTCTTGACAAGTTCCTTCAAAAAGCCCTGCCCTCACTGCCTCCCTCCCTGATGCACAAATATGTGCGCCTCAAGCGGATCAAATGCAACGGCAAACGGTGCCAAACCAGCGACCGGCTGACCGAGGGGGATGTGCTTTCCCTTTATATCAATGATGAGTTTTTCCAGCCTGTAAAGGAAGAGGAAGCCTTCCGCCGCATCACTCCCCGGCTGCACATCCTCTATGAGGACGATCACATCCTTCTGTGTGACAAGCGTCCGGGCATGGTGGTTCACGAAGACGACCAGGGCACGCTGGACACCCTGATCAACCACATCAAGGCCTACCTCTATAAAAAAGGAGAATGGGACCCGGACAAAGAGCAATCCTTTACCCCGGCTTTGTGCAACCGGATCGACCGGTACACCGGCGGCATTGTCATGGCCGCCAAGACAGCGGAAGGGCTGCGGGTGCTCAACGAAAAGATCCGGCTGCACCAGGTGCAGAAATTCTACCTTTGCCTGGTCCATGGCACCCCTTCTCCCCGGCAGGCCGTCATCCAGGATACCCTTTTGAAAGACAGCAAACAAAACCAGGTGCGGGTGGTGAAAAAGAACACCCCCGGCGCCCGTACCGCATCCATGAGCTACAAAGTGCTGCAAAGCCGGGGCAAGCTCTCTTTGGTGGAGTGTGAGCTGTTCACTGGCCGCACCCATCAGATCCGGGTGCAGCTGTCCCATCGTGGCTGGCCCTTGGTGGGCGACACCAAGTACGGCACCATGGAGCGCAACCGCCCCTATGGCATGACCCACCAGGCCCTCTATTCCTACAAGCTCCATTTTTCCCAGGAGGGAGACTGGGGAGAGCTTTCCTATCTCAAGGGCAAGACCTTCCAGGTGGAAGATGTGCCCTTCCTTCCCTTCTTTTATAATCAACCAAAAAACTGATGTATGCGCAAATAATAATCCCCCGGCGGAGCCGGGGGTTTTTCATAGACGGGTAAAACCCT
>QUDE01000018.1 GCA_003477405.1 Ruminococcaceae bacterium AM07-15
ACAGGTCTTACTCTCTTTTCCTCATCTGTAACACATCATTGACAAACCTACAGGAGTGCCTCCGGCCCGGTGTCCGGGCAGCCATACTGTGCTGGCACCCGGCAAACGCAAAAAGCCGCCCCTTTGGGCGGCTTTTTCTATGCACTTCGCCAGGACTGCACCGTAGCCCCTTCCAGGGCTGGCCCGCCAGCCCTGGACCACCCAGGCCCGCAGCGCATCCCAGCCTGGGAGAGTTATGCCAGCGGGGGCACCCCGCCCCAGAGATATTCGGCGGCGGTGATGAGCAGGGGCATGGTGATGGCCGAGAGCAGCGTGGTCACGGCCACGATGCGGGTGCTGAACAGGTAATCGGTGTCAAACATCTGGGCCATCATGGCGGAGATCACGCCGCTGGGTGCGGCGATGCCGATCACCAGGGCCATGGCCACAGTGCGCTCAGCCCCCAGGAAATAAAGCACCGCCATGGACAACAGCGGCGCCACGATCAGCTTCAGAAAGGAGAGGATATACACCGTCTTGTCTTTCAGGCAGGAGAACACCTTGGCCTGGGAGAGATAGACCCCCAGCACCAGCATGGCCAGCGGGGTGTTCAGGCTGCCCAGGTAGTCCACCGCCTGGAAGATAGGCCCGGGGAGCTTCCAGGGGGAGCAGAAGAGCAGAATACCGCCGAAGAGGGCCAGGGTGCCGGGATTCATCAGGATGCGGTAGAAATTCACCTGCCGGTTGCCCCGGAGCATACTCACCCCATAGGTCCAAGCCAGGACGGTGGCGGTGACGATGCTGGCCGAGCCCAAAAACACCCCTTGGGAGCCCAGGAGGGCCTGGAGCAAGGGGATGGCCATAAATCCGTTGTTGGAGAAAATGACGCACATCCGTGCATCCCGGGCATAGGGCTGCTTGCTTTTGCCATAGAGGACGGTCATCATCCCGATGACCACCGCAAAGGTAACAAAGGCAAACCCGAAGGCCCCCAGCAAACTCAGGGCCTCTTTTTGATCGAAGGGGCGCTGGTAGGAGGTGATGAGCACGGCCGGGGTGACGATGTTGAGTAGCAAAGCGGAAAGCTGACGGGTACCGCCATCGTCCAGGATCTTCTTCTTATATAATAGGTGTCCCACAAACATCAAAAGGAACATCACCACGATCTGATTGATGATGGTTGACGCAGTCCCGCCCATCTTTCTTCCTCCCTTTTTCCCTAAAAATCACTAAATTGCTGCCTTTTCATTCTACCCCCTCCCCTCTCCCCCTGTCAAGCAGCGTGACGCTGCACCCATACTGCGCTGCCGCGCTGGGCAATCGAACGAAGGCTGGTTGTATGAACCAGGGCAAAGAAAGTATGGCCGTCCGGCCACCGGACCGCTGCCGCGCCGGGCAATCGAACGAAGGCTGGTTGTATGAACCAGGGCAAAGAAAGCATGGCTGTCCGGCCACCGGACCGCTGCCGCGCTGGGCGATTTCCTGCCGGGGCAGCCTCTGCATCTGAAGGGGCAGAGCGGCATTCTGCGCCACAGTGCGGCGGGAGAGCAAACGGCAGTCCTGAAAGACCGTGGCGATCTGCTGTCGGGCATGGCGTTTTTCCCTGGGGGAGCTTTGGGCAAAGCACACCCCATCCAGCACCACCCGTCCCCGGGTGGGCTCTTCCAGCAAGGCCATCAGCCGCAGCAATGTGCTTTTTCCCGCGCCGCTGGGGCCCACGATGCCCCAGCACTCCCCCTCCCCCAGGGTAAAGGACACCCCGCTGAGGGCCTGCACCGGGCCCTCCCCTGATGCATAGGTTTTTTCCACTTGTTCCAATGCGATCAACTTGGTTCCTCCTTTTCTCCTTCCCCGGCGGGTTCACACAGCCGGGGCCTGGAGGGGGAACAAAAAAAGCTCCCGCCCTCCAGGATGAATTGATCCTGTTAAGGGCGAGAGCTGAAAGCTTCCGCGTTACCACCTTAATTCACGCCGGCCTCACGACCAGGCGCCTCTTCGGGTGCGGGCCCAAAAAAGGCCGATACCCTATTGCTGTAACGGGCAAACCCGTCGCCGCCTAAGGGAGCATTTCCCCTCGGGGCGCAACTCCGAGACCATCTTCGCCACCTGCTCCCTTTGCCCGTTTTCAGCTGCCCGGGCTCTCTGTCAAAAGGTCTCAAAGCGGTTACTCTTCTCTTCGCTGTCTTTGCGCTGCTGTGAACTTGTCACCCAGTATACGCCGGGAAAACCGGGAAAGTAAAGGGTGTTTTTGAATAAACTGACGGTGGGTTTTGCAGAATGTGTTGTGCAAAAGGCCGGAAAGGAAAAATGTGCTTGACTTTTGATGGCGCAGAGGATAATATTTTAGTGTTATCCTTGTCCGCAGGGAGTACTGCGGGCCACAAGTCCAAAAGGAGGTGCGATTTATTATGCCGAAGATCACAGGCAAGTACGAGACCGTATTCATCGTGGATGTCAACCTGGGCGAAGAGAACATTGCCGCTATGGTCGAGAAGTTCAAGACTCTCATTGAAAGTAACGGCACTGTGACCAATGTCAACGAGTGGGGCAAGCGCCGTCTGGCCTATCCCATCAACGACATGAACGAAGGCTACTATGTTCTCATCGAGTTTGAGAGCAAGCCCGAATTCCCCCACGAGCTGGACCGTATCTACAACATCACCGACGGCATCATGCGTTCGCTGATCGTCGCCCAGAACTAACTCGGGCGAAAGGAGCGTTGTTATCATGCTGAACAAAGCGATCCTGATGGGTCGGCTCACTGCCGATCCGGAACTGCGTCACACCCAGAGCAATATCCCGGTCACATCCTTCACCCTTGCGGTGGACCGCACATTCGGTCAGGATAAGCAGACCGATTTCCTGGATATCGTGGCCTGGCGGAACACAGCGGAGTTTGTTTCCAAATGGTTCCGCAAAGGGATGCTGGTGGCCGTTTCCGGCCGGATCCAGACCCGTACCTGGGAGGATAAGCAGGGCAACAAACGCAAATCGGTGGAAGTAGTAGCGGACGAAGCTTTCTTCGCTGAATCCAAGAAGGACAGCGCCCCCCGTTCGGGGAATGACGCCCCTGTTCCCTTTGATCTGCCCCCTGTAGGCGGCGATTTTGCGGAGCTGGGCCCGGATGACAGCGAACTTCCCTTCTAACCCAATCTTTGAAAAGGAGGACATCCCAAATGGCCAATGAAACCAGAAGCGAGCGGCCCATGAGAGAGCGCCGCCGCAGAAAAGTTTGCCAGTTCTGCGTGGACAAAGTAGAGCACATCGACTACAAGGACACTGCCAAACTGCGCAAGTATATCAGCGATCGGGCAAAGATCCTGCCCCGCCGCATGACCGGCACCTGTGCTATGCATCAGCGTCAGCTGACCGAAGCCATCAAGCGTGCCCGTCACCTGGCTCTGCTGCCCTATACTTCCGACTAAGTGAGCCAGAGCCTTTGCTGCGGCAAAGGCTCGCAATAAAAACAAGCCCTACGGGATTTTCCCGTAGGGCTTGTTTTTTTGCTATTGGCGGCGTGTTATTTTGGCGTAAAGCCAAAATAACTTGCAAGTCGGTAGCTAACGCCGCCGCTGGCTCTCGGGGAAAAACTAGGTTTTTCCCCGACCTTTTTCGCGCCCCAGGCGGGGTCCCCACCGGGGCCAAGTGGATTCAACCGGCCCTTGTGCAATCATTCAGCGTAGCCGGTTGTGTTTGCCTGGGCAAAGAACGGAATGACCGCCCAGGCACTGGGCTTGCCCAGCGCGGGAGCGCAGTATGGGAGCGGCAGCTCGCCGCAGCCCCCCTTGTGCAAAGGGGGGACAGCATGGCAAGGCCATGCAGGGGGGATTGTGAAGCCCCATTGCATCCAACCGGCCTTTTCTGCGGCACTCCGCCAGGATTGCACATTGGCTCTTCCCGGGTGATGGTTTATCACACCCGGAGCAATAAGCCTAACAACGCATCCCCACCGGAGACAGGAACGGCTGTCCCGACACGGGACTCACGCTGGAAGAAACGACAGTATATCCTGATAGACCTGCTCCCGGTTGATTTCATTCAGCACCTCGTGGCGGGCACCGGGATAGAGCTTGCACTCCACATGGTGCAGCCCGGCCCGGCGGTAGTTTTCCGCCACCTGGCGCACCCCCTTTCCGTAAGCCCCCACCGGGTCCTGATCCCCGCTGATGAGCAGCAAGGGCAGATCGGGGGTCTGCTGAAAAGTCTCCCATCGGTTCGCCCGTGCAATAGCGGAAAACAGATCCCCAAACCCCTTGGTGGTAAAGGTGAAGCCGCAGAGAGGGTCGGTGATGTAATCGGCCACCCGCTCCTCGTCCCGGCTCAGCCAGTCAAAGGGGGTGCGGGGGTTTTCGATCCCCCGGTTGAAATTGCCGAAGGCCAGCCGGTCCACCAGCCGGTTGGGGCTCCCTCCCCCCTTCCGGCACAGCGCCCCCATCAGTCCCGCCCCGGTCTGCTTGCCGCCGGTGCCGCTGAGGATGGCCCCTTGCAGCTCCTTCCCGTACCGGGTCAGATAAAGCCGCAGGGCAAAGGAACCCATGCTGTGGCCCAGAAAGAAGGCGGGCATGCCCGGGTACTTGCCCTGCATATAAATAGCCATCAGATGCAGGTCGGTCACCAGCAGGTCAAACCCCTTTTTCGGGGCAAAATACCCCAGTTCTTCTTTGGTGCGGGCGGTTTTCCCGTGGCCCATGTGGTCGCAGCCAAAGGCGATGTACCCATTTTTCGCCAGGAAGTCCATGAACTCCCGGTAGCGGCCCATGTGCTCGGCCATGCCGTGGGCGATCTGCACCATTCCCCGGGGCCGGTCGGGCACATAGGCCACGCCATAAACCTGCTGCCGCCCTCCTGCCGAGGGAAACCGGTGTTCCAATATTTTATAATTTTCCATATTTCTTTCCTCTCCCGGTGGTTTCTTCTCCTTTTTTTCCATGGGTCAAAAAATTTTTCTGTTTTTTGGCCCGGTGGCCCCTTCCCCCTTGCTTTGGGGTGTGATATACTGTATAAAATGGTCGTAAAATGTGGATTTTTCTGCCGGCCCGCCCCATGTATTCCGGCGGGTCTGAAAACATTATAGCATATTCATTATAACATATTCATTCAGGGAAAAAACACCGATTAGGAGGATTTTTGTGACATCGCTCTTCACCCCCTTGCATCTGGGGGGACTTTCTTTGAAAAACAGAGCCGTCCGCTCGGCCACCCAGGACGATCTGGGCACCGCCCAGGGCCTGATGACCCAGCAGGAATTGGCTCTTTACACCCTTTTGGCCCGGCAGAATGTGGGGCTTATTTTCAGCGCCCATTGCTATGTATCCCCGGAGGGCAAGGCCTCTCCCCTGCAAAACGGCCTGGACAGCGAGAAAAACCTGCCCATGCTCCGGAAAACCGCCCGGAGCGTCCATGCAGAAGGTTCCTGCATGGCCATGCAGATCAGCCACGCCGGAGCCAAAGCCCCCGGCGGCAAAGCCCCCTCGGACTTTTCCGCCCAGGAGCTGGAAAATCTGAAACAGGCTTTCGTCCGCAGCGCCCTGATTTCCAAGGAAGCGGGGATGGATGGGGTGCAGCTCCATCTGGCCCATGGCTATCTGCTCTCCCAGTTCCTCTCCCCCCTGGATAACAGCCGGACAGATGAATACGGCGGCAGCGGCGAAAACCGCATCCGCTTCCCTCTGGAAGTGCTGCGCGCCCTGCGGGAGGCCTGCGGCAATGACTTCCCCCTGTTTATCAAGGTCAACTGCAACCTGCCCCAGCCGGAACTGGAAAAGGAATATGAGCAGGAGCTGCTGCTTCTGCTGGAAGAGTGCAAAAAACTGGGTGTGCTGGCCGCCGAGATCAGCGGCTGTAATTTCCGCACCTTCCCCCCTTCCGCCGGACCTTATTATCTGAAGCAGGCCCAGGTGCTGCAAAAAGCCGGCCTGCCCCTGATTCTGGTGGGCGGCATCCGCTCGGGCAGCGATGCCCAGGCCTGCCTGGATGCAGGCTTCCCCCTGGTGTCCTTCTGCCGTCCCTTTGTGTGCGAGCCGGAATTTTTGCAGAAGGTGCAGCAGGACCCCTCTCACCGTGCTCCCTGCATCGGCTGCGGCCAATGCTTCCGCCAGCTCACTGCCCATGGCCGCCTCTGTCCTCTCCGGGAGGAAGGGACCGACCGGGCGCTGCTGGCCCTGTAAAAAAATTTCCCACTTTTTTTTGCCGGGGATAAACTTTTTTCCCCCTGGCCCCGTCTAATCAATCAGAAAGACACAGCCACA
Source organism: Ruminococcaceae bacterium AM07-15 (assembly GCA_003477405.1). Classification (GTDB taxonomy): domain Bacteria; phylum Bacillota; class Clostridia; order Oscillospirales; family Butyricicoccaceae; genus Pseudobutyricicoccus. Next base: position 6,228 of record QUDE01000018.1, read on the forward strand.
ACGGTTTTGGAGATAAACGCTATGAAAAAAACACTACGCGCTCGCCGCCGCCGTCGGCGCAGGGCTTTGCTGGCAGCGGCGGCGCTGCTGGTGTGCCTGGGCGGCGTGAGCCTTGTTTCCGCCATCGTCCGCCTGCCCGTCCACTCGGTGCCCGACGCTCCGGACACCACCACCGAACCGGAGGAACTGTCCCCGGACGGCGAAGAAAACACCAAAGAAAAAGAAACTTCCCCGGAAGAAGGGGAAGAAAATAACACCTCCCTGGAGGAAACACCCAAAGAGGAAGACTCCTCTCCCCCGCCGGTGGCTGCCTATGATTATTCCCAGCCGGTGCCCGAAAGCGCCCCTGGAGCCGAAGGGGCCTTCCAGAACAGCCTGTTCATTGGCAACTCCATCACCGATGGCATCGCCCGCTACGGCATCATTCCCGGGGCCACGGTCTACGCCAAAAACGGCCTGACGGTGACCAACGCCCTCACAGAGCCGGTGGTGACTTCCGGCTCGGGCCGCATCACCGTGGAGCAGGCCCTTCAGAACCGGCAGTTTGACCGGATCTATCTGATGTTCGGCATGAATGAACTGGGCTTTGGCAGCGAAGAGCAGTTTGTCACCCGATACAGCAATCTCATCGATCGCCTATGGGCCTTGCAGCCCTCGGCCACCATCTATGTGCAGAGCATTCTGCCGGTGACCGCCGAGCGTTCGGCCAAGGACTCCACCTTCAACAATCCCAAGCTCCAGCATTTCAACGAGCTGATCCGGCAGATGTGTGCCGAAAAGCACGCTCTGTTCCTGGACGCCCACAGCGCCCTCTGCGATGAAAGCGGCGCTCTGCCTGCGGAGTATTCTTCCGACGGCATCCATATCACCAAAGAAGCCTATGGCGTTTGGTTTTCCTATGTGAACACGCATATCTGGGGAGGTAATTAAATCTATGTTTCAAATAAAATCCCGGGCAGTTTTCGCCCTTTGCCTGCTGCCCGCCCTGTGCCTGGGCGGCTGCCAGAAGAAAGAAGCAGAAGCCAAAAACCCCGATCCCTCAAAGCTTGCCAGCCAGCTTCTGTCGGACATCTCCTTCCAGGATAAGCTGGAGGAGACCGACAAGGACGCCGCTCTCACGGTTCTGGGCCTGGAGAGCTATGAGGACAAGGTGTCGGACTGCGCCATTTACCTGGGCACCGGCGCCACCGCCGAGGAAGTGGTGGTGCTCAAGACCGACGATGAAAAAGGCGCCCAGGAGATCAAAGCCGTTCTGAAGGAAAACCACCTGCCCCGGCTGAAAGAGGACTTTCAGAACTATGTCCCCACCGAAGTGCCCAAGATCGAAGACGCCGCCCTGTATGCCAAGGGGCAGACGGTAGCGCTGTGCGTTTCTTCGGACAGCGACAAAGCCCTGGAGATCATGGAAGAAGCCATGGGCTAACCCCCCTTCCACCCGGCGAGGGCACACCATGAGAAAGAAGGATCAAGGGCTGCGGGACGAATTTATCCAGTTTGTCACCCAGCGTCAACAGGAGTTTTACCGCCTGGCCTTTCGCTATACCCATGACCAGGACGGAGCGATGGATGTGGTGCAGGAGGCCTTGGAGAAGGCCTTGCGAGCCTTGCCCTCTCTGCGCCAGCCGGAATATATGAAGACCTGGTTTTATCGGATTCTGGTCAATGAAAGCCTGACCTATCTGCGGAAAAACAAACGGGAGCTTTTGCCTTTGCAGCAGGCCCTGGAGGAACTGCCCGCCCTTCTGCCCCCGGACACCGCCCAGACCATGGATCTTCACGATGCCATCGACCGGCTGGAACCCCAGCTGAAAACGGTGGTCATGCTGCGCTTTTTTTCCGACATGAAGTTTTCTGAGATTGCTCAGGTCACCGATACCAACATCAACACGGTGAAATCCCGGCTCAAGGCGGCCCTAGGCCGCCTGCGCCTGCATCTGGAGGAGGAACCCCATGACACCCCATGAACTGAGAAAACTCCATGAGAGCATCCCTGTGCCGCCGGAGCTGGAAGAGCGGGTGCAAAAGGCCCTGCGTCCCAAACGGCGGCCCATTCGTTTTGTTGCCCGGACGATGACGGCCTGCGCCGCCTGTGCTGCGCTGTTTGCCCTGTCGGTGAATCTGTCCCCGGCCTGGGCGGCCAGTTTGTATGAAGTGCCCCTTCTGGGGGATGTGGCCCAGTTTTTCACCTTCCGGGAAAGCCACGAGGTGGACGAAGCCAAGGACATCCAGGTGCGGGTGCCTGCCATCCGGGGCACCGGCGAGAGCCAGCTGGACAAGGAGATCAACCAGCGCATTGCCGACAAGATCGACCAGCTGGAAGCGGAAGCCACCCGCATGGCGGAGGAATATCTGGAGGCCTACAACGCCACCAAGCAGCCGGGAGACCCGGATTTCTGGAAGATGAAGGTGGAGATCGACTATGAGATCCACTACACCACGCCGGATGTGGTATCCTTTGTGCTCAACTCCACCATCACCGGGGCCAACGCCTACACCCAGCAGTATTTCTATAATATTGATCTGAAAACAGGGGAAGATCTCACCCTGGAAGGGCTTTTGGGGCCGGATTACATCGACCTGTGCAACCAGGCGGTGAAGGAAGGCATGGCCAGGAAGATGGCCGAAGACCCGGATGCCATGTATTATTCCCGGGACGATGAGGACGATTTTGACGATGATTTCGCCTTCCAGACCATTGAGCCGGACCAGTCCTTCTATCTCAATGAGCAAGGCCAGGTGGTGATCGTATTCCCCAAATACGCCATTGCCCCCGGCTATATGGGAATCCAGGAATTTGTCGTGTCCGGTGTCCGGACAGCCAAAACTCGCTGAAGGCTGTATGCGCTGCTTTTCCCCGGTGCTCCAAGGCTGGCCCGCCAGCCTTGGAAAGGGCCGGAGTGCAATCCTGGCAGCGTGCCGCAGATAGACCTGATGGATGCAATGGGGCTTCACAATCCCCCCAGCATGGCTCTGCCATGCTGTCCCCCCTTTGCACAAGGGGGGCTACGGTGCTGCCGCACCCGATCATACAACCAGTTTGAGTGCTGTTGCCTGGTGCGGGAGCACAGTATGGGTCCAGCGTCACGCTGGTCCGGTGTCCGGACGGCCTAAACTCTCTGAAGCCTGGAATGCGCTATGAGCCTGAGCGGTCCAGGGCTGGCGAGCCATCCCTGGAAGGGGCTATCATGCAGTCCTGGCCAACTGCATAAAAAGAAAGTCTCTGTCCGAGATGAGTATTGGTGAGCAAAAATATACATTTTCACAGAAAATTATGCATAAACAGAATTGTAGCTGACATAAAAAGTTATATTCCCTTACAAAAACAATTTTGTGGGGGTACTTTATGTCTAATTTTCATTCCAATTACAAAGATATTCATAAACAAATTCGTCTATATAGACAAGGAACAGTTAGACAAACTTGTATTTGACAAAGGAGTGTGTTTGTATGAAAAAGAAAACTGTATCCATAGTGTTGTTTTTGATTGCCTTTATTTCAACTTATTTGATTATTTGCTTTGCAATCCCTGGCATGAGAATTAAGTTAGAAGCAGAACCGATAGAAATATTCTTTAAGAGTATCACCCATATGGTGTTTTTCAAAACGATGATATCTCTTGTCGTTGCAATTATATTTGGTGCAATTCCCTTGTTCTTTGGAAAGAAGAAGTAAGCCAATTCCAATTAGTTGAACTGAATAGTATATCCCATAGGAGGAGCAAGGTCGATACACCTTGCTCCTTTTCATTGGGCATTCATAAAAAATGAATAAAAAGGTCAGTTATACATACCAATACTTATCTCGGACAGAGACAAAAGAAAAACTCCCCCATTGGGGGAGTTTTTTTGCCTTTCTCTCAGTTTTATTGCTTAGCGCGGCAGCGCAGTATGGGAGCCCAGGCACTGGGCCAGTGTGCTGCTCACCAGCTTGTCTCCCTGGTAGACCAGCTTGAGGGAAAAGAAGGGCGCATTCTCCCGGAGCAGCCGGAGAAACTCCCTGTCCCCTTCCCACAGGGGCAAGGAGAGCACCTCGTCCTTTTCCACCCACCTCAGTTCCCCTTCATCGCAGGCCGTCAGCTCCCCTTCAAAGCCATGGGCCGTGAACAGATACATATACTCGGTTTCGTACCGATCCGAGACAAAGGTCACAATGCCCCGGAATCGGTACTGGGTCAGGCGCAGGCCGGTCTCCTCCTGCACCTCCCGCAGCAGGCAGTCCTGGGGACTTTCCCCTTCCTCGAACTTCCCCCCTACCCCGATCCACTTGCCGGCATTCTCGTCCTGCTTCTTTTTGTTCCGCAGCAGCATCAGGTATTTTCCATCCTGCTCCACATAGCAAAGGGTGGTATTTTTCATGGCAATGCCCTCCTTCTTTTCAAAAAAACCGCCCCCGACCCACCGGCCGGAGGCTGCCCTTCCTTATCTGCGGTAGACCCGCAGCACGATATTGGGGTTGATGGAAGCCAGCAGGCTGTGTACATTCTGCTGCACATGGTCGGCCAGCTGGAACAGGGAAAGCAGCTCTCCCTCGTCCCAGCCCAGCAGGGTGACTTCGTCATAGAGCTGGCAGGGAATGCCGGTGATGTCCACGAAGCACTGATCCATGCACACGCCCAGATACCGGGTTCTGCGCCCATGCACCAGCACCGGGCCATAGGTCATGGCCAGATTGCGGTTGAGACCGGCGCTGTACCCCACATCCACCGTGGCCACGGTGGTCTTTTTGTCAGCGATAAAGTGGCGGCTATAGCCCACGCTCTCCCCCGGCTCCAGATCCTTGATGTTGGTGATGAAGGCCCGCCAGGTGGCCGGTTCCTCCACTCCCAGGGGGTTTTCGTGGTTCTGGATGTTGCTGTAACCCAGGTACAGGCTGCCGCAGCGCACATGGGTGCAGTAGCTCTCTTCAAACCAGATGGTGGCGCCGGTGTTGGCGGTGTGGATGTACTGGGGCTGGATGCCCCGGGCCTGCACCTGGGAAAGCCCCTTCTGGAAGAGGGCAAACTGCTCCTTAGCGTACTGGCTCTCCCGCTGTCCGGCGGTGGCATAATGGGTAAAGACGCCCACCACCTCCAGGTTCCCCACCTGGGCGATATGATCCAGCAACCGTTCCAGATCGGCGCCGGGTTTGACGCCGATGCGTCCCAGGCCGGTTTCGATCTTGATATGTACCTGGCCGGTATGGCCGGCATCCCGGCAGGCCCGGCTGAACAGGTCCACCCCTTCTTTGTTGAACACCGTCATCTGGAGGCCGTATTGGGCGGCATAGGGGACGGCATGGGGAGGCAAAGCCCCCAGGATCATCAGATCCACCGGAATTCCGGCTTCACGGATCTGGATGGATTCGGCAATGTGGGCATTAGCTAAAAGGGGCATCCCCATATCGTGCATCAGCCTGGCCACTTCCACAGTGCCCAGGCCATAGGCGTTGCCCTTGACCACCGGGATCATGCCACGCCCCGGGCCGATGTGACGCTGGATGCGTTCCACATTCCGGCGTATCTTGCCCAAGTCCACCTCCAAATAGGAGTTATAATGCTCTAAATTCAAAAAATCACCTCACAGGGGCCAGAACACCCGCTGCGGCGGGTGTTGTCCCAGGTTTCTTCCCAGCGTGACGCTGGGCCCCTCCTGGGCCATTGGCGGCGTGTTATTTCGGCACAAGGCCGAAATAACGATCATTCCGGAAGCTGACGCCGCCGCTGGCCCTCGGGGAAAAACTAAGTTTTTCCCCGACCTTTTTCGCGCCCCAGTGCCTGGGCAGTCAAGGGGTGCTCCCGCACCCAATCATGCAACCAACCTTCGTTCTGTTGCCGGGCGCGGCAGCGCAGTTTGACAGCGGCGTCACGCCGCCTACCAAGTGAAGGGAACTTCGCCCCAGACGGCCACGCACTCTTCCTCATCCCCGGCATTCTGGAGATGGTGAAGAATGGTGCTTTCAAAATAAATACTGTCACCGGGATGGAGCACATACTCCTCCTCCTCGGTGATCACCCGCAGAGTGCCGGAGATGATATACCCGCACTCGGCGCCCTCGTGGGAAGCCAGCACCGGCTTCTGGTCGGGCTGACGGTGGAATACCACCTTGTACATTTCGATCCGCCGGTCGGGATCGGGGGTGAGCAGGGCGTACTCGTTCCCCGCGCCGGACACCGTCCGATGCTCTCCGGCCCGCACCAATGTCACCTTGTTCTTCTGCTTATCCTCCTCAAAGAAGGAGGCCACGCTCTCCCCCAAGGCATTGCACAGCTTCCAGAACACATAAATGGAAGGCACTGTGGTATTCCGCTCGATCTGGCTGATCATGCCGGGGCTGACCCCGGCCTTCTCGGCCAGCATGGCAATGCTCAATCCTTTGTCCTTGCGGCATTTCTTGAATTTCGCGCCAAAATCAATATTCATATCGTCTCCGTCTTCCCTTTGACAAAATTTCTCCTATTGTCCATAATAAAAAGCAGGCTATTCCCTTCTTACTAGGATAAACCATTGCCGGAATAAAATCAACCGGCGGAAAAGAGGTCTTTTTCTATGTCCGGCAATTTTTCTCTCGTCACGCCCCGTCTGCGTCTGCGCCCCCTCACTCTGGAGGACGCCCCCGCCCTTTTGCGCACCATGGGCGACCCCATCGCCATGCGGGCCTATGAACGCACCTTTTCCATCCCGGATATCCAGGCCTGGATCGAAAAAAACATCCGCCGCTATGCCCGCTTCGGGGTGGGGCTATGGGCGGCGGAGCTTTTGGAAACCGGGGAAGTCATCGGCCAATGCGGCCTGGTCCCCCAAACTCTGGACGAGCTGTCCTTTCTGGAGATCGGCTATCTGTTTGAGCGCCGCCACTGGCACCAGGGCTATGCCACCGAAGCGGCCCGGGCCTGCCGGGACTATGGCTTCGATGTTCTTGCGGCCCCGGCGCTGTACAGCATCATCAAGCACGACAATCTTCCCTCCCAGAATGTGGCCCGTCGGGTGGGAATGACCCCCTGGAAAACAGTACACTACGGGGAAACGCTCCAGGACACAGAGCACATCCTCTTCCGCATCACGCGGGAGCAACAGCCCCGGCCCTGAGGAAAAGGCTAAACGGGCTTGATCTCCCCTTTGAAGGAGCCCTGGTACCAATAGCCTTCCCGCTCCAGCTTGCCGGTGGTGCCGTAATAGCGGCCGTAGCCGTCAAACTTGTTGTTGCGGAACTCGCCCACATACTTCTCGCCGGTGACATAGGTGTAGACGCCTTCTCCCTGGAAGCTGCCATAGGCCAGCTCGCCCACATACTGGTCACCGCTTTTGAAGGTGTAGGTGCCCTTGCCGTGCATCTGGCCGCCGGCAAACTGCCCTTCGTATTGGTCGCCGTTGCCGTATTTCAGCACGCCGTCCCCCTGGGCAAATCCGGCATAGAAATCGCCGGTATACAGGCTCTGGTCCCTGTTTTTATAATAGGTGCCCTTGCCCCAGGGCATCCCCCGCTGGAAGGTGCCTTCGTAATAGCTGCCGTCGGCCCATTCCGCCCGGCCTTCGCCGTGAGGGGTGGCCCCGCCCAGCACCTCACCGGTGTAGGTGGCCTTCTCCCCCATCAGCGTCACCTGCATATCGGTGACCCGGCTGGTGGCGCCGGCCAGCTCTTCCAGAGTGATGGGATCGTTCTTGTCCAGATATTCCTTCACATCGTTGATGGGCACGGCGAAGTTCAGATTCTGACCGCTGAGGGTGCCGGTGGTGATGCCCACGCACCGGCCGTAGCCGTCCAGCAAGGCTCCGCCGCTGCTGCCCGGAGAAATGGGGGCGGTGGTCTGGATGTACTCCTGGCCGTTCACCACCCGGTTTGTGGCCGAGACGATGCCGTTGGCGATGGTGTTGTCCAGGCCCTGGGGGCTGCCGATGGTATACACCGTCTGGCCGCTGACCAGGGTGCTGGAATCGCCCAGAGGCAGGGTGGGCAGGCCCTGGGCGCTGATGCTCAGCACGGCCACATCCCGCTTCACATCATAGGCCAGCACATTTTCCACCGAATAGGTCTTGCCGTTGGGGAACTTCACCCGGGCGGAGTACACATCCTGGATCACATGGTAATTGGTGACCAGTTTGCCGTTTTCCTCCACTACAAAGGCGCTGCCGGTACCGGTGACCTGGCCAGCTGCGTCATAGACCTCCACATAGCACACCGCCGGGGAGCACTGACTATAGATCTGGGTGGCGGTCATTTCGCCCCCTGCGCTCTCCCCTTCCAGCACCGACAGAAGCCGGTCCATGGTGATGTAGGCCTGCTGGCGGGTGTAGATCCCGGATGGATCAAAACGGCCGTCCTCCACGCCCTTCATCACGCCGGTGGAAGAGGCAAACTTCACCGCCGTCACCGCATAGGAGGCGATGTCGTCCCGGTCGGAGAAGGTGAGGGAGCCGCCGGAGCCGGTGTATTCCAGCACCTTGGCGGTCTCATAGAGCATCTTGGCCGCCTCCTGGCGGGTGATGCTGCCCTGGGGACGGAAGGTGCCGTCCTCATAACCGTTGACGATGCCCAGGGCACAGGCATTTTCCGCGTAGTCGTCCTGGGTATCGGAAAAGGCATTTTCCTTGGTTTGCAGCCCCCGGTCGGCGATCACCTGACTGACGGGCTTTTCCTCCACCACTTCCACCATGGTCACGGCCAGGCGGCAGAACTCCTGGCGGGTGATGGGGGTCTGGTAGCTGCTTTGCAAATCTTTGGGCACAAGGCCCTGGGAGATGGCGCTTTCCACCTCGGTTTTGGCCCAGTCGGAGGGGGCGTCGGCCCCTGCGGCGGGCAGAGAGAGGGAAGCCGCCAGGGATAACGCTGTCAAAAAGACAATGAAACGCTTGTTTTTCATAGGCGCACCTGACTTTCTTCGTGGGTGTTTTCCTGTGTTCATTTTACCACTTTTCACCGGGGAAAACAAACGAACAAAGGGTGAATTTTTCCTTTCAAAAAACGAAAGATTTTACAGATTACCAGGATAAAGCCCTTCCAGCACCTGTACGGCGGCGGCCAGGGTGTCGTTGTCGCAGTGGGGCAGGATGCGCCCGGCGATCTCCTGGATGGCCGGGGCGGCGTTTTCCGGGGCAAAGGACAAAGCGGCACATTCCATCAGTTCCTTGTCGTTCAGGTTGTCCCCCAGGGTGTACAGATGGCCCTTATCGATGCCCTTGATGCGGCACACCGTCTCAGCGCCGGTGCCCTTGTTGGCCCCCTTGGCCATCACCTCATAAAAATAGGGGGAGGAAAACTGCATGAAATACTCTTCCCCATACTTTTTCTGGGCGTATTCGGCCACCGGCCCCATTTTCTCCGGCTCACCGGTGAGGTTGAACTTGACCCAGGGCTGGGGGATTTTTTCCAGAGGCCGCTCCACCAGGGGCAGGCGGATGGATACGAAGTGCTTTTCGGTGATGGGATTGCTCCTGGCCACAAACTCCCCGTCGGCCAGAAAGACCTCAAAGCCCAGGAAGGGAAAGCGCTCCATCATATCCCGGGCAAAGTCCCAGGCCGTCTTTTCTTCCAGGGGCTTTTCCCACACCGGGGCATTTTTTTCAAAATCATAGACCACCGAGCCATTGAACAGCACCGCCGGGGCGTTGATTTGAAGCTCCGGCATAAAATATTCCATGGCCCGCTTGGCTCTTCCGGTGGCCACGGAGAAAAGGCCCCCCTGCTCCATAAAATACCGGGCGGCCTCCTGGTTTCCCCGGCTCAGCTGACGCTGGGAATTGAGGAGGGTTCCGTCCATATCGGTGAGAATCATCACCCCATCAAATCGTCCCATGTTCCCTTCCCCTTTCTGGGATTTTTTCTATTCTTCGCTTTCTTTCCGCAGTTTTGCCAGAAAAGCGGCGAAATCCTCGGGCAGCGGACACTCCAGGCGCATTTCCTCCCCGGTGCGGGGATGGCGGAAGATCAGCCGCCGGGCGTGGAGGCACTGGCCCTGCAGGCCTGATTTGTCCCCCCGGCTGCCATACACCGGGTCTCCGGCGATGGGATGGCCCAGGGATGCCATATGCACCCGGATCTGGTGGGTGCGGCCGGTTTCCAGGCGGCAGAGCACATGGGTATAGCCCTGGTACCGCCCCAGCACCCGGTAATGGGTCACGGCCCGCTTGCCATCGGGCACCACCGCCATCTTTTTCCGGTCCTTGGGGCTGCGGCCCAGGGGTTTGTCGATGGTGCCCTCCTCTTCCCGCAGCCGCCCCAGCACCACCGCCTCATATTCCCGGTGGAGTGAGTGGTCGGAAAGCTGCTCCGACAGATTCCGATGGGCGCTGTCGTTTTTTGCAACGATCAAAAGGCCGCTGGTGTCCTTGTCGATGCGGTGGACGATGCCGGGGCGCAGTTCCCCGCCGATGCCCGACAGGCTGTCGCCGCAGTGGTGGAGCAGGGCGTTGACCAGGGTCCCTTCCTCGTTTCCCGCCGCCGGATGGACCACCATGCCCTTTTTCTTGTTGATGACCACCACATCTTCATCCTCATAGACGATGTCCAGGGGGATGTCCTCGGGCTGGGCCTGAGCCGGTTTGGGCTGGGGCAAGATCACCTGGAGGATGTCCCCTGCCGCCATTTTGTCCTTTTTACCCAGGGGTTTGTCCCCTTTGGTCACCATGCCCTCTTCCAGAAGGTGCTGGGCGGCCGAGCGGGACAGCTCCGGCACCATGGCGGCCAGGAACACATCGCACCGGCTCCCGGCCATCGTTTCCGGCACGGTGAGGGTGATGCGCCCGTCCATCATTCCTTCCCTCCCAGGGTTTTGCCCTCCAGGAAGAGGAAATAGATCACCAGCATCACGCCGCCCACGGTGATGAAGATATCGGCCACATTGAAGATGGCGAAGCGGATGAAGCGCACCTCGAACATATCCACCACATAGCCCCGCAGCACCCGGTCGATGCCGTTGCCCAGGGCGCCGCCGATGACGAAGGCCGCGGCGATTTTACCCCAAAGGCCCACGATGTAGCCTTTTTTCAGCAAAAGGAGCATGAGCAGGATCATCACCACGGTCATGCCCACGAAAAACAGCCGTTTGCCCTCCAGGATGCTGAAGGCTGCGCCCTGGTTTTCCGCATAGGTCAGGCTGAAGATGCCGGGCAGCACATCCCAGGAGCCCCCCGGCCCCAGGGCTTTGATAGCCCACCATTTCACCAGCTGATCTCCGGCCACAATGGCCGCTACCAAAATACCATATAAAATCATACATTCCTCCGTGCAGCGGAGTGGCTCCGCTCCCATACTATGCGGTGCAGTGGCTGCACTCCCGTGTTGTGGGGCACGGACTGCAGTGCTGTAACAGCCTTCTTCCATGCCCCACGGCGTAGGTTGTTGCGGTTTCTTCATTGATAGGACTATCATGCACATACCCCAGCTGAGCAGCGTGATGGGAGCCGTCTCCCACCTCTCAGCCCGGCGCTGCGACATACGACGGCACAGGCACTGTGCTACCAGGTAGAGGTGCGCCGTTTCTTTCCTTTGGGCATCCCATTGCGGCGCACATCACAGGCAAAGTGCATGGCGCAGGAAAGCTCAGCGGCACAGGCCGCATCCATGGCCTGCCACAGATCCTTGCCCATGGCCACAAGACCATGATTTTTCAGCAGCGCCACCTGGTTACATTGACCCATGGCGGCCACGGCCCCCTCCCCCACCTGCGGCGTTCCCGCCGTGGCAAAGGGTGCGCACTGCACCGGCCGGGCGCAGTAGCGGCCCAATTCCTGGTGCAGCAGGGGCACTTCGGTCCCCTTGGCCGCCATCATGCAGGCATAGAGACTGTGAGTGTGCACCACCGCCCCGATCCAGGGAAAGGCCCGGTACAGCGCAGCATGAAGCCGCCACTCACTGGATGGGGGCAGCCCTTCCAGCACATTCCCCTGGAGATCCATCACCGTCACATCCTGGGGACGGATCAGGGCATAGGGCACGCTGCTGGGCTTGATAACCATATATTCCCCCGCCCGGGCGCTCACATTCCCACCGGTGTGCAGGGTCAGTCCCTGGCGCAGCATCTCGTTTCCGTAAAACACCACCTGCTCCCGCAGCTCTTCCAGCATCATTCCTTCTCCCTCCTGCCCAGTGCCTGGGCTGTCGTGTTATGCGGTGCGAAATCTTGTGCTGTAACAGCCTTTTCTTTCACCGCATGGCTCAGCACTGCGGCATACGGCCGTGGCGGAGGCACTCCGCCGGGCGCGGCAGCGCAGTTTGGCCGTCCGGACACCGGACACTTGCAAAAATTCGAAAAAGTGGCTTTTGCCACTTTTTCGATACGCGCAGGGCGGCAGCCCATGGGGCCGCCGCCCTTGTTTTTGCTATAATCTAGGCTTTGAAAACCGGATCAAAGACCCATTTTGCTGACCACCTGAGCGCAGCGGGGGCACAGAGTGGGATGGGCTGCATCCTGGCCTACGGCGCCGTCATGCTTCCAGCAGCGCTCGCACTTCTCACCGGCGGCCTCTTCCACCAGCACCCGAACGCCTTCCACTGTTGTTTCGGCGGCGGTGTCATACAGCCCGGCGTCCTCCTTCACCTCCACCTGGGAGACGATGAACAGATCGGCCCACTGATTTTCGAAGGCCTGACGCACTTCTTCCAGAGCGGTATCCTGCACCGGTGTCTTTGTCACCAGAGTCACCTTGGCTTCCAGGCTCTTGCCGATCTTCTTCTGGGCCCGGGCACTTTCCAGAGCGGCGTTGACGCCGTCCCGCAGGGTTTCCAGAGCGTCCCACTTCTGCATCTCCTCTTCCGGCAGAGCGTACTGCATGAAGGGCTCGTTCATCACATTGAGCACCACATTCCGCCCGTCGTCCTCATTTTTGTGGGGCATGGCCTGCCAGATCTCGTCGCAGGTGAAGCACAGGATGGGCGCAAAGAGCTTTGTGATGGTGTCCAGGATCAGATACAGGGCCGTCTGAGCCGAACGGCGAAGCAGGCCGTCCTTCTCTTCGCAGTACAGCCGGTCCTTGATGATGTCCAGATAGAAGCTGGACAGATCCACCACACAGAAATCGTTGATGGCGTGGGACACCACATGGAATTCATATTCGTCATAGGCCGCCTTGCACCGCTCCATCAGCTGGTTCAGACGGGTGATGGCCCACTTGTCCAGGGGCAGCATCTCCTGGGGAGCTACCAGGTGGTTGGGATCAAAGCCCGCCAGATTTCCCAGGCAATACCGGGCGGTGTTGCGGAACTTCAGATAGTTCTGGCTCAGCTGCTTGAAGATGTTGTCCGAGCAGCGCACATCCACATGGTAATCGGCAGAGCCGGCCCACAGACGCAGCAGATCGGCGCCGTATTTCTGGAAGATCTCCGCCGGGTCCACGCCGTTGCCCAGGGATTTGTGCATGGCCTTGCCTTCTCCGTCCACGGTCCAGCCATGGGTGACGCACTCCTTGAAGGGTGCGCCCTCGCCCAGCGCGCCCACAGCGGTGAGCAGGCTGGACTGGAACCAACCCCGGTACTGATCCAGGCCCTCCAGGTACATATCCGCAGGCCAGAAGCCCTGGTCCCGCTTCATGGACGCATAGTGGGTGGAGCCGGAATCGAACCAGCCGTCCAGGGTGTCCATTTCCTTTTCAAAGCCGTGGCTCTTTCCGCAGTGGGGGCAGACGAAGCCCTCCGGCAGAATGTCATGGGCTTCCATCTCATACCAGGCGTTGGAGCCTTTCTTTTCGAACAGGGCGCTGACGGCCTGGGTGGTTTCGGGGGTGCAGATGGGCTTTCCGCATTCCTTGCAATAGAACACCGGAATGGGCAGGCCCCAGCGGCGCTGACGGGAGATGCACCAGTCGGCCCGCTCGCGGATCATGGAGATCATGCGCTCCTTGCCCCAGCCGGGAATCCAGCGCACATTGTCGCAGGCGGCCACGGCCTCGTCCTTGAAGGCCTCCACCGAGCAGAACCACTGGGGAGTGGCTCTAAAGATGATGGGGTTTTTGCACCGCCAGCAGTGGGGATAGGAGTGGACGATGTCCTCCTGGGCGAAGAGCATGCCGCTCTCCTTCATATCGGCCAGGATGACGGGATTACTCTCTTCGGTCTTCATGCCGGCATATTTTCCGGCGTAATCGGTGTGGCGGCCCTGGTCGTCCACCGGCACCACCATCTCCATGCCGTAGCGGCGGCAGGTCTGGTAGTCGTCGGCGCCGAAGCCGGGGGCGGTGTGCACGCAGCCGGTACCGGAATCCATGGTGACATAGTCGGCCAGCAGCAGCCGGGAAGTCTTGGGCAGGAAGGGATGCTTGGCCAGCATATTCTCAAAGAAGGCACCTTCGTGGCGTTCGATGATCTCATAGGAATCAAAGCCGCCCAGGCCCATCACCTTTTCGGCCAGGGCCTCGGCCATCACATAGATCTCCCCGTTGGGAGCCTTTGCCAGCACATAGCTCTCCCGGGGATGCATGGCGATGGCCAGGTTGCCCGGCAGGGTCCAGATGGTGGTGGTCCAGATGACGAAATAGAGCTTGTCTTTGTCGATATGGCTCAGTTTGCCCAGGTCGTCCTCCATGGGGAACTTCACATACACCGTGGTACAGGGATCGTCCTGGTATTCGATTTCGGCTTCGGCCAGGGCGGTCTCGTCGTGGGGGCACCAGTACACCGGCTTGAGGCCCTTGTAGATATAGCCCTTTTCATACATCTTGCCGAAGATCTTCACTTCTTCCGCTTCGAATTCCGGGGCCATGGTCTTGTAGGGATGCTCCCAGTCTCCCAGCACGCCCATGCGCTGGAAGCCCTTCATCTGCACATCGATATAGTGCTGGGCAAATTCCTGGCAGGCCGAGCGGAACTGGGGGATGCTCATTTCCTTCCGGTTCAGCTTGTTCTGCTTGATGATGGCCGACTCAATGGGCATACCGTGGTTGTCCCAGCCGGGCACATAGGGGGTGTAATAGCCCCGCATGGCATAGAGTCTTGTGATAAAGTCCTTGATGGATTTGTTCAGGGCGTGGCCCATGTGCAGTCCGCCGTTCGAAAACGGAGGGCCGTCGTGGAGGGCAAAGCGGGGCTTACCCTCGTTCTTTTTCAGCATCTCGTTGTAAAGATCCATCTTGTCCCAGTTTTCCAGCATACCGGGCTCCCGCTTGGGCAAACCGGCCCGCATGGGAAATTCCGTTTGGGGCAGGTTCAGCGTTTCGTTGTAATCGGCCATTGGTACAGTACCTCTCTATATTTTTCTAATTTTGTTTTGTCTGGTTTCTCTTTCAGCCCTTCAGCTCCTCATCGGGCTGATAATCCTTGCCGAACTTCAGGTTTTCAAACTTGAAGCGGGCGGTGTCCTCCAAAGAGGGGGCCTCCTGCTTTTGTTCTGTGGGGGTGGGGGCGTCCTTCTGGCCCAGGGAGGCCTGGAGGGCTTCCTCGGCGGCCTGCTGGGCCGCCTGGACCCGCTCAAAGACCCGGGTTTCCAGCATGGGGTCCACCGCATCCTGCTTTTCCGGCTTCTCCCCTTCTTCCGCCGCAGCGGCGGGGGCCGAAGGCGCCGTGGGCACGGCGACGGCGGGGGCCGCAGGAGGCGCCACGCTGCCTGCTTCGGGAGCGGAGTCGGCGATCATCTGGATGGCGGTGATGCTCTTTTGCAGCAGCTCGATCACCGTCTGGGAATAGGCGGCCGAGACCTCCCGGGCCTGACGCAGCCGCTCCTCTTCCTCATGGATGGCCTGCTGCATTCCGGCCACCCGGCCTTCGGCCTCTGCATGGGCGGCTTCCAGGATGTTTTCGGCCTCCCGGCGGGCATTGTCCAGCACCTGCTGGCTTTCGGCCTGGGTCTTCTGGATCAGCTCCCGGGCGGTGACCTGGGCGGAATAGAGGGCCTTGCGCATTTCCTCGTCCACGCTGCGGTATTCCTCGATCTTGTCCACCAGCACCTTCATTTTGTTTTTCAGGCTCATGTTCTCCTTATAAAGGGCGGTATAATCGGGGATGAGCACATCCAGAAACTCATCGATGCCCGCCATGTCGTAACCGCCGAACACGGCCTTTTCGAATTTTTTATTTTGCAGCTCCTGAGGGGAGATCATATCGGTTTACACCCACCTTTTTTCTCTGTATGGCATTCCAGGCGGCGCCGGGGAAAGGCCCAAACACCGCGGCCCCAAGAAGGCCCTGGGCCCTCTTGGGGTGAATGTACTGTTTTCCCGTTTTCCCCGGATTACAGCATACTTTCCAGCATGATCAGGACCATATAGGCCAGAAGAAAGCTGATGTCCAGGGGGAAGCCCCGCAGCGCGGGGATGCGGCTGAGCAGGGCCCGGAAGGGCATGATGATGGGCTCGGTGAAGAACACCAGGGCCTGGTGCAGCCGTCCGCCCTGGGTCTGGGGGAACCAGCTCATCACAGCCCGCACCAGCATCATCAGCTCCAGCACGGAGATCAGGCTCACGGCCACGGAGCGAAAGATATAATAGATATAGGTCAAAAAGCGCCTCCCATCAGATATAAAGGCCGTTGTTTTCCAGCTCGTCGATCAGATCCCCCAGGATGTCCACATTATAGGGGGTGATGATATAGGTGCTGGCGGCCACCTTCTTGATCTTGCCGTCCAGGGCGTAGGTGACGCCGCTGAGGAAGTCCACCAGCCGGCGGGCCGGCTCCTTGGCGGTGTCCTCCAGATTGAGCACCACCGTGCGCCGCTGACGAAGGTTGTCGGCGATCTCGGCGGCATTCTCGAATTTTTCCGGCTTGACCAGCACCACCGAAAGCTGGGTGGTGGTATTGATATTGACGACCTTGTTATTCCGGCGGGCGGCCCGTTCGGCCCGGTCGTTATCCGGCTCGGGGCGGGACGGTGCGGGGGTGGGAGCGACGAACTCTTCTTCCTCCAGCTCTTCTTCGTCCTCGTCCTCATCCCCTCTGGCCCAATGCTTCAGGTCATCGATAAAACTCATGGCGTTTCCTCCTTATAGATCCGGGGGCCGTAGATTCCGGTGCCGATGCGCACCAGGGTTGCGCCCTCCAGGATTGCGTCAACATAATCGTGGGTCATACCCATGGACAGGCAGTCCATATGGACATTATCGTATCTTTTGGACTTTATGTCAACGAAAAGTTGGCGCAAAGCGGAAAAATAGGGGCGGTTCTGCCCTTCTTTGGCAGAAATGGGGGGAATTGCCATCAGTCCCCGCACCCGGATATGGGGAAGCTGACAGATATTTTCCAGAAGCCGGGGCAGCTCTTCGGGGAAAACGCCGCTTTTGCTTTCCTCCCGGCCGATGTTCACTTCCAGCAGAATGTCCTGGCACAGGCCCTTCTTCCCGGCCTCCTTGGAGATGACCTGCCCCAGCTCCAAAGAATCCACCGAATGGATGAGCCGCGCTCTTCCCACGGTGTATTTTACCTTGTTTTTCTGCAAATGGCCGATCATGTCCACCTGCTTGCCGCCGTAGGCCCCGGCGTCAAACTTAGATGCCAGTTCCTGCACCCGGTTTTCTCCAAAGAGATCGATGGGCAAGGCGGCCGACAGCGCCACGATCTCTGCACTCTGGGTTTTGCTGGCCGCCAGAAGGGTGATTTCCTCCGGCGCTCTCCCGGCTTGACCTGCAGCCTCTTCCATCTGCTGGCGGATCAGATGCACCCGCTCTTCCATCTTCTTGCGCATTTCTTCCATGCTAGCTTACCACCTTTCGATTCTCGATGTCCTTGGCTTTGACCACCATTTTATCGTATCGGGTCAGTTCCCCGTTTTTGCCGGTGTCTTTGGCCACATAGAAGCTGTCGGTCTGGAAGAGGATGGTGATCTTCTTGAACACCACCTGGGCCCCCTCCAGACAGTAGGCGCCCCATTCTCCGTCCTCATTCTGCCGCAGGGCCTCCTTGGGCACCTTCAGCCCGGTGTAGCTGCGCAGGATGATGTCCGCCGGCTGATCCCGGGCCATGAGCAAGGCCGTGTTCATGTACCCGCTTTGGAGCACCGCCACCCACTCCCCGCTTTCGTCCTGGTGCACATCGTACACCGAGCAGGAAATGTCCTCCGCCAGAAGCTGAGGGAAACGGAGAGTGACTTTGCTCACTTCTTTCAGCCGTTTGGCCTCGTCCGCCGTTACCTGGGCGGCAAAGTACCAGCTGTAACCGTCCACCACCTTGCCGATGGCCTCGCTGCTGGCCTCCTTCCGCTCCACCACTTGGGTGATGGCGTCGGCGGACAGGGTTTTCAGGCCCTCGGGGGTGAGGGATTCCTCACAGCCGTCGGTACGGCCCACAAAATACCCGGCGGCCGGAGTGGTCACCGCCGTGCCCCCCTGGAGGGATGCGTCGATCTGGGCCTTCTGGCTTTCCAGCTCCTGAAGAATGGCGGCGTAATCGGTGTCCCCCTTCTGGGCCACGCCCCGCTGGACGATCATGGCGTCCAGCTTGGAGGAATATTCCTCCGCCTGGCTCACCAGTCCCTGATCCAGCTTGGCGCCCAGCTGAAGCATATTCATTTTGATTAAGGAGTCCAGCTTGACCCCATCGGAACCGTCGGTCATATGGGTGAAGGCGTATTTCACACTTTCGATTTCCTCCCCCAGAGACTGGGACTGGCGATAGAGGGCCAGCTGGTTTTCATCGGTGAAGAACTGGGCCACGGCCTGGCCCTTGGCCACCTTTTCCCCCTCATCGGCCAGGAAGGCCACCGTGCCCCCCTGCTGAGGGTAAAGGGGCGTCTCCTGGCGGACAAAGATGCCGTTGGCGGAGATCTTGTCCTGGGCGGTGACCTGCAATGCATCGGCGGTGACGATTTTTTCGGTGAGGTTCTCCATCACCTGATAGCCCATATAGACCACCACCAGCAAAAGCAGCAGCACGGCTCCCAGGGATTTGAAAAAGGTTTTTCGGCTCATATGCTGTCAAAGGGCCTCCTGCCCGGAAGATCGGACGCCGCAGGGGAAGGCCGTCAGCTTTCCTGGCTCCCCCACTGTTCCACCTTGGTCTGGGGCACAATGGTGGAAATGGCGTGTTTATAGATGAGATATTGTTTTCCTTCGCTGAGAAGCAGCAGCGTGAAGCCGTCAAAGGAGCTTACCACGCCCCGCTGCTGAAAGCCGTTGACCAGAAAGAGGGTCACCGGCACCCGCTGCACCCGCAGCGCATTCAAAAACTGATCCTGCAAAGCGCTTCTGTTTTCCTGCATTTTCTGTTTCCTCCGTCCATAAGATAAAAAGTTCCCCCTTTTTCGGGGCCATTTCATCTTACAGCCAGGAGAGCGCGAGGTCTGTCGCAATTTGTACCAACGCGGGAAAGTCCTCCGGTTTTTCGTATTCCAGCCACCGCAGGCCATCCACATGGTTGAAGTAAGTCAGCTGGCGCTTGGCGTAGTTGCGGCTCTTGCGCCGCAGCAGGTCGGCGCTTTCTTCCAATGAGCACTCCCCCCGGAGGAAGCCCAGCATCTCCTTGTAGGCGATGGCCTGCAAGGCGGTGCCCTGCAAAAGCCCTTCTTCCCAAAGACTTTGGGTCTCCTGCAAAAGCCCTTCTTCCAGCATTTTGGTCACCCGGTGGTTGATGCGATCATAGAGGGTAGTGCGTTCTTTGGGCCGCACCCCCAGCCATAGCGCCTCATATTTTGGGATCGCCAGCCTGCTCTGCTCTTCAAACCAGGACAGGGGCTTTCCCGTCTGGCGGAACACCTCCAAAGCCCGCACCACCCGCTTCTGATCCTGGGGGTGCAGCTTCCGGCTCTTTTCCGGGTCCACCCGCATGAGCTCCTGCCAGAGGGCCTGGGGGTCTTTTTCCCACTCCTCCATGAGCTTGCGGCGCAAATCGGTGTTCTGACCGCCGGGGCCGAAGTCGGTACCCCGCAGCAGGGCTTCGATGTAAAGGCCGGTGCCTCCACACACAATGACCCGCTTGCCCCGGCGCAAAATATCCTCCACGCACTGGGCGGCCTGTTTGGCATAGAGGGACACCGAGTATTCTTCCCCCGGCTGAGCCACATCGATCATATGGTGCCGGGCCTGCTGCTGTTCCTCCTGGGTGGGCTTGGCGGTGCCGATGTCCAGACGGCGGTAGATCTGCATGGAATCGGCGGAGACGATCTCTCCCCCCAAAGCCTGGGCCAGTTCAATGGCCAAAGCGGTTTTTCCCGCAGCGGTGGGCCCTGCCACCACAATGACTTTTTCCATCTTCTAAAGCACCCTCTTGAACATTTTCTCGATCTCCCGCTTTGTCAGGTGGACAATCACCGGCCGCCCATGGGGACAGGAGCGGATACGGGGGTCGCCGATCACCTTTCTGGCAAACTCCTCCCGCTCCTTGTCGTCGGTAAAGGTTCCCGCCTTGACAGCGGCCTTGCAGGCGATGCTCTCCAGCAATTCTTCATAGAGCTGGGTGCGGTCTTTCCGGTGGCTGAGGATCTTCTCGGCCAGATCGGAGAGCACAAACCCGGCGTCCTCTTTTTCCAGGTACATGGGCACCTGGCGCAAAATCACCGCGCCGTCGCCGAAGTCCTCCACCTCAAAACCCGCCTTCCGGAGCAGCTCCCCTTCTCCCAGCAGGGCCTCTTTTTCCCTTCTGGACAGGTTCACCGTCTCCGGAGTGAGCAGCACCTGGGGACTGGTGCCCTCGGCTGTGCGCTCCAGGCGGTTATAGATCATGCGCTCGTGGGCGGCGTGCTTGTCGATGAGCATCATCTCCCCTTCGCCCTCCACCAGAATATAGGTGGAAAACACCTCTCCCACCACCCGGATGGCGTTGGCCTTTTTCAAAGGAGACTGGGGGTCTTTGTCCTCCACCGGCAAAACCGGCTGCTGCACCGGAGAAGATACAGGGGTTTTTGCGGTCTCCCCTTCCGGGGCAGAACCTTGCGAAGCCACCCCCTGCACCAGATCCGGCCCATCCTGGAAAAGCAGACGCCGGGCGCCGTTTTCCTCCGGATTCAGGGTAAAGCTGCGGCTCTTCCAGCTGTTTTTCTCCCCCTGGTTTCTCTTTGGAGCAAAGGCGCGACCGCTCCCCTGCTCTTCTCTCTCAGGCGCCGGTGGGGCGTAAGAGGGGCGAATGGCAGCGTGGGAGTGGTCCAGGCGCAGCTGGGGCTGCTCTTTTTCCTCCTGGGGCTGCTGGAACAGGGGTTTCAGGCTGGGGCGGTAGGGCTGCTTGGGCACAGGCGGCTCTTCCTCTTGCTCCTGGGGCACCTGCAACAGCACCCCGTCCCCTTCCAGTGCGCTGCGCACCACCTGGTAGATGGCGCTGAACACTTCCCGTTCCCGGGCGAACTTCACTTCCAGCTTGGCCGGGTGCACATTCACATCCACCGCCCCGGCGGGGACTTTCAACGAAAGGAAGCAGGCGGGGAAACGGCCGGAGGTGAGATGGCCCTGATAGGCCTGCTCCACGGCGGCCCCCAGCAATCTGGAGCGCACCGGCCGTCCGTTGACGAAGAACTGCTGCATGGACCGGTTGGGGCGGGAGAAGGTGGGCTTTGTCACAAACCCCATCACCTCTGCCTCCCGAGCGCCCCCGTGCAGGGTGAGCAGCTCTTTGGTGAAGGAGCCGCCATAGATGGCGTAGAGCACCGACATCATGTTGCCGTCTCCCGGGGTATACAGCCCTTCTTTTCCGTCCTTGATGAATTTCAGGGTCAGCCCGGGATGGGCCAGGGCCACCTGTTCCGCCGCCTGCTCCACATAGGAGGCCTCGGTGGAGTCCTTTTTGAGGAACTTCATCCGGGCGGGGGTGTTGAAAAACAGGTCCTTGATCACAATGGTGGTGCCGTCGGGACAGCCGGTCTCCTCCTGCTCGATGATCTCGCCCCCCTCCAGGGCCAGATGCAGCCCCAGGGGCGCCGAACGGGTCTTGGTGAACAGATCCACCCGGGACACCGAGGCGATGGCCGCCAGGGCCTCTCCCCGGAATCCCAGGGTATGGATGCTTTCCAGATCCCGCTCCCCGCGGATCTTGCTGGTGGCATGGCGGAGGAAAGCGGTGGGAGCATCCTCCGGCTCCATGCCGCCGCCGTTGTCGGTGACCCGGATATAGGTGATGCCGCCCTGGCGGATCTCCACCGTCACAGCATCGGCCCCGGCGTCCAGAGCGTTTTCCAGCAGCTCCTTCACCACCGACGCCGGACGCTCCACCACCTCCCCGGCGGCGATCATGTTGGCCACCTGGGGAGCCAGAACGGAAATTTTACCCATTTTTTCAGCACTCCTTGGCAAGTTTACACAGTTCGTACAGCAGTCCCAGCCCTTCGATGGGGCTGAGGGTGTCCGGCTCCAGCTTCCGCAATTTTTCCAGCACTTCTTCTCCCATGGCCCCTCCCAGGGTCATCTGGCCTTCCGGCGCTTCCGGCTGGGGCGCCTTTTTCCGGCACTCCGCCTTTTGCTGGGGGGCCTGTTCCAGCAGGCTCTCCAGCACCTGCTTGGCCCGCTGGATCACCGAGTCGGGCAGCCCCGCCAGCTTGGCCACCTGGATGCCGTAGCTGTCGTCGGCCCCACCGGGGACGATCTTCCGCAAAAAGGTGATGTCGTCTCCCCGCTTCTTCACCACCACATTGTAGTTTTTCACGCCGCTCACCTGGCTTTCCAGCTGGGACAGCTCGTGGTAGTGGGTGGCAAAGAGGGTTTTACAGCCCAGGGTCTTTTTGCTGGCGGCGTATTCCAGCACCGCCCGGGCGATGGCCATACCGTCATAGGTGGAGGTGCCCCGGCCGATCTCGTCCAGAATCAGCAGGCTGCGGTGGGTGGCCTTTTGCAATATGTCGGCCACCTCGCTCATCTCCACCATAAAGGTACTCTGGCCTCTGGTCAGATCGTCGGAGGCCCCCACCCGGGTGAACACCTGGTCACAGATGCCCACATGGCAGCTTTGCGCCGGCACAAAGCTGCCGCACTGGGCCATGACCACGATCAGGGCCACCTGGCGCATATAGGTGGATTTGCCCGCCATGTTGGGGCCGGTGATGATGGACACCCGGTCGTCCCCTTCGTCCATATAGGTGTCGTTGGGCACGAACAGCTGATCCTCCAGCATCTTCTCCACCACCGGATGCCGTCCTTCCCGGATGTCCAGCACCCCGGAATAGTCCACCTCCGGCATCACATAGCCGTTTTTCTCGGCGGCCAGGGCAAAGGAGCACAAAGCGTCCAGCTGGGCGATGGCCCGGGCGGTGCGCTGGATGCGGTGGGCCTGCATGGCCACCTTGTCCCGCACCTTGCAGAACAGCTGGTATTCCAGGGCGGTGAGCTGTTCCCCGGCGGAGAGCATCTGGCTTTCCAGCTCTTTCAGCTCGGGGGTGATGAACCGCTCGCTGCCGGTGAGGGTCTGACGGCGGGTGTAATCCTCAGGAGCCATGTCCGCATAGGACTTGCTGATCTCGATATAGTAGCCAAAGACCTTGTTGTAGCTCACCTTCAGCTTGGGGATGCCGGTGCGCTCCCGCTCCCGCTGCTCGATGGCGGCCAGGGTGCCCTTCCCCCCCTTGAGCAGGTCCCGCAGCTGGTCGATTGTTTCGTCAAAGCCCTCCCGCAGCAGGTTCCCTTCCCGCAAAGAGAAGGGCGGCTCTGTGGAGATGGCCCGGTCGATGAGGTCGGCCACATCTTCCAGGCAGTCAATCTCCTCCCACAGCTCTTTCAGGTACTGGCTGCCCCCAAAGCCCCCCAGGCTCTCTTTCACCTGGGGAATGGCGCAGGCGGTCTGCCACAGAGAACGGAGATCCCGGCAGTTGGCGCTGCCATAGACCACCCGGCTGATGAGCCGCTCCAGGTCAAAGACCCCCCGCAGCCCTTCCAGCACCCCGTCCCGCCGGGGACGATCCGAGAGAAGGGCCTGGACGGCGTTCTGCCGCAGGGCGATCTGGGCGGCATTGACCAAAGGCTTTTCCAGCCACTGGCGGAGCAGCCGCCCGCCCATGGCGGTGCGGGTGTAATCCAGCACCCACAGAAGGGAACCCTTCTTTTCCCCGGAGCGCATCACCTGGCAAAGCTCCAGATTCCGCCGGGCCGCCGGGTCCAGCCCCATGAACTGGGCCTTGGTGTAGACCTCCAGCCGGTTGATCTGGCGCAGGTCGTTTTTCTGGGTCTGGTGCAGGTAGGAAAGCAGCCCCCCCACCGCGCCGATGAGCATGGGCCGGCCCTGGATATCCTCCTGCAGCTGGGGAGTGTCCTCAAAATGCTTTCCCATCCACTGCCGCCCGGCCTCTTCGGTGAAATCCGCTTCTTCCCCCCGCTCGATCTGGCAGGAAAGGCGCTTTGTCAGAAAGGCCAGCACTTCTTCCTGCTCCATGGCCTTGGGGGACAGCACCGCCTCCCTGGGCTCAAAGCGGGCCAGCTCGCTGATGACGGCGCCGGAAAGGCCCTTGCCGAACATCTCGATGGCCTGGGTCTGGCCGGTGGAAATATCGCAGAAACACAGCCCCGCCCCATAGGTGTCGTCCCACTGGATGGCGCAGATGAAGTTGTTCCGCTTCTCATCCAGCATGGTGCTTTCCAGCAAGGTACCCGAGGTGATCTTCCGGATCACATCCCGCTTTACCAAACCCTTGGCGGTGGCCGGGTCCTCCATCTGCTCGCAGATGGCCACCTTGTAGCCCTTCTGGATCAGCCGGGCGATGTAGCTTTCGGCGCTGTGGAAGGGCACGCCGCACATGGGCGCCCGCTGGGGAAGGCCGCAGTCCCGGCCGGTGAGGGTGAGTTCCAGCTCCCGGGAGGCCACCTTGGCGTCCTCGAAGAACATCTCATAAAAATCCCCCAGCCGGTAAAACAGGATGGCGTCGGGGTTTTGCTCTTTCACCGCCATATATTGCTGCATCATGGGGGTGAGCTTCTGCTTCTCCCCCGTCTGCTTCTCTTTTGCCATGTGTCCTCCCCTTTTCCTCAGTCCTGGATCTCCCCGAAGAGGGACCAGGTGGTGTGCTTTGTCACTTTGGCCTGGACGAACTGGCCGATCCGGTCCTCCCCGGCCCCTTTCAGGCGCAGCAGCTTCTGGCCCTGGGTGCGGGCGGTGAGGGGATACTCTTCATCCTGCCCCACGCCGTCCACCAGCACAGTCATGGTCTGCCCCACAAGCAGGGCGTTCTGCTCGTTTGCAATCCGGTTCTGCACCTCCAGCAGCTGCTGGAAGCGGCGCTTTTTCTCTTCCATCCGCACTTCGTCGTCGATTTTGGCGGCCACTGTCCCCTCCCGCTTGGAATAGATGAAGGTGAACAAGTTGTCAAACCGCACTTTTTCAATGAGGCTCAGGGTCTCTTCAAATTCCTCCTGGGTCTCATTGGGGAAGCCCACGATCACATCGCTGCTCAGTGTCACATCGGGCATATACTTCCGGGCCAGGTCAATCAGCTCCAGGTATTGCTCCCGGTTATAGGACCGGTTCATCTCCCGGAGCACCCGGCTGCTTCCCGACTGGAAGGGCAGGTGCAGGTGCTTGGCCGCCTTGGGATTTTTCGCCATCACCTGGAAGAGCTTTTCCGAAGCGTCCTTGGGATGGCTGGTCATGAACCGGATGAGAAACTCCCCTTCCTCCTGGCACAGCCGGTCCAGAAGATCGGCAAAGTCCCAGCCGGCCTGGGTGTTTTTGCCGTAGGAATTCACATTCTGCCCCAGAAGGGTGATGTCCCGGGCGCCGGCGGCCAGAAGGGAGCGGAACTCGGCAATGATCTGCTCCGGCTCCCGGCTGCGCTCCCGTCCCCGCACATAGGGGACGATGCAATAGGAGCAGAAGTTGTCGCAGCCGTACATAATGGGCAGCCAGGCCTTCACCGACCGGTCCCGGTTGGGCTCCACCCCTTCCAGAATCACCCCGGAAGCATCCCCGGAGATGTCAAAGACCCGCTTGCCCCCTTCCAGCCTGCGCCACAGAAGCTCAGGGAATTTATAGAGCACATGGGTGCCGAAGAGCAGATCCACCACAGGGAAGCTCTTTTTGATCTTTTCGGCCACCCGTTCCTGCTGGGCCATGCAGCCGCACACCGCCACGATGAGATCGGGGTTGCGGCGCTTCTGGTGCACCAGGGCCCCCACATTGCCATAGACCCGCATTTCGGCGTGTTCCCGCACGGCGCAGGTGTTGAACAGCACCAGGTCAGCCTCTTCCGGCTCATGGGTGAAGGTAAAGCCCATCTGGGCCATCATGCCCCGGAGTATTTCGCTGTCCGATTCGTTCTGCTGGCAGCCGTAGGTGTCGGTGCAGGCCACGGGCGCCCGCCCCAGCTTTTCCTGATAATATTGATGGATGCGCTGGCTGTACTCCTGCTGGCGCAAAAGTTCCTCCTGGGATACTGTCACCGGTGTTTTTCCCATGTTGTCCTCCCCTTGTTTTTTCGTCAATGCTAATAAAAAAGTATAACACCTTTCCCCTTTTTTCGCAACGGCGGCGGGGAAAAAAGGGGCATACTCCCCGGGGGCGCCCCATACACTGACAGCAAGGGGGGAAGGACTGTGACCGAAAAAACAAAAAACCGGCTGTATCTGGCGGTGTGCATTGCCTGCCTGCTCACCTGCCTGCTGCTCATCGGCAGCATCTTCTGGGAGGGCCGCACCCGGCCTGGCGATGCCCAGCCTGCGCCCACAGAGCCGGAGAGCGCCCAGGGGGCCGGAACAGGAGGAGAACAGATGCTCATCACCGAGGAATATGCCAAAGAGCTTTTGCAGCAGCGTCTGCCGGAGGGCCTGCCTCTGGAAGGGCTGAATGTGCGCATCAGCCGGGAGGGGCTGGTGGCGGTGGAAGGGGAGACACAGCGGGACGGGCTGCGGGATTATCTGAAAGCCCAGGGGGTGGACCTGGGGCTGCAGGGGGAACTGATGCTCTCCCTCCTGCCCCAGAAGATCTCCATCATGGCGGCTTTTTCCTGCCAAAGCGGGGAAAACGGGCAGATGACGGTGACTCCGGCGGCCCTGGAGCTTTCGGGCCAGGAGATCGACCCCGATCTGCTGCCTTCGGAGTGGACGGGGCAGCTGTCCCGCCTGCTTTCGGGCCTTTTGTCCGAGGCCGGCGGGCCCTATAGCTCCCTTTCCTTCCGGGACGGGGCCTTTGTGCTCATCCCCTAGCTTGTGAAAAAGCGGCCAAGGCAAATCTTCTTTGCCCGGCGCATACACCCCGCCAGGATGAAAAAAGCGGCCAAAGCCCCTTTGGGGTGCATGAAAAATCCCCCGGAGGAAATCTCCGGGGGGCAGACTGTCGGGAAACCTATATAACAAAAAACCGCTTGCCCTACCCTTCATCCATCCGCAAAAAGCCGCGACCTGTGCGTGGCTTTTTGCACCTTTTAAGGGACAAGTGTGCGCCGAAGGCGTGCATGCAGGCCCTTGCAAAAACTCAAAAAAGTGGCCTCAGCCACTTTTTTGAAATGCAATCCCCCGGAGGTTTCTCCGGGGGTTTTGGCATATGCTACCCGATGTTCCAGATCATTTCGCTCAGCTGATACAGCATCTCCTGCCGCTCCTCAATGGCCTGTTTATTCCACTGGGGCCAGGCCCGCAGCAGCCGGTTGGTGCGGTTGATGGCCGTATCCTGTCCCTGGTCCACCAGACCGGGCAGAGAAGATGTGATATAAAACTTGGACTGTTTGTAGGATGCCGCTTTGCTTTCATACAGATCGTTGTGAATGGATTTGTTGATGCTGTTTTCCAGCAAAGTCAGGTTGCCCAGCCGGTGGAGGTAGATGGGAAATTCCTCCTCGTCCACGCCGTAAGCCTCCTTGTTTTCGCAGGTCTGGGGCATGATGTGCTCGATCTCCACCGCCGTCTGAGTGTAGACCGTCAGATCCTCTGCCGTGGTCTTGCCCAGCCGCAGCCCGTCCACATAGGCGGTGATTTTTCCCAGAATGAACTTGATGCGGTATTGCTGCATACTGTTCAGCCCCAGGCGGAGGAAATTGGAATGGTTGTCCTGCTTCCAGTCCCGCACCTCCGGCAGAACGGTCTCCTGCACAAATTCATCCAGCTGCTGGGGCGTGACGATGTGCCGCAGGCTCCGGCACCACTGGGCAAAGGTGCGCTCGGTCACATTGGTGGCCACCCGGTTGATGACTCCGTAATAGATCACCGATTCCACCACCGCTTTCCACTGGGCAAAAGCCTCCTCCTGCATATTGGAAGCCGCCAGCATCAGCATCAGATGGAGCTTATAGGATTTGCCCGCCAGCAGAGGGATGTTTTTCAGATGCACATTTCCCTGGGAAAGATCATCGGGCATCCTGCATTTCACATACAGATCCACCTGTTCCATCATTTTCTGCACAAAGGCAAAGGGCGCTTCCCGGTAACGGCACTGGTCGTTGTTGCAGGTGAGCCAGCTGTAAATCTGATCCTCGCGGAGAACGCCGTCCTTCTCCTTGGAGGTGTCGTAATTGGCCATGATAAAATACCGGAGGAAGCGGAGGGGTTTTTCGTCGATCTTCTCCAGCGCCCGGGTGATGTATTTCCAGTTCATGTTCAGCTCTTTGAATTTGCTCCGCTCCACCTGACGGAACACCATGTTTTTCAGCAGATCCATGGGGTCCAGGCCCTTGCCCCGCTGGTTGATGGTTTCAAAGATCTTCAGCGCATCGGTGATGTCGTAGGTCTCGATGCGCACAAAGCTGGTTTTGTTCAGCAGAAACACCACGAACTTTTTCAGATCGGCGATTTCCGGAAACTGTTCCCCCAGGAATTTCTGGGCCGTCTGAAAGGCGTTGAACAGCCGCTCGCCCGATAGGGTCAGATGGGCGGGCTTTTCCTTCCCTTTTTCGATGAGCTCCAGGCAGTTTCCCGCATCCTCATATTGCAGCTGAAGATGGTATAAATTGATCACATCCCCATCGTTGTTCATGGTGGCGCTGTA
This sequence comes from Ruminococcaceae bacterium AM07-15, assembly GCA_003477405.1. Classification (GTDB taxonomy): domain Bacteria; phylum Bacillota; class Clostridia; order Oscillospirales; family Butyricicoccaceae; genus Pseudobutyricicoccus. Next base: position 34,935 of record QUDE01000018.1, read on the forward strand.
AATCAGGTTTTCCAACACGCTGGTCTGCTGCCCCTGGGCCATGTAAATCTGTTTGATGGCGCACAGAAGGATGAAAAAAGTGGTCAGGCGCTGCTGCCCGTCGATCAGCTCAAACTGCCCGCCGGAATCGCAGGTGACAATGGTCCCAAGAAAATAGGGCTTCCTGTTGTCCTCCTGGTAAGCGTCCAGCAAGTCGGCCAGCAGCTGCTCCACCTGTTCATCCTGCCACACATATTCCCGCTGGTAATCCGGGACGATATAGTGATCCTTGAATGCCGAAATAATGGAATGGTCGTTGTATTTGATATGGGTATCTGCCATCTTCCCCACCCTTTTCCTCTTTGATTCATCGGTCTCTTTATTGTTATACAAGGCTTTCCCTTTTTTTGCAAGCCCCTGCCCGGGGTCTTTGCTCCCCGGCTGCAAAAAAAGAGCCATTCTGCTTTGCAGGCAGAATGGCTCTTTCCTTGGTTTGTTTTTAGAAGTACCGCTGCTCCTGGGTCTCATCGGTGAGCTCCACGCTATAGGGAGCCACCAGATAAGCGCCGGTGGCGATTTGGGCGATGTGCCCATCTCTGGCATAGGCGGCGCCGCTGATGAAATCGATCATGCGGCGGGTGACCTCCACGGTGGCGGCCTGCACATTGAGCACCACCGTGCGGCCGGCCTTCAGCTCGTCCACCACCAGGCTGGCATCTTCAAAGCGATTGGTGCGGATGGATGTAATCTGGAAAGCAGCCGCCGGAGCAGGCATGGTCATTTCCTCCGTCCGGGTACGCTCCACCTTCCGGGGCGCCAGAGCCCGGTTCTCCTCCACTTCGTATTCGTACTCGTCCTCGTAATCCTCGTCGTCATAGCCCATAAAGGACCGGACCTTATCCATCAGCGCCACAGCAGACCCTCCGTTTTATCTTCGGCCAAAGGCTTGGCCAGTGTGTTTTTTCATCTTTATATGAGATTATAGCCTATTTTCCCTGGTTTGACAAGGATATTTTGTCGACTTTTCCCTGCAAAAAGCCACTTTTTTCGCCCAAAATTTCCCTTTCAGGGCAAAAACAGGCCGCAGAGCAGCACCTGATAGGGCGGCAGCCCCTCCTGGGAAAAGGAAATGGGAAGGTGCAGAACTTCCCCCGACAGGTCCACCACCGAAAAGCCCAGGCTCTCCAGAGAAAGGCGCATTTTCTCCGGAAAACGGCAGGGTTTTCCCTCCGGCCGGGCGCAATGGGCGCACAGACGGCAGCCCCCATGGGTCAGCCCCAGGCTGCCCGGATGGCTTTGTTCCAGCCGGAGCATTTCCTCATGGGCGGCTTTGCCATACTGGGCGGCGCAGCTTTCCATGAAAGCGCCGGCTTTTTCCGGCGAGGCAACTTCCCGGCGCAGCTCCGGGGAAAAATGGAGCACATGACAAAAAAGCCGGATTTTGGAAAATTGCTCCAGATCCGGCAAAGCCCCTTCCTCATAAGGGGGGCAGGACCACAAGGCCCCATACCGGGGACAGGCCCGGCAGAAGCCCCAGAATTTTTCCCGGTCGTAAAAATCCATCAGCCGGGAAAGGGGGATTTCCCCCTCCCGCTTTTCCACTGTGACGCCGGTCACTTATTTTCGCTTTCCGGGGCCTTGGCCTCTTCTTCGGCCTTCTGCTTTTGCAGCAGCTTGACCAGCTCCCCGAAGCGGCCCACGATGTAGCCGTAGTTGTCCTTTTTATGAGGGATCATGCACTGGCTGCAATCCTTGATGCCCCCATAGGTGTACTGGAAATTGCCGCCGCATTTGTCCCCCAGGGCATAGAGGGGGCAGTAGCAGAACAGGCAGTTGAAGTTCTCCTTGTCCTCGGTTTGGTGGCAGGGGAAAAACTCGCATTTTTCGTGGCGGAAAAAGGAGTACTGGCTCCCTCTCCACATTCCATTGTCCTCATACAGATCGGGAATCTCGTCCAGAATGTTCTTCTCGTCCATGGTGCACCTCCGGCTGTTTTCTTCATTATTTATATAGTATTATACTGCCCCACAAAAACCCCGTCAACAAAAATCCCCCATTTGCAAAGGGAGACCGATTGTGATACCATCAGAAAAAAGGAGGGGTTTTCATGGATCAGCAGCAAAGACGGGAATTTTTGCTTGGTTTTCTCTTGGGAGAAAACAAGCGGTATGAGGGCCGGGCCATCCCCGTGGGCCCGGAAAACCAGCGGAAACTGCTGCGTGCCCTGATGAATCTGCGCCCGCCCAAACCGGTGCCGGAAGAGGTGCTGGCGGTCCAGGATGATTATCTCAAAGAGCGGCTTTCGGAGCGGGGCGTGGCCTCCTTATCCGCCCTTCTCCCCTCTCCCCTTTTTCCCCGGGTCGCGCTCTGGCGTGGGGACATCACCACCCTGCCGGTGTCCGCCATCGTCAACGCCGCAAACTCCGCCCTTTTGGGCTGCTTTGCCCCGGGCCACCACTGCATCGACAACGCCATCCATACCTATGCCGGGATGCAGCTGCGGCTCTATTGCCATGAATACATGGAAAAACAAGGATATCCCCAGCCCACCGGCATGGGGGTGCTCACCCCGGCTTTCAACCTGCCCTGTAAGGGGGTCATCCATGTGGTGGGGCCCATCGTCCACGGCAATCTCACCCAAAAGGACAGGCAGGCGCTCCGGCAAAGTTACCTGTCCTGCCTGCACATCGCCCAGCGGGAGCAGATGGAGTCGCTGGCCTTCTGCTGCATTTCCACCGGGGCCTTCCACTTTCCGCCGGAGGAGGCCGCCGCCATCGCGGTAGATACGGTGCTGGATTTTCTCAAAGACTCGCCCTATCCGAAAAAGGTAGTGTTCAACACCTTCACCCAGGCAGACGACGCACTCTACCGCACCCTGCTGCATCTGCCCTCTGCCCCTTGACAAACGGGGATTTTTCCGGTATGCTGTTAAAGCACCATGCAGCGGTATCGAAGTGGTCATAACGGGGCTGACTCGAAATCATGTTTCCACTTTGGAAGTCCAAATTGCCGAAAAGCCAGTAACCATGCGGGTTTGCGGGCAAGTTCAAATCGTGAATTGGGGTCTGTTCTATCCTGTTGTTCTTCCCGATTTCCACGGCTTGAATTTTGCGGGAAAATGGCTATAATGAGAGCAGCCATCTGACGGCCACTTTGAGAGGTGTGTTTTGGGGTTCCGTAGTTACCGCTATCGTCCCTGATTTACCGTCATCATCCAAGTTGGTGTAATGATTCGAAATCAGGTTTCCTATGCGGAGTGCCAAACGGCTGAAACCCTTGGAACCATGCGGGTTCCAGCCGAGTTCAAATTGAATATTGAATAATGTTGCTTGTTCTATCCTGTTGTTCTTCCCGATTTCCACCGGCTGAATTGGTCGGCGGGTCGGGACCAGGGATATAACATAAATTTGGAGATGTACCCAAGCGGTTGAAGGGTCCGCACTCGAAATGCGGTAGGTCGGCTCAAAACCGGCGCGAGAGTTCGAATCTCTCCATCTCCGCCATGAGGTCTGCCAGCGAAATGCTGGTAGACCTCTTTCCTTTTTATGGAGAAACCGCCGATAGGTTTTGTAGCATGGGCGCCACAATGTCCTGCTCAATGGCTGCGGCGGATTGTTTTTTCGTGGCATATTGCAGATGCCCGTAAATATCCACCGTTGTCGAGATCTCACTGTGTCCCAGCCACTCCTTTACCTGTTCCATCGGAACACCGTTTGCCAGCAAAAGCGAGGCACAGGTATGGCGAAGATCGTGGAAACGAATGTGCCGTAAGTTGTTCTTGGCAAGCAACTTCCCAAAGGTCGAGGACACATAGTTGGGTTTAATAAGATTGCCAATCACATCGACACAGACATATCCCAGATATTCTTTGTTGTAGGAACGCCCGCACAGCTTGCGATTTTCTTCCTGCTGTTTCTTGGCCTCCAGCAACCGCTCTTTCAAAAAAGGAATCAATGGATAAGTCCGCAGACTGGATTTGTTTTTTGCCTTGTCCTTCTTAATCGTGACCCGTTCTCCCTTTACATTGCAAGTTGTTACCGTATGCCGGATGGAGAAGCAGTTATGGTTGAAGTCAAAGGCACTCCATTTCAGACCGATAACCTCACTGCGGCGCAGGCCGTAAAAAGCAGTCAGAAGAACTACCAGTTCGATCTTATGCCCCTTGATGACTTCAAACAGATTCAGGACTTCCGAATCCAGGTAGTAGTCACCCTTGAAGGGTTCAGGCTTGGAAATGATAATCCGGTCAGCCGGATTGCTTGGAATCAGATTTTTGTCAACCGCATAATTCAACGCCCCATGAATCAGAGCGTGGTAATGTTTAACGGTAGTCGGCTTGACCCGTTCCAATTCTTTCTCATAAAAATCGAGAATATCTTGTTTGGTAAGGTCACAAAGGGCGACAGGATGCTCTCGGAAATACGGGGCGATGGGATTATTAAGCTGCTGTTCGTATCCCGAATAGGTCGAGAGTTCAATGGGCTTGCTGTCCATCACCCGTCCGGTAGCAGACTTATACTTGTACTCAAGCCACTGATACAGGAAATCCACAAAGGAAATCTTTGCGGATGACGGGTCAGACGGAGAAGCCAACTGCCGTGAGGCCGTAGCCTCCTGAAGCAGCTTTTCCGTCCATTCCTTTCGGATGGTGGGAAGCATATTGTTTGCCCAAGTCTTGTTGCCCTTGACTTTCTTATGGGTGGGAATCCATTTGGGCTTTCTCTTACCGTTCTCATCGGTAAGGTTTAGAACCCAATAGAGATACCCTTTTTTCTCGGCCACATGGCCGGAGATTAGTTTGCTGTTTTCTTGCAGGTGTACCGCTGGCATACTGATCTGTTCCTCCTTTTGCGGTATTGAGTTCACCTACCAATGACACCTTTATTGTATCATCGGACAGAACAAAACTCCAGGTAAATCCGCGTCAGAATTGTTAACTTTCTGCGTCTATCCGGTGAAGATCGACACCATAGCCTGCTACTCCGCCAAAGTGGAGCAGGTGATTTTCAAATAACGAAGAATGTGGGCTTTGGGGATGCGGTAAGCCCGTCCAATTTTCAGGTACTCAATTTTCCCAGCTTTAAGTAACTTGTACCCGGTTTTTGTACTGACGCCAAGCGCCTCACACATTTGGCCAATGTCCATCACATCCGGGTAGTCTTTTAACATCAATCGGTAGGCATCTCTGGGGGAGAGTAGGCCGCCGTCATTTTCATACATTGTGAGTCCTCCTTTCGTTGGGGTATCCTATGCCGATGCTGATTGCCAGGGCTGCATCTATCTCCAGCATTTTTTCTTTGCTGATACGCCCAATGTAACCACGGAGCCGCTTCCGGTCTATTGTCCGCAGTTGTTCCAACAGAAGCAGAGAGGTAGGCGCAAGCCCCGGCACATTCTCAAGTAGGATATGGGTAGGCAGACTGTTCTTCGCTTTTCTGCTGGTGATGGCTGCCGCAACAACGGTAGGACTAAAGTAATTCCCCACATCATTTTGGATAACAAGGACAGGGCGGATGCCGCCTTGCTCGGAGCCGACCACCGGGTTCAGGTCTGCATAGAACAGATCGCCACGCCGGATAGCCTTTCGCATAAACTGACCTCCTGAATATTAAGTAAGCCGGAAAACGGGGCAGGCCATAAGACCTGCCCCATTTCCGGCGAAATACAAAATCCGATTTGTTTTCTTGTTATGTGCCATTTGTCCTTGACACCCCGCACATATTGGGAAGTCATCAGTGACCGGCAGCGAACCGGCCCACGGGAATCTCACCCCTCCGAGGATCTCTCCGAGCTGCCCCCATTGCGTGATCCTGCAACCAGATGGTTTCCAAATGTTATGGACTACTCTGATCTTAAGCAGGGCTGTGGCTGGACAGGAGTACCATTATGCCCCTTTCCGGTCATGGCCGCGCCGGGTGCTGCCCGGTTTTTACAGGCTGCCGTTACTCGCTCATACAGGACAGGATTGTATGCAAGACCAATTATGATAATCAGGTGGGATCTGCTCATCATGTCCGTATATCATGGCGCGGCCCCTGAATCGGCTTTAGCTCTTCGAGCTGGAAAGGGGGGATGTTGCTGATGAATGAGTATGCGGTTGTCAAGGTACAGGTGAAAGAAGAACACTCGAAAGAATGCCTTTCACCTATCGTCCTGAAACCGCATGGGTGTCAACCCTGTGCCGCAAAATATTTTTTTAGTTTGGCAATCGCCAGGTTTATGGATTTGGCAACGGCTTGATGGCTTGTCCCTTCCATGCGACCGATCTGCCGGGTAGAGAGTCCCTGAAAAACATGAAGCCGGAATCGCCGTTTCTGAACCTCGGTCAAAGCGCCCACTGTAAAAAGCTGCTCCAGGGCTTTCCAGGCATACTTGCGGTTCTGTATGTCAACAACTCGTTCTTCCCATTCTTCATCCAGAGCGCGAGTGGCACAATGCTCCGTTTCCTCCAAACCGTGGATCGAAACATCCTTGCGGGTCTGGGCGCTCTCTGCCCGATCCTGCTCATAGTAAATTTGATCGGACAGGGCTTTCAGCTCTGCAAAGTCATGTTCCGTTTTGTCAGGATTCTCCTTCAGATAATCCTCCAGTGTGATTTCTATGATTTCGTTATGAAAGCGATAAACGATATTTGGGCTGTTTTTGTTTATCGCATAGTCGCTTTTGCGATAATTTTGCACCTCTGTTACCTCCGATTTGTTTTTTTGCGGAAAACAAATCGGAGGTGGCGGCCCCCTAACTCTTTGTTCAGGGAGCCTTAAATGAAAGCGGCCGACTTTGTATCGGAATACAAAATCAGCCGCTTCCTGGGTATGTGCATTGAGAAGTCCAATAGAGCAGGCAGCACCGGCAGGCGGGGGTTTGTCCCCACTTGGGGAAAACTCCCGCGCACAAAAACGCAGACCAACGCCTATTGAAATTTGTCCATTGAAAGCCGTGTGTCGTTGATATGGGACAAAAAGCAACTTCTCAATGCTGCGGATTTTCTGATCCATAGCACTGTTACTCCTTGTCCGCTGCTATGCGGACGGCACACAGGCGGCTAGCATCATCCCCTTTCTTCCATCAATGTGGCAGTTCTACGCTGCCGCCTTTGCTGATAATTTTTAATTGTAAGTTCTAAATTTGGGGAACCTTGACGGTTTTCCTCGGAATTTGTCGATAGCATAAAGAAAGGCGGCCCTTATCCATAAGATAAAGACCGCCGTATGCGCTGATTATGTATGATACTGTTTTTGCAGCCCCTCATCGGCCTCACCTCACTTTTTCCCAGGGGATGGGTAGACTGTCACAGTAAGAGTTTATCTTGGAGAAATCATCAGGACTTCATCGAGAAATGTAAAATTTCCTCGTTTTTCTTTTAATACTTATAACGAAATTATACTTGGGTTTTGGACACTTCTATCTTTTCTCCCCGCTAATATTGTTATTTGTAGCCTTAGTGTAGGGAAATAAAAAAGAGCGTCGGATGCGTAGGCAATGTAGCCATAGCGTCCGGCGCTTTTTGTATCTATGTCTCGATTCTATATCCCATCCCAAAAACGGTCTTGATATAGCCCTCGTACAATACGATTACTTAAAAACAAAAATTTCTTCAATAGGTGCATTTACGGTCCTTGAAATATCAATCGCTAACTTTAACGATGGATTATACTGTGCCTTTTCCAGCCGCATAATTGTTTCACGGCGCACCCCAACTTTCAGCGCCAACTGTTCTTGAGTCATATCGCTCAACTGTCGGTACTTCTTTAATCTGCACTCAAACTCCGGCATATTAGTCCTCACTTCCATCTACCAGATCATCATGGTCATAGCGGTAAAGCAAGAACTCGCTAAGAAACAAGTCAAGTGCAATAGCAAGAGAAATAACAATAATATATGCGATAAAGGTATATTCCATATTCCCTACAAGTTTGCCTTGGCCCAAAATGAGTGTTGCGATAAAAATAATTGTTAGTGCAATTCTATTCGCAATGGAATAGGCTTGCATTTTGTTTTCTTTATATCGTTCGTCCATAAATGTGTTGGACATTTTTCCCTCAAAGAAAAAGCCGAAGAACCCAAAAAAGATGAAGAAAACAAAGGGGAAAATTGTTTTATCTTTGCTATAAGTCAAAAAGCCCAGAAATCCCAAAAACCCCAAAAGGCCAAGAAACCCTAATCTGGGATTAGCTTTCCGCGAGGTGTTTTTGGTGTTGGCTGTCCTTCTTTGGATAATGGATGCTCGTACAAGCAGTACAGCAAGGCAGAGAATATAAATCGTTAGGAAAACGCCAGAGACAATCATAGGTAAGTCCTGCAAGCGAAAAGAATAGGTTGATAAATCCATTGGGACGATGAATCTGGCCTCATTGAACTTGATTGTGTACCATGAAGATGCTGCGGTAAAAATGAGGACTATTATTCCCCAAACAATTGCAAGTTTTCTCTTGTTGCTTTTCATTAGGATTGCCTCCAAATAAAGAGATGTATTTGTCACTTGACGAGATAAATATATCACTTCTGATTTCCATTGTCAATAAGAATGATACAAATACATCACTATACAACAGATTGCCAGACGGTAGAGGTACATAGCCCTGCATCCAGCGCTTTCTATGCGTTATTTTTCAATTTTATATCCCACCCGAAAAACGGTCTTGATGTAGGTAGGATGCTTAGGGTCAGGCTCCAGCTTGTTCCGTAGTCGCCAGATCGTATTGTCCACGGTGTTGGTGCCTAATTCATAGTCCTCGCCCCAAGCCGCATTGTAGAGTTGCTCCCGGCTAAATACACGACCAGGGCAGCGGGCCATGCAGTAAAGGATAGAGAACTCTCCATAGTTCAGGCAGATCTCCACACCGGCCTTCGTAACTCGCCGCTGCTCTGGGAATATCTCAATATCTCCCAAAGTCAGGGCAGAGGGATCAAGGTCAGCAGCATGGAGAGCCTGAACATCTTTTCCCTGTAAGGCACCCAGGATGGAACGAAAGACACTTCCATCTGGGTCAGAAGTTCGTATGACTATAATCTCCTTCATGTGGTTCCCTCCCTAGGCCACCGATTCTGCTCTGGGCAAAAGAGAAGCGGCGGACTTGATTGCTCAAAGCCGCCGCTTTGCACATAGGCGTGTCAAAAGGGCTGATGTACGACGGCTTTTTCTGTTTGCCGTCGCCCGGCAGAATTTATAGATATTTTCTTTTTAGTCCTTCAATTTTTCCAGTCTGAATTTCTGAAATATGTGCTTGAATTTGCTCTATTGGCCAATCCCACCATTTCATTTTCTGCAAAGCTGCTATATCATCATCTGAAAAACGTTTTCGTATAGTTTTGGCGGGGACTCCCCCGACGATTGTATAGGGCGGTACATCCTTTGTCACAACAGCGCGAGAAGCAATTATCGCACCGTCACCAATGGTTACACCAGACATAATTACAGCTTCATATCCAATCCAAACATCATTACCAATAATGATGTCACCCTTGTTATCCCACGCGTTCGTTATGTTCTGGACATCCAGTCCCCATTCCTCAAAAAAGATTGGGAACGGGTAGGTGGACAAGGATGTTTGTGTATGGTTGGCGCTGGTGAACAAAAACTTTGCACCGCAGGCGATGGAACAAAATTTTCCGATGATAAGTTTGTCATGATTGATCGGATAGTGGTACAGTACATTGTTTTTCTCAAACTGACGTGGGTCATAGACGAAGTCGTTATACATGGTGAAATCCCCGACAAGGATGTTGGGATTTTTAATGACATTTTTCAGATAAACGGTTTCGTGGTCGTTGGTGCGAGGATAAATATTCTCTGGATTCATGATGTTTCCTCCTCTCGAAATTATGAGAACTCATATCTCTCAATCCGTGAAAAATGGTTGTTCTCCATATAGTAAACAGCGTGTTCGTTTACCGAATAAACGAAAGAAACTCTGGTGGCCCAGATTCCTTCCTGTCGGACGGCTTGAAGTACAGAAAACGCATCGTTGACAGTAAACTGATTTCCGTAAGTGTTCAGAAGTTGAGCGGCTCTTTCGTATCGGTCATCTCCCGGCACAAGAAAGGGCATTGTGCTTTCGGGGGCTAGAACAGAGTAATTGGTAATCAGCGAGTAGCGCCCCTGATCTTCTCGCCAGCCAATACCCGGTTCAACGATCAGGGTACGCCCTTGCTGGTCGGACAGCATGGCCTGCATGGTGGCATCCGGGGCATAGATGATCTTCCGTTCCTGCACGATTTGCAGTGCGTCGTCAAAACTGATTTTTGCCTGCACAAACTGTTCTGTCAGGTCTGCGATTGTCATGCAGCCTTTAGAATCCTGATAGGCCCCCTTTGGGTTTCCGTGAACATACAACAAGGTTCCGACATTTCCGTTGCGGTTTACGCCGTGATAGGAATGACGTACCCCATCCGGCCGTAGGATGCCGATATAAAAGCGGTCTTTTTCTGTTATGATTTTGTGATCCCATACGGCAAGGTCAATCTCAAAATTAAAGCCGTTGATGGTATCGTTTCCTCGGTAGACAAATCGAGTACACATGGTCTTTTCCTCTCTGTGATGTATTTGTTGTTTTTATTTTATCGTACTGCCGATGAGAACTCTTTTCCATCCACCAGACAATACCGAATCAATCTGTATCAACAAAAGCAGGGGCTGCATTTCTGCAACCCCTGCTAGTTCATTTCTGATAAATGATTTTACGAATGGCCGATACGGACAGGAAATATTTTTCCGCTAACGTCTCCATAGAGGTTCCGTTCTGAAACTCTCCTACGATTTGGCGGTTTCGTTGCTGCAATTCCTGCCGGTAGCCCGAAGCTTCTCCCCATCGTTTTTGCTGCGCTTGATCGGCGGGGACATAAAGATAGCCCCCTTGAATATAGCTTTGCAATTCCTTGACCAGCGCGTCGGGAAGAAGATTTTTTGCATTGATGTATTTCATGCAGGCTTCCTCCTTGAGATGATCGTCAAGCAGCAAAGCCAGCATATTGATTATGCGACGATTTTTACTCCATGCAAACGTCGCAATCCACTGGCTTTGCATGGAGCCGCACTTCGTTGAGTTTTTTCATTGACACCACTTCTTTCTATACCGAACACGAATATTATATCATGATAAGTGTTCTTCTTCAAGAAATAGAAACTGCGTTGTAAAATCGGAACCGAAGCCATCAGGACGGTAAGAAACTATGGCTATAGCCTATTTGCAAATCAACCGGGCATAAGATAGGAAACGCCGAGTTCAGGGTCAGCAGGCCGCCGCGTCCGGTATTTTTTGTATGCTATCTCTCAATTTTGTACCCCACCCGGAAAACAGTCTTGATATAGGTGGGGTGCTTTGGGTCAGGCTCCAGCTTGCTCCGTAGGCGCCAGATTGTGTTGTCCACAGTGTTGGTGCCTAATTCATAGTCCTCGCCCCAGGCTGCATTGTAGAGTTGTTCCCGGCTGAATACACGACCAGGGCAGCGGGCCATGCAGTAAAGGATGGAGAACTCCCCATAGTTCAGGCAGATCTCCACACCGGCCTTCGTCACCCGCCGCTGCTCTGGGAGTATTTCAATATCTCCCAGAGTCAGGGTAGAAGATTCCTGGTCAAGAGCATGGAGAATCTGAACATCTTTTCCCTGTAAGGCTCCCAGGATTGAGCGAAAGACACTTCCATCTGGATCGGAAGTACGGATGACTATAATCTCTTTCATACGATTTCCTCCATGAGCTGTCAATCCTGTGCTGTTCAAAAGGGAAAGAGAGATAATACATATATATCAAGCAAGGCGGGGAGAGATCTTCAAGATCTTTCCCCGCCTTGCATTTTGCTCAATGGACTGAGTTGTTTGGCATCATAAACCAGCTACTGAGCAAATTGTCAGTTCACAATATAGGAAACATCAAAGCGAATGCTGCTGGGAGACACATTGCCGATAAAGATGGAGAAGTTGGAGTCACCAGTAATCTCGAAAGACACAGACCCCGACCCGTTGGTAACAGTTTTCACGAGGCCGTAGCCGGTCTTGTTGTTGATGAGTCCGATCTGGACCTTAGAAGAGGTGGGAGTCCAGGTTGCATTGATGGTTACTTTCTGACCCTTGACCAGATTCTGGGCATCAAAAGCATATCCCTTTCCGCTGGAAAGGCTGCCAGAAGCATACGGCACGGCTTCGCCAGCTTTCGCAGTCACAGTACCCTCATAGAATGCCATACCGTCTGCGGTGTCAGTGGAGAGGTTAAACTGGGACAAATCGGCAAAGCCAGTGGTGGACTCAATCATCTTGGCAGCGTCATTGGATTCAGTGGACAGCTTCATGGTGGACAGATCCATAAAACCATTGGCAGACTCAACAATGTGAGCGTCGCCTGCATCGCCCAATTTCACATCGGCGACATCCATCAGTTCAGCATTGGGCACATCGATAGAAGAAGGCAGTTCGGCCGCAAACGCAGACATCGCCAAACAACTGGCGCCCAGGGCACAGGCCAAGGCAATAGCAACGGTCTTGCGGGATTTTTGGTTGGAATTCAACATGGTTAATAGTCTCCTTTCAAGCCTTTTTCTCGTTGAGACAAAGGCAATTCCAGATGATTTGCTGGGAATACGAAATACAGTCGTGTAAGAAATCAGAAGATGCCCATATTTTTTGCGCTCTGCCGGACTCATTTGACAGACAACTTGCTCATCACAAGATGTTTCTGCCAAACGATCTAACTCTCGCTTCATGAGATGCACAACAGGGTTGAACCAATAAACTGTTTGGAGAATAACTGCAAAGAGCTTACGCCATAAGTCATGGTGCTTAAAATGCACTAACTCATGTGCCAATATCATTTGTGCGTCATCAAGCTGCAAATCAACCCGTGGGACCACAATGATTGGTGTGAAAAATCCAATTAACATTGGACTTGGCATTGTGGTATATAGCCTTAAATCCACCTTTTTCTTGATCCCAAGTTTAGAAGCACAATCGTTCGCAATATCTTGTAACATTGCGTGAGAAACTTCTTGGGTTTGCTGGATATGGTATCTAAAACGAAGGAATCCCAGAACATTCCATGTAGCTAAGGTAACTACAAAAACAATCCAAATAACCAAGACGCACTTCTGCCAATCGAAACTGATGTTAAGAGTAGCATTTTGAATGATATTTGAACTTGCTTCCGTAAAGATAGACACAGGGTTCTCAGGAGAAACTACATTCGTTCCAGATACAATATTTTTTCCGACAACTGATATTGGTTGAACGTTGGTAAAGGCTTGCGGAAATCCAGGCAGCAGCTTGTAAAATGGAATTACATATAGGCACATAATAATGGTGATACAATTGTAGCGCCACTTTTCGCTGATGTGCTTTCTTCCGGCGAAAGCCAATGCCCTAAACACAAGGTAGGATACGCTTGCTACAAGGTTCAAACACAAAATGGTACTAAGCAAGGTTGAGGCCATACAATCAGCCTCCTCTCACGGTTGCCCATCGAGCCACTGTTTCAGTGCCTCTCGGTCTTCCTCCGACATTTGAGATTCACCATAAAGTGCAGCAAAGAAATTTTTGATTGACCCACCATACAATGTGTCTAAAATCCGTTGTGCATTGCTTTTCTGGTACTCCTCGCATGTTTTAATCGGCCAATAATAAGGCACACGACCTTCTCTTTTGGAAGTGAGTAAACCTTTTTGCGTTAAACGGGATAAAAATGTTGCTAATGTTTGAGCTTTCCATTCCTTGTTGCGATGTTCGGCAAAGTACGATAATATCTGCGAAGCAGACATAGGAACTTCTGAATTCCACAACACTTCCATAATCTCATATTCTGTTTCTGATAATTTTTTGGATCGATCCACAATTAACTCCTCCTCATCCAAAGTACGTCTACCTTGGATAATTCGATATTACTACAACGGTGTAGAAATGTCAATAGGTTCTACTACAACACATTAGTAGAATCTTGCTTTCCAATCTATCTGCCTTCTCAGTTTCATTTCACACTCATATAAGCTTGTCTTTGGGCAAGTATAAAGTTGGAAGGCAACATATTGAAAATGCCGGGCGCAGGGCCAGCAGGCCGCCGCGTCCGGCGTTTTTTGTATGCTATTTCTCAATTTTATATCCCACCCGAAAAACGGTCTTGATGTAGGTGGGATGCTTGGGGTCAGGCTCCAGCTTGTTCCGTAGGCGCCAGATCGTATTGTCCACGGTGTTGGTGCCTAATTCATAGTCCTCGCCCCAGGCCGCATTATAGAGCTGCTCCCGGCTGAACACATGACCGGGGCGGCGGGCCATGCAGTAAAGGATAGAGAACTCTCCGTAGTTTAGGCAGATCTCCTTACCGGCCTTTGTGACCCGCCGCTGCTCTGGGAATATCTCAATATCTCCCAAAGTCAGGGCAGAGGGATCAAGGTCAGCAGCATGGAGAATCTGAATATCTTCGCCCTGTAAGGCTCCCATGATGGAACGAAAGACTCTCCCGTCTGGATCGGAAGCCTGAATTACTATGATTTTTTCCATGTAATTCCCTCCCTGTGGCTTGCCACTCCTGCTTCGATGGTTGTATGGGCATTTCAAAAGAGCTGCTGTATGCCAACTTTTTTCGGTTGCCGTTGCCCAGCAAATGGGGTCATATATCGTGGTTAGCAATTATAGAATTGGTGTTTTCAATCCAACATAGCCATTCAGGGCAGCCATAACCGCAATCACGATTGCAATTACGACAAAAGCACCTAATAGTCTTGCCTTTGCCAACCCAGCGACTTCCCGTAGGAATAGTACATAGAGGATGATTTTCCAAAGCAGAACGCCGACAAAAATGGCGCTCAACACCATTCCCCATAGAGTGCTGTTCCAGAACAAATAGAAAAATACTTCTGTAATGGCAACTACGATTGAACAGATGATATTGGGGAAAAACGAAATCCCCCATGTCTGGATATAGGATTGGACGTTGGTCTTGCTGCCAAAGCATTTACAGACCAGCCACATTACCGTGCAAATGAGCAAATAGCTTGCGACACCTAACACAATAGTTTTTAAGAGCTGGGGGCCGTCGATTTGAAAGCTGGTATCTGCTACCTTTCGCAAAAGCGAATCCAGCACAGTAACAATCAGTGTCGTTATAGCCACAAGCAGCCACGCAATGCCTTTATATCGCTTATGATAAGCATTACTCGGCCTGTTGAGGGCTTCAAGAAAATGCGACATAATACTATTAACCTCCAAAGAAACTAAGGAACATATTGGTGTAACGAGTTCCGAAAATCAAAGTAAAAGCTACTGCCTGCAAAGAAGAAATGCCAAATGCAACCCTCCACGGATAAATCGAAACAAACCTGCAAATTTTTTCTCTCAAAGTAATTTCGTTCTGGTGGGCTTGGGCAAGCACAATGTGAAGCATCTTGTCTTTCTGCTGTTCAGACGGAGCTTCGGCGTCCTTGGGAGCGCTTTCCGGCTGCACTGCCGGGGATTCATCAGACGCATCATCTTCCGGCACAGGGACACTTTCCGGCTCGTCAGGGCAGGGCAAGTCAGAGCATAGGGTATAGAGGTTGCTGGTCTGGCCGCCGTTCTTACGCTCGTCAAACCGGGCCTGCTTGACGATATATCCCGCCTTCACCAGCTCATCCAGCGCCCGCTTTACGGTGGACACCCCATAGCCGCACTTGGCGGCTATGGTCTTGATAGAGGGGAAGCACTCGCCCTCTTTGTTGCAATGCAGAACCAGGACTTGCAGCACAAGCCGCGCTCTGGGCTTCAGTTCAGAAGAAAATGCCCGCTCCATATACTCAAACTTTGCCATATTCCAATCCTCCCAATCATGTCTTGCTGTTACAGGCGCTTTTCTCCTGCAATATACTTCTCTACCAGCGGCCGGTAGATCTGCCCGTTGGCCCGCTTCGCAAACAGGTCGTGGGATGCCGCCGCAATCTGCACATCTTCCCCAAAGAGTTCCATACAGTATTCCTGAATTTCCTGCGGCACACAGATTGCTACCGGGCGCACTTCCAACGAACCGCACTCGGACAACGCCTTATGGAACACCGGAATCTCATAGGGCAGGACACTCCCGCACAGGAGCCGGTGATCTGCGTCACGGAAAATAGAAGTAGGCGTCTGCATTGCGCCGCAGTCATAGATGATAAACTGATACGCCTTATCCGGCTCGTTGGTCAGGTAGCAGTCGATCCCATCAATGGTGTAATGCTCCCCATCCGGCGCCGCCTCGTAGATGTTCAACAGGAGCTGCAGGTGGCGGTTCTGATTGACTTCGATATACGCCACCTCCGCACCTCTGGCCGCCAGCCAAGATGCCAGGTTAAAGGCCGTCACTGTCACGCCGCTCCTGCGCTGCGAACCGGCCACAGCAATACGGATATTCCGGGCGTTCCAGCGGTACGGAATAATTTCATCCGGCTCCGGGGTTTTCTCACGCTGAGTAACTGGCTGTTCGTAGACGGGAGCCTTTACCACATACCGCTGCATCCCATCTTCGGAAAGTGCTTCTGCCAGTTCGTCCAGGGCGTCCTCCATCGTTTCACCCGTAACCAGATTCACAACGCCGATGGACAGTAGCCGCTGTACCTCGCCGTTCACATCTTCGCAGCCGGAGAGGATGACGATAATCCGGGCGGAGAACATCATCTGAAAGGATTGCAGGGCAAGGGTGAAATCATTGCCGCTTTCCTCGATACACGCCGCATCCACCACAAAGAATTTGGCGTTGGCATAATTGCGCATATCTTTTGTAACGAAACTTTTCAGGCTGAACCGGCCGACCAGTTTCTTGGCGGGCAGAGTCATATTCCGCACAGCGGGGTCAATCAGGTTGCTTTTCTGGTTACTCGTCAAGTACAACAGCATAGGATTCACCTCCCATATTTTCAGCACTGGTTTTGTCATCCGCCCCGCCGGTCAGCAAGAGGACGATGCCCACCACTACGATCACGATGTAGATAAACAGTTCAATCAGCTTGTTTCGGTTATTCATATCGCACCCCTTTAGTAGATCGCCCACAGGGGACCGCCTGCTGCGGCGCCCTTTCTGGCCTCATCCAGAATGATTGATATATCCCATTCCTGTTCGCTTCGTTTTTTACTGGCAGGATCGGCCACCAGGATTTTTCCTTCAGAGGTCACTCCACGCAGCACCATAAAGTGACCGCTGGATGTGAAGTGGCCTTTTGACATGAGTGCCACAATCAATTTCCCGGATGCCAAAGCATCCACCACGGCCTGCGGGTCATCGGTGCTGATGCTTTCCCATTGAAGCCCAAAGCCCTCCGCAGCCCCCGGTATCAACGAGTGATAGGACCCGTTGCCGGAACACCAATAGCCGTTCTGATACGCCCATTCTGCCATTGTGGGGGGATCAACGGTCTGGTCTGTCAGGCTGGATACCACAATCGCCATAGAGGTCGGGCCACATCCATAACCGCCGATATTATCGGTTCCATACGGAAGATCGGCCCAACGCTCATCCAACTGATTGTAGTAGACAACTTCGGTTGCCCCATCCGTAAAGATGACGCCCTCATAGCTCTGACCACTACCGTCTATATAGTCTTTCTCATAAATGCCGAGCTGCTGGTTGTAACCATATTGCTTCTGAAAATCCTCTACCACGTTTACCTCATCACCAATCAACCATTGGGACAGCACGGAAAAGGGGCTGGTAATGAGGTACAGGATGAAGGCAATCAAAAGCAAAAGCCCCAGAACCGGGGCCAGGATCATAAACAGGATTCTTTTCCGGCTCTCAGAGTCGGTAGCTGCCTGCATAGCTACCTTTGCCAAAATTTTTGCAGTCAACGGATCAACAGCCAAAAAATCACCTCCATAATCAGTCCGGTTCCATACCGGGGGCTTCCATCATCTGCTCCATTTGCAGATTGAACGCCTCCCGCCGTTTACCGGCGCTGTCGTCAATTTCAAACACCTTTTCTCCTTTGTCATTTTCCCGGACAGATACCATGTAGTCCCCATTGGCGATGAAGCAGGCCGTAAAGAGCGCCCGAATTGCCGGGGCAGGCATCCGCGAAATCTCAAAAGGAGTAGCAGCACACTTGCTGTTCCAGGAAAAGAGGTTGCGGGCGGCATCCGCCGTAATCTTCATCCAGTCATATTCAAACTCCTCTTTCCGCATCATCTTGGTAAAGTCGATTCCCTCCGGGCAGAGGTAGCGATCCATCTTCTGAAAGAGAGCCGGATGGGAAGCCATCAGGAAAAGGGCGGCATGGTAGGAAGCATCCAAATCACTGCCCCTCCAACGTATGGCAGCCATCTTGTTGACCAGGTATTCGTATCGTTCCGCATGATTCATCTGAAAACCTCCTGTGTGGAATCATAACCACTAGTAAACTAGTGGTTTGCTCAGACCCCATAGGGGTCAGTA